>NZ_JWLD01000008.1 GCF_000813725.1 Leisingera sp. ANG-Vp
GTGCCCGACCGGAGCGCAAGCGCGTCCTGATGGCCTGCATTCAGATAGTCGCCCTCGGCGCCTGAGAGCACATGCTGGCCAGGCAGGGCCAGCACCGGAGCCCGGACGCCGGGAATGGCAAAATCTGCGGCATCCTGGAGGATTGCCCCTGGTATTCTGATTGGCCCGGTGTCTTCGGAGACGGCCTTGGGGCGGATTGCTTCTTGCAGGTCGGAGACGCTCTGGACGATGCCATAGGCCGGGGCAGCGGTGTGCTCGATGTCGGAGAGCTTCACCAGATCGCCATAGACCGTGATGCTGCCCAGCCGGTCGCCGTTGTGGGCGCCGCCGTTGCGGCCCTGGTCGGAATACAGCTCGATCACCGAATGATCCATCACCCCGTCGCGGTTCCGGTCGCCATAGGTGATCGAGGCGATCTCGGTGGTGTGGCCCTCGATCACGATGCGGTCGCCCTCGGCGCGGCTGAAGTCCTTGATCACATCATTGCCCAGGACATCGACCCAATGGTCGTGCAGCTTGTCGTTCTCGCCGGCAACCCCGTGCCAGTTGATGCTGCCGTCATCGCGGGTGTGCTTCTCGATATAACGCTTCTTGGCGTTGATAAGGGTCTGGAAATAAAAGATATCTGCGCCCCGCCCGCCGACCAGAAGGTCGTCCGCCGGCACCGGCTGGTTGGGGTAGAGCTTGCCGTTTGTCAGCTCGTTCAGCGGGTCGCCCTCGTCGCGGTCGGGGTCATAGGCGATGGCGCCCTCGCGGCCGTCGGCGCGGCTGATCAGCAGGTCGTTGCCGCTGCCGCCGATCAGCGTGTCCTCGCCGTGGCCGCCATCCAGCACATCGGCGCCGAAGCCGCCCAGCAGGCTGTCGTTGCCGTAATTGCCCTGCAGCACGTCATGGCCGCCCTTGCCGTCGAGCCGGTCGTCGCCAAGGCCGCCGTCGATGCCCTCGTCCAGGGCCGAGCCGTCGACCGTATCGTCGCCGCCGTTGCGGATCATCATCTTGAGGCTGCGGTCCAGATGGCCGTGATGGCTGACGCCGTAGTCTTCCAGGATCTCCAGGAAAGTGTCGCTGGCGCCGTGCAGCTGGCCGAAGGCCGGCGCCAGGTCGGCCATTGCGTCCTGCATCCTGACACTGTCCTTCAGCCCGGCCTCCGAGGCCCGGGCCAGCTCGATCTGGCTGTTTTCGCCGAGCTGGCGGTCAAAGATGCGGATGTCGCTGATGGTGCCTTTGAACAGCGAATGGGCCTCATCCTCCTGGTCGCTGCGCCAGGCGCGGGAGCCGCCGATGACCAGCGCATTGGTGTTGTCCTGGATGCCCTGCTTGAACTGCGGCTCGGCTGCAACCAGCGCGCCGTCAAGCCAGATCATCAGCCCGTCCCGGCCGAAAGTCAGCGAGATATGGTAGGTGGTATTGGCCGACAGCACCAGGTCCGGGACTTTCAGGTATTCGGTCTCGCCGCCGCCGGACTGGGTGGCCACCAGGGTGCCGTCCTTGACCCAGAGCGTGAAGTCGCCCTCGCCGGCGCCGCTGCCATCCTTGGACACCAGCGCCACTTCCCCTGGCAGGCGGTCCAGCGAAAAACTCATCGAAACCGTGCCCGACCGGAGCGCAAGGGTGTTTGAGTGATCAAGGTTGAGGAGGTCTTCCTGGGCACCTGTAAACTGCCGGGAATTCAACTGCGAAAATACCGGCTCCGGGAATGATGTGGCTGCCACGCTTAGGGTCCTCCTTGCTATGGCTTTTGTTCTTGTAAAAGTTACTGCTCAGGCACGAGTCTATCGTGGCCAGACTTGGGCAATCCAAGCCTTTCCGCCGGGTAAGCAAGATCTTGCCCGCCCCTCTGTAAGGAGCTGAATTTACGGTTAATGCCCGGGCGCGGCCGGCGCAGCATCAGCGTGAATGTGTCGGCATTGCGGCAAAATCCGGGCGCAGCCGGTTGGATTGTGCCGGTTTGCGCCGCATGGCGCACGATCCTGAGGCGAAACAATGGCGGGGGGATTTGCCCCCGCAGGAGTGCGCAAAAAAGGCCGGTGAAGCATAGCTTCCACCGGCCCGGATTTTTTGGTTTCGGATGACGGGATCCCGTCAGGTTTTGATCTGCCCTTTGGCCAGAGAGTGATAGATCGCACCGCCCAGCACGGCGCCGATCACCCAGCTGTAGCCGGACAGGAAGCCGAGCCATGGCACCCAGACGGTTGCGACCGAGAACACTGCTGCCAGACCGAAGGCTTTCACCGCTGCCCCGTGCCAGCCGTTATTGTAATGGTAGATGCCGCTCTCCATATTGTAGAGGTCATTCTCGTTCAGCTGTTCTTTGCGCAGCAGATAGTAATCCACGATCATGATGCCAAAGACCGGCGCCAAGGTTGCGCCCAGCGTGTTGACAAAGCCGCTGATGCCGAACTGGCTGATGAAGCTGTTCCAGAAGCCGCCGATCACCAGGGCAAAGAGCGACGTGATCAGGCCGGCCTTGCGGAAGCTGATCTTTTCCGGAGCCAGGCTGGCGATGCCGTTCACCGCGGGGATGAAGTTGGCCACAAGGTTGATGCCGACGGTGGCGGCAAAGAAGGTGATTGCCGCGATGATGCCCAGCACTACGCTGTCGGTGCGCTCGACGATCTCGGTCGGGTTGATGATCTCTTCGCCAAAGACCACGGCCGCGCCGCCGGTGGTCAGCAGCGCCAACGCCGAAAACAGGATCATGTTGAATGGCAGCCCGGCCAGGTTGCCCAGGACCATCGCGGGCTTGTCTTTGGCATAGCGCGAGAAGTCGCTGAAGTTGATCATGACCGCTGCAAAATAGGCCACCATGGTGCCGACAATGGCGACGAAGCCTTTGATTTCGGTCCAGACCGTGCCTTCGGGGTTGGCAAAAATGGTGGCGGTGGCCTCAAGCAGCTGCCCGTCAGAGCGCTGCCACAGCACCACGACCAGGCCGATCATCACCAGATAGACGAAGGGGCCGGCAATGTTCAGGAAGGTCTCCACCCAGCCCATGCCGCGCCAGAAGATCACGATGTGAAACCCCCAGACGATGACAAAGGACAGCCAGTCGATGCCGGTGAGGCCGAGGATCTCGGTGCCGCCGCTGAGGCCGGTGACCGAGCGGATCAGGAGGGCCAGCGCGGTGGAGGCGAAATAGACCTGCACCCCGTACCAGAACACCGCGACCGTGGCCCGCAGCACTGCGGGCAGCTTGGCGCCTTCCGTGCCCAGGCTGGCGCGGGCCAGAACAGGGTAGGGGATGCCGTATTTCTCGCCTGCAGCGCCGGACAGGTTCACCATCCACATCACGAACAGCCCGGCCGCGATCAGCGCGGCAAAGGCGGTCCAGCCGCCAACGCCGTAGGAGATGAACAGCGATGCCACCAGCGAATAGCCGAACAGCGACTGCACGTCATTGGCCCAGATATTGAAGATGGCGAACCATCCCCATGTTTTCTCGTCGCTGCCGACGGGGTTCAGCGCATTGCCCTCAGGGTCCATTGTCCCCCCGTGATGCACATGCATTTCATCAGTTGCGGTCATAACTTCCTCCCTAGAGCCCCTTGGATGGCATTTGCGGGGCCTGCTGCGGGCGGGCCGCCAAACTGTGCCGAAATTGAGCTTGCACCTAACATGTTACGAAGTATTCTATAAAATAGACTATAAAGAATTTCAGATAGCACCTTAAGGCAAGTGCGGGAAATGACAGCGGGAGAGCAGGCAATGAGCAAGGCGCAGGATGTTCAGCTTTTGGCGGACCGGGCCCAGGATGCGCTATGGGCTGCCCTGCGCAGCGGGACGCTGCGGGCCGGGCAGTTCCTGTCGATGCCGCAGCTGGTGACGCTGCTGGACTACCCCCTGGCTGCGGTGCGCGAGGCCGTGAAACAGGCCAGTTCCCAGGGCCTTTTGATCACATTGCCGAAGCGTGGCATCCAGGTGATGGAGGCAAGCCCGGACATCATCCGCGACTGTCTCGATTTCCGCATGGTGCTGGATCAGGAGGGCGCGCGGCGCCGGGTTTCGGATGGCCGCTATGACGGTCTGGACGCTCTGAAGGAGCGTCACCAGCAGATGCTGGAGGCCGCCCGCGCAAATGCAGGCAGCGATCTGCCGCCGCAGGCCATTCAAGTCGATCTGTCGCTGCATGACTTCCTGGCAGCGGGGCTGGAAAACGCCCAGCTCTCTGCGGCTTACAACGCCAACCGGATGCGTATCGCGATCATTCAGAACGCACGCCCCTTCCTGCAGGTCCGCATCGTCTCCGCCATGGAAGAGCACCTGGCCGTGATCGGCGCCCTGGAAAACCGGGATGCCAGCGCCGCAGCTGCAGCGATCCGATACCATTGCGAGCAAACCCTGCGCTGGTGGGGTGTGGCCTGAGGCCAGCCGTTTCCCGCGCTTGACACAGCAGAGACGGGGCTTTTACAAGGCGGTGATGGTTTTCCCCGGGGCCACTCCGGGGGGATGAAAAGGGAACACGGTGAGGTGTAGCCATCAGGCGCCAATTCCGTGACTGCCCCCGCAACTGTGTGCGGAGAGCAATGCTGCCACAAGCCACTGCCCCACAGAAGGGCGGGAAGGCGCAGCAAAGCCTCGACCCGCGAGTCAGGAGACCTGCCATCAGATGTTCAACCAACCCGGGGCGGGGCGTCCTGGAAGGAGGCTTCTATGGCACGTGTTTCCTGTGCCGTCATGACTGGCAGCTTCTCTCCGCGCGCGCAAATGTGCGAGGCGGATCATGCTGGAGTTTTGTGACCACACGATTCTGATCTGCGCCACCTGCAAAGGAGCGGCTGAAGCCAGTCGGCTGCGCGCAGCCCTCTCGGACCGCATCCCCGGGCGCTTTGCGCTGCGGGCTGTTGATTGCATGGCCGGTTGCGGCCAGCCGGTGACGGTGGGCTTTCAGGCTGAGGGCAAAGCCCAATACCTCTTTGGCGGCATCCAGTCCCCGGCGGACACCGAAGCACTGGCCCGCTTTGCGCACCAGTACCTGGCAAGCGAGACCGGCTGGACCAATGCCAGCGAACGCCCGGCGCAGCTTTATGACAAGACCCTGGCCCGGCTGCCGAGGATCAAGGCGGAGGCCGCGCCATGACCGCTTCGCAGCCTTTCCTCAGCGTGCGCGGCCTGGAATATTACGCGCTGAACGGCGACGCCCTGGTAAGCGATGTCTCCTTCGATCTGGACAAGGGCGCTGTTCTTGCCATCGCCGGTCCCAACGGAGCAGGCAAGTCAACATTGTTGAACCTCCTGTCCGGGATCGAGCCGCTGGCGCTTGGCGATGTGCTGGTCGGCGGGCAAAGCCTGCGGCAGATGAAGGCCGGGGAACGTGCCCGGATGATCGCCATCGTCAGCCAGCAGTCCGCACCCGACGGGCGGCTGCTCTTGCGCGACTACGTGGCGCTGGGGCAGATGCCGCTGGCCCGGACGCGCCCGGCTGAGCAGGATGCCACGGCGCTGGCCCGCATTCTCGATCTCACCGGCCTGGCGCATAAGGCCGGCAAGCCAATGGCCCAGCTCTCCGGCGGCGAGCGCCAGCGCGCTCATATTGCCCGCGCTCTGGCGCAGGAGCCTGCCCTTCTGGTGCTGGATGAGCCGACCAACCACCTGGATCCGGACGCAAAGGGGCGGATGCTGTCGCTGGTCGCCTCGCTGGGGGTCACCGTGGTGATGGTGGTGCATGATCTGGTGATGATCCCCGAGTTCGCCACCCATGCGGCGCTGATGAAGGCCACCCGCCTCACCGCCTTTGGGCCGGCTGCCGAGGTGCTGACACCTGAAAGCGTGCAGGACACCTTTGGTGTCAGCTACCTGCGCTTGCCTCATGAAGGGCGGATGATCCCCGCCCTCGATATCCGGAAATCCCAAATTCAATTCTGACTGATGGAGACGTGAAATGAAACTGATCTGGACGGCTGCCGTTGCAGCCAGCCTGGCCACCGGCGCTGCTGCCGGGGTGACGGTCGACAACTGCGGCGCACCGCTGGAGTTCGATGCCGCACCGGAACGCCTGGTGGTGCATGACATCAACATGTCCGAAATGGCCTTTGCCCTGGGGCTGCAGGACAAAATGGTTGGCCTGACAGGCATCACCGGCTGGTACAAGACCAGCGCCGCGTTCGATGACGCCCGCGGCGATATTCCGGAACTGGCCCCCAAGTACCCGACCGTGGAGAACCTGGTTGCGGCCTCGCCCGACCTGTTCTTTGCCGGCTGGTACTACGGCATGAAGCCCGGCGGCGAGGTGACCCCGGACACGCTGGAGCCTTTCGGCATCAAGACCATGGTGCTGACCGAAAGCTGCGTGCACTTGGACAAGGAACGCCCGGCGGCCTCCATGGACCTGCTGTTCGGCGACGTGCTGCGTCTGGGCCAGGTGATGCATGTCGAGGACAAGGCCGAGGCCCTGGTCTCCGGCTGGCAGGAGCAGCTGGCCGCCATCGAAGCCAAGACCGCGGATCAGCACAAGCCCCGCGTCTTCCTGCTGGACGGCCCGGCTGATGCGCCCTTC
Source organism: Leisingera sp. ANG-Vp (assembly GCF_000813725.1). Taxonomy (GTDB): domain Bacteria; phylum Pseudomonadota; class Alphaproteobacteria; order Rhodobacterales; family Rhodobacteraceae; genus Leisingera. The sequence continues at coordinate 6,494 of NZ_JWLD01000008.1, forward strand.
ACCGCAGGCAAATTCGCAATCCCGGATGCAATGATCGCAGCCGCGGGCGGCGAAAGCGTCACCCATGAGCTCGACACCAGCTGGGGGCGCACCTCCTGGGAAGCGGTTGCCGCCGCCAACCCCGAATTCCTGGTGCTGCTGGACTACCAGAACGGCAACGGCGCCGAGGACACCTTCAAGTTCCTGCAGGAGCACCCGGTGATGGCCCATACCGACGCGGTCAAGAACGCCCGCTGGGTCGGCCTGCGCTATGAAGAGCTGACTCCTGGGCCGGCAAACATTGCTGCAATCGAAAAGATCGCCCAGGCCATGCACCCGGACCTGTTCTGATATGGGCCGTTTCGGCCTTTCGCTGATACTGGGGGCGGCCGTTCTGGCCGCCCTCCTTCTGCTGTCGGTGCTTTACGGCACCACGGATGTTCCGGTCTCCGAAGTCTTCACCGCAATCGTCTCAGGCCTGGGGTTCAGCGCTGCCGAGCCCGAACCGATGCACCGGATCATCTTCGATCTGCGTTTGCCGAGGGCGCTGTTTGCGGCGCTGATCGGCGCCGGGCTGGGGCTGGTCGGCGTGGTGCTGCAGACCACCACCCGCAACGACCTGGCCGATCCGTTCCTGTTCGGCCTGTCCTCCGGCGCTGCTGCCGGAGCGGTGCTGGTCATCACCGTTACTGGCGATGTGCTGGGGATCTGGACCCTGCCGCTGGCCGCCTTCTGCGGCGGGCTGGTGGCCTCGGGCATCGTGCTCGCGCTGGTTCAGGCGCTGCAGACCAGCGCCCCCGAGAAACTGATCCTGGCAGGGCTTGCCGTCTCTTTCCTGTTTGCAGCCATCACCAACTACCTGATCTTCTCCGGCGACAACCGCGCCGCCCATTCAGTGATCTTCTGGATGCTGGGCGGGCTGGGGCTAGCCCGGTGGGAGACCCTGCCGCTGGTCGCCGCAGGCCTTGGCCTGATCCTGGCCTATGCGCTGTGGCGCAGCCGCTGGCTGGATGCGCTGCTGGCAGGCGACATCACCGCCGCCAGCCTCGGCGTGCCGGTGAAATCCATGCGCTTCCGCATGTTCCTGGTCGCTGCGCTGTCCACCGCTGCCTTTGTCTCGGTTGCAGGCGTCATCGGCTTTGTCGGCCTGATGGTGCCCCATATCGCCCGCGGCCTGGCCGGGCCTCTGCACCGCCGCCTGCTGCCGCTGGCCGCCCTGACCGGTGCTATCCTGCTCACCGGCTCCGATATCCTCTCCCGCCTCCTGCTCGCCCCGCAAGAGCTGCCGGTGGGCATCGTGACAACCTCCGTCGGCTCTGCCTTCGTCTTTCTGCTGCTGCTGGGAACCCGTAAACACGGCCGCTGACCGGCAATCCGGCCCTTGAAAATCAGGGCTGGCATTTCGCGGCAATATAATTGACACTGTCAATTACTATGACCGAGTCCCGTTTCCGCCTTCACAACTCCCTGGGCTATCAGATCACCATGCTGGCCCGGGTGATCGAACGCCGCTTCGAACAGCGCATCGCCGGCTACGGCCTCACCCGGCCGATGTGGTGCGTGCTTCTGGCCGCAGGCCTGGAAGGGCTGCATACACCCTCAGAGATTGCTGCGTTCATCGGCATCGACCGGACCGCCACTTCCCGCACCCTCCGGCTGATGGAGGAACGCGGCTTCATCCTCCGCAGCAGCGGCACAGGGGACGGGCGCTCGATCCGGGTGGAACTGACCGCCCAGGGGCAAACCGCCTTGGACGCGGTCCTGCCGATCGCGCAGGAAAACGCGGCGTATTTCGAAGCCAAACTGGCAGAGACAGAGCTGCAGGAACTGCGCCGCACTGCCGCCAAGCTGATGCAGGACGAACCGCGCACCGTTCCCAAGCTGTAACTTGCAAGGAAAGACCATGGGCAAACTGTTTTCCTACCGAAACCGGCCGGTGCATCTGGGACCGTACCCTCTGGAAACCCTTGCACGCCAGGCTGTGCCTGCGGGTCTGGACTCCATCCCGCCGCTGCAGCAAATCTCCTTCCGCCGCCCCGAAGCGCCGCTGTCGATTGTCAACGCCATGCGCGACTATCAGGCGATGCTGGATGCCACCCGTGAAGGGCTGGTGAAGAAGGAATGCGCTGCCATCCCAGCCTGCCCGCAAGAGCGGGCTGACCACCTGAAGGCCTTCGGCTACTACTGCGATGCCTCGCTGGCGGGCGCCTGTGCTGTGCCGCAAGCCGCCTGGCTGGAAGAGCCGCTGGTCAACCCGGATGTGGACACGCTGGCCGAAACTCTGCGCTCGAAGCAGACCCAGACCTTTGCCTCGGGCATCGACGTGGTGCTGGCTTCCTTGCGCGAGGCGATGAAGGCGCCGCCGGTCAGCTGCCGCCATCACCCGCACGCCCTGGTCTTCATCTACGAATTCCCGCGTGACCCCGGGGCAGGGGAGGAAGGCACGGACTGGCTGCATGATGCGCAAGACCAGCGTGCCTGCTTGCGGGCTGCGGAAACAGTGGTGACGCTTGCCAATTACATCCGCCTGCTGGGCTGGGAAGCCCGTGCCCACACCGGCGCCGCTACCGACGTGCACCTGGGCCGGCTGGCGGTTCAGGCAGGGCTTGCCACTTATGAAAACGGCGTGCTGACCAATCCCTTCCTGGGCAGCCGCTTCGGCATCGCCGCAATTACCACCACGCTGGAGCTGGCACCGGATCAACCGCTGGTGCCGGGCCAAATACCGGGGCTCAAGTACCGCTTCGGCCTCGGTGCCCACGCCAAAAGCGCCGGCAGCCGCGACCCCTATGCTAAACGCGCCTTCAAGGACGGGCCGCACCCGTTTGAAACGCTCAAGCGCGTGTCAGATCCAACGACCTATATCGACGAGGCAAACGTCGCCCGCGTGCCCAAGCGCACCGACATGTTCGCCCGTGCGCTGTTCGGCGACATGGGCAAGGGACCGCAAGAGGCTGCCAGGAATGGCAACTACGTCCGCAAGTCTTCCTCTGCCTTTGCCTTCCGCTCGTCGCTGGCGGCCTTTGTCCTGCTGCAGGACGGGCAGGCCGCGCCACAGATCGACCCTTCCGCCGCGGACGCCGCCCGCAATGCTGCCAGCATCAAGGCCGCCGCCTATTTCCTTGGTTGCGATGCGGTGGGCATCTCGCGCTGCCCGGACTGGGCCTATTACTCGCACGACGCAGCGGGTGCGCCGCTGGCCCCGTACCACGAAAACGCCATCAGCATGATCATCGACCAGGGTCACGAAACCATGGAGGGTGCCTCGGGCGACGACTGGATCGCCTGCGCCCAGTCGATGCGCGCCTACCTGCGGTTCTCGCTGCTGGGCGGGGTCATCGCGCAGCAGATCCGCAACCTCGGCTATACCGCCCGGGTGCATTCAGTGATGGATGGCGAGGTGCTGCAGCCGCCGCTGCTGCTGCTCTCGGGCCTGGGCGAGGTCTCCCGCATCGGCGAGGTGATCCTGAACCCGTTCCTTGGCCCCCGGCTGAAGTCCGGCGCGGTCACCACCAACCTGCCGATGACCCATGATCTGCCTGTGGACTTTGGCCTGCAGCGGTTCTGTGAAGCCTGCAACAAATGCGCCCGCGAATGCCCGTCAGGTGCCATCACCGCCGGGCCCAAGCTGATGTTCAACGGTTACGAGATCTGGAAATCCGACAGCCAGAAATGCACCACCTACCGGGTCAGCACACCCGGCGGCGCCATGTGCGGCCGCTGCATGAAAACCTGCCCCTGGAACCTGGAAGGGCTGTTTGCCGAGGCACCGTTCCGCTGGGCTGCCATGAATGTGCCGGGCAGCGCCAAGGCGCTGGCAAAACTCGATGACGCGCTGGGTAACGGCGAGGTCAACAAGGTCAAGAAATGGTGGTGGGATCTCGAGATGGAGGACGAGGGCCCCTATGACCCCACCCGCCATCCGGTGAATGAGCGCAAGCTCTCCAAGGATCTGGACCTGAAGTTCGAGGACCAAACGCTGGCGGTCTATCCCGCACCGCTGGCGCCGCCGCCCTACGCCTGGCCTGCGCCGATGGACCGGGAGGCCGGAATTGCGGCCTATCAGAATTTGATCACGGCCCAGGAGCACAAACGACGCCGTGCCGCAGGCTTGCCGCCGGAGCATGTCTATACCGCCGATCAGGGCGAAGCGCCGGTGATGCGGGTGCGCCTGTCGAAGGTGGAGCACATGACGGACAGCGTCACCAAGTATGAGTTCTCGCTGCCGGACGGTGCGGCTTTGCCTCCGGCCACAGCGGGTGCGCACATCGATGTGGTGGTGGCTCCGGAGTTCCTCCGTCAGTACTCGCTGTCCGGCGACCCGGCGGACCCCTCCAAATACCAGATCGCGGTGCTGCGCGAGGACGAGGGCCGCGGCGGATCGAAACTCATGCACCGGATCTTCGAAGAGGGGCGGATGGTGTTCATCTCAAAACCCATCAATCACTTCCCGCTGGTTGAGGATGCCGGCAAATCCTACCTCATGGGCGGCGGTATCGGGGTGACGCCGATGATCGCCATGGCGCACCGGCTGCATGCTTTGGGCCGAGATTTCGAATTCCGCTATTCCTGTTCGAAAATGTCAAATGGGGGGTTCCTTGAGGATCTGAAGGGAGTTCCATGGGTTGATAAAGTGCATCTGCATTTTTCCGATCAGGGCACCCGTGCTGACCTGAAGGAAGTGCTGCGGTACGTTCCGGGCAGCCAAGTCTACACCTGCGGGCCGGACGCCTATATGCAGGCAGTGCTCGATACTGCGCGCGGCAACGGCTTTCCGGAAGAGAGCTGCCATATGGAGTATTTCTCAGTCCCTGAGCAGCCGGAATACGAGAACCACGCCTTCACGCTGAAGCTGGCAAGCTCTGGACGCGAGATTGTTGTTCCGGCTGAGAAGACGGCAGCCGATGTGCTGCTGGAGCAGGGCTTTCATGTGGATGTAAAATGCTCCGACGGCATCTGCGGCGTGTGCAAATGCGGGCTGATTTCGGGGGAGGCTGAGCACCGGGACTTTGTGCTCTCCAACAAGCAGCGCGAGGATGCCATTATCCTGTGCCAGTCCCGTGCCTTGGAGCCGGACGGCGTGCTGGAGATCGATTTGTAGCGGCAGCTGCTTAGAACGGCTGCCGCTCGCCCAGCAGATAGCGGGCAACGTCGGCATAATCAAAGGCGAGCGAAACAGAAAGCACTGCGCTAACCGCCAGAATGATGTGCCGGGGCAGGGCGGGCATATCCGTGCGCTGACGCTGGCGCCAAAGCCAGATGACCAGCGGAGTCCACAGCAGCACATGCGGCAGCCCCAGGAGCCGTACATACCCGAGCTGGCCGTAAATCCAGTAGACCCCGCCGGCGGCGGCAATGCTGACGGCCACGGTCGCCGCTCCCGCAATCCGGCTGGGCTTCCAGATCAGCAGTGCCAGCGGCAGAACGAAACCGCCGAAAAACAGCAGGTTCAGCCAGATCTGCACCCATTGCGGCTGGGTGGCGATTGCCTCTTCCAAAGTCATGCGCGCGGCCCTCCTGCCGGAACCCTAGGCAAGGGCAGGGGAGGCGGCAAGGGCTACAGCGGAGATCCTTCGCGCATCTTGTCCTGCTCTGACGGGGTGGGCGTGTGATTGAACACATAAGCGGTGCGGCAAGCGTCCTCGCCGCCCAATTCCTCAATCCTGCGGCGCTGATCCGCAAAGGCACGTGCATTTGCCGCTTCAGGATCGCAGATCGCCTGCAGCCGCCGCTCGCCCTCAGCCAGGGCAGCATTGATCTCCGGATCATTCACCCCGTCCATGGCCCGGTTCATTTGCTCATGCGGATCCGCCTCCAGATCGAACAGCTGCGGCTGCATCCCGGCGTAGTAGACGTATTTCCACTTGCTCCAGCGCACCATGAAGGCGCCGGTTTTCGAGCCGCCGTCGTGATACTCGCTGAACCCGGTACGGGCCGCGTCGTAGGGTGCACTGGCGATTGAACGCAGCGAGACGCCCGGCAGGCCCGTCTCCTGTGCCACACCGCAAACCTCGCGCGCAGTGGCGGCGATATCGGTCAGATTTGTGCAGGTTGCCACAATTGCGCCCGCCGGCACGCCCGGGCCCGCGGCAATCATCGGCACCCCGGCGCTGGCCTCATACATCACCTGTTTGGTCCAGAACCCCTGGTCTCCCATCATGTCGCCATGGTCCGAAACATAAAGGATCACCGTGTTTTCCAGCTGGCCGCTGGCCTCCAGAGCCTTGATCACCCGGCCCATGCAATCATCCATAAAAGATGTCAGCCCGTAATACGCTGCCTTGGCCTCGCGCATCTTCTGCTCGTCGAAGTAATCATCGTAGTTGAAGAACTCTGCTATGTTGCGCAGCTCCTCGTGGTCCGGCAGCCCTTCGCCATAGCCTACCGGCAAGTCCATGTCTGCCGGGTCGTACATGCTGTACCACTCCTCCGGGCAGGTGAGCGGGTAATGCGGGCTGACCAGCGAAACAAACGCGGCCCAAGGCTGCTCCTGCCGCTTGGGATCGGCAAGCCAGGCCTCCGCTGCATCGGTGATCGCCAGGTCATAATCGGTATAGGTGCTGGAGCCAGTGCCGACATCGCCGGCCAGTTCTGCCGCCGAGTCATAAGGCGGCGGGTTTTCCCGCAGCAGGCCGATCGCCCAGCCGACGCCGCCCACCACATGCATCGGCACGATCTCTTCGGAGAACCCGTTGTCATTCTCGCTTGAGCGGAAATGCAGCTTGCCGATCGACACCACCTCGCGGCCCGCCTCCCGCAGCGCATGCATCCAGCTCTGCGGCTTCCCGGCATAGGGCGTGGCACTGTCCCAATGGCCGGTCTTGTGCACCCAATTGCCGGTGGCCAGCGCTGCCCGGGTCGGCACGCACATCGGCGAAGGCGTATAGGCCGAGGTGAACATCGTGCCCCGCGCCGCCAGCGCATCCAGATTCGGCGTCTTCACAATCGGATGGCCCGCGCAGCCCATCGCATCCTTGCGGTGCTCGTCGGAAATTATGACCAGGAAATTCGGCTGCTCGCTCATCGGATCCTCCCTAACGCCGCCTGTGCCGCAATGGCCAGGCAGCCAGGCCACACAGTTGTGGAAATCCGCGCGGCAATCCAATAGATAAATTTTCCATCTCTTGATAAGAAAATTTATGGCAAGGCATGACGACACCTCTGAAGTGGCTGCACAATTTCGAAGCTGTTGCCCGGCTCGGCAATATGACATTGGCCGCGCAGGAGGTCGGGCTGACCCAGGCGGCGCTCAGCCAGCAGATGCAGGCGCTGGAAACCCACCTGAAACTGCAGCTGTTCACCCGCGAGCCGCGCGGCATGTCGCTCACCGCCTCCGGCGCACAGCTTTACAGCGATGTGTCCCCCGGGCTGGAGCAGATCAGCAACGCCCTGAAACGCTACCAGCAACCGCAGAGCAGCCGTCTGCGCATCCTCTGCAACGCCAGTTTCGCCCTGCGCTGGCTGATCCCCAACATGCCGCGGTTCCATGCTCTCCATCCTGACATCCAGGTGGAGACCCGAACTGCCCTCTGGCGTCCCGAGAGGCACGGCTACGACCCGGATGCCGAGATATTCCTGGGCGGCCCGGTGCAGCCGGCGCCCGCCAAGGCCATCATGCACTGCGAAATCGCTGCGGTTCACGCACCAAGCTGCCCCGAGGAGGGCCCGAAGCCGGTGATCCGTATCAGCGGCCAGGAAAGCCTGTTCGAAGAATGGCTCAAGACCCCGCGCTTTACGGCCTCCAAGGCCCGTCAAATCCTCGAAGTGGACAGCGTGCACGCTGCGGTCAGCCTCGCTGCAGATGGCCTCGGCTGGACCCTGTGCCCCTCTTTCCTGGTCCGCGAGGAGGTGCAATCCGGACGGCTCGTTGCAATGGATGCCGGCGTTTCGGCGCCTAAAAGGGCCTATTGGCTCCAGTTGAAAAACCGCCCCGGTGCGGCGGCCGAGGTTTTTTGCGATTGGATTTCCGCGGCGGCGGCCGACACTCAGACCGGAAGTTGCGCCGCTGGCTCGGCGCCATGAAGGGTTTGAGGAGATGCACAGGAACCGTACCTTCTTCTTTGTAAAAATACTCAAAATTCTAAGGCCGGCCACAGGCATTGCGCGGTGACAGACGGCGCTTGCCCGGTTTCCATCTTGCAGACGTGCAGGCCGGCTGCTATCTCCGTTAAAGAGAATGTTATGATATAACATAATCGGAGATTCGCATGACGGACAACAGGCTGCCGGTCACGGTGCTGTCGGGCTTTCTTGGCGCCGGCAAGACCACCCTTCTGAACCACGTGCTGAACAACCGCGCGGGCCGCCGGGTGGCGGTCATCGTCAACGACATGAGCGAAGTAAACATCGACGCCGATCTGGTGCGCGGTGAAACCGAACTGTCGCGCCAGGACGAAAAACTGGTGGAAATGACCAATGGCTGCATCTGCTGCACCCTTCGCGACGACCTGCTGCAGGAGGTAAGACGCCTCGCTGCCGAGGGCCGGTTCGACTACCTTCTGATCGAAAGCACCGGCATCGCCGAGCCGCTGCCGGTGGCGGCGACTTTTGATTTCCGCGATGCGGACGGCGAGAGCCTCTCGGATGTTGCCCGCCTCGACACTATGGTCACCGTGGTCGATGCGGTGAACCTGCTGCAGGACTTCTCCAGCCACGATTTCCTCAGCGACCGCGGCGAAAGCCTGGGCGAGGAGGACGACCGCACCCTGGTCAACCTTCTCACCGACCAGATCGAATTTTCCAATGTCATCATCCTGAACAAGGTGAGTGAAGCCGGACCGGCCAAGACCGAAGCCGCGATGCTGGTCATCAAGTCGCTGAACCCGGATGCCGAAGTGATCCATGCGGATTACTCCGAGGTGGATGGCGACCGCATCTTCGACACAGGCCGGTTCGACTTTGACCGCGCCCATGAGCATCCCCTGTGGGCCAAGGAGCTGTACGGGTTCGAGCACCATGTGCCCGAGACCGAAGAATATGGCATCTCCTCCTTTGTCTACCGCGCCAAGCGTCCCTTTGATCCAGCCAAAATCCATGCGCTGCTGAACGGCGATCTGCCGGGCGTGATCCGCGCCAAGGGCCATTTCTGGATGGCCACCCGCCCTGAATGGGCCGCTGAGTTTTCCCTTGCCGGCGCCATCTCCTCGGTCCGCCCGCTGGGCCTGTGGTGGGCGGCAGTGCCAACCGAGCGCTGGCCCAGCCACCCGGAAGCCCGGCGCGAGTTCCTGCAGAACTGGGATGAAACCTGGGGCGACCGGCGCCAGGAACTGGTTTTCATCGGCTCCGGCCTGGATGAGGCGGCAACCGCCGCGCGCCTGGATGCCTGCCTGATGCCGGAAACCGCAGGCGGCTTTGACCCGGCCTGGGCATCGCTCGAGGACCCGTTCCCAAGCTGGCGCCGGAATGGCTGACCGCAGGGCACGCCGCAACCTGAACTCGCGTCTGAAACGGCGGCGCCGGGCCGGGAACCCGATGCAGGCCTATGATGCCCTGCCGCCGCCCCTGCGGCAGTGGCTGGCGTCGGCCTGCCTGCCCTGGAGCCCGGCGTCGGCGCTCAGGCTCTGGAGCAAGGCAGGCGGCAGCCGCAATCCTGCTGAGGCTGCTGCACGGCTGGATGCCGCTGAACAGGCTATGCTGCGGCGCGATGCCGGAGTTTGGGAATTCCGCAGATGACTGGGCCTCAGGCGGATTTCTGTTCCGCCTCACCGGCGGCATCATACTCTGCGCGGGCGGCGTCGATCTGAGGCAGATGCTCCAGCGCCCATAATCCCAGCGCCTTCACAGGCTCACGGAAAGACTCACCCAGCGGTGTCAGCGCGTATTCGACCTTGGGCGGGATGGTCGGGTAATAGGTTCGGCTGACCAGCCCGTCGCGCTCCAGCCCGCGCAGGGTCAGGCTCAGCATCCGCTGCGAAATTCCCAGGTTGCGTTTCAGCTCGTTGAACCGCAGCACCCCGTATTGCGACAGCGAAATCACCACCAGCACGCTCCAGCGGTCGCCAACCCGCGACAGCACCTCGTTGATGCCCCTGCAATCCGGGCAATGCGCAGCTTCGGCCATGGCGGTTCCCTCTGTGTGACCGGGGCTAAAATTTGTGCCTTCTTGTGCCCCTTCCAGTGCCGTCTATATAGCCGGTTACAAATTTATACCAGCCTGCAGGCGCTTCCCGAAAGGACCGGAAACATGAGCAAAAGCACCCTGATCGAAAAGCTGAACTGGCGTTATGCGACCAAGAAGATGGACCCGGCCAAGGCCGTTCCGCAGGAAAAGGTCGACCAGATTATCGAGGCGATCCGCATGGCACCGACCTCCTCCGGCACCCAGCCGTTTGAGCTGTTTGTGATCACCAACCCGGAGATTCGCGCGCAGATCCGCCCGCATGCCTGGGACCAGGCGCAGATCACCGACGGCTCGCATCTCATCGTCTTAGCCGCCTGGGACAACTACTCGGAAGACCGGATCAATGCTGTGACCCGCCAGATGACCGAGGAACGCGGCGAAATCCCGCTGCTGAACCAGTATTACGAGAACCTCAAGGCGGCCTACCTGCCGCGCGAGGAACGCACCAACCACGATCACGCCGCCCGTCAGGCCTATATCGCGCTGGGCTTTGCGCTGGCTGCAGCCGCCGAGCTGGAAGTAGACAGCACCCCAATGGAAGGCTTCGAGCCTGAAAAGGTCGACGAAATCCTGGGTCTCAAGGACAAAGGCTTGCGCTCGGTCCTGCTGCTGCCGCTGGGCTACCGCGCCGAGGAAGGCGACTGGCTGCTGCCGATGAAAAAGGTCCGCAAACCCCGCGGGACCATTGTGACCGAAATCGCCTGAGCTCAAAGGGGGCGGGCAGCGGAATTTGCTGCCCGCCTGGGCCGCCCGTCCTGGCCGCGAACGCGGAACTATCGAAGGTAAAACCTTTAATCCTCTGATTTCAGGCTACATTAACCAGAAGGTGCTTTGTTAGGCTCGGCTTCGGCGGCTGTTTGGAGGCTGCAGATTGGAGCGGATTTGCCGGGAACGGTTTAAGCGATGTATACATCCGACTTCGCCGCAGGAGAACTGCAGCCGGAGCTGAAGAGCCTCTTCTTCTCCTGGCACAGCGCCTTGGAGGACAGCCGTTTCCCAAAGCTGACGGACTTCGGGCTGCCCAATACGCAAATCGCTCTGGATGTCCTGTCCATCTACGAAATCGAACGCTCCGAAACCGGGGCGCCAGCTGATTTCAAGGCGCTTTATGCGCGCACAAGAACCAGCAACACCTTGCGGAACAAATATGTCGGAACCCGGCTGTCCGATCATGCCGGTTTCGGGCCCGGGTCGATGATGTGGAGCTGTTTTTGCGAAGTTGCGGCCAATCCGCGCCCGCTGCTGGTGTCGCTGCCATATACCGGGCCGCTGCCGGACTATCAAAGCACCTCCGAAATTTACCTTCCGCTGCGGGGGGAGCAGGGCAGCGCTGACTACGTGCTGGTTGGCGTCGTCCTGCTGCAAGAGGAATACAGCGGCCCGGGCAAGGCCGGAAGCAGCCCAGGTGCCGGATAGGCGCTGCCGGGCCTGTTAGCGCAATTGCGCGTCCCCTTGCCCTGCAGGGCTTTCCCCTTGCGCGCACCGGGGAATCCGCCTATACGCGCGCTGTCAATACAAGGGCGGTCAACGTCCGGGCGGCATATCTGAGCAGGGCTGGGGTACACCTCGGCCCTTTGTGTTTGTTTGATCAGATGTGCTCCGGGCCACGTTCTGTAGGGCGAAACCAAGACCGGCGGAGACAACCGCCCGGCCAGAAAACACTTAGTAAAGGAAACCTGAGACCTCATGGCTCAAACAACATCGATGGAGGAATTCGAAGCCCTCCTGAACGAAAGCTTCGAAATGGACACCCCGGACGAAGGTTCGGTTGTCAAAGGCAAAGTGCTGGCAATCGAAGCCGGCCAGGCCATCATCGACGTCGGCTACAAAATGGAAGGCCGCGTTGATCTGAAAGAATTCGCAAACCCCGGCGAAGCGCCCGAAATCGCAGTTGGCGACGAAGTCGAGGTTTACCTGCGCGCAGCAGAAAACGCCCGTGGCGAAGCCGTCATCTCCCGCGAGATGGCCCGCCGCGAGGAAGCCTGGGACCGCCTGGAAAAAGCCTACGCAGACGATCAGCGCGTCGAAGGCGCGATCTTCGGCCGCGTCAAAGGCGGCTTCACCGTCGACCTGGGCGGCGCTGTTGCCTTCCTGCCCGGCTCGCAGGTTGACGTCCGCCCCGTGCGCGACGCGGGCCCGCTGATGGGTCTGAAGCAGCCGTTCCAGATCCTGAAGATGGACCGCCGCCGCGGCAACATCGTGGTGTCGCGCCGTGCGATCCTCGAAGAGTCCCGCGCCGAGCAGCGCGCCGAAGTCATCGGCAACCTGTCCGAAGGCCAGGCAGTCGACGGTGTTGTCAAGAACATCACCGAATACGGTGCGTTTGTTGACCTGGGCGGCGTTGACGGCCTGCTGCACGTCACCGACATGGCATGGCGCCGTGTGAACCACCCCTCCGAGATCCTGTCGATCGGCGAAACCGTCAAGGTTCAGGTCATCAAGATCAACAAAGAGACCCACCGCATCTCCCTCGGCATGAAACAGCTGCAGGAAGATCCGTGGGATCTGGTTGGCGCCAAGTACCCGCTGTCCTCCGTGCACAAGGGCCGCGTCACCAACATCACCGATTACGGTGCATTTGTTGAGCTGGAGCCGGGTGTCGAAGGTCTGGTCCACGTCTCCGAAATGTCCTGGACCAAGAAAAACGTCCACCCGGGCAAAATCGTCTCCACTTCCCAGGAAGTCGACGTCATGGTTCTGGAAATCGACGGTGCCAAGCGCCGCGTGTCCCTGGGCCTCAAGCAGACCATGCGCAACCCGTGGGAAGTGTTCTCCGAGAACAACCCCGAGGGCACTCAGGTCGAAGGCGAAGTCAAGAACATCACCGAATTCGGTCTGTTCATTGGCCTGGACGGCGACATCGACGGCATGGTTCACCTGTCCGACCTCAGCTGGGACGAGCGCGGTGAAGACGCGATCCAGAACTACCGCAAAGGCGACATGGTTTCGGCCGTTGTCTCCGAAGTGGACGTCGACAAAGAGCGTATCTCGCTGTCGATCAAAGCTCTGGGCGGCGACAAGTTCGCCGAAGCGGTTGGCGGCGTGAAGCGCGGCTCGATCGTGACCGTCGAAGTTACCGCCATCGAAGACGGCGGCATCGAAGTGGAATACGAAGGCATGAAGTCCTTCATCCGCCGCTCCGACCTGTCCCGCGACCGTGCCGACCAGCGCCCCGAGCGTTTCTCGGTTGGCGACAAGGTCGACGTGCGCGTCACCAACGTCGACTCCAAGACCCGCCGCCTGGGCCTGTCCATCAAGGCGCGCGAGATCGCGGAAGAGAAAGAAGCAGTGGAACAGTACGGCTCCTCGGACTCCGGCGCATCGCTGGGCGACATCCTGGGCGCCGCACTGAAGTCGGGCGACTAATCGTCCCCGGCCTCACGGCAGAAAACAGAAAGCCCCGCAGGAAACTGCGGGGCTTTTTCGTTTTCGCCTTCCAGCGCTGCGGCGGCGGGCGCCCCTCAGGCCGCGCCCTGAAACCCGTCTCCATGAGCCGAAAATGCAGCTGGCGCGGGGGCTGTGGAGTTGCTGCCGGTTTCAAACCGGGCCATCAGTTCGGCCAGGCGCTGGGCATCGGACTGCAGCATATGGCCTGCTGCAGTGGCTTCTTCCACCATTGCCGCGTTTTGCTGGGTGACACTGTCCAGTTGGCTGACCCCGGTGTTGATCTCGCTCAGCCCTGTTGCCTGCTCCATCGCACCCTCGGCGATATTGGAGACAAGCCCGGATATGTGGTTCACCCGTTCGACGATGGTCTGGATGGCCTCGCCGGCCTGGCCGACCAGTTCGACACCATGCTCCACATGCTGCGAACTTTCGCCGATCAGGTTTTTGATTTCTGTCGCCGCATCGGCTGAGCGCTGCGCGAGCGCCCGCACTTCCGACGCCACCACTGCAAAACCCTTGCCGGCCTCCCCGGCACGGGCAGCCTCGACGCCGGCATTCAGGGCCAGCAGGTTGGTCTGAAAGGCGATGTCATCGATAACGCTGATGATACGTGCGATCTGAGAGGAGGAATCCTCGATTGCGCTCATCGCCGACACCGCCTCCTTTACGATCTCACCGCTGTTCTGGGCTTCCTGCCGCGCCTCATCCATCGTGCTCTCGACACTTTTGGCGCCATCAGCCGCGGATTTGACCGAAGCAGTCAGTTGCTCCAGTGCAGCAGCGGTTTCCTCCAGCGTTGCCGCCTGGCTTTCGGTGCGGTTCGACAGATCGTCGGAGGCGCGGCTGATTTCTGTTGCGCCGTTGCTGATACTGCCGGTGGCGCCCAGCACCTGATCGATGGTGCCTTTCAGCGTCTGGACCGTTGAGTTGAAATTCACGTGCAGGCGTTCGTATTCAGCGGGGAAGGTGTCTTCTATGCGGCAGTCGAGCCTGCCGTCCGCCAGCTCACCCAGATGCTCTCCCAGCACTTCGACCACCCGTTCGGCATCTTTCCGGCTTTGGGTTGCTCTGGCTTCAGCCTGTTCGGCGGCTTCGGCCTGATCCCTGGCTGCCTGCTGCTGCAGTTTCAACTCGGCATCCGCAGCCAGGCTCTTGCGTTGGCTGAGCAGCAGAACGCCCGTTTCCAGCAAAACAATGGCCGCATGCAGGATTGTGCGCTGCAGATTCTCGGTCAGGCTGCCGCCGGGATAGACCAGGCTGGGCAGCAGAAGGCTGAAGGACAGGTGGTGCAGGGCAACCAGCACTGTTGCAAAGATCAGGGCCCGGGGGTTGGACAGCGTCGATACAATGGCAAGCGCGGCGAAGAACAGCATATGGGCGTCCAGCTGCCAGGGATGCCCGCTGAGAGAGGCCGCAAACAGAATGCAGTGCCCGACAAAGCAGAAACTCAGCAAGTAGTCGCGGGTTGAGTCCGCCAGTTTCTGCGAGATGAACGCAAGCCCGCCCAGGATCAGGCTTAGTCCGGCTAGCAGCCACCAGATGCCGGTGTCATTCAGGAAATAGGACGCAAGGGCCGGGAGCGGCATCAGGATCCAGCTGGACACCTGCTGAATCCGCCGTTCGGTGGCGCCAGTGAGACTCCCGCTGCTCTGTTGCCGGACCCCAATCAATTTGCGCATAGCTCTAGAACCTTTCTTCCGTTGAGAACCAGCCACGCACCCTGACGGTAAAGCCGGTCTGTGCTTTGAGGGTTATCCAGTTGCACCAGAACGCCCAGTGGCGCCCGGCCCGGTGCGATTTCCTGCACTCCGGCACGCGCGGCGACGTCGGCCGCAGCCGGGCCCCAGGGCGCGCCGACCACCAAAGCAATTTCCCCGGCCTCTGGCGGCGTTTGTGCCAGCAGCACAAATGCGGGCGCACAGACAACTGCGGCCGCGGCAGCGAGAAACAGGAAAAAGTTCGGCATGGACATCCTCTCGTCAATAGACGGGGTAGCAAGGAAGTCTTGTGAAAACCTTACGCAGCAGACCAGCTGCCTCCGGCTGGGACCGGGTTTGGGAAAAGGCTGCATAACCTCCCCCTTCCTTTCGAAGCCGCATCCGCTAAAGTATCCTCCACAGGGCTGGCCCCGTTATTTCAGTTTCCCGGCGTCCCCGGATGCCGCATTTCAGTACCCGTTTCAGCCCGCCGGCAAACCGCGACAGGCAAAAAGAGAGAGCATTATGGCGACCGAGAAACTCACCATCATCAAGGCGGACGTGAAAAACGAGGTCACCAAGAAGGTGAAACCCAAGTTCGTGCAGCTCGGAAACATGAACTTTACTGCCACCGTCGAGGTCGACAAGAGCGCTGCCAAAGAGCTGGATACCGACGCGCGTTTCGTCGCCAAGCTCTATGACGACGCCACCAAGGAATACAAAAAGCTGGTGAACGAATGCAGCCTGCGTGTGAGCCAGGCCAATGATCTCGGCTCGGTGATGCCGCTCTCCGATAAGGAGTGCAAAGAGCTGGACGCCGACATCCAGAAGATCTTTGCCAAGTACCAGAAGTCGATCGAGCAGGTCACGAACAAGCATTTCGACAAGTGGAAACAGGCCAACAAGGACCGCAAGAAATACCGCATCAAGGTGGTCGGCGCGATTGTGCTGGGCAGTGCCGCAGCCATCGGCTCCACCGCCTCGCTGGCAGCAGGCGCGGTGACGGGCGGCGTCTCCATTGCCGCCAGCATCTACGGCATTGCCCAAAGCATCGTCTCAGTCGCCCGCGCGGTGCAAAAGGTGACCTCGGACATCGTCAAGGTCCACGGGCAGCTGGAAAAAGCGCTGAAGGAACTGGTCACGGCTTATGAGAAACAGTCCAAAGCCAAGGTGAAAGCCAAGGAGATCGGCAAGGAATTCCTCGCCGACTTTCTGATGATCGAAACCGCCGGCTTCAACCGGGTCGACAAGCATCTGGAGACCTACAAGGCCAAGCTTAAGAACATCGATCTGGAGATCGCTGGTCTTGGCAAGGAGCTGAACAAGCTCCTGGATAAGCAGAGCAAGCTCGACAAGGAGATCGAGAAGAAGCTCGGCAAGATGGCCAAGGACCGCGGCTACAAGAGCAAGAAGCTCGATGGGCTGTTTGCCGCCATGGAGGCCACCCGCAAAGAGACCGCCAAACTGATCAAGAGCATCGAGGCCTATCACGTCTCCATCAAGCCGGCCGAGAAGTTCCGCGATGACGCGCAAAAAGCAGTGGATGCGCTGCGCCACAAGGATCCGGTCTGGACCAAATGGGCGATCTGGATTGGCAGCCTGGGCCTGTCGACCGCGGTGACCAGCATCGCGTCGGGCGGGGAGAACCTGGTCAAGGCCGCCTCGGCCATCGAGCAAGGCTTCACGGCGGTGTCCAAGGAACTTACCTGACCGGCCAGCATTTTTCAGACCCGGGCGCAGGGCTGTAACGCTGCCCGTGCCCGGCTTTCACGATTGCCGCGCTGCGCCTTCCGGGGAAGCCGCAGACGTTTTCCGAAAGGACCGGCTGCATGGCCTTTGAAACCTGGCTCCTCTTCCTCGCGGTCAGCATTGTTCCGGTGATCAGCCCGGGGCCGGGGGTGCTGTTTGCGATCACCAATGCGCTGCGCTACGGCGTCCGGGTCACCATCCTGGTGGGGCTGATCAACGGCGCGGGGATCGCAGCGCTTGGGCTCCTGGTCGGGCTGGGACTGGGCGCGCTGATGCAGGCCTCGATGCTGGCTTTCCTGATCCTCAAGCTCGCGGGAGCTGCCTATCTGGTCTGGCTGGGCGTCAAGATCTGGCGCGACCGCAATGCGTTTTCGGTCAGCGCAGGCCAAAGCACGCAGGCCGCGCCGCTGCGGCGGCTGTCGGCGCAGGCGCTGGCCATCTCGCTCACCAATCCCAAGGCGATGGTCGCTATCGCGGCCCTGTTTCCGCCGTTTCTGGACCCGGGGCGGCCCGCGCTGCAGCAGGTGCTGATCCTGGCCGCCAGCTATGGCGCCCTTTGCGCGTTGAACCATGTGCTGATCGCCTTCTGCGGCAGCTGGCTGCGCGGCTTTCTGCAATCGCCGCCGCGGGTCAAGTGGCTGCGCCGTCTCACCGGCGGGGCGTTTGTCGGTTTCGGCTCGCTGATGGCGCTGGCCGGGCGGTCCTGACGGGCGAATCAATTGGCCGGGCCGCAGGGGCCCGCGCCCGCTTGCTGCGCCGCGGCACCTGCTGCGGGTGCGGAAATTCGCCGCGGCAGGCGGGAAACCGGGGCAGGGGGCTTCAATTTCCCTTGCCCGGATGCCAGATTTCTTTCCCCAAGGCGGGAAATTTTCCTATACTCTCAGAATAATAGCTAAAACATGCCGGTTCCCTGGGAGGAAAAAGATCATGATCCGCTCTGAGTTGATTCAGAAGATTGCAGACGAAAACCCGCACCTGTATCAGCGGGACGTAGAGAGGATCGTGAACACGGTGTTTGAGGAAGTGACCGATGCTATGGCCCGCGGCGACCGGGTCGAGCTGCGCGGTTTCGGGGCTTTCTCGGTCAAGAAACGGGACGCGCGCACCGGCCGCAACCCGCGCACCGGCGAGACGGTCGAAGTCGAGGAAAAACATGTGCCGTTCTTCAAGACGGGTAAACTCTTGAGGGACCGCCTGAACGGGAAAGCCTGATGCGTTACATTCGCTACGCGGTTCTTTTTGTGCTGGCTGCTGTGCTGGTGTCGGTGTCTTTGGCCAACAGCGCCGCTGTTGAGCTGAAATTGATGCCTGACGCCTTTGCAGAACTTGCCGGCTTCAACTACGGTATCTCGCTGCCGCTGTTTGCGGTGGTGCTGGGCGGCGTTGGCGCCGGTCTGGTGATCGGGTTCCTGTGGGAGTGGCTGCGCGAGCACAAGCACCGCAGCGAGGCGGGCGCCAAGGCGCGCGAAGTCCGCAAGCTGAACCGCGAAGTGACCCGGCTCAAGAAGCAGAAGAACGAAGGCAAGGACGAGGTCCTGGCGCTTCTGGAAGACGCCAGCTGACGCCGCGGACGGTAACGTGCCATGACTGACATCCGGGTCAAGATCTGCGGGCTGAAAACCCCGCAGCATATCGCTGCCGCAGCTGAGGCCGGGGCGGCCTATGCTGGTTTTGTGTTTTTCCCCAAGTCCCCGCGCAATGTCAGCCTGGAGCAGGCGGCGGCGCTGGCGGCGGAGGCGCCCTTCGGCCTGTGCAAAGTGGCGCTGACGGTGAATGCAACGGATGCGGAACTGGATGCCATTAACGACGCCGTGCCGCTCGACATGCTGCAGCTTCATGGCAAGGAAACGCCGGAACGCGTGGCCGAGGTGCGCGCCCGTTACGGGCTGCCGGTAATGAAGGCTGTGGGCATCGCCGATGCTTCTGATATCCCGCAGATCGCGCTGTATGAGCAGGTGGCGGACCAGCTGCTGATCGATGCCAAACCGCCCAAGGAAGCGGAACTGCCCGGCGGCAACGGGCTGGCCTTCGACTGGCGTCTGCTGGCAGGCCGCAAATACTGGCAGAAACCCTGGATGCTGGCCGGCGGACTGACCCCGGACAATGTGGCCGAGGCGATCCGCATGACCGGCGCCCGCCAGGTTGACGTCTCCTCAGGCGTCGAGAGCGCTCCGGGCGAAAAGGATGCCTCCCTAATCGAAAGTTTCACCAAGGCAGCCTTGGCCGCCCGCGGCTGAGGTTCCGCCGCTGCCGTTTGCTTCTTCTATGCGGCACCGGCAGGATTTGAGTATTTAGACAAAGAAGAAGCACGAATCCCGTCTCTTTTTCTTTGTCCAAAGACTCATTGCATGACAGCCGCCGCAGCCATGCCGTTCAAGGTGTTGCGCAACCTGCGTACGCTGTCCTGACGCCAAGTTAATCCGGATCAAGGATACTGTCCCCGATCGCGATTGCCGCCGGGCCTGACACCCCCGGCATCTTTGGAACCGGGCCCCTTGGCAGGGGACGTGCAGAGACAACGTTTAGCACGCGGGCGGATATGCCTGCCCATCTCCGCCTTTTTGGCGGCGCCGCCATCTTAAGCCTCCTGACGATCAGGACCGGCAGCAAGCAGCCAGCAAAAGCAAACCGGCAGGGCAGAGCCCCCGGCCGGCCGCAGCCGCTTGTGCCATGCCCCCTTTACCAAGCCACCGCCGCGCTATAGTCATTGCGGGCGCTGCGAAAGTGAGGGAACAACCATGGCCGACGATCTTTTCAACAGCTTCATGAACGGTCCGGATGAACAGGGCCGCTTTGGTATCTTTGGCGGGCGTTTCGTCTCCGAAACCCTGATGCCGCTGATCCTGAGCCTTGAGGAAGAATACAACAAAGCCAAGGACGACCCCTCCTTCTGGGCCGAGATGGACGATCTGTGGAAGCACTATGTCGGCCGCCCCAGCCCGCTCTATCATGCCGAGCGCCTGACGGCTGAACTGGGCGGCGCCAAGATCTACATGAAGCGCGATGAGCTGAACCACACCGGCGCGCATAAGGTGAACAACGTGCTGGGCCAGATCCTGCTGGCGCGGCGCATGGGCAAGACCCGCATCATCGCCGAAACCGGTGCCGGCCAGCATGGCGTGGCCACTGCCACCGTCTGCGCCAAGTTCGGCCTCAAGTGCATCGTCTACATGGGCGCCCATGACGTTCAGCGCCAGGCTCCGAACGTCTTCCGCATGCGCCTGCTGGGTGCCGAAGTGGTGCCGGTCCAGTCGGGCCGCGGCACTCTGAAGGACGCGATGAATGACGCGCTGCGCGACTGGGTGACCAATGTGAACGACACCTTCTATTGCATTGGCACCGCGGCCGGCCCGCACCCCTATCCGGCGATGGTGCGCGATTTCCAGTCGATCATCGGCAAGGAAGTCCGCTGGCAGCTGGCCGAGCAGGAAGGCGAAGGCCGCCTGCCGGACACGGTGATTGCAGCCATCGGCGGCGGCTCCAATGCCATCGGCCTGTTCCACCCGTTCCTGGATGATCCCTCGGTCAAAATCATCGGCGTTGAGGCCGGCGGCAAGGGGGTGGACGACCGGATCCAGCACTGCGCCTCTCTGACCGGCGGCCGCCCTGGCGTGCTGCATGGCAACCGCACCTACCTGCTGCAGGATCCTGACGGCCAGATCATGGACGGCTATTCGATCTCTGCAGGCCTGGACTATCCGGGCATCGGCCCGGAACACTCCTGGCTGCATGAAACCGGCCGCGCCGAGTATGTCTCGATTACCGACAAGGAAGCTTTGGAAGCCTTCCAGCTCAGCTGCCGCACCGAGGGCATCATCCCGGCGCTGGAGCCCAGCCATGCGCTGGCCCATGTCACCAAGATCGCGCCCAATCTGCCTAAGGACCACATCATCGTGATGAACATGTGCGGCCGCGGCGACAAGGACGTGTTCACCGTCGCCAAGCACCTCGGTTTCGACATGTCCGACACCGAAGAAGGCCGCACCTTCGAGGAGCAGTAAGCTCCGGAAATGATTTGGAAAAGCGGCAGGCCTGCATGGGCGCTGCCGCTTTTTTTGTGTTTCAGGAAATGTCGGCCGGGGCTGCGGCCGGCATCTTTCCCGGCGGCCTATGGTTCAAGCCTCAAACAGGACGGTCTCGAAGCCTTCGAACTGCGGATGGCCCAGGATCGGGCTTTCACCGTCGCGTTTGCCCGCGTTTTTATGCGCGTCGCGGAACTGCTGCGATTTGGTCCAGGCTTCAAAGTCCGTGCGGCTGTCCCAGATCACATGGCTGGAGTACAGGCAGTGCTCTTCGGTGGCCGGGCCTTTCAGCAGGCGGAATTCGCGGAAGCCCTTCAGCTCTTTCAGGCGGTTTTCACGCTCTTTCCAGATGTTCTCGAAATCAGCTTCGCGGCCCGGGCGGATCTTGAAGCGGTTCATGGCAATAAAGCTCATCAGCGAGCCTCCTCATCTTGTAGCGGAATACAGGGAGGCTGGCAGCGGCGAGGGTCCGGCGGGCTGGCTTAACGCTGCAATTACGGGACTGCCGCCTGCAGGTCAATGCGCCCGCTCAGGCCGGGTCGGCGGCATAGCTTTGCAGAATGCTCAGCGGCACGACCTCTAGCGCACGGCTGTGGGTGGCTTCCAGATGCACCTTGGGCGCGCAGCCTTCGTCGGCGGCCTGCAGGAAACGCGCCGCGCACAGGCACCAGCGGTCGCCGGGCTGCAGGCCGGTAAAGTTGAACTCCGGACGCGGCGTTGACAGGTCGTTGCCGACATATTTGGAAAACGCCAGAAACTCGGCGGTCATCACCACGCAGACGGTATGGCTGCCGTGATCCTCGGCGCAGGTATTGCAATGGCCGTCGCGGAAAAAGCCGGTCAGCGGCGCAGTGGAGCAGGGCGTAAGCGGGCCGCCCAGAACATTGATGCTGTCGTCTTTTTCCATTGGGGGCTGTCCTGAATGCGTTCCGGGGTAATGGTAGTGCGATTGCGCCGGCGGTCCCGGGAAATCCGGAGCCGGTGCTGCCCATGTTCGCGATCCCGCTGCCCGGGTCAATCCCGCAATAGGTCAAAAAACAACCGCCCGCCAAGGGGATGGCGGGCGGCAGGAATTCCGGGGTGCCCGGAGATCAGGTGTTGAACAGGAAGTGCAGCACATCGCCGTCCTTGACGATGTAGCTCTTGCCCTCGGCGCGCATCTTGCCGGCTTCCTTGGCGCCCTGCTCGCCGTTGCAGGCGATGAAGTCGTCATAGGCGATGGTCTCGGCGCGGATGAACCCCTTCTCAAAATCGCCGTGAATGACGCCTGCTGCCTGCGGGGCTGCGGTGCCGGTGCGGATGGTCCAGGCGCGTGCTTCCTTGGGGCCGACGGTAAAGTAGGTTTCCAAGTGCAGCAGTTCGTAACCGGCGCGGATCAAGCGGTCCAAACCGGCTTCGGCCAGGCCCATCTCCTCGAGGAACATCTGCGCCTCATCGGCGTCCAGCTGGCTGATCTCTTCCTCGATCTGGGCTGAGATGATCACGTGGGAGTTGCCCTGCGCCGCAGCCATTTCAGCCACCTTGGCGGAGTGCTCGTTGCCTTCAACCGATTCCGACTCGCCGACGTTGCAGACATAAAGCACCGGCTTGGTGGTCAAGAGCTGCAGCATCTTCCAGGCTTTGGCGTCTTCGGCGTCGACCTCGACCAGACGGGCGGGCTTGCCGTCTTCCAGCATTGCCTGGGCTTCGGCCAGCAGGCGGTCCTGCTGCTGGGCTTCCTTGTCGTTGCCCTTGAGCTTGCGCACCAGGTTGGCGCGGCGCTTTTCGATGCTTTCGAGGTCCGCGAGCATCAGCTCGGTCTCGATCACCTCGGCATCGGCGACCGGGTTCACATGGCCGTCCACATGGGTCACGTCGCCGTCTTCAAAGCAGCGCAGAACATGGGCAATTGCATCGGTTTCGCGGATATTGGCGAGGAACTGGTTGCCCAGGCCTTCACCTTTGGAGGCGCCTTTCACCAGGCCCGCAATGTCGACAAAAGTCATCCGGGTCGGGATGATCTGCTTGGACTGCGCAATCGCCGCCAGCTTGTCCAGCCGGGCGTCCGGCACGCCCACTTCACCCACGTTGGGCTCGATGGTGCAGAACGGAAAGTTGGCCGCCTGCGCCGAGGCGGTTTTGGTCAGCGCGTTGAACAGTGTCGATTTGCCAACATTCGGCAGGCCGACGATTCCCATTTTAAAGCCCATTTCGGCCTCCTGATGCCACTTGGGAGCTGCTTCTAGGCAGCATTGGGCGTGCGCGCAAGCCGCCTATGTCTGGCAAAAGGGCCACATTTACCCTTTGTGCACCGCCGCACAGTAAGCCCTCATATTGAATCTTCGTGAGGTGTCTTGGAAAACCAGCGCAAAAAAATATCTTGGTGCGAAATATATAATTTTGCGAGGGGCTAGAATGAAACACACAGTTTTGCTGGCGGCTGCGGCCTCAGCTGCCATGGCCATGCCTGCCGTTGCCCAGGAGGTGACCCTGGGTGTGGGCTATTCCGACTATCACCGGGAAAGCGCAGAGGACGGGGCGCAGTTTGCCATCGATTACCTGCATTCGCCGTTCCACGAGAAGGGCCGCCTGTCGGCGCGGTTCGGCGCGACACTGGAAGCTCAGGAAACCGGGGACGTGTTTGCCGGCGTCGGCATCAGTGCGATGATCGACCTGAACAACGACTGGTTCATCGAGAACAGCGTGATGCCGGGAGCCTACCACGAAAGCTCGGCCGGGAACGATCTTGGCTCGGCCTTTGAGATCCGCACCCTGATCGCGCTGGGTAAGCGCTTTGCCAACGGCCGGGCGGTTTCGCTGGCCTTCAGCCACAAGTCAAACGCTTCCACCGCGGATGAGAACCCGGGTGTGAACTCGGTGACCCTGCGCTGGCATATTCCGCTGGGCGGCTGACCGGCGCATTCCCGGGCCAAGGCGCGGCCCGGGATTGATTTCCCCGGCAACATTCGGCACACCGGGGCGGACATATTTCAAAAGGCCCGCCCATGACCCGTATCGATGCCAAATTCGCTGAACTGAACGCTGCCGGAAAGAAAGCCTTTGTCACCTATGTGATGGCGGGCGATCCGGATTACGAGACCTCTCTGGAGGTGGTCAAAGGGCTGCCGGGCGCGGGCGTTGACATCATCGAGCTGGGCCTGCCCTTTACCGATCCCATGGCGGATGGCCCGACCATTCAGCTGGCCGGCCAGCGGGCGCTGGACGGCGGCATGACGCTGGAGAAGACCCTGCAGCTGGCGGCGGACTTCCGCAAAGAGGACGACACCACCCCGATCGTGCTGATGGGCTACTACAACCCGATCTACAACCGCGGCGTGGACACCTTCCTGGAAGACGCCAAGGCCGCCGGTATCGACGGGCTGATCGTGGTTGACCTGCCGCCGGAAGAAGATGACGAGCTGTGCATCCCGGCGCAGAAGGCGGGGCTGAACTTCATTCGCCTGGCGACCCCCACCACCGACGACGCGCGCCTGCCGAAGGTGCTGCAGAACACCTCGGGCTTTGTCTATTACGTGTCGATCACCGGCATCACCGGCGCGGCTGAGGCGCAGGCAGGCGATGTCGGCCCCGAGGTCGCCCGCATCAAGGCAGCCACCGATCTTCCGGTCATCGTCGGCTTTGGCATCAACACGCCGGAGAAGGCGCAGAACATCGCCTCGATCTCTGACGGCGCGGTGGTTGGCAGCGCCATCGTCAGCCAGATCGGCGCGGGCAAATCCCCGGCAGAGGTGCTCGCCTTTGTGAAATCGCTGGCGGACGGCGCCCACAAGGGCTGAGTGCCGCCGGTACCCATTGCCAAAATTTGTCCTGGGGCTGCATCCGCGGATGCAGCCTTTTTGCTGGCTGGTGTTTTGTTGCCGGAGAGAGGGTGTCAGCCAGCGCGGGCAATTGCGCGGATCTCGATGGTCACGCCTTCGCTTGCAAAGCCTGCGACCTCAATCGCAGTCCAGGCCGGATAGGGTTCCTTGACATATTCCGCGCGCACCGACTTAAACAGCTCGAGGTGATCGCGCAGGCCAATATGATAGCTTGTCATCTCAACCAGAGCGCCGAAGTCCAGGCCGGCCTCGCTCAGCACGCTGCCAATCTGATCAAATGCACTGCGCATCTGGGCTTCCGGATCATCTGAAATGGAGCCATCGGGGTTCACGCCTGTAAACCCCGTGAGGAAGATGTGGCCACCTGACAGATGGCCAGGCGCCATTTTCCACTCCTGATAAATCCCCTGCATGCCGCTGGGAATGATTGCTTGCCGATCCATCCTGGTTCTCCCGCACGCTTTGGCCGTGTGTTTCTCCCTAACCCTATGCCTGAAGCTTGATTTGATGAAGCTGCAGTTTGGCATGCGGTGGAGGGCGGGAAAGCCGGGCTGAGGGTGCGGCAACGGCGGCATTGCATGGTGTGTTTAAAATTGGTAAGGAAACTTTACCAGATTGAAGCGGGAGAGAGTCCGGTGCCGGTTATCACCAATATCAACGACCTGAAGCGCATCTATGAACGCCGTGTTCCGCGGATGTTCTTTGACTATGCCGAAAGCGGCAGCTGGACCGAGCAGACCTTCCGCGAGAACACCTCGGACTTTGAGCAGATCCGCCTGCGGCAGCGGGTGGCGGTGGATATGGCGGGGCGGACAACTGCGAGCCAGATGATCGGCCAGGACGTGGCGATGCCGGTGGCCCTGGCGCCGGTGGGGCTGACAGGGATGCAGCACGCCGATGGCGAGATCAAAGCGGCGAAGGCAGCCGAGGAATTCGGTGTGCCCTTCACTCTGTCGACCATGTCGATCAACTCGATCGAGGAGGTGGCGGAGGCCACGGACAAGCCGTTCTGGTTCCAGCTCTATACCATGCGGGACGAGGACTATATCCGCCGCCTGATCCAGCGGGCGAAGGATGCCAAATGCTCGGCGCTGGTGATTACGCTGGACCTGCAGATCCTGGGGCAGCGCCACAAGGATCTGAAAAACGGGCTGTCGGCGCCGCCGAAGCTGACACCGGCCACCATTGCCAACCTGATGACCAAATGGGCTTGGGGCATCGAAATGCTGGGTGCCAAGCGGCGCAACTTCGGCAATATCGTTGGGCACGTGCATGGGGTCTCGGATACCTCGCAGCTGGGCGCCTGGACGGCAGAGCAGTTCGACCCGTCGCTTGACTGGGGCAAGATCGAAAAGCTGATGGAGATGTGGGGCGGCAAGGTGATCCTGAAAGGGATCCTGGACGCCGACGATGCGAAGATGGCGGCCAAACTGGGCGCGGACGCCATTGTGGTGTCGAACCACGGCGGACGGCAGCTGGACGGGGCCTTAAGCTCGATCCGGATGCTGCCGGAGATCATGGACGCAGTGGGCAATGATGTCGAAGTGCATCTGGACAGCGGCATCCGTTCCGGCCAGGACGTGCTGAAGGCACTGGCGCTGGGCGCCAAGGGCACGATGATCGGCCGGGCCTTTGTCTACGGGCTGGGCGCGCGCGGCCAAAAGGGCGTCACCGAGGCGCTGGAGGTGATTCGCAAGGAGCTGGACACCACCATGGCACTGTGCGGCGAACGCTCGGTAGAGGCCTTGGGGCGCCATAATTTGCTGATCCCCGAGGATTTCGGAGGCCGCTGGCAGGAATAGTGCTGCCACCGGGCCAGGCAGGGGTGTTTGCCCCTTCCCAAAACCCGTCAACCGGTCTATAGGCACGGCTTCACGCGGGGTGACAGCCTTGGAGGCACCCCGATAGTCATATTGGAGAATTAAGATGGCAAAAGAGATTCCTGATCTCGTAGCCCAGGAACGTGCGGGGACGGGCAAGGGCGCCGCTCGCGCTGCGCGCCGCGCAGGCATGGTTCCGGGTGTGGTTTACGGTGGCGACGTTGAGCCGCTGGCAATCCAGATCCCGTTCAACGAGCTGCTGAAAAAGCTGAAAGCCGGCCAGTTCAAGTCCACCCTGTGGAACCTGAAAGTGGAAGGCCAGGACGACGTGCGCGTGATCTGCCGCGACGTTCAGCGCGACGTTGTCAAAGACCTGCCGACCCACCTGGACCTGATGCGCCTGCGCCGCACCTCGAAAATCAACCTGTTCATCCCGGTTGAATTCGTGGGCGAAGAAGCAGCTCCCGGCATCAAAAAAGGCGGCATGCTGACCGTTGTCCGCCCCGAGGTGGAACTGAACGTGACCGCAGGCGACATCCCGGAAAAAATCACCGTGGACATCACCGGCCTGAACATCGGCGATGTTGTCACCATCTCGTCCGTGGATCTGCCGAAAGGCTCCAAGCCGACCATCGACCGCGACTTCGTGATTGCGAACATCGCAGCGCCGGCCGGCCTTGGCTCCTCCGATGACGAAGAGGGCGAAGGCGAAGAAGGCGAAGCAGCGGAAGCCGCTGAAGCATAAATCCTCCGCCCTTTCGGGCTTGGATGGAAACGGGGTCCTTCGGGGCCCCGTTTTTCGTTTGACTTTCCGCCGCTTGGCTGCCCCATTTCCCGCAAGGGCAGGGGAGGCAGCCATGGCGGATTACGACATTGCCATTGCGGGCGCAGGCGCGGTCGGGATGAGCTGTGCGCTTTGGGCGCAGATGCGCGGGCACCGGGTGCTGCTGCTGGACCCCGAGCCGCCGGGCTCGGGCACCAGCTATGGCAACGCCTGCACTTTGGCGACCTACGCCTGCCTGCCGGTGAATGACCCCTCGGTTCTGCGGTCGCTGCCCAGTCTGATGTTCTCCAAGGACAGCCCGCTGTCGCTGTCGTATGCCCATGCGCTGAAGAACCCGCGCTGGATGCTGTCGTTCCTGGCCAATTGCCGCAGCGTACCGTCGCAACGGATTGCCACCCATCTGGCGGATCTGCTGGCCCATGCGGACGCTGGGATCAACCCGCTGATCGAGGCCGCGGGCGCCCAGGACCTGGTGGTCGAGCGCGGCCAGCTGTCGGTCTGGTCGACACGCGGGGCGGCCGGCGCGGCTACTGCCGGCTTGGAGCGCCGCCGTGCCTTGGGCGTGCCATGGCGCGAAGTGGACCCGGATGAGGCGTATGAAATGGAACCCGGCCTGCGGCTGCCGGTTGAGCGTGCAGTGCATTTCCATGCCGCCCGCAGCCTGCGGGACCCGCTGGAGTTCATCACCCGGATGCACAAGGCTTTTGCGGACCTGGGCGGCACCACCTTGGCTGCGCCGGTAGAGGCGGTACGGGCCTCGGAAACGGGCGTGGAATTGCAGGCCGGAGGGCAGAGCCTGACGGCAGGCCGCGCGGTGATCGCCAGCGGCGCGTTCTCAAAGCGGATCGAAGGGGCTGGGACTGAGAGGCTGCCGCTTGGCACCGAACGCGGCTATCACCTGATGTTTGACGGCGAGGCGCAGCGGGTGACGCGGCCTGTCGGCTGGGGCGAGGCGGGGTTCTATGCGGTGCCGCACGCAAAAGGCCTGAGGCTGACCGGAACGGTGGAGATCGCGGCGCTGGACGCGCCGGTGAACCGCAGCCGCCTGGATCATATCGCCCGCAAGGGGGCAGAGATGCTGGGGCCGCTGCCGGAACCTGCCAGCGATTGGCTGGGGTTCCGCCCGACCCTGCCGGACTCGCTGCCGGTGATCGGGCCAAGCCCGCAGTCTGACCGGGTGCTTTATGCCTTTGGCCATCAGCACATCGGCCTGACCCTGGGCGGCATCACCGGACGGCTGATCACCGATCTGGCCGAAGGGCGGCAGCCCAATATCGACCTGGCGCCTTTTGCTGCAGACCGGAGCTATGCCTGATCCTGCCGGCCTCTGGATTCCGGCGGCTAAATGAGGCATCACTCGGGGTCTGTAGAAACGCAAGCGGGCAGATCGCATGAAACTCTTTGTCGGCCTTGGCAACCCCGGCCCGAAATATGAGCGCAACCGCCATAACATCGGCTTCATGGCGCTGGACCAGATCGCGGCCGACCATGGGTTTTCCCCGTGGAAGTCCAAGTTCCAGGCGCTGCTGAGCGAGGGCAAGCTGGGCAGCGAAAAGGTGCTGCTCTTGAAGCCGCAGACCTTCATGAACCTCTCCGGCCAATCGGTGGGCGAGGCGATGCGGTTCTACAAGCTGACGCCTGCCGATGTGGTGGTGCTGCATGACGAACTGGACCTTGCGCCGGGCAAGGCACGGGTGAAACAGGGCGGCGGCCATGCCGGCCATAATGGCTTGCGCTCGATCCATTCGCATATCGGCGCCGAGTACGCCCGGGTGCGGCTGGGGATCGGCCATCCCGGCCACAAGGACGCGGTGGCGGGTTATGTGCTGCGCGATTTCCCCAAGGCGGATGAGGGCTGGCTGGACGACCTGATGAGCGGCATCTCGGACGGGGCGGCGGAGCTGGCCCGCGGCGATGGCGGCAAGTTCATGAATGCGGTTGCCCTGCGGGTGGCGCCGCCGCGCAGCTCCACCACCAAGCCGAAGCAGGACCAGGCTGCCAAACCTGCCAAGGAAGATCCCGCGCCGGACACCCGCTCGGCGATGGAAAAACTGCTCGACAAATTCAAGTAAGCGCAGAGTCAAACAAGCCAGGAGGCCGCCAGATGGTGAAACTGATAATCGATACCGATCCGGGCATCGACGATGCGATGGCGATCTTCTATGCCGCCGCGGCGCCGGATATTGATCTTCTGGGACTGACCACGATCTTCGGCAATGTGACCACCGCGACCGCCACCCGCAATGCCTTGCGGCTGCTGGAGGCGGCGGAGCTGGATGTGCCGGTGGCGGCAGGCGCTGCGGCGCCCCTGGTGCTGCCTCCGTTCACACCGTCGGCCCATGTGCATGGCGAAGAAGGGTTCGGCGACATCCCGGCTGCGGTTCCCAAGGGCAAGCCGCTGGAAGAAGACGCCGCAGACTTCCTCTGCCGCATGGCGCGCGAGCACAAGGGCGAGCTGGTGGTCTGCCCGATCGGGCCGCTGACCAATATCGCGCTGGCGATGCAGCGCGACCCGGACTTCGTCAGGAACGTGAAATCCATCGTCATCATGGGCGGCTCGCTGGAGGAAGGCGGCAATATCACCCCGCATGCCGAGGCGAATATCTACCACGACCCGCATGCGGCGGACATCGTCTGCCAGGGCGGTGCCAAGGTGGTGTTTGTCGGGCTGGACGTCACCCACCGCATCCTCTGCCTGCCCGAGGATTTCGAAGCCATCGCCGCGCAGTCGCCTGAGCTGGGCGGCATGCTGCAGGAGATGTCGCATTTCTATATCAAGTTCTACTTGGAGGTCGCCGGCCTCAACGGCTGCTCGCTGCATGACCCGGCGGCGGTGATCGCCTGCACCAATCCAGAGCTGTTCGGAATGCGGGAGGTGCCGCTGCAGGTGTCCTGCGAGGGCGAAACATCCGGCGCGACGCTGGCCGCACCGGACAGCAGCCGTGATCCTGTCAAGGTCTGCATGACCGTGGATGCGGGTGCGGTGAAGTCGCTGTTCCTCAAGCGGCTGGCGCTGCTGCCCTAGCACTTTGACAGCATTCTGGCTGCCTCGAAGGCCTGTTGCGGATGCGGGCAGGGCTGACGTGTTGCATAGAAATTTGTCTAAAACAGATATTGTGCAGCGCGTCCAATCAATGCTACTCCTTTAGCACCTTAATGTTGACTGAAGGCTCTAGTTTGGACGAAATGCCAAAGCCGCAATCGATTGGTCGTTTTATGACGCCGGAATTGGTGGTCCAGGAAACTGGAAATTACATTCTTGAGCAGCAAGCCTTTCTCGATATCGTGAGAACTGCTGAGTACCTGCAATCAACGTTCAGCGATTTGCTTGCGGAACATGGGCTGACTTTCAAGCAATACAACGTGTTGCGCGCCATTCGCCGTGGTGAGCCTGAGGGTGTAAAGGTCTCGCAGATTGGCGCTCAGATGGCAGACAGGCAGGCGGATGTCACCCGGCTCGTCGACAGGCTTGTCCGCGAGGAGCTGGTATCCCGCCATACAGATCCGGAAGACCGCAGGGCTGTCCGCGCTACGCTGACAGCCAAAGGGGCAGCACTGCTCAAGCAGCTGGATGAGCCGGTGATTTCGAAACACCGGGAGCAGCTGGGGCACCTGGCGGACACTGAAATCGAAATCCTGATCACTCTCATCAAAAAAGCACGTGGTGAAAGCGCCCGCTGAACCTGGCTTTCGGCGTGTGGAAGTGCCAAAAATCCTATAATAATTAACGTCTTAGGGGTTCATCCCTTGGGGCGTTCAAAGCTGTTTGCGTCCCAGCTTGGCCAAGGGCGCCTGTTTCATCTGAAATACGTTTATGACGATATATGTTGACAACGTATAATTGGCCAAATAGCTTCCTCCCCGACAGCAGGGTGGCTGAGCGGTTGCAGAAGCAAGTGCGTCATCGCTGCGCCAGGAGGGGCCGTCACGCGCTGGTCAGCGGCGTTTTGTCTGCAAGGCTTTCCTGGACCGAGGAAGTGAGAAGGTTCGCAAATGAGAGACAAGATTGCTCTGGAAGAGCACTTTGCCACCGAAGATACCGTAATGGATTCGGCTGTTTTCATGCCTGACGACCATTGGCCGGAGCTGCGCTCCAGGATTTTGGACATCCATGACATCCGTCTCCGCCAGATGGATGAACACGGGATCGGGATGATGCTGCTGTCGCTGAACGCTCCGGCAGTCCAGGCAATTCCTGACGTCTCCAGGGCGATTGATGTGGCGCGCCGGGCCAATGATTTCCTGGCGGAGCAAATCGGCAAGCGGCCGGACAGGTTTCAAGGCTTCGCAGCCCTTCCGATGCAGGATCCGGAGGCGGCGGCACTGGAGCTTGAGCGCTGCAAGAAAGACCTGGGATTCTGCGGGGCGCTGGTCAACGGGTTTTCCAACGGCAGCGGTGAAGGCGCTATGAGGTACTACGACCAGAGCGAATACTGGCCGTTCTGGGAAGTGGCCCACGAGCTGAACATGCCGTTCTATCTGCACCCGCGCAACCCGTTGCCGGAACACGCAAAAATCTATGAAGGCCATGAGTGGCTGCTCGGGCCGGCCTGGGCCTTCGGGCATGAGACAGCGGTGCATGCGCTGCGGCTGATGGGGTCGGGGCTGTTTGACAAATACCCGCGCCTCAACATCGTGCTGGGGCATCTGGGCGAAGGTCTGCCCTACAGCATGTGGCGCATCGACAACTGCAATGCCTGGGTCAAGGCGCCCGCCAAACACAAAGCCAAGCACAAGATCGCCCATTACTTCCAGAACAACTTCCACATCACAACGTCAGGCAACTTCCGGACCCAGGCGCTGATCAATGCCATGCTCGAAATCGGGCCGGACAGGATCATGTTCTCTACGGACTGGCCGTTTGAGAACGTGGATCATGCAGTCGGCTGGTTTGATGCCGCGGCCATCAGCGAGGCGGACCGGCGGAAAATCGGCCGGTTGAATGCTGAAGCGCTTTTCGGGCTCGGCGGCATGCTTAGGTAAGCCGGATCTGTCCGGGCATGTACCCGGCAGCCGGATGCGCGGCGGCGCGGCTGGTTTCAAAGGAAAGGGACACTGCCAGGCGGGAGCATTTGCGATCTGACGCAATGCGCCGCCGGCTGCGGGCCGGCCGGTTCTGATCACCGGCCGCCGGATGTATCTGCACGTCCTGCGTGCATATATACGTTTACATCAATAGTCGTTGACAACGTTTAAAACGCATGAGTTACTAAGGGAGGTCGAAATGAGTCAGCGTGACGCCAGCAAAGGAGGGGTGCTGCAATGGTAGAGTTTCAGCTTAATGGGAAAGCGGTCTCGTCCGGCACGGGCGAAGATGTGCCCCTGCTTTTCGCTTTGCGCGAGGAGTTCTCTCTTAACGGACCCAAGTTCGGATGCGGTTCCGGCCAATGCGGCGCCTGCACCGTGCTGGTGGACGGGCAGGCCGTTCAGTCCTGTGTAACGCCGCTGTCTGCTGCCGCGGGCAGTGAAGTTGTGTCGCTTGAGGGGCTCTCGGCGGGCGGCACGCTGCACGCGGTCCAGCAGGCCTTTCTGGACGAGCAGGCCGCCCAGTGCGGCTACTGCAGCAACGGCATGATCATGCGGGCGGTTGAGCTTTTGTCCGCCAATCCTGCAGCCAGCGATGCGGAAATCCGCGACGGCATGGACGGGGTGCTGTGCCGCTGCGGCGCCCAGGCACGCGTTCTAAAGGCAATCAAGCGCGCCCAGTCGCAGCTGTAATCGCGGGAGAAGACGATGACCCACTCGAAAGAAACCACTCTTTCCCGCCGCTCGGTGCTGAAAGGCATTGCCGGCCTCACCGCATTCTTTGCACTGCCCGTTTCGGTCCGCCCGGTTGCGGCGCAGACAAAGCTCCCCTTTATCGTCAGCCGCTATCCCACCGTGGATGCCTGGATCCGGATCGACCCTGAAGGGATTGTTCATGTGTTCTCGGGCAAGGCTGAGCTGGGCCAGGGCATTCAGACCGCGATCACTCAGATCGTTGCCGAAGAGCTGGACCTCCCGGTGGAACTGGTCCGCATGGTGGACCCGGATACCGGTGTGTCGCCGGAGGAGTTCTATACCGCGGGCAGCACCTCGATTGAAACCAGCGGCATGGCGCTGCGCCATGCCAGCGCTGAAATCCGGGACTATCTTGTTGGCATGGCAGCGGAAAAAGCCGGTGTCGAAAAATCCGGCATCCGTGCGGAAAACGGAGAGCTGACCGCGTCCAATGGCGTGCGCACGACCTATTGGTCGCTGGTTGAAGGTCAGGAAATCAACTTTGATATCACCGGGGAGGTTGCTCCCAAGGCGCCGTCTGAATTCCAGCTTGTGGGCAAGCCGCAGCCGCGCATTGACCTGCCTGCCAAGTTTACCGGCGAAGCGTCCTACATCAGCGATATCCGTTTGCCGGGCATGGTTCATGGCCGGGTGGTGCGCCCGCCGGCGCCGGTGTTCTCATTGACCAGCGTTGCATCCGGCAGCGTCGAGGCGATGGAAGGTGTCATCTCGGTTGTCCGCAACGGCAGCTTCCTGGGCGTAGTGGCCGAGCGCGAGGATCAGGCAGTGGCCGCGGCTGAGGCTTTGGCAGAGGCAGCGGAATGGGACATTCCGAAAATCGAACCTTCGATGGAGGATCTGCCGGAGCAGATCAAATCTCTGCCGTCCACGGAAGAAGTCTTTGTAAACGAGGGGGACGTCAGCCCCGCTGGCGGCCAGCGCTTTGAAGCCGCCTATTTCCGCCCGTTCCACGCCCATGCCGCGGTCTCGCCGTCCTGTGCTCTGGCGCAGTTCGAAGGGGAAACGCTGACAGTCTGGTCGCATACCCAGGGCGTTTTCCCGGCACGCCGGGACATGGCAAATGCGCTGTCGATGCCGGAAGAGAACGTCCGGGTCATCCATGCCCATGGCGCCGGCTGCTTTGGCCACAACGGTGCCGATGATGTCGCCATGGACGCGGCGCTGCTGGCGCGGGCCACCGGCCGCCCGGTGCGGGTGATGTGGTCGCGCCAGGATGAGCTGGCCCATTCGCCTTTCGGATCTGCAATGCGGATCGAGATCAGCGCCGAACTGGGCGCCGATGCCAAGCTGCGCTCCTATGACCACACGGTTTGGTCAGGCGTGCATGGGGCGCGTCCGGGCTTCCAGTTCTACATGCAGGAGAAGGAAGGCAGCGGCTTCATGCCGATCTGGTCGACCGGGGACGGCGTTGAGGCGTATGCCCCGCGGGACATTCCGCCCATGTTCGGCGGCGGCGCCGAGCGCAACGGTGAGCCGATCTATGACATTCCGAACCGGAAACTGACCAAGTACTTGCTGAGCAAGATGCCCTTGCGGGTGTCTGCGATGCGCGGGCTTGGCGCCTATGCCAACCACTTTGCGATGGAAAGCTTCATTGACGAAGTCGCCTTTGGCATTGATGCCGACCCGGTGGAGTTCCGGCTGCGCCATCTGAGCGATCCGCGCTACCGCGCGGTTGTCGAGAGAGCGGCAGAGGCGGCAAACTGGACCGGCCGTTCAACCCGCAAGGGATATGGCCGCGGCTTCTCCTTTGGCCGCTACAAGAACCGCTCAGGCATCTTTGCCATCGTGGTGGACGTCAATGTCGATCTGGACAGCGGCGAGGTGGCCATTCCCAAGGTCGCGGCGGCTGTTGATGTCGGCCAGGTGATCAACCCGGACGGGGTGATCAATCAGATCGAGGGCGGCATCATCCAGTCGCTCAGCTGGACGATGATGGAAGAGGTGGCCTATGACGGGGCCGGGATCACCAGCACGGATTGGTCGAGCTATCCGATCCTGAGTGTGGCGCAGGCGCCTGAAGTTGATATCCGTCTGATCGACCGGCCGGATATGCCGCCGGTCGGCGCTGGCGAGGCCTCGCAGGGCCCGACGGCCTCGGCACTGGCCAATGCCATCTTTGACGCAACAGGGGCCCGGGTTCGGGACATGCCGCTGCGCCCGGAGAAAATCCTGGCGGCAATGCAGGCCTGAGACCGGATTCAGCCTACAATTACCGGACAGCTGCAGGTGCTGCTTCGCGGCTGTCCGGCGCTTTGATGACTTTGAAAGACTGCGGGCCGGTAGCCTTCTTTGCCTGTCTGCGAACTGGGAGGAAAACATGCGTAAATCACTGATGGCAATGGCAGTGGCCTTGTTCGGCACGGCCGGTGCCGCGGCGGCGCAGGAGACTTATGAGCTGAAGCTGGCAGGCTTCGTATCCCCGCGCCACGGCATGTCGCAATGGCTGACGGACTGGGCCGCCGGACTGGAGGAAAAATCCGGCGGGCGCCTGAAATTCGAAGTGCTGCACGGCGCCCAGATGGGGCCGCCGCCAAAGTATTATGACCTGGCGCGCAACGGGCAGGCAGATGTGACCTGGGTCCTGCACGGGGCAACGCCCGGCCGGTTCCGGCTGACGGAAATCTCCAACATGCCTTTCCTGTTCTGCTCCTCCGAACAGGCGACCCGGGTGCTGAACCACCCGAAACTGCGCCAAACCTACCTGGACCCCGAGCACCGCGGCGTGAAGGTTCTGCTGCAGTTCAGCTCGCCCCCCGGGCAGGCCTTCATGGCAAAGGGCGAGATCAGGACTGTCGAGGATTTCCAGGGCAAGGCCATCCGCCCGGCCTCCCGCGCGATTGGCCTGATGATTTCCGAGCTTGGCGGGAAATCGGTGGGGCTGCCGCCGACCTCAATTGCCGAGTCGCTGCAAAAGGGCGTCATCGAAGGGGCCTTTGTCGACTATTCAGGCGCAGCCTATGCGTTCCAGCTGACGCCGTTTCTGGAAAGCGTCACCGAACTGGACCTCTACTCGATCAGCTTTTCGCTGGTGATGAACCCGGATACCTATGCCGGGCTGCCGCAGGATCTTCAGGAGATGATCACCGATAGCATCACCGGCATCGAAGGGGATGTGGGGAACGTTTGGGATTCCATGAACGCCTCGGGCAAGAAGGTGCTGACCGACGCGGGCGTGCCGATCAATGAGCTGCCTGAGGCCGAACTGACAAAGGCAAAGGC
Organism: Leisingera sp. ANG-Vp; assembly: GCF_000813725.1. GTDB lineage: Bacteria > Pseudomonadota > Alphaproteobacteria > Rhodobacterales > Rhodobacteraceae > Leisingera. The sequence continues at coordinate 42,873 of NZ_JWLD01000008.1, forward strand.
AATCGGCAACACGCTGACCGCGAACTACGTGGCCGAACTGGACGGCGTGGGTTTGCCCGGCAACGAAGTGCTGGCCATGATGCATGAACTGATCGAGCAGGTTGGGCCGGTCGGGCCTGGCTGCCAATGACGCAATCCCTGGCCTCCTTCCGGCAGTTTCTGGTCAAGGTGATCTCGGTATTGGGATCGCTTTGCCTGGCCTTCATGCTGGCGGTGACCGTGGCAGATGTGGTGCTGCGGTCGCTGAACCCGAACTGGCGCATCTTTGGTGTGCTCGACTATGTGGAGCTGTCGCTGGACTGGCTGCTGTTCCTGGCAATCCCGGTTGCAATCCTCCAGCAGCGGGTGATTTCCGTCGACCTGATCGACGGTGCCGACCGTAAACGGATCTTCAAGCTCATCGGGATGCTGCTGACCCTTGCGATCTTTTCCCTGCTTGCCAGCCAGGTCATCCGCCCGGCGCTGGATACGCTGGAATGGCAGGAGCGCACCTTGGATCTGGCGATCCTGAAGTTCCACTACTGGGTGCCGGTCTGGATTGGCACCGCCCTGTGCTGCATTGCAGCTTTCCTCAATATCCTGAACTGGTTCTGGAAAGACGTATGACCCCCCAATTCTATGGTGTTTCCGGGATTTTCATTCTGATCGTCCTGGTCTTTTTGCGCGTCCCGATCGGGGCCGCGCTGCTGCTGATCGGTGTCATTGGTTATGCCGCCGTGGACGGCGCCCGGACCGCTTTGCTGACCCTGGGCGAAATCCCCTTCAACTTTGCGCAAGCCTATTCCCTTTCGGTGGTGCCGCTGTTTCTTCTGATGGGGATCATCGCGGCCAAAACAACCATGGCCGGAGACCTGTTCCGGGCTGCAAACGCCATTTTCAGCGGCCTGCGCGGCGGGCTTGCGATGGCCACTGTCGGAGCTTGCGCAGGCTTTGGCGCGATTTGCGGCTCGTCTCTGGCCACCGCCTCTACCATGACGCAGGTGGCCGTTCCGGAAATGCGCCGCCATGGCTATGCGGACTCGATCACCTCTGGCGTTGTGGCCTCAGGCGGAACCCTTGGCATTTTGATCCCGCCATCGATCATTCTGGTGATCTACGCGATCATCGCCCAGGAAAGCGTGCCCAAGCTGTTTGCAGCGGCTTTGCTGCCCGGCCTGATGATGGCGGTGCTCCATATCGTTGTGATCCTGTTTCTGGGCTGGCGCAGCAAGGACGATATGCCCCTTGTCGAAGCAATGCCCATGGCCGAGCGGGTAAAAGCGCTGCTGGGGTTCTGGAAGATGGGGCTGATCTTTTCGGTTGTTGTCGGCGGGATCTACACCGGCTGGTTTTCTCCAACCGAAGCGGCTGCCGTTGGCGCGCTGCTGACCATTGTGATCGGCATTGCCTCCCGCGAGGTGACCTTCGGCCTGCTCAAGGACAGCTTTGGCGAGACGCTGACGTCCACGGGGTCGCTGTTCTTCATCATCCTTGGCGCCTTCATGTTTGCCGCCTTCATGGTGCAGTCCCGGATACCTGCAACGCTGGGGGATTGGATCATTGCGCAGAACCTGCCGCCGGTTGCCGTCATCCTGTTTTTTGTCCTCGTCTATCTGGTGCTGGGCTGCTTTCTGGACGCGATTTCAATGATCCTGATCACGGTTCCCGTGTTCCTGCCAATCGCAGAGACCATTGGCTATTCGGGGATCTGGTTCGGCGTGCTGCTGGTGATCGTGGCCGAGATCGGCCTGATCACGCCGCCGGTGGGGATGAACCTCTTCGTGATCCGGGCGCAGGCGCCCGACATCACCCTGCCGGCAATCTACAAGGGCATCCTGCCGTTCCTGATGGCGCATCTGGCCAGCATCTCGCTGCTGATCCTGTTCCCCGTCATCGCGCTGTGGCTGCCCGGGCTCCTGTACTGAACGAAGAAGCCGCAGTCCGGCGACGTCAAAGTGCCGGGGCGAGGGCGCGCGAAAGTGCAAGAAGAACCTGAAAGACCATCATGCCATTTGATATGATTGCCCACCGGGCCGCAAAGGGAAGTGCCGCACGGCTTTTCAGATGCCTGTACCGTCAAAGATCGCGGACCCGCGCCTGTCCTGACTTGCCGCGCCTGGAGGGCAAAACCGCTTTGGTCACCGGCGGGATGGCAGGTGTCGGAGAATTTGTCTCGCGCGGTTTGGCGGAGCGCGGCGCTGCGGTGGTTTCGCTTTCCCGCGGGGTTTCGAAAGGCACGGAGATGCCGCCGGGTGCTGAGGCGGTGAAATGCGATCTGGCAGATGCGGACTCGATCGTTGCAGCGGTCAACAGCCTGGACGGCCGGACGTTTGATATCGTTGTCTGCAATTCCGGAATTGTCTCAAGGGTGCATGAAGTGACCCCCGACGGGATTGAGAGAACCTTTGCGGTCAATGTTCTTGGGCATCATCTTCTTTACCGCTTGCTGATTGAGCGCGGCCAGCTTGCGGGGGCTGCACGCATCGTCATGACCACAGGCGATGCTTATGTGATCGCGAAGCACTGCAAGCCTTTCCCGCAGGACTACCGTCCGAACCTTGCCTATGCAGGCAGCAAACTGGGCAATCTGTGGCAAGCCCGTGAATTGGCCAGGCGCTATCCCAATTTGCGGGCCTATGCCGTGCACCCCGGTGTTGTGAATAGCGGTTTCGCCGGCGGAGACCGCCAAGGGGTCAGCCATTGGCTCAGATCCAAGCTGCTGATCACGGAAGGGCAGGGGGCGCAGGCTGCACTGATTGCTGCAACTCAGGGTCTGCCGAACGGCAGCTATTGGCATAATGCCTGCGGTGTGATGGAACTGCCGGAAACAGACGCAGCGCTCGATGCCCGGAAATCCGCAGCCTTGTGGGAGCAGATGGAAGTCTTGATAGCGCCGAACCTGTAGATACATGAAACGGTAAGAAAACTGGTCCGGCCTGTTCGGGCTTTTCAGATAACGCGCGAATAGGACATTTCATGGATACCATTACCCAAGCCGCCCTTGGTGCTTGTATCGCGCAGGCGGGCTTTAGCAGCCGTCTGGGCCGAAGGTCTCTCATAGTCGGGGCCGTCTGCGGCCTGCTGCCGGATTTCGACTTTCTTCTCAGTGCCGGGCAGGACGAATTCGCCTATCTGCTCACGCACCGGGGGTGGAGCCATTCGCTGCTGGTTCTGCCCTTTGCGGCACTGCCGGTGGCTTGGCTGTCCATGAAACTGGCCGGGCAGCGAAAGACGGCAGGAGGGGTGCCAGAGACACCTGCCAGCCAATTGTGGCTGTGGTATCAGCTGTGTTTCCTGGCGTTGATCACCCACCCGCTGCTCGACATGTTCACGACCTTTGGCACACAGATATTGGCCCCCTTCAGCAACAAACGCTTTGCGCTGGATGGCGTTGCGATCATTGACCCTGCCTATACGGTCCCGCTTTTGGCGGCCGTGCTCTACTGCCTGATCAGGCCGGGGAATACGCGCGGGCATCAGCGCTGGGCACGCGGCGCACTTGTCCTTTCCAGCCTCTACCTGGGATTGGGCCTGTTCAACGGCTGGCAGGCAAAGGAGGCCGCATCCCGGCAATTGGCCGCAGAGCAGTTTGACCCGGTTGATCTGCGGGCCATTCCGACACTGACGAACAATATTGTGTGGCGCATCGTTGCCAAAGACGCTGATGGGAATTTTGCGGTTGGCTTCCATAGCGCAATTGCCCGGACGCCGATTGAGTTCATTCCCTATGAAAGCGAGCAAAGCAGCCTGGTTGATCAGGCGCTCAGCAGTGAGCAGGGGGAGATCCTCCGCTGGTTTTCAACGGGGCTGCTGTGGCCGCAGGTGTTTGAAACGTCGGACGGGGGGCAGGATGTTGTCCTGACGGACATGCGGTTCGGGGTTGTGACGCGGCCGGTGACCTCCTTCTTTGGCGGCGTGTTCAGCTTTGAACAGAACGGAAGCCTTGCAGAGGCGCGGCCGCTGGATGGGAACAGGGACGGACTTGACCCGGCTTTGGAACTGAAAGCGCTCTGGTCCATGGCCTGGACCGGAAGCTGACAGTCCCTAACAGCTGTTACCGAAGCGGAGGCGACCCGGCCCAGGCGGTCTGCAGCAGGGCCCGGATCGCCGCCTCTTCGACTGGTTGCGGGTTCCAATAGGGGTTCGTTGCCGCCAGCTCTGCAGCCCGGTCCAGATCAGCCTCGGAAACGCCAAGATCTTTCAAGGCGGTTGGGGCATTGAGGGATAGCGCAAAATCATAGAGCGCCTGGCCCGCATCCGTGCCGCCAAAAATATCGCAGACCGGCTGCAATTGTTCCGGCACCGCGCGCGCGTTGAAAGCAATGGCATGCGGCAGGATGATCGAATGGGTTTCCGCATGCGGCAGGTCCAGCGTTCCGCCCAGCGTGTGGCAGAGCTTGTGATGCAGCGCCATGCCCACCTGGCCCAGGACCGTGCCGCACAGCCAGGCGCCGTACAGCGTCTCCCCCCGGGCATCGAGGTCATCGGGAGTTTCCAAGACCCGGGGCAGGGCATTCTTGAACGCTTTCAGCCCCTCGGCCGCCAGCATCGTGGAAATCGGGTTCCGGGTCTGGGAGTACAGCGCCTCAGCTGCATGCGCCATGGCGTTCAAGGCGCTTGTCACGGTCATCGGCACTGGCAGGGTGCTGACCAGTTCTGCATCGTAAATGATCACTTCCGGCTGAATGGAGGGATGCGAGACCGTGGTCTTAACGCCGTTTTCGGTCTGGCCCAGGATCGGGGTCGCCTCTGACCCGGCGTAGGTTGTGGGGATGACGACCTGAGGCAAGCCGGTGCGATAGGCGATCGCCTTGCCCAGCCCGATTGTTGAGCCGCCGCCCAGAGAGACCAGGCAATCGGCCTGAATGCTGTCCACATGCTGCAAGGCGTCTTCGGTGACGGAGACCGGCGTGTGCATCGTTGCCTTGGTGTAGATGCCGCCGGCCAGATCGCCGATGAGTTCCGCCATTTGCATTGCGTCGCCGCTTTGATGCGGGGTGGACAGGATCAGGGCCCGGCTGCAGCCGAGCTCCCTGATTTCATCTGCAGCGCTGGTCCGGCTGCCGGCGCCGAAGCGGACCTTGACGGCCGTCGTGCGGGCCTGAAAACTGTTTTGAAACATCGTGCTGTCTTTCCGGTTTGGTTGCCGGAAGGATATCCCGAGCGGCCCGGCCGCTTGATAGAAAGCGGTCTTTCCAATATATCACCGGGTTATGAAACTGGATCCGCGCCATTTGGAAATCCTGGCTGCTGTTGTTGACAGCGGAGGTGTGACCGAAGGTGCCGAGGCCCTTGGGAAATCGCAGCCGAGCTTGTCGCGAACCATCAGCAATCTTGAGGCGCGGGTCGGGGAGCCGCTGTTTGTACCCGGCAGGCGGCCGTTGCAGGCAACGGAGCTTGGCCAATTGCTGGCCGCGCACGGGCGTCAGGTGCTGGAGGCAACCCAGGCGGCCGGCAAGGTGCTGGACCGGCGCAAAAGCGGCAGGTCCGGAACTCTGCGTGTCGGGGGCGCGCCGTTCTTCATGGATGCGGTGATCGCATCGCGGATTGCACGCTTCCAATCGGAATTTCCGGATGTCCAGGTGGAGCAGGTCTATGCCTATTCTCCGGAATTGCAGCGGCACTTGCGCAACGGGACGCTGGATGTCGCCATCTGCCCGATGCAGCCCGAAAGCATAGAGCCCGAGTTCGGCTTTCAGGTTCTGCTGCCGGGCCGCAATGTGATTGCCTGCCGGGAAGGGCATCCGCTGGCGCGGAAAAAGTCCTTGTCCATCGCGGATATCGGCGATTGCTCCTGGATTGCACCGCCTGCAGGCAGCCCTTTGTTCCGCGACCTGCAGGATGCCTTGCACGGGCTTGGCAAGACCGAGGTCAAGATCAGTTTCTCCGGCGGTTCGCTGACGTCGGTGCTCAATATGATCCTGGAATCGGATGCGCTGACCGTGCTGCCGTTTTCCGTCGTGTTTTCCATGCGGCGGACATTCAATGTTGTCCCGCTGAGGATTGAACTGCAGCACCCCAAGCGCAATCTGGGCCTTCTGAAGCTCAAGGCGGCTGATGAGCCGCCTGTGCTGGGGAACTTCACCCGCAGCATTCAGGCGGCGTTTTCAGAATTTGCCTCAACTGTTCTGCATGCGGAGAAAGCTCTGATGGAGGGCAGGGGCCAATAGAACCGGAGCTGGTTCAGCCCCTTGCTGGAACTGGCGCAAACGGAGCGCAGGGACCGCCGTGCGGAATCCTATTCGGCCTTTTTCAAGACAAAATCAAACGCGGCCTGCCATTCTGTGTCCGCGCCGGCGCGCTTTTCAAACGCGGCAATCAGCGACTGTTTCACGCCGAACACGGAATCCGAGTCCAGATAGGGGTCGCCGGCAACAAACATATGGGTGGTAATGCCCTCGTACCCCTCTGCGCTAACAAGGAAATGGATATGGGCGGGCCGGTAGGGGTGGCGTCCAACCTGTTCCAGCAGCTGCCCCACCGGGCCATCATCCGGAATGGGGTATGAGACGGGTTTGATGCCGCGGAAACTGAAGGTTCCGTCCGCGCCGGTGCGGAAAACCCCGCGGTTGTTCATGGGCGGCTGAATGTCCGGCTGCTGCACGTCGTAGTAGCCGTCGGCATTGTCCGACCACACGTCGATGACGGCATTGGCAACCGGATTGCCATCCAGATCCAGAACCCGCCCCTGGTAGAGGCAGCTTTCACCCACTCCGTCCAGGCTGATCGTTTCCCCCATCCCGCGCTCGGGCGCGCCGGCAACATGGAAGGGGCCAAGCACGGTGTTTTCAGTGGCGCCGCTAGGGCGGCGGTGGTGGATTGCGTCCACTAGCATTGACAGGCCCAGAACATCGGAAAGCAGGATGAACTCCTGCCGGGTTGCGCTGCAGATCTGGCCGGTCCGGGTCAGGAAACCGATCGCGGCGGCCCATTCCTGCTCGGTGAGTTCCACATCTTTGACGAAGGCGTGCAGATGCTCGACCAGAGACGTCATCACCTGGCGCATCCGCGGATCTGTGCTGTCACCCATTCGGGCGTTCACGGTCTCTGCCGAATTCTCTTCGCTAAGGAAATTGCTCACTTCGGTTGCTCCTAAGGTTCGTCATTGGGTTGGCGCGTGTTTGCCCTGCTGCTGGCTGCGCCAATGCAAGCCGCCGCCTGCTCCGCCGCTTCAGTGTATCACGCACCGGAAGGAGGCAGCTGCCAAGGCGGATGTTTGCCCCCGGGGCAGCCAGCCTGCTCTGCAAGCCGGGAGGGATGCACACGCCCGCAAAGCGCGGGTCATGTTTTTCGGGATGTTAACCGGCTGCCATTCCCGGGAGCATTCAAAGCAAACAGAGTTATATAACTTTGCGTTATGAGTGCGGGGTAATGATCCCCCAAACGGACATGGCAGCGTTCTGCGGGGCGCACATGGCGTCCCAGTCCTGGCGGCGGGGCGGGTTTCACCCCTTCAGCTTCCGGTAGGAACTTGGCGTTGCGCCTGTCCATCGGCGAAAGGCCCGGTGGAAATTCGCGGAAGACGAAAATCCAACGTCCTGTGAAATCTCCTCGATGCTTTTTTGCCCGGCCTGCAAGTCCTGAATGGCAATATCCCGGCGCAGCCCGTCCTTGATCGCCTGAAAGGAAGTATTTTCGGCCTCCAGCCGCCGTATCAGCGTTCTGGGGGTGAGTTTCAGCGCCTGGGCGGCCCCGGCCAGATGGCAGGCCTCCCAGCTGTTCCGGTAAAGAAACTCGCGGATCTGCAGCGACTGGGTGTGCTCGTGGAAACTGGTGAAGATCCAGTCCCGCGGCGCCCGGTCAAGAAAGGCTTTCAGCTCTGCACTGCTGCGGGCGCCGGGCGGTCCCAGTTTTGCAGTGTCAAAGGCAATTGCCGAGCAGGGGGCCTGAAAATTGGTCTGGGCGGGGAAGATCACCGAGTAGTCCTCTGCAAATCCGGGGCGTTCAAAAGCAAACTGAACAGCGCGGACCGGCACCTCATATCCTGCCAGCCAGGACAGCAGCCCATGCGCCAGCTTTAGGAGCAGCATATGGCCAAACCGCTGCGGCGGCAGATCGGCGCAAGGCATCAGCTGCAAGACAATGCAGCCGTTCCGGCGGTTGAGATGGAGCTGGTAGTCATCCAGCAGCAGGTTCCAGAAGGTTGAAAACCTATGCAGGGCAGACGGCAGCGAAGTGGCCGCGCTGACCGTTGTCAGCAGATGCTGCAGGGCCCTGGACCGCACCGGGCGGCTCCACAGCCCGGTCATTTCGTCGCCGGTTTCGACGGCTGCAATTTGGTAGAGACGGACGATCTGGTCGAGGGTGACGCGGTGCGCCAGGCCGCCTGGTTCCGGGTTCAGCCCGGCGCGTTGCAGGATCGAAGCGAGCTGGCTTGCGCTGCAGCAGCTCCGCAGCGCCGTGATCCAGTCTTCTGCAAACTGCGATGAGACGGTGGCGAGATTTGAAGAGCCTGATACTGCCATTGCTGCGTGTAGAGCTGCCGTTTGTCACTTTTGGAAAGGACCTTGTCCAGTATGGACGTGGATTTGCTGGAGGGTAACATGTATTTGGCGTGAAGAAACAATTCTTCTGGAGCAGCGGAAATGACCTACCAGGCGCCGGTTCGCGATGTCATGTTCAACATTGAGCACCTGTCGGCCTGGCCGGATGTCACAGCTTTGGATGCCTTCGCCGGGATCGACGCATCAGATGCGCAGGCGGCGCTGGAAGGCTTGGGGCGGTTTTGCACTGAGGTGATTGCGCCGCTGTCTGCCGTGGGCGACGAAACCGGGGCACGCTTTGACGGTACAGATGTTGTGCTGCCGGAGGCCTATGGCGCGGCGTACCAGCAGTTTCTTGAAATGGGCTGGCAGAGCCTGCCGCACCCGGCGGAGTTCGGCGGCATGGGCCTGCCGAAGGCCGTCGGAGCCGCCGCAACCGAGATGCTGAACGCGGCAGACCTGAGCTTCGGCCTCTGCCCGCTGCTGACGGACGGGGCGGTGGAAGCGCTGCTGCTGACCGGGTCGGATGCGCAGAAGGCGCGCTATCTTGAGCCGCTGATTGCGGGCCGCTGGTCCGGCACCATGAATCTGACCGAACCGCAGGCGGGCAGCGACCTGGGCCGGGTGCGATGCAAGGCGGAACCGGCTGCGGACGGCACCTATGCGGTGTCCGGCACCAAGATCTTCATCACCTATGGCGAGCACAGCCTGACCGAGAACATCATTCACCTGGTTCTGGCGCGCACGCCGGGAGCGCCGGCGGGACCCAAGGGGCTGAGCCTGTTCATTGTGCCGAAGGTCCTGGTGGACGATGACGGCGCGCTGGGCGCCCGCAATGCGGTCAACTGCGTCAGCATCGAGCACAAGCTGGGTGTCCGCGCCAGCCCGACTGCGGTGCTGGAATACGATGGGGCCACCGGCTTCCTGGTCGGGGAAGAGAACCGCGGGCTGGAGTATATGTTCGTGATGATGCGGGCTGCCCGGTTTGCGGTGGGCATGCAGGGGGTTGCCGTTGCCGAGCGCGCCTACCAGCACGCCGTGGCCTATGCCCGCGAGCGGGTCCAGAGCCGCCCGGTGGACGGCAGCTCCAAAGAGGCCGCTGCGATCATCGGGCACCCGGATGTGCGGCGTATGCTTCTGCGGATGCGGGCGCTGACCGAAGGCGGCCGCTCTCTGGCCATGGCAACCGCCGGCTGGCTTGACCTCGCACACCATGGCGGCGGTGAGCGGGATGCCACTGCAATGGCCGAATTCCTGGTGCCGCTGGTCAAGGGCTTCTGCACCGAGCGGGCGGTGGAGACCGCGTCCCTGGGGGTGCAGGTGCATGGCGGCATGGGCTTTATCGAAGAGACGGGGGTGGCGCAGTTCTACCGCGACGCCCGGATTCTGCCGATCTACGAGGGCACCACGGCCATCCAGGCCAATGACCTTCTGGGCCGCCAGGTGCTGCGGGACGGCGGCGAAACCGCCTGCAGGTTTGCAGGCATGATTGCAGAAACCGAAACGGCCCTGCGCAGCGGCAGCGCTGCGGGGCAAGCCATCGCCGACTGCCTGGCGGAGGCCCGCGGCCATTTCGAGGCCAGCCTTGCCTGGCTGCTGGACGCCACGCCGAAAGATCCCAACGCGGGTTTTGCAGGCAGCGTGCCTTTCCTGATGCTGACCGGCACCCTCGCGGCGGGCTGGCAGCTGGGCCGCGCAGCGCTGGCGGCGGACGCCAGGCTGGCGCAGGGCGAAGACAGGGAGTTCATGGCCCGCAAAACCGCAACCGCGCTGTTTTTCGCCCAGCACATCCTGGCGGAATGCGCCACTGAACGCTCCCGGATCATCAACGGCAGCGCCAGTGTTCTGAACGCTGATTTCGAGATCTGACCCACAAAAGACACCGGCACGCCGAGTGCCTTCCAAACACTGCAAAGGCCTGACCCATGTCCCACGCAACCGACCCCAAGACTTATGAAAACCTCGCTATCGAGGTGCGCGATAACGGTGTCTATGTCGTCACCCTGAACCGTCCTTCCAAACGCAATGCGCTGGACGTGGCCACGATCGAGGAACTGGTCCGTTTTTTCAGCAACGCCCATCAAGGCGGCGTCAAGGCCGTGGTGCTGGCAGGCGAGGGCGATCACTTCTGCGCCGGGCTCGATCTGGTGGAGCATTGGAAAGAAGACCGCAGCCCCGATGATTTCATGCATGTCTGCCTGCGCTGGCACGAGGCGTTCAACAAGATGGAGTACGGCGGGGTTCCGGTGATTGCAGCGCTGAAAGGCGCAGTTGTCGGCGGCGGGCTGGAGCTGGCCAGTGCAGCGCATGTCCGGGTGATGGACCAGACCACCTATTTTGCCCTGCCCGAAGGCCAGCGCGGCATCTTCACCGGCGGTGGCGCCACCATCCGGGTCTCTGACATGATCGGCAAATACCGGATGATCGACATGATCCTGACAGGCCGGGTCTATCAGGGGCAGGAGGCCGTTGACCTGGGCCTGGCGCAATACATCACCGAAGGCTCAAGCTTTGACAAGGCGCTGGAACTGGCGGACAAGGTCGCTCAGAACCTGCCGCTGACCAATTACGCCATCTGTTCGGCGATCAGCCATCTGAACAATATGTCGGGAATGGATGCAGCCTATGCCGAGGCGGTGGTGGCCGGGGTGGTGAACACCCAGCCTGCCGCACGCGAACGGCTGGAGGCTTTTGCCAATAAAACCGCGGCGCGGGTCCGGCCCAACAGCTAGGTCCGGCCGCTGCCGGGCTGCGGCCCGGTCAGAACCTTCAGGATCGTCCGCCCTCTTCGCGTTTCAAAGAAACCGGGGCGGCCGGTCAGCCAATAGCCTGCTTCAGAGACAGCGGTGTCTTCCGACAGCCGCACCAGGCTGCCGCCGGCCAGCAGGTCCTCAACCACGCCAAGCCAGGCGAGCGCGATGCCAGCGCCGGACAGGGCCATGTGCAGAGCCAGCCCGTGGTCGTTGACAGCAGTGCGCCCGGCCGGCAGGGCAAGGCCGGATTCGGTCTGGCGCAGCCAGTCGTCCCAGCCGATCCAGCGGTGTTCCGGGTCTTCCTGTTCAATCACCGGCAGATCCGCCGGGAATTCCCCTTGCGGTGCGCGCCGGACCCTCTCAGCCTGGGCAGGCGCAGCCACCGCGCAGACCTGTTCGCGAAACAGCAGCCGGGCATCCTGGCCGGGCCAATCGCCCTTGCCGAAGATGATCCGGCAATCAGCGTCTTCGCGCAGCAGATCGGCATCCTTGACCAGCGTGACCACCCTTGCCGGGACACCCAGGGCGCCGGACAGCTCCGGCAGCCGGGAGGACAGCCAGTAGGCGCCGATGCCCGGGTAGGTCGCGATGGTCACCGGAGATGCCGAAGCCGTTTGCCGCAGCCTGTCGGATGTTCGGCGGATGGCATCGAAGGACTGCGAGAGGGTATCAAACAATTCATTGGCTGCTGCCGTTGGCTCCAGGCGGCCGCGCTCCTTGGTGAACAGCGCTGTGCCCAGATCCTCTTCCAGGCGCTTGATCTGATAGCTGACGGCGGGCTGCTGCACATTCAGCGCCTTGGCGGCGGCGGTGTAGCTCCGGCGCGCGAATGCCTCTTCGAACGCGCGCAGGGCTTTCAGGGGCGGCAGAGTTTCTGTCATTGAAAAATTCAATCCATGCAGTGATTTTTTCCTTATACCCCAAAGCATGAAGGCGAACTATTGAATTTCAAAAGCCGCGCATTCATCGAATGGGGAAGACCATGCAAGAGCTCTATGCCCGCCTTGAAAAGACAGCCGCCAACTATGTGCCCTTGTCACCGGTGTCGTTTCTGAACCGGGCAGAAAGCCTGCACGGAAGCCGGACTGCGGTGATCTATGGCGGGCTGCGGCGCAGCTGGTCGGACGTCGCGGCCCGGGTGCGGCGCATAGCCAGCGGCCTGGCGGCGCAGGGGATCGGCAAGGGCGACACGGTGTCGGTGCTGTGCCCGAACATCCCGGAATTGTTTGAGCTTCATTTTGCATTGCCGCTGACCGGGGCTGTGATCAACACGCTGAACACCCGTCTGGAAGCAGAGACGATTGCCTACATTCTGGATCATGCCGACAGCAGGCTTGTGATCGCCGACCGGGAGCTGATCCCGCTGCTGGCCAATGCTTTTAAGCTGCTGGGGCGTTCGATACCGGTCATCGAAATTGCCGACCCTGAGGCCGGATGCACGGAAACGCTTGGCGGCATGTCTTACGAAGACTTGCTGGAACAGGGCGCGGAGACGGCTGCGCATGGCCTGCCGGAGGATGAATGGGATGCCATTGCGCTGAACTACACATCGGGCACCTCCGGACGGCCCAAGGGGGTCGTCTATCACCACCGCGGCGCCTATCTTATGGCGCTGGGAACGGTGGCCGCCTGGCAGATGCCGCATTACCCGGTCTACCTGTCTGTGGTGCCGATGTTTCATTGCAACGGCTGGGGGCACCCTTGGGCAGTGGCCATGCTGGGCGGCACCATGGTGTTCACCAGAACACCTGCTGCGGACCGGATCCTGGATGCCATACGCACCCATGGCGTGACCCATTTCGGAGCTGCGCCGATTGTTCTGCAAATGCTGGCGGAGGCAGGGGCGGAGAGGGTATTTGAGCCTGCCATCAAAGTGCTGACCGCAGGTGCGCCGCCGCCGCCCCCGGTTTTGCAAAAGACCAAGGCGATGGGCCTTGAGGTGATGCAGGTCTACGGGCTGACAGAGACCTTCGGCCATATCTCCAACTGCCTTTGGCAGGACGGCTGGGACGGGCTGGATGCTGCCGGGCAGGCCGAACTGCAGGCGCAGCAGGGGATAGCCATGCCAATGGTGGAAGCGGTGGACGTCATCGGCCGGGACAGCGGCCGGGCGGTTGCCCGCAATGGTGCGGCACAGGGTGAGATTGCCGTGCGGGGCAACACCGTGATGAAGGGGTATTACAAGGACGCCGCGGCGACAGAGAAGGCCTTTGAGGACGGCTGGTTCTGGTCCGGCGACGGCGCTGTTGTGCATCCGGACGGCTACATGCAGATCCGCGACCGGCTGAAGGACGTGATCATCTCGGGCGGCGAGAACATCTCCTCGGTCGAGGTGGAGGCCGTCCTCTACCGCCATCCCGCAGTGCAGGCCGCAGCGGTGGTTGCCATGCCCGACGCAAGATGGGGCGAGAGTCCCTGCGCTTTTGTCGAACTGCGCCCCGGCGCTGACGCCTCAGCCGAAAGCATCATCCAGTTTTGCCGCGCGCATCTGGCCGGCTTCAAAAGGCCCAAGGCCGTTGTCTTCACCGAGCTTCCGAAAACCTCCACCGGCAAGATCCAGAAGTTCCAGCTTCGTGAAACCGCCAAATCCATGAGAACCTGAATGAACCACATTGTTTCCCACTCGCGCCGCCTGCGCGATACCCCGTTCACGCCTGGCGTCGAGGCCGCAGGGGTGAAGGCCTACACCGTCTATAACCGCATGCTGCTGCCGACTGTGTTTGAGAGTGTCGAAGCCGACTACCGCCACCTGAAGACCCATGTGCAGGTTTGGGACGTGGCGGTGGAGCGCCAGATTGAGCTGAACGGGCCTGACGCGCAGCGCCTGATGCAGATGCTGACCCCCCGCGATCTGTCACGGATGCAGGATGACCAGTGCTATTACGTTCCGGTCACGGATGACAGGGGCGGGATGCTCAATGATCCGGTGGCGGTGAAACACAGCGATACGCGCTGGTGGATCTCGATTGCAGACAGCGATCTGCTGCTCTGGGTCAAGGGGCTTGCCATCGGGGCTGGGATGAATGTCCGGGTCTTTGAGCCTGATGTGTCGCCGCTGGCGGTGCAGGGCCCCAAGGCGGACGCGCTTATGGAGCGGGTCTTTGGCAGCGCGGTGCATGACATCCGCTTCTTCCGCCAGAAGCGGCTGGCCTTTGCGGGCAGGTCTTATGTCGTGGCGCGGTCCGGGTATTCGAAACAGGGCGGTTTCGAGATCTACGTCGAAGGCTCCGAACATGGCATGGCGCTGTGGGGCGCGCTGTTCGAGGCCGGCGCAGATTTGAATGTCCGGCCGGGCTGCCCGAACCTGATTGAGCGGATCGAAGGCGGGCTGCTGAGCTATGGCAACGACATGACGATGGAAAACACTCCGCTGGAATGCGGGCTGGGCAAGTTTTGCAAGCCTGCGGAAGGCAGTGCGTTCATCGGTCGGGAGGCCTTGGCATCTGAACTGGCCAGCGGACCGGCCAGGCAGATCCGGGCGGTTTCGATCCCCGGCGGCGCTGTGATCCCGCCGCGCAAAGCCTGGCCTTTGCTTAAGGAAGGGGTACGGGTTGGCCAGGTGACATCTGCTGCCTGGTCGCCGGATTTCGGGACGAATGTGGCCATCGGCATGGTGGATGCCGGCCATTGGCAGGATGGAACCGCCCTGACCGTGGAAACACCGCAAGGGCCGCGGGCTGCCCATGTGCAAGAGCGGTTCTGGGCTTAAGAAACCCGCTGGACGTGCCCAGCAGCAGATCCAAGACCTGCTCTGCAACGTTTATCATTCAGTTGCCTGTCCTCAGTGACGGGCGCTGACAGGCGGCTGCAGTTCCTTCGGCGGTTTCCGCCGTGAGAGCTCAGCTTTTCGGGCTTGCGGCGGCACATGCTGAGATCCTGCCGATCAGCATTTGAACTGCAAGTTCGAACACTTCCTCGTTTGAAGGAATGGGGCTGCCCAGATGGCGGGTTAAGCTCGGGAATTCTGCAGGATCGAGCCTTGCCTGCTTTTGCCTGACCAGCGCCTTGCCGTGTGCTGGATCGGGGCCGAACACGTGTTCACCAGTGCCAACGCCAATTGCTATAGAAAGCAGAACTTCCGCGAATACAGGGACTTGCCTATCCGGTAGCCCGGATCTGCCCAGAGCGTGGTAGATCGCCTCAACAACGTAGCTGGCTGCTCTGGCATCAGAGTCGGACAGGCTGGTCACTTCCACGCCGATTGTCGGGAACACTAGATAAACGTTCCGGACAGATGATGCGATTTCTGTGAGCTGGGCGGCCCAATCCTCGTCCTTTATGTCCCTCGCGGGCAGCATCCTTGAATAGATCCGGTCCGCCATGGCTTGCAGCAATTCATTCTTGCTGCGGAAGCTGATGAGCTGAAACTCACCGGAACAAAGTTTGGCTGCGGTGTTGCCTCATGCGGTGCCTGTACTGTGCATCTGGATGGTGAACGGGTTCGACCCTGCCAGACTTACGTAGAGGATGCCGAAGGCTTGGAAGTCACCACAATCGAGGCTATCGGCAGCGGTGCTGTGGGGGGCTGCACTGCAGCAGGCCTGGCCGGAGCTGGATGTTGTTCAATGCGGCTACTGCCAGTCCGGGCAGATCATTTCTGCGGTGGGGCTGCTCGCGGAAAACCCCAGCCCCACAGCTGAAGGCACCGAGGATTACATGTCCGGGATTGCCTGCCGGTGTGCTGCGTACCAGCGCATCCGGGCCAGCGTTTTGCGTGCTGCTGAAATTCTGGACGGTTGAAGATGACCCCGAATACGTCCCGCCGAAACATTCTGAGGGGAGCCGCGGCCTCCGCTGCTGTCCTCCTTGTTGGATGGAACCCGAGCGGCGGTCTTGCTGCAGCCCTCATCGAACCTGAAACTGGAAGAGGCCGAAAAACATCGATGATTTAGGCGCAAGCCGGTACAGCAAGAAATTTCCAAGGAGAACCAGCCCCCGTCTGTACGTCAAAGGCAAACGTTTTGACGGAAACGGTGAAAGTATCTGATGCTTTACACTGAAGATTTGGTGGAGCCTAGGGGAGTCGAACCCCTGACCTCTTGCATGCCATGCAAGCGCTCTCCCAACTGAGCTAAGGCCCCAAACCTGTCCGCTGCGGTGTGTCCGTTCCGTCTCCGGTGCGGCCCGTCTTGCGGTGTGAGCGTCGTTTACGGGACGGCGGCGCAGGCTGCAAGCGGAAAATGCGCCGGGGTCCAAATTTTTTCCGGGTTCCGCCGGCAGACAGCCCAGGGCGGCTGGAGGCCGCCCCGAACCGTTTGATCCGTCTCAGGAATCGTCGTCCGGCGACGACATGTCGGCGATGTCGTCCAGCGAGACGTTGTCATCATCATCGTCATCGTCCAGGACGTCATCGCCCAGATCGACATCGACGTCGTCATCATCTTCCAGGACCACGTCATCCGCGTCCATGTTCTCTTTGGCCTTCAGGGTGGCCGCATCTTCGGCATCGGCTTCGATCATCCGGGTCTTGCCGGTGTCCAGCTCGACCACCTCGCCGGTGTAGGGGCTGACGATCGGGTCCTTGTTCAGGTCATAAAAGCGCTTGCCTGTGGTGGGGCAGACGCGCTTTACACCCCATTCTTCCTTGGGCATGTGGATCCCCTTGATTTACTGGTGAGTCGTATCGACGATTCCGGTGCCTTGCCATATGAGGGGGGCACTGTCAAAGCCAAAGCCTGGAAAGGGGCGCCTGCATGGCCGAACATCACCTTCCCGGGGAGCCGCCGGTGCCGCTCACCCTGCGCCGTTCTGCGCGGGCACGGCGGATCAGCCTGCGTATCTCCTCGCTGGACGGGCGGGTGACGCTGACCCTGCCCAAAGGCCTGCCCGAGCGCACAGCGCTCGCCTTTGCCGAGGAAAAGGCGGACTGGATCCGCTCGCACCTGAAGAAGCACCCGGAAGCGGTGGAAGCCGCCTTTGGCGCGGTGCTGCCCGTCGATGGCCAGGACCGGGTTGTTGAACGCGCCCCGGGCCGCCGCATCCAGTTGGACGCAGGCCGCATTGCAGTGCCGGGGGACAATCCGGGACGGCCCTTGCAGCGCTATCTCAAGGAGCTGGCCCGCAACCGGCTGGCCGAAGCTTCGGATTTCTATGCCGCGCGGCTCGGCAAGGGCTACAGCCGCCTCACGCTGCGCGACACCCGCTCGCGCTGGGGCTCCTGCACTGCGGATGGCGGGCTGATGTATTCCTGGCGGCTGATCCTGGCGCCGCCGTCGGTGCTGCGCTATGTCGCTGCCCATGAGGTGGCGCATCTGCAGGAGATGAACCATTCCCAGGCGTTCTGGGACACGGTGGAGCGGATCCACGGCCGCTATCAGGCCCCGCGCGCCTGGCTGCGCGAAAACGGCGCCAGCCTGCACCGCTACCGCTTCGGCGATTGAAACCGGTGCTTTGCCGCGCGGGCCGGGCGGGCTAAACTCAGGTCAGGTTCCTGTTTCCCGTTTTCCCGGTTCCCGAGGCCCCGCCCGTGCCAGACAAACCGCAACGCCGCCTTGCTGCCATCTTCGTGCTGGATGTCTCCGGCTTCAGCCGGATGATGGCCGAGGATGAAGCGGGCACGCTCAACCAGGTGCTGGCGCAGCAGCAAAACCTGATCGCTCCGGCGGTCCGCGCCCATCAGGGCCGCATCGTCAAGCTGATGGGCGACGGGGTGCTGGCGGTCTTTCCCAGTGTGATTTCCGCGGTGGAGGCGGCGGCGCAGATCCAGGCAGGCGCCGCCCGGGGGCGCCACCTGAAACTCCGGATCGGCATCAATCTGGGCGAGGTGATTATCGCGCAGGGCGATGTTTACGGCGATGATGTCAATATCGCTGCCCGGCTCGAGGCACTGGCTCCGGTCGGCGGGGTGGCGCTGTCGGCAGCAGCTTACGGCCAGGTGCGCAACCGCATCCCTTACAAGTTCGAGGATCTGGGCCTGCACGAGGTCAAGAATCTTCCGGAACCGGTGCAGGCCTATGCGCTGGGCGAGGAGCTGACCTCGCTGCCCAGCCTGAGCCAGGCTGCCGCACAGGCCCGGATACAGCGGACGGCCCAGGCAAAGCCTTCGCAAACGCGGTCCTGGCGGCCCGTTTTAACTGCCGCCGCAGCCTGTGCCGTGCTGGCGGCTGCGGGCGGGGGATGGTGGCTGGCCGGGCTTCCCGGCCTCCCGCGCAGCCAGCAGGACCGGCCGCCGCCTTCCGCTGAAACTGCGCAGCTGCCGCCGCTGATTGCAGTGCTGCCTTTCACCGCAGCGGCGGGGCCGCCGGAGCTGGCTCAGGCGCTGTCGGGAGAGGTGATCCGCAGCTTGTCTGCAGCGCCGGGTCTGGCGGTGGTTGCACCGGACAGCAGCCTGGCGGCGGCCGGCCTGCCGCCGGAGCGGGCTGCACAGCTGCTGGGCGCACAGTATCTTGTCAGCGGCCATTTGCCGGGTGATCCGCTGCAGGGCATCCGGCTGCGGATCCATGGCGCTTCCGGACAGGCCGGCCTGCCTGCGCGGCGGCAGGCGGGCCTGCCGGAGCTGGTTTCCGCGGCCGCTGCGGATATCCTGTCTTACTTCGGCCAGCCGGTGCCCGCAGCGCCGGCAGTACGTGTTCCGGACCAGGCAATGATGCAATTGCTGGTGGCGCGCAGCAAACTGGCTGAGGGCAGGAACGGTGCAGCCGGGCTGGCCTTGCAGCAGGCCTTGCTGCTGGACCCCAGCCTGGCAGAGGCGCAGGTGCTGCAGGCCGGGCTGGAGCTGGACTTTCTGACCGGCCCGCTTGCCAGCCTGCCGCAGCGCGCCGCAAGGGCGGCTGAGCGGCTTGAGGGCGCGCCGGAAACCGCCGGAACCTTGCGCGTGCGCGCGGTTGCGGCACAGTTCGACGGCCGCCCCGCAGCGGCACTTGATCTGGCAGGAAAGCTGGCGCAGGCCTATCCCAATGATGCGGACGGCCATCTGCTGCGGGCCTGGCTGCTGCACCTTGCCGGGGAAGGCCCGGCGGCTGAGGCAGCCTATGCCACGGCTCTGCGGCTCAACCCGGTGCCGCCGCCGCTGTACCACAATCTGCGCGCGGCTATGCTCTTCTCCGCAGGCCAGGAGGACGCCGCAATGGCGTCGGCGCTCCAGGCGCTGGAGCAGGAGCCGCAGGCACAGCTGGCGCAAGCCGTGCATTGCGCCGGGCTTGCAGGAGCAGGCCGGTTCAAAGAGGCCGGCGGCACCTGTGCCGGGCTGCAGGCCGCAGGGCTGACCTTGGATGAGGCCGCCGGTGCATTTGCCTTCAGCGCTGAGGGGGCGCGGCAGCGTCTGCGCAGCAGTCTCAGCCTCGCCGGGCTGCCGGGGCGGCCGTGATCCGCCGCCGGCGTCTTCAGAAGGCGCCCCGTGATCACACGTGCGGATCTGCCCGCTTGACGGCGGCGGGCTTTGTGATCACATGAGGGGATGAATTTGACTGCCCGCTCTTCCCACGACGCTGCCGCGCCGGCCCATGACCGCGTCTACCGTGCCCTGCGCACCCGCATCATGCATGGCGAGGTCACCCCCGGCGCCGCGCTCACCCTGCGCGGCATCGGCCGCGAATTCGAGGTCTCGATGACCCCGGCCCGCGAAGCCGTGCGGCGCCTGGCAGCGGAGGGCGCGCTGTTTCTCTCGACTTCAGGCAGGGTGTCGACGCCGGAACTGACCAATGAGCGGATCGAAGAGCTGGCTGCCCTGCGCGCGCTTCTGGAGGTGGAGCTTGCCAGCCGCGCTCTGCCGCGCGCCCATATGGCGCTGATCGACCGGCTGCAGATGATCAATGCGACCGTAGCCGAGATGGTCTCCAAACGCGATGCGGTGGGCTATATCCGCACCAATCTGGAGTTCCACCGCACCCTTTACCTGCGCGCCCAGGCGCCGGCCATGCTGGCGATGGCGGAGACCGTCTGGCTGCAGCTTGGCCCCACTATGCGCGCGCTTTACGGCCGCCTGCGCCGCACCGACCCGCCGCAGAACCACCGGCTGATCATTGCTGCGCTGAAAGCCGGCGACGAGCCCGGCCTGCGGCTGGCGGTGCGCTCGGATGTGACACAGGGGCTGCGGCTGCTGGCGGGCTAGCTCAAGGTTCCAGCTGGGGCTTCGGAAAGCGGAAGGGGAGGCTCCTGCTCGCTCCGGTCAATTTGAAAAATTGCCCTTGCCCAAGGCCGCCAGTGGCGTCGGCGCCAGCTGGAGTTGCGCGGGCGCGGGAGTGCCGCGCTTTCATGTATTTCTCTTGTAGAAGATTGATGGCATGAATGAGTGACCTGCAGCCGGGACAGACGAAGGGGCAGCGGATGCGCCATGAAGCAAGCCCCTCGGATCTTCGACTGCAATGTTTGGGAAAGGCATCATATGCGTGCGCTTCTTGCAGGGCTATTCTTCATTTGCTGTCCAACCATAGTCAGCGCAGAGGTGCAGACGTCCGGTGCAGCCGGGCCTGCTGCGCAGGAGCTGGTTGAAAAGTTGCACACTGGCGTTGAGACGTTTTTTCAAAAGTGGTGGGGGATTAGACCGGCTTCTACCGTTTCCGTGTATGGTTCGGAGGATGCAGATTTCCTGGCCCGGAAACTGGCTTCCGCGCTGCGCCAGTCCGGGCACCCTGTGCCGGGCAACCTGAAACGCCGTGTCGCCATGGTCTGCCGCCTGGGCAGGCACGTTTCCGGGATCACTTACTACAATGCTCTGGCTCTGTGCTGGAAACCCCTGACCGCCGTTTACCGTTCGAATCCCAGACGCTGGACCCGCGACTTGAAAATGGAGCTTGGGGCGCTCATCACTCACGAATACATGCATGTGCTCCAGCACGTGCTGGCAAACGAGGCCAGCCGCCGCGGCAGAACGCCCTCTGGAGAAGTGCTGCTTGGTCCGGAATGGCTGGTCGAAGGCAGTGCCGAGTATTTTGAGCTGCGGTACTGGCGGAAAAAGCAGCGAGGGTTCACCGGACCGCGTATCTCGGATCTGCAAAAGATACAGCAGTCGTCCGGAGTGGTGCTGACAGGCATGCAAAGGCCGGGTTCGGTCACCAGTCTGGAGCAGTATCGCGTCTCTTTGCTGGCGGTAGAGCTGCTGGCGGGACGGGCCGGTGGGGACGCAATTTTTGCGTACTGGCGGCGGCTTGGCAAAGGCGAAAGCCGGAGGGCGGCATTCCGCAACGCTTTCGGAGTTGAGCTCAAGGCCTTTGAGTCCGGCTTCGCAGAATTGAGCTCGAACAAATCCGCTGCGGTCCGCTTTATGAGGTCAAGGGATTGAGATAGCAAAAGTGACCCGCACGCGGTTTCTTGTGCCGGCCAAACAGCGTTTGCGGAGACAGACGGCCTCCAACCGATTGAAAGTCTTAGCAGACGTGCTCTGAAACAAAAAACCCGGCGCCAGGGCCGGGTTTCAAAGTCTCATATCTTGCGCCGCGCTTACGCCGCCAGCCCCTTGGAGCCGATCGCAAGGAACTTCTGGCGCCGGTCCTTGACCAGCTCGGCCGCGTCTTTCTCCGACAGCTCGTCCAGCATTTCCTGGATCGCGCCGCCGACGGCTGCCATCGCCGCTTTGGCATCGCGGTGCGCGCCGCCCATCGGCTCCGGGATCACCCGGTCGTTCACACCCAGCTTCTGCAGGTCCTGCGCGGTCAGGCGCAGCGCTTCTGCCGCTTCGCGCATCTTCTCGGCATCCTTCCACAGGATCGAGGCGCAGCCCTCAGGCGAGATCACCGAATAGATCGAATGCTCCAGCATCGCCACCCGGTTGGCCGAGGCAAAGGCCACCGCGCCGCCGGAGCCGCCTTCGCCGATGATCACCGAGATCAGCGGCACGCCGATCTGCAGGCACATCTCGGTCGACCGCGCGATGGCTTCCGACTGGCCGCGCTCCTCGGCGCCTTTGCCGGGGTAGGCGCCGGCGGTGTCCACCAGGGTGATCACCGGCAGTTTGAATCGGCTGGCCATCTCCATCAGACGGATTGCCTTGCGGTAGCCCTCGGGGCGCGCCATGCCGAAGTTGCGCTCGATCCGCGACTTGGTGTCATGGCCTTTCTCGTGGCCGATCACCACCACCGGCTGGTCGTTGAAGCGGGCCAGGCCGCCCATCACCGCCAGATCGTCGGCAAAGTTCCGGTCGCCGGCCAGCGGCGTGTACTCAGTGAACAACGCCTCGATGTAATCCTTGCAGTGCGGCCGGTCGGGATGGCGCGCCACCTGGCACTTCCGCCAGGGGGTCAGATCCTTGTAGAGATCCTGCAGCAGCTGTGCGGCCTTGGCGTCCAGCGCCGCGGCCTCGTCTGCCACATCCATTTCCTCGTTCGCGCGCGCCAGCGCCCGCAGTTCCTCCGCCTTGCCTTCGATTTCGGCCAGCGGTTTTTCGAATTCCAGATACTGGGTCATATCGCCTCTGCTCTGCAGGTTTGCCGTTATATGGACTTAGGACGCCCGGGATGCAACTGTCCGCGTCAGCCGGTGGATTAGGCGGGAATTTTGAGATGTCAGCATTGAAGGCTTTTTTACAAGGCGCAGCAACAGTTGCGGGCACTATCCTGCTGATCGGTTTGGTTTTGCTGACGTTGTTTGTCTGGTGGCTGTACTGGACGTCCGGGCAATCCCGAGCTGCTAAAGAGGCGCGTCTCGCCGCCTGCCATTTCTCCGAAACAGCGGTGCTGGATATTGAGGGCAACCTTATCGAAGTTCCAGCACGGTTCTCAGCAAGATTCCGAACCGTAGACGGAGTCCGCTTCCGCCATGAAACCCCTGAAGGACCAAACGCCAATGGCAGCAGGAGGCCTTCATTCTGTTTGGATGGCCCGCAGTCTGAACCAATGGCTGCGGCTTTTCTAAGCCTCGGTTTCGGGGGCGAGTTTGGCGCGTTTGCGAAGGCCCGCGGCATGCCCGGGGAATTCTTCTTGCTTAAAGTGTATGCTGGCACTGACCTCTTAGCCGCTCCGGATGAAGAGCGCAGTGCCGTCAATCCGGCGGAGCCAGTAATCTATCGCAGGCGGCCGGTAAGCAAGGGCTCGGAAGCCGAAACCGTAGGCCTGGCCATGCGCGGCAGAAGCCGGGACGGGTTCCGGACTGACATCAGCTGTACATCATCTGTACCCATTTGGCTTGAAGAGCCGGATGGCTGGCGATGGGCGTGCGATTTTCTGATTGCCGATTTCAAGACTGGGCTTCGCTACAGATATTCATTCGCCGTTCTGGAGCAGCGGTCGCTTGATACGGGCTGGGCGGTGTCAATGTCGCTGGAAGCCGCCAGGAAAACCCGCCAGTTAATAGCGGATCTCAGACCGCTCAGGTCAAACACTGTAACTCAGCAAGATTTGTGATCTGCACCCATGCCATCACCTGAGGGCAGAGAAAAACTATTGGAGACACTGCCAATGGCCGCCAGCTACGAAGACCGCATCCTGCGCGTTCTGGCCTATATCCACGACCATTTGGACGGCGACTTGTCGCTGGACACGCTGGCCGATGTGGCGGCGATGTCGCGGTTCCACTGGCACCGGGTGTTCCGCGCCCTGACCGGCGAGACCTGCGCCCAGGCCGTGCGCCGCATCCGGCTGCACCGGGCCGCGGTCTGGCTGGTGCAGGACGGGCTGACGATTGCACAGATCGCGTCCCAGGCGGGCTATCCCAGCCAGGGCAGCTTCTCGCGTGCTTTCTCTGACGCTTACGGCAGCAGCCCGGCGGCCTTCCGCCGCGCCGGGCAATTGCGGCTGCCCAACCCCGATCTGAAAACAGGAAGCTACCCCATGCATGATGTGATTACCCGCACTGAGCCCGCCCGCCGTCTGGCAGGGCTGCCGCACCAAGGCGCCTATTATGAAATCGGCAAGAGCTTTGAAGCATTCGGCGCCATCTGCGAAAGCCGCGGGCTGTGGCCGCAGGTCGGCGCGGTTCTGGGCGTCTATTTCGACAGCCCGGACGTCGTGGCCGAGGCGGACCTGCGCAGTTTCGCCGGCGCCGAGTTTTCCGGTGATGCGGTTCCGGACGGCATGGAGGAGGTCACGCTTGCAGGCGGCAAGACCGCGGTGCTGACCTTCAAGGGGCCGTACTCAGGCATCCACGCCGCCTATGACAGCCTGTTCGGCAACTGGCTGCCGCAGTCGGGCGAGGAACCGGCTGACCAGCCCTGTTTCGAAATCTACCTCAACAACCCGCGCGACACCGCGCCTGAGGAGCTGCTGACCGAGATCTGCCTGCCGCTGAAGTAAGCGCCTGCTGGGAACCGCCGCCCTGCCGCTGGCAGGGCAGCGCCCGCCCCGGTGCAGCGGGCGGGCGCTCCGCCCCTGCGGGCCGAGAGGGCGTTTCGCCTTACTGCGGCCAGATCACCGGATAAAGCGAAGCCACCAGCAGAACTGCCATGGTCCAGTTGAACAGGGTCAGGCGCCGCGGGCTGGTCAGGAACCGCGCCATTTGCTGGCCCAGCACCGTCCAGGAGCCGACCGAGGGCAGGTTGATGGCGCCGAAGATCACGCCCACCAGCAGAATTGCCGTCAGGGTCTGATCCGGCGTGTAGGCGCTGATCGCGGTCAGGGCCATCGCCCAGGCCTTGGGGTTCACCCATTGAAACGCGGCCGCCTGCAGAAAGGTCATCGGAGTGCCAGCCCCGCCCTTGGCTTCCACCGGTGCGGCATTGGCAATCTTCCAGGCCAGCCACAGCAGGTACACCACCGAAACCGCCTTCAGCACCGTGTAGCTGACCGGAAAGGCATCAAACACCTGCACCAGCCCGGCCCCGACCAAGAGCACCATGAACACAAACCCCAGCGCCACCCCCAGCATATGCGGGATGGTGCGGCGGAAGCCGAAGTTCGCGCCGGACGCCATCAGCATCAGGTTGTTCGGCCCCGGAGTGATCGAGGAGACAAAGGCAAACAGTGCCAGCGCGGTGAGAAGTTCATAAGTCATGCGCAAAAGCATTGCGCGAAACCGGCCAAATGTAATTGCGTTCTGCAGCGCTTGCAGCTTATTTTCGCAACTAATGGCGAAAACAGACCGGATAAACCAGCAGATATTGCAAGAACTCTCCCGCGACGGCCGCATCAGCAACCTGGAGCTGGCCGAGCGGGTCGGGCTGTCCCCTTCCGCCTGCCTGCGCCGGGTGCAGGAGCTGGAGCGCGCGGGCATCATCACCGGCTACCGCGCCGTTTTGGACCGCGAACAGATGGGGCACGGCTTTGTCACCTACATCGGCGTCGGCCTGGGCGAGCACACCAAGGAAGCGCAGCTGGCCTTCGAGCGCGCCATGCAGGCCGCGCCGGAAGTGGTGGAATGCCACAATATCACCGGCACCATCGAATACCTGCTGCGCGTCGAATGCGCCGATCTGCCCAGCTACAAGCGGTTCCACACCGATATTCTGGGCACATCCCCCTATGTCACCGGAATCACAACCTATGTGGTGATGGGGTCGCCCAAGGACATGCGGGCGTGATCCCCGGCCTGCCGGGGAATTGAGTATTTTTACAAAGAAGAAGAGCAAAAACTGTCCGCTTCTTCTTTGTTCAAATACTCACTGCGCTGCCTTTTCTGCAGGCGCGCGGCCGCAAGTGTTGCGCATCCGGCGCACGCACCGCTTTCCTGATCTTAAGCGGCCCGGTTCATTGTGTCCCGTGATCGCGGTCAACGCCGGGCCTGACACCCCTGGCACTCCAGGAACAGGTTCCCGACACCAGGGGGACGTGCAGAGACAACGTTTAGCACGCGGGCGGATACGCCCGTCCATTTCCGCCCTTTGGCGGCGCCGCCACTTCCTGATTGCCTGGCAGCTTTGACGCCCAGGGTCATGCAACAAAGACAGCAAGAACCGGCAGGGCAGGGGCCTTGGCCGGGCAGCTAGCCTTGTGCGAGCAGGTAGGCTGCCGCCAGGTCCGGCGAAGCCAGAACCGGCACATTTGTGCCTGCGCGGACATATTCCGCTGCACCCGCCATCGAGGCCTGCGCCAGCACCACGCAGTCGAAGGTGCCCCCTTCCAGCGCTTGCAGCACATCCGCGGCAATGGCTTGGGCAAATCCGCCGCTGTCTCCGGCTTCAAACAGCGGCCAGTGCCGTCCCAATTGCAGGCAGGCGAGCTGCGGATCCTGATCTCCGAAAGCCCGGTGCAGCAGTGCGGCCGAAGGCTCCGCGGTGCTGTCCAGGCAGTAGGCCATCAGCACCGGTCCGCCCAAACGCGCGGCCTCTTGCATCATTGGCCAGTCGATGCGGATGGCGCCGGCGTCTTCTGCCGCCTCGCCGATTGTGGTGCAGGAGCACAGCACCGTGCCGTCCGCTGACTGCACCGCTTCGGTGATTTCGCGGCGCAGGGAGATGTCAATCCCGCCCTGGGCACGCTCCAGCCAGTCGGGGCGGACCTGATGGTCGAAGTCTGCTTCAGGCGCCAGCGCATCAAAGGTGGCGGCATGCACTGCAGCCGTGTGCAGCAATGTGGCTTTGCTCATGAAACTGCCTCCTCAAACTAAAAAGGGCGTCCCAGCGGGACGCCCTTCAGAAACCTTGTATCACAGGCCGGCGTCAGCTGCCCGCGATCAGTTCGGCCTGCGCCACAATCACCTCAGCCTGCTTGATCGAGGCGATGTCGACAAGACGGCCTTTGTACACGGTGGCACCGGCGCCAGACGCTTTGGCTTCTTCCATTGCGGCGAGAATTTCGCGCGCTTCCTGGACCTTTTCGTCAGACGGGGTGAAGACCTGGTTGGCCAGCGCGATCTGGCTGGGGTGGATCGCCCATTTGCCGACCATGCCCAGCGTTGCCGAGCGTTTCGCCTGGGCGATATAGCCGTCTTCGTCCGAGAAGTCGCCGAACGGCCCGTCGACCGGCAGAATGCCATGGGTGCGGCAGGCGGCGACGATGGACGCTTGGGCCCAATGCCAGGGGTCCGACCAGTGCTTCTGGCCGTCGCGGATCATGTAGTAATCTTCCTGAGTGCCGCCGATGCCGGTGGTCTGCATGCCCATCGAAGCGGCAAAGTCCGCCGCGCCCAGCGACATCGCCTGCAGGCGGGGGGAGGATTTTGCGATGTCCTCGGCATGGGCAATGCCCGCCGCCGATTCGATGATTACTTCGAAGGAAATCGGCTTGGTCCGGCCCTTGGCGCGCTCGATGGCGGTGACCAGCGCGTCCACTGCATAGACGTCTTCGGCGCAACCGACTTTGGGGATCATGATCTGGTCGAGCCGGTCACCGGCCTGCTCCAGCAGATCCACCACATCGCGGTACCAGTAAGGCGTATCCAACCCGTTGATCCGCACCGACAGGTACTTGCTGCCCCAGTCGACGCCGTTGATCGCCTCGATCACATTGGCGCGGGCCTGGTCCTTGTCGGTGGGGGCCACCGAATCCTCAAGGTCGAGGTTGATGACGTCCGCCGCCGAGGCCGCCATCTTTTCGAACAGCTTGACCTTGGAGCCAGGGCCGAACAGCTGGCAGCGGTTGGGGCGCGCAGGGGCTGCGGGCTGGATGCGGAATGACATGCGGAAACCTCCCGGGGTAAGGAAATTGCAGAATTTTCGCCCTTCGAGTTATTAAATTGCGTGGAAGCTTGCAAGTGAATTTTGCGGCTGCAGCAATTCTTGCTGCGCTGCAGTAGCGGAAAGACTGTTGTCGGCGTGGCGGGTTCAACCTAGGCTGGCGAAGAGGGAGGACGTTCAATGAAGAGTTTTATTGTTTTTGCCGCTGCGCTGTTCGCTGCCGGCAGTGCAAGTGCTGCATGCCCTGGGAAAGCGCCCAAGCAGAACTGGAACCTGCAAGCGGGTGACCAAAGAGTGAGCGGCCAGTACCTGACCAAGCTGCTGTCCGGAAAGAAGGTCAAGTTTGGAAGTGCAGGCACAGAGCAATACCGTAAGGACGGCGGATACCGGTATAGCACAGGCGGGCAGAATTATAATGCCGGATCGTACAAGTTTTATGCGGACGGAGTTCGCTGCATCGGGTACTCCAACCTCCGGTATGATCTCTACGTAGTCAACAATGGCAAGCTGGTTGTGATCAACCGCGAAGGCGGCCGTTTTGAGGGCAAAGTTAGGTAGTCCGGCGCCGTAATTTGCGCTGCATGTGTCGCGTTTGCCTTAACATGTCGCGTCCTGACGCGATTGCAAAAAAAGGTTCGGTCAGTGAAAGCGCATGAAACGCGCGTTGATCGACAATTGGGCCCTGTTCCTGGGCATGCTGATGCTGATGGTGGCCAACGGCCTTCTGGCGACACTGCTGACCATCCGCGGCAACAGCCTTGGGTTTTCCGATTTCACTATTTCGGTGATGCAGGCCTGCTATCCGCTGGGGGCGCTGGCGGGGACAGTGCTTGCGCCAAGAATGGTGGAAAAGGTCGGGCACATCCGGGTGTTTTCGGCGCTGGCCTCGCTGGTGTCGATTGCCGCCATCGTGCACCTGCTGACTTCGGACCCCTACAGCTGGTCGGCGATGCGGTTTCTGGGCGGTATCTGTTTCCCGGGGCTTTATGTGGTCACCGAGAGCTGGCTCAACGCCAAGGCAGAGAACCGGATCCGGGCGCAGGTCCTGTCGGTCTACTTTGTGATCCAGCTGGCGGGGCCGGCGCTGGGCACCGCGCTGGTGGGCTTTCCGGACCCCAGCGGCAACCTGCTGTTCGGGCTGGTGTCGATCCTGATCTCGCTGTCGATCGTGCCGCTGCTGCTGTCGGATAACCGGGCGCCGGATTACACCGCGCCGGAGCGGATGCCGGTGCGCAGGCTCTACCGCGTCTCGCCGATGGCGGTGATGGGGATCCTCCTGATGAGTGTTGCGGTCTCGGCCACCTTCATCTCGCTGCCGCTGTATCTGCTGCCGATGGGCTTCAGCACCGCGGAGGCATCAGGGGCGCTAGTGATTGCGCTGATCGCAGGCGCGCTGGTGCAGTACCCGGTGGGCTGGATCTCGGATCATACCGACCGCCGCTATGTGGTGTTCGGCCTGGGCATGCTGACCGCTGCAGCCAGCGCTTGGGTAGCGCTGGAGAGCTCGCCTTCGCGGGCGGTGATCGGCTTTGCGGTGATCGCCATGGGCACTTTTCCCGCCTATTCGATCCTGACGGCCCATGCCAATGACCAGCTCAAGCCTTCGCAGGTCGTGCCGGCCAGCGGCGCCATGGTGTTCCTGCTGAATGTGGGCCTCCTTGCGGGCACGCTATTGGGCCCGAACGCCATCAGCATGGCGGACGGCCGCGGGCTGCCGCTCTTGCTGGCGATTGTCGGCAGCGGCGTGGCGGTTATCGCCATGGCGCGCCGGGTGCAGGAGGCGGCGCCGGAGGAAACGGGCGAGGTGCAGGCGATGGGCGTGATCGGCGTTGCCCAGCCCGGGGTGCTGCAGGCGGAATCATGGCTGCCGGAGGAGGAAACACCTGCAAGCAGCAAGCCTGGCGAAGATTCTTCGGCTGTTTGACCGGTTTTGCGAAGAAAATCGCGCGAGAGTAACTTTCTTGCGCGATTTCGAGAGGACTTTGCGCGAAATTGGCCTGAAATTAGCGCGACCTGTTAAACTCGAAGGATGAGCGCGATGATCGAGACCCCTTATCTGCTGTTCCTGGGCGACGCGCCTGACATGCTGGCCGCCAAGGTTGCCATCGGCATCCGCGACTGGCGTCCTGACCACGCTGTCGGCCAGATCCGCCTGCCGGGCTGCGGCGCAGACCTGGGCCTGAAAGACCTGACCCTGGCCGAAGCCAAGGAAGCCGGCGCCAAGACCCTGGTGATCGGCGTTGCCAACCGCGGCGGCGTGATCTCCGAGGCCTGGAAGGAAGTCCTGATCGAAGCGCTGGAAATGGGCTATGACCTGGCCTCCGGCCTGCACAACCTGCTGCGCGACGAGGGCGACCTGGTGGCCGCGGCCCAGACCCACGGCGGCACTCTGCACGACGTGCGCGTCCCCACCGTCGGCTACCCGATTGCCAACGGCAAGCCCCGCACCGGCAAGCGCTGCCTGGCGGTCGGCACCGACTGCTCGGTCGGCAAGATGTACACCGCCATGGCGATGGACAACGAGATGCGCGAGCGCGGCATGAAGTCGACCTTCCGCGCCACCGGCCAGACCGGCATCCTGATCACCGGCCACGGCGTTCCGCTGGACGCGGTCATTGCGGACTTCATGGCAGGCTCCATCGAGTACCTGACCCCGGACAACGACGAAGACCACTGGGACCTGATCGAAGGCCAGGGCTCGCTGTTCCACGTCTCCTACTCGGGCGTCACCATGGCGCTTGTGCACGGCGGCCAGCCGGACGCGCTGATCCTGTGCCACGAGCCGACCCGCACCCATATGCGCGGCCTGCCGGAATACGACGTGCCGACCCTGGAAGAGCTGCGCGACGTCGCTCTGCCGCTGGCGCAGCGCGCCAACCCGGCCTGTAAGATCGTCGGCATCTCGGTGAACACCCAGCACCTCAGCGAAGACGAAGCCGTGAAATACCTGGCCGAAGTCGAAGAGCGCATGGGCCTGCCCGCCGTTGACCCGTACCGCCACGGCGCAGGCCGCCTGGTAGACGCGCTGGCCGCAGTCTGATTTGTAAGGGGGCGTCTGGCAACAGACGCCCTTTTTCCGTCGAAAGGAATGGATATGAATGTCACCGTGACGCCGGACGTCTTCAAACTGGCGCAGGTCTTCACCATCTCGCGCGGCTCGCGCACCGAAGCCAAGGTCCTGACCGTCCGGGTCGAGAAGGACGGCGTGACCGGCTGGGGCGAATGCGTGCCTTATGCCCGTTATAATGAAACCCTGGAAAGCGTGACCGCCGAGATCGAGGGCCTGCCCGCCGATTTCACCCGCGAAGAGCTGCAGTCGCTGCTGCCCGCCGGCGCCGCCCGCAATGCGGTCGACTGTGCGCTGTGGGATCTGGAGGCGAAACAGGCCGGCAAACGCGTCTGGGAACTGGCAGGCCTGCCGGAGCCCAAGGCGGAGATCACCGCCTATACGCTGTCGCTGGATACGCCTGAGAACATGCAGAAACAGGCGGCGGAAAACGCCTTCCGCCCGCTCTTGAAGATCAAGCTCGGCACCCCCGACGACATGCCCCGCCTGGAAGCGGTGCGCGCCGGTGCGCCGGATGCCAAGATCATCATCGACGCCAACGAGGGCTGGTCGGCAGAGGTCTATGCCGACCTGGCGCCGCATCTGGTGCGCCTTGGCGTGGAACTGGTGGAGCAACCGCTGCCCGCAGGCGAGGACGAGGCCCTCATCGGCATGGAGCGCCCGGTGCCGGTCTGCGCCGACGAAAGCTGCCACGACCGCGAAAGCCTGCCCAAGCTCAAGGGCAAATACGATGTGGTCAACATCAAGCTGGACAAGACAGGCGGCCTGACCGAAGCGCTGAAACTGCGCGCGCAGGCCCTGGCCGAGGGCTATCAGGTGATGGTCGGTTGCATGGTCGGCTCATCGCTGGCAATGGCGCCGGCGACGCTTGTGGCGCAGGGTGCGGCGGTAACGGATCTTGACGGGCCGCTCCTGCTGGCCGAAGACCGCGAGGAACCTTTGACATTTGATGCCGACGGCGTGCACCCGCCTGTGGCTGCACTCTGGGGCTGAGGAGAATACCATGACCCGTACCGTTTATGTGAATGGCGAATACCTGCCCGAGGGCGACGCCAAGGTTTCGATCTTTGACCGCGGCTTCCTGTTTGCCGATGCGGTCTACGAGGTGACCTCGGTTCTGGACGGCAAGCTGATCGACTTCGAAGGCCACGCGGTGCGCCTGGAGCGCTCGCTGAACGAGCTCGACATGCCGTCGCCCTGCACCAAGGACGAACTGCTGGAAATCCACCGCAAGCTGGTGGAGCTGAACGGCATCGAAGAAGGCTTGGTCTACCTGCAGGTGTCGCGCGGCTCCGACGGCGACCGCGACTTTGTGTTCCCGTCCGCGGACACTCCGCCGAGCCTCGTTCTGTTCACCCAGAACAAGCCCGGCCTGGCCGACAGCCCGGCTGCCAAGAAAGGCGCCAAGATCATCTCGATCGAGGACATCCGCTGGGGCCGCCGCGACATCAAGACCGTGCAGCTGCTCTACCCCTCCATGGGTAAGATGATGGCCAAGAAAGCGGGCTGCGATGACGCCTGGCTGATCGAAGACGGCCATGTGACCGAAGGCACTTCCAACAACGCTTATTACGTCAAGAACGGCAAGATCGTGACCCGTCCGCTGTCCAACGACATCCTGCACGGCATCACCCGCGCCGCGGTGCTGCGCCTGGCGGAAGAAGCGCAGATGGAAATCGAAGAGCGCCTGTTCACCATCGACGAAGCGAAAGAGGCGGATGAAGCCTTTACCACATCGGCCTCGGCCTTTGTGATGCCGGTGGTGGAAATCGACGGCGTCACCCTGGGCGACGGCACCCCGGGCCCGATCGCCAAGCGCCTGCGCGAGATCTACCTGGAAGAAAGCCGCAAGAAGGCGATCTGAAGCAGGCTGCAAAATTTGCAAGTTTTTGAACGGGCTGGATTTTCCAGCCCGTTTTTCGTGGCGCGGGTTGCGGGGGAGCAACAATTCCGTTTGCGGCCGGCGTGTGTTTGGCATCCGCCTTGCAATTCAGAGCGGATTTCGGGGATGTGGCCTGCAGAAAGACACCTTCATTTCAGGACCGGATTTTGAAACTGCATTTTCTGACCGCAATTTTCTGCGGAGCCCTCGCCGCTGTCTCGGCAGCTTCTGCTCATGCGCAATCGATGAAAGACCGGGTTGCGGTGGAAGTGGCAGCCGGATTCAATCGTCACATTGATAGCTGGAGCAGATCCTCCCGGAATGAGGTCAGCATCGCCGGCCGGGCTGGGTTCCAATTGGGTGAGCGCGTCAGGCTCATCGGCAGTCTGGCGCGCGGGAACCAAATAGCCTCAAATGGCAGCCTGGATCATGAGACCTACACGGCCTCGTATGGTGTTGACGTCTACTGGGACATCACCAAGGCACATACTATTGGAGTGCAATACGACAGCTACAGGCACTACCTCTCGTATTGGCATTTAACCGGCGGTGGGATTGCGATGAAAAAAGATGTGCTCGAATCCGAAACTCTTTCTGTCAGCTACGACTACTACGGTGAAAACGGCTCATTCGGTGTAGCCCTCCAAGAGCTAACCAGTGCCGGAGATAACAGGTGGCTGACTGTCGAGGGTGAGCATCTGCTTGGTGAGTTCGGCCGTGAAAGCAGGCTGTATGGCAGAGCATTTGGTTCTAAGCCAATGTTGAACAACAGAGATGACGGCACCGTTGGTATCGGACTGCGGGCGAAACTGCCGAAGCAGGTGCATATGTATGTGACCGCGATGCGGCATAGCGATGGAAATAGCGCTGTGAGCTTTAACCTTGCCAAGT
This sequence comes from Leisingera sp. ANG-Vp, assembly GCF_000813725.1. Taxonomy (GTDB): domain Bacteria; phylum Pseudomonadota; class Alphaproteobacteria; order Rhodobacterales; family Rhodobacteraceae; genus Leisingera. The sequence continues at coordinate 76,348 of NZ_JWLD01000008.1, forward strand.
CTTTTGGAGCCAAAGCTGAGAGAATCTTCCGGCGGGACTGACGCTCTGCAGCTCGTGCATTGCATCCTCTGTTTGACTTGCCCGCTCTGCCCGGCTTTTCACCTTTGCCCAAGTACTCCGGGGTGAATTGGCCGCCAGGCCAAGAGGGGCAGCGCCCCTCTTCCAATCAAAACTGCGGGGCAGCGCCCCTTCCGCTGCCGCATGAAAACGACGCGGGCGATGGCGGAAACGGGCCGGTAAGTCTTGCCCATAGCTCCTAGCCTCCCGGTAACAGGGAGGTTTATCCATGCGCCCATTCGAAGGTATCCGGGTTCTCGACCTGACCCATGTGTTTGCCGGGCCTTTCGCGGCTTACCAGCTGGCGGTGCTGGGGGCCGAGGTAATCAAGATTGAGCCTGTGGACCGGCCCGACATGACCCGCAGCGAGGGCGCCGACCCGGAGCTGAATGCGCAGGGCATGGGGCTGGCTTTTCAGGCGCAGGGGGCTGGCAAGAAATGCCTGGCGCTGGATCTGGCGAGGCCCGAGGGGCAGGAGATCTTTGCCCGCCTGGTGCAGACCGCGGATGTGGTGGTGCAGAACTATACGCTGCCCGCAGTGCGGCGGCTGGGCCTCAGCTATGAGCGGCTGGCGGAGCTGAAACCGGATCTGATCTACTGTGCGATCAGCGGTTTCGGGCAGGAGGGCCCCAAGGCGGAGCATCCCGCCTATGACACCGTGATCCAGGCCTTCAGCGGCATCATGGCGGCCAATGGTGATGCCGGGCAGGACCCGGTGCGGGTGGGGCCTGCGATGGTGGATTACGGCACCGGTGCGCAAGCGGCCTTTGCCATCGCCGCGGCGCTTTACGGGCGGGCGGTGACGGGGCAGGGGCGGCGGATTGATGTGGCGATGGCGGATGCGGCGCTGATGCTGCAGAACTCGGGCACCATGCAAACCCTCTCAACCGGCAGATGCCCGCGCCCGCATGGCAATCAGGACCCGTCGCTTGCGGGCTATTCGGCCTATGAGACGGCAGAAGGCACGCTGATGATCGGCGCCTATACCAACCGGCAGATGGCATCATTGATGCGCAGCGCAGGGCGCCCGGCAGAGGCAGAAGCAATTGAAAGGACGCCGCGGCCGGAGATTGCCGCGCGCCGGACATGGGACGCGGATATCCTGGCCGAGGTGATGAAGACCCGCACCGCGGCTGAATGGGAGGATCTGCTGAACGCCCACCATGTGCCCGCCGCCCGGGTGCGCACTCTGGAGGAGAGCCTGGACGAGCCGCACTACAAGGCCCGCGGTGCGGTGCAGGAGGTGGAGGGGCAGCGGCTGGCGGTTGCCGGTTTCGCTTACGATCACGGCAGCCCAGGGCTGGACCGCGCGCCCCGGGAGCATGGCGCCGACAGTGCTGCTGTCTTGGCGGATATCGGGGTCTCCGCCGCCGAGTTCGAAACGCTGAAAACCCGCGGGATCGCGGGCTAGAGGTTCCGCAGGCCAGGCAGGGCACTCCCTCCCGCCGGAAAATGCATCCCCAGCAATTGGGTCCGGTAACCTATGGGAAGACGATGTTCAGGCTGTCCAGATCGCTATCCTCCATATTCCGTAGGATGGCGATTGTTTCCGTCCCCGCGGTGATCCTGATTTCCCCAGCCGATCCGTCGAATTCAGCGGTCACTGCGGTCTCCTCTTCAGTTCCACCATAGACATACAAGGACAGGACATCCTCCGAGGTGTCGAAATCCTCGATCTGCACCGGGTCTCCTGCTTCGGCGGCGGCATTGTACCACCGCACGAATGTATCCGCGCCGTCGCCGCCGGTCAGCAAGTCGCCATTGTCTCCAGTCAGGGTGTCATTGCCGAGGCCGCCATTCAGAGTGTCCTGTCCGCCGGTCTCATCAGGGTGGTCAATGCTGCCGAGTAAGTCGTCGCCAGTGTCGCCGTAAATCATATCCGCGCCATTGCCGTCGGTTAAAATGTCGTTGCCGGCGCCGCCGCGCAGCAAGTCGTTGCCAGCTCCCTGAGCCTCGGAATCCTCTCTTTCCGAAACGTCGTCACCATCGCCGAGAAACAGCGAGTCATCACCGGCCCCGCCCAGGGCGCCATCATTCCCGTTGCCGCCATAGATCGTGTCATCGCCGTTGTCCCCGGACAGAAAATCCACGCCGTCGCCGCCTGACAGAATATCGTTGCCACCGCCGCCGCTGAGCCGATCGCTGCCGCCGCCGCCCAAGATGCGTTCAGCATCTGCAGCGCCTTCGAAAGTGTCGTCCCCGTCAGTTAGAGTGACCGTTTCGTCCACCTCGGGGCCGCTGTCCGTGCCTCCGTCATCGTCCTGATTGTCAACGACCAGAAACGCTGTCCCGAGCAGTGCGGTCAGCACAAGCAAACCCATCATTTGGAAATCCCCCTAAATACAATCATCGCGAGACTAGCGGCCGTGCGGCTGGAGTAAAGAGAGCAGGCCGCTTCACGGTCCGGCAGCGCTGTTTTTCCGGAGCAATGTGCAAGCGTGCAGGGCAATCATGGGATTTTCCTCAAATTGTTCACGTTGCGAGATTTCGGCCAGCCGCTGAATGGCACGGCGAATCCTGATTGCTGACACTCCGCTGGCAGCAGCGCGGTGCTAAGCGGGTCCTGAATGGCCAAGGGGAGCAAGGCATGGCGGCACCTGATCAAAATCGGCATTTGATGGGCATTGCCCTGGTCGCGGTTTCGGCTGCTGTCTTCAGCAGCGCCGGGATCTTCACCCGCTCGGTCACTGCCGCGGCCTGGGTTGTCATCTTCTGGCGCGGGCTGGCGGCGGCGGGGTTCACCCTGGGGTGGCTGGCGCTGCGCGGACAGCTTGCGGAGGAGCTGCGCAGTTTTGACCGCCGCTCGCTGCTGATTGCGGTTATGGGGGCGGCGGGCAGTGCGGCTTTCATCCCCGCCTTCAAGCTCAGCAGCGTGGCCAATGTGGCGCTGATTTATGCGGCGGCGCCTTTTGCGGCAGCGGGGCTTGCCTGGCTGGTGCTGCGGGAGATGCCGCGGCGGCGGGTTCTGCTGGCCAGCGCGGCCTCGCTTGGCGGTGTGGCCCTGATCCTGCAGGGCGGGCTGGCAGGCGGCAGCCTTAGGGGCGATCTGCTGGCGCTGTTCATGACGCTGATGATGGCGGGTATCATGACGGCCTACCGCAAATGGCCGGATGTGAAGGCCGCCATGCCCAATGCTGTGTCGTCGCTCATGCTGCTGCCGGCGGCGGCGGCCTGCACGCCTGTCATGGCTGTGCCAGAGGGCGAGATGCCGGTGCTGGTCCTGTTCGGGCTGGTCTTTGCGGTGGCTTCGGTCACCCTGTGCGAGGGCGCGCGGCGGCTGCCTGCCGCCGAGACGGCGCTGCTGTCGGCGCTGGAGACGCCGCTGGCGCCGCTCCTGGCGTTTCTGATCCTGGCCGAGCGGCCCAGCCTGCAGACGGCGGCAGGCGGGGCGGTGATTTTTGCCGCTGTCCTGTGGTCGCAGCGGCCCGCGCGGAAGGCGGCGGCGCCTACTGCTTGTCCGTGACGTTCTCTTTGAACGCAACCTCGAAGGCGGCCTGTTTCTCGGCGCTGGCGTCGGTCTGGTAGTTGGCTTTCCACTCGGCCATGGTCATGCCGTAATAGACCTCGCGCGCCGCGTTTTTGTCCATCTCGATGCCGCGTTCATTGGCGGCTTCCTGGTACCAGCGCGCCAGGCAGTTGCGGCAGAAGCCGGCCATGTTCATCAGGTCGATGTTCTGCACATCTGTGCGGTCTTCCATCAGGTGCTTCTGCAGGCGGCGGAAGGCGGCGGCCTGGATTTCGATCTCGGTTTGCTTGTCCATCGCTGGTTTCCCGGTGTGAGTTGGCGCGTTGGCACAGGCCTAGCAGCCAGGGCAGGGGCGGGCAATGGGTGCGGATGGCGGGTCAGACCAGCTTCAATGCCAGCCACGGCCCCAGTGCGGTGGCAAAGATCACGATCTTGTAGGTCCCGAGCCAGCGGTAGACGGTCAGGCTGACATCAGCCGGTGCCAGCCCGAACATGCGGCCGTGCAGGCGCGCCACCCAGTCCTGCAGCGCCATCAGCAGGATGGCGGAGAGGGTGAACAGGCCGATGTGAAGAACGGTCAGCCAGCCAAAGAAGGCAGACAGTGTGTCGGGGGTCATGCGGTCTCCTTTTCCGGTTCCGGTCCGCGTTCCCTGCAACATATATGGGAAGCGGGCCGGGCGGTTGCAATCCGCGCGCCCCGCGCCTGCGGTCCGCGGCAGCCATCACAACCGCGCAAGCAGCGGGAGACGCGCTTTACCCCCTGCCGGGGTGCGGATAGGGTGCGCGCCGGTGCGGAGGCGCGGCGCTCCGGCAAAAGACTAAGGAGACGAGAGACGATGCAAGCCCCCAAGCCTGAGGAGTTCGTGCAGGACAAGCCCTGGACCGACAGCGGCGAGGCCGCGGCCCGGGTGCCGGAAGATCTGATCGAGGGGGTGCTGGTGGAGCCGCTGGTGCTGCGCCGCGACGACCGCGGCGCTCTGGTCGAACTGCTGACCACCCGCGACGCGCCGGAGGTGACGGCGCCGCATGTGTACCAGGTCTTTGCCGAGCCGGGTTCGGTGCGGGCCTGGGTATATCACAAGTGGCAGTCAGACCGGCTGTGCTACACCAACGGCCAGCTGCGGCTGGTGCTTTATGACATCCGCGAGGATAGCCCGACGTTCGGCAGGCTGAACGTGGTGGACGCGGGCGCACAGAACCCCTGCCGGGTGACCATCCCGCCCTATGTGGTGCACGGCCTGGCCAACGTGGGCGATACGCTGGCCTCCTTTGTGAACATCCCGACCAATTTTTATGACCCGGCCAACCCGGACAAGTCGCGGCTGCCGTATCCGGATGCCCGCATCCCCTATTCCTTCGGCTGATCATGCAGCCGGACTTCACGGTCATCATGGCCACCTGGAACCGGGGGCGGCATGTCCTGCCCTCGGTGCGCGCGGTGCTGGCGCAGAGCCACCGGAATTTCGAGCTGCTGGTGATCGGCGATGACGTAACCGACAGCACCGCGGAACATCTGGCCGGGATAGATGATCCGCGGCTGCGCTGGATCAACAACGCGCCGCGCTGGCGCACCCAGTCGGGCCCCAACAACCGCGGCATTGCCGAGGCGCGGGCCCCCTGGGTGGCCTATTGCGGCCATGACGACATCTGGGCGCCGGACCACCTGGCGGCGCTGTGGCAGACGGTGCAGGACAATCCCGGCGTTGATGTGGCCGTGTCAGGTCTGGTGGTGCACCGGCTGAACGCGGCGCGCCCCTATGCGGTTTGCGGGTTGCTGCAGGGCGGCGCAGCCGAGGCCGAGCGCTGCTTTGTGCAGCCAAGCGCCACGGCGCACCGCACCGCGCTGGTGCGCAGGCATCCCTGGCCGCGGGCCGAGGATGTGGGGCTGCCGGTCGATCTGCACCTGCAGCGCGAGCTGGCGGCGGCGGGGGCAGGCTTTGCCGCTTCGGGCCGGGTCACCGTGCACAAGTTCACTGCCGCAGGGCGCTACCTTTCCTATTTCGATGTGTCCTGCGTCGAGCAGGAGGTGATGCTGGAGCGGCTGCAGGCGCCGGACTGGCCGCAGCAGCTTGCGGAGATCGTGGACAAGGCCAGGTCCACCGGCGATTACATGGCCGAGGACACCCGGCCGGGCGGTCAGGAGGTGAACCGCGAACGGCTGGCGCGGCTGGCGCAGGTGCGCGGCATTGCCGGCCTTCCGGGCAATCTGGCGGTCGGCCAGGGGATCTCGCTGCTGCAAAGCGGTGAGCCGCGCACGCCGGACTGGCAGCGGTTCCAGCAGGGGGAGCGTTACCGTTTCACCGGGCCGAACCCGCGGCCCAAGATGCTGCTGCCGCTGTTGGCCGAGGGCGAGGTTGAGCTGCGCCTGCAGGTCAAGGCGCCGCGGCCGCGGCTGATCAACAGGCTGCGGCTGTGGCTGAACGGCACCCGGATCCGCCACCGGCTGGCAGGGTTCGAGAGCCGCGATGGCGGGCATTTCGCCGAGCTTGTCTTGCGCGGCTGCTTGCGGGCGGACCGGGCCTCGGTGCTGACGCTCGAGCATCTGGACGAGAAGTTCGCCTCCGGCGCGGTCCGCCGCGGGATTGCGGTGGCGGCGGTGCAGGCTGTGCCCGTGGCGGGAGGCTGAGCCCGGCCAAGGGCGCCGTTTTCATATGGAAAACTCAGGCGTCTGCCGGGTTCAGAGCCCCGAGGCCGCCAGCGCCTTTGGCAATACCGCGGCCAGCCGTTCTGCCCATTCATGCTGCCCTCTATGTTCGGCAATCAGGTCATTGCGGAATTCGATCAGGGTGTTGGGGCGGCCCGGCTTGGTGGCGTGGGTCTCAATCGCATCGCCGGGCAGGTAGCCGGTGTAGGGTTCGTTGACGCCGACACACAGATCGCCTGGGCGGTTCAGTTCCTCAATCACATAAGGCGAGAAACGCTCGCCCTCTGGGAACAGGATGCCGATCTCCCAGGGCCGCGGCGGCCGCCCTCGCAGCTGGCGGGTGAAGCTGTGGACCGAGATGATCACCGTGCGGGGGCGTTCGGCCAGCCGTGCCAGCGCCCGGTGGTAGGGGCGGTAGCAGGCCTCCAGCCGCTCCTTCAGCTCCGCCTCGCCCGCGTGGCGGTTGGCGGGGATGATGGTGCCGTCGTAAAGCTTCATCAAAAGCGTCGGGTCGTCCTCGCCGCGGTTCGGGTCGATCACCAGGCGGGAGAAATTGGAGGCCACAACCGGCGCGTCCAGCATCTCGCCCAGCAGTTTCGACACCTCATAGGCGCCAACGTCATAGGCGATGTGGCGCTCCATGTCCTCGCGCGGGAGGCCGAGGTCGCCGCCGCCGGCAAATTCCGGCACGTGGTTGGTTGCGTGATCGCAGGTAATCAGCCAGCGGGCGGGACGGTCTTCACCGTGAACAAAAAAGGGTGTGTATGTCATGAGCCTGATATGTTTTGCCGCAAGCTGTTTACGGGAGTTGCGGCAGAATGGGAATTGGGGGATAAGCACCTCAAGCGCTGTTTGCGGTAACAGAAATTCGGGCCGGAGGAGAGACCCCCAATGAAACGTTCGCGCAATGTGAAGATTGTCGCCACTTTGGGGCCGGCTTCCGAGACCTATGAGACCATCCGGGCCCTGCATGAGGCTGGTGCCGATGTGTTCCGCCTGAACATGTCGCACGGCAGCCATCCTGAGATTGCAGAAAAGCACAAGATCATCCGCCAGGTGGAGCAGGATCTGGACAGCCCGATTGCCATTCTGGCGGACTTGCAAGGCCCCAAATTGCGGGTGGGCGTTTTTGCCAATGGCGAGGAAGAGCTGGAGGAAGGCGCCAAGTTCCGCCTCGATCTGGATGAGGCGGAGGGTGATGTGTCCCGTGTCTGCCTGCCGCATCCTGAGATTTTCCAGGCGCTGGAGCCGGGGGCGCATCTTTTGGTCAATGACGGCAAGATCCGCCTGGTGGTGGACGGCTGCGGCGAGGATTTTGCCGATTGCACGGTAGAGACCGGCGGCACCATCTCGAACCGCAAGGGGGTGAATGTACCCGACGTGGTGCTGCCGCTTGCGGCGCTGTCGGAAAAAGACCGGGCGGACCTGGAGTTTGTCTGCTCTCTCGGCGTTGACTGGCTGGCACTGTCTTTCGTGCAGCGGGCCAAGGATGTGTTTGAGGCGCGGGCGCTGGCAGATGGCCGCGCCGCGGTGCTGTCGAAGATCGAGAAGCCGCAGGCGGTAGAGGATTTCGAGGCCATTCTGGATGCCTCCGACGGCATCATGGTAGCGCGCGGCGACCTCGGCGTCGAACTGCCGGTGGCAGCGGTGCCGCCGATCCAGAAACGGCTGGTGCGCAAGTGCCGGGCGGCGGCCAAGCCGGTGATCGTGGCGACCCAGATGCTGGAGAGCATGATCGAAAGCCCGATGCCGACCCGGGCCGAAGTCTCGGATGTGGCAACCGCTATCTACGAGGGCACCGATGCCATCATGCTGAGCGCCGAGAGCGCGGCCGGCCAGTATCCGGTGCAGGCGGTTGAAACCATGGACCGGGTGGCCACTGAAGTGGAGGCCGACCCGACCTATACCCAGATCATCACCGCCTCGCGCTCGGCCAAGGGCACCACCGTGGCCGACGGTATTGTCGCGGCGGCGCGGGAGATTGCCGAGAAAACCGAGATCAAGGCGATCTGCTGTTTCACCCAGTCCGGCACCACCGCGCTGCTGACCGCGCGCGAGCGCCCCGGCGTGCCGATCATCGCGCTGACCGCGGTGGAGGCCACGGCGCGGCGGCTCTGCCTCAGCTGGGGCTGCAAATGCGTGATGACGCCGATGCTGACCCGCTTCAAGGGGGCGGTGGTAAGTGCGGCGCGCGCGGCGCGTTCCGGCGGCTTTGCCGAGGAGACCGACCAGATCGTGGTAACCGCCGGCGTGCCCTTCAACGTGCCCGGCACCACCAACATCCTGCGCATTGCGCCGTGCGACGAGCGGCTGATCTACAGCACCGACCCGGAGTGATCGGCACTCCGGCCGTGTTGTTTGCGGACGGGGCAGGGGCGCTGTTTGATATCCCTCCGCAGGCGCCCTACCATTTCCCAAGGTGTTTCTGTTAACGAGGGAAGCGGTTCATGGATACGGATCTCGCATTGATCCTGGGGCTGGTGATCGCCGGGTTCACGATCCCGTCGATTCTATCGGCGCTGAGCGAGCGGCGGCCGCCGCGGGCGTCGGCGGTGACGGTGCTGATCGCCATCGGCCTGGTCACCTATGCGGTGATCGCCAAGCCGGGCGGCTATTCGGTGGGCGAGATCCCGGATGCGTTTTTCCGGGTTGTCGGGCGGCTTCTGTAGAGAATCTGCTTGCTCATCCCGCCGGCATTGCTTATTGGGCAGCTCTGTTCCGCGCGGCCGGCCGTCGAGGCATGCCGAGTCGCGCGTCTAGCGAACCCGCATTGAAGGAGACGGAAATGCCCAAGATGAAGACAAAGTCGAGCGCCAAGAAGCGCTTCAAGGTGACAGCAACTGGCAAGGTCATCGCAGGTCAGGCCGGCAAGCGCCACGGCATGATCAAACGCCACAAGAAATTCATCCGCGACGCCCGCGGCACCACCACCCTGTCCGCACCGGACGCAAAGATCGTCAAGGGCTTCATGCCCTACGACCGCTAAGAGGAGATCTGAGATATGTCCCGCGTTAAAGGTGGTACCACGACTCACGCCCGTCACAAGAAGGTCATCAAGGCAGCCAAAGGTTACTACGGCCGCCGCAAGAACACCTTCAAGGTTGCCCGTCAGGCCGTCGACAAGGCGAACCAGTACGCAACCCGCGACCGCAAGAACCGCAAGCGCAACTTCCGCGCGCTGTGGATCCAGCGTATCAACGCTGCTGTCCGTTCGCACGACGAAGCGCTGACCTACTCCCGCTTCATCAACGGCCTGAACCTGGCCGGCATCGAAGTGGACCGCAAGGTTCTGGCCGACCTGGCCGTGCACGAGCCCGAAGCTTTCGGTGCCATCGTCCGCCAGGCACAGGACGCGCTGGCTGCCTAAGGCGCCAGACGGATCTGAATTCAAAGAAGGCCGCCCTGTTCGGGGCGGCCTTTTTCTGTTTCTAGGGCCTGCCGGCCTGAAACTCTGACTGCAGGGTATTCCCCTGTGGCCGCAGGTTCTGGATGTTTAGCCTAAGGCCGCGCAGGGCTTCAAATGAGCGGCTGAGGAGCATTTATGCAGCTCCGTCCGCAGCCGGTCCTGCACAAAGGCTTCAATCCGGGGATCGGGCCGGGTGGCTCAGCCCGGCGCCGGCCCCCGGGCGATCCGGGTGCAGATCCGGATGATCTCATCCGCATCTGCCTGGCTTAGCCCGATGCGGCTGAACACTTCGGAGGAGACGCCGCAGCTTTTGCTCCAGATGCTGCGCCCGGCTTCGGTGAGCGAGACGATCTTCTGGCGCTCGTTCCCCTCCTGCACCTCCCGCATCAGCAGGCCTTTTTCCTCGAGCCGCCGCAGCATCGGGGTCATCGTAGCCTTGGAGACCTGCAGCCGGCTGGCCAGGGTTGAGATCGAGATGCGGTCCTCTTCGGCCAGGGCCATCAGCGCAAGATACTGCGAGTAGGTCAGCCCCTGGGTTTTCAGCAGGGCCTGATAGTGCTGCTCAACCGTGTGCGAGGCGGCGTGAAGCGCAAAGCAGAGCTGATTGTCCAGCCGGACGTCCGGCTGCGGGGATGGTTTGGTTTGGTCCGGCACGGCTTGCGGCTTTCGTTGTTGCGCTGGGGTTCCTCAGTAGCACTGAAAGTTTTGCTTGCAAATAGTTTGATAGCTAACTATTAGGTATCGAACTTACCAAAAACAGGAGCACCCAGCCATGCGGACCAGCTTATTCGCCATCTGCCTTTCGCTTGCGGCCCTCCCGGCCGCTGCCGAAGGCGAGTTCAACACCGAAGACGGATTTGCGGCTTTTGAGGAGCTGTTCGGCGTGACCGAAGGGAAGCGCCGCAACCACACCAAGGGGTTCTGTGTCGAAGGGGTGCTGACGCCGGTTGATGATGCGGTCAAAGCCTATTCCAGCAGCCCGCTTTTCACCGGCACATCAACGGTGATTGCACGGGTGTCCCACAAGGGCGGCAAAGCCAATCCGGCGGACGACAAATACGGCCTGCTTGGCATGGCGATGGAGATCACCACCGCGGATGACGACCTGCATGTGATTGCGATGAACACCGAGCATTTCTTCCCGGTGGCCACCAGCGAAGCCTTTATCAAGCTGCTGCGCGCCAAGGCGGCAGGGGGCGATGCGGTCAAGGCCTTTGCGGCGGCGCATCCTGCGCTGAAGGCCTATAAGGCCTATCACGGGGCGCTGGACAAGACGCTGCGGCCCTATGAGGGCACCACTTACAACAGCGTGAACGCCTTCTATCTGGTGAACGGCGCGGGCGAAAAGACACCCATGCGCTTTTCCTTCCGCCCGTCCGGCGCAGAAGGCATTGTGGTGGAGACCCACCCGGATTTCTTCCTGGAGAACATGCAGGCGAATATCGCTGGCGGCGGCGTGTCCTGGGATATGGTCATTACGCTGGCCAATCCGGGCGATGCCATTGCCGACCCTTCGGTGCAATGGACCGGCGATCACACCGAGATCGTCGCGGCCCGTTTCACCGCCACCGCCGCGATGTCCGAAGCTGACGGGCGCTGCGACGCGATCAACTTTGATCCGACAGTGCTGAGCGACGGGTTTGAGCCTTCTGAGGATCCGATGCTGGAAGTGCGCTCGCTGATCTATGCTCATGGGGTCGGCAAGCGCCTGTCCGAGCAGGACTAACGGCAAAGCGGACACCTTCAGGCGGAAGAGGCGGCAGGTTTGCCGCCTCTTTTTCGTTCCGGCGCCGGAGCGGGGGGCTACCACATCCGCGTCTTGGCGTATTCCGCGTATCCTTCGTCATAGGCGTCGGCCTCGAACCCGGCTTCCTGCTCCTTCAGGAACTGGCCGGCGGTGGGAACGGCGGGGCGGTCTGCCTCCGGATCCCACAGGCGGGAGCGCATCAGAGCCTTGGCGCATTGGAAGTAAAGCTCTTCCACGGTGATCACCGCAACAGTGGCAGGCAGCAGAGATTTGCGGGCAAAGGCGGCGCGGGCGTCCTCGTCCGCGGTCAGGAAAGCGGTGCCGTTGACGCGCACCACGTTGTTGCAGCCCGGCACCATGAACATCAGGCTGACGCGCGGGTCGCGGACGATGTTGCGCAGGCTGTCGAGCCGGTTGTTGCCGCGCCAGTCGGGCAGCCAGAGGGTTTTGCTGTCTGCGATCTTCACCGCCGGGCCGTCATCGCCGCGCGGGCTGGCGTCGGTGCCTTCGGGGCCGATGGTGGACAGGATCAGGAATTTGGACGCCTCGATCCACTGCTGGTACAGCGGCGTGAGCCGGGTGGCGACCTTGGTCAGCGAGCGCGGCACAGCGGCCTCGTAGAGGGTTTCCAGGGTCGCGGTATCGGTGATTTTCTGCATGGGGCGCCTCCTTTTGCGGGCACGCTACCTTGCCCTTTTGCACTGATGGGGCCAGTTTCGGTGCAAATGGGCCAAAATGCGGATATCCGGCGGCGGGGCTGGTCCTCGTCCGACGCGGTGCAGGCGCTACCGCACGGGGTGGCAACCTATGCGCGCCGCTATGCGGACGGCTATGTCTCAACCTGGCACGACCACCCGCGCCATCAGCTGGTCTATGCGGTGGCAGGGCTGATGATGGCCGAGGCGGATGGCACCGCCTGGGCAGTGCCTGCGGGATCGGGGCTGATCGTGCCTGCGGGGATGCTGCATGAGATCCGGATGGCGGGCGAGGTGCAGCTGCAGTCGCTGTATGTGGCGCCGGGGGAAGAAGGGGCAGAGGCGATGGCCGCCTGCCGGGCGGTGGCGGTTTCGCCGCTGCTGGCGGGGCTGATCGAAGCACTGTGCGCGATGGGCAACCCCTGGCCGCTGCCGCCGCGGGCGCATCACCTGAGCCGCCTGATCCTGCTTGAACTGGCTGCGGCGCCGGACACGCCGCTGGCGCTGCCCTATCCGCGCGACGGGCGGCTGCGCCGGGTTTGCGATGCACTGATGGCGGCGCCGGGCTCGGTGCGCACGATCGATCACTGGGCGGCGCTGGCGGGGATGAGCCGCCGGTCGTTCACCCGCAGTTTTTCCCAGGAGACCGGTTTCAGCTTCGGCCGGTGGCGCGAGCGTCTGCGCTGCCAGCTTGCGCTGCGGGCGCGGGCGCAGGGCGGGGATATGGAGCGGGTGGCGCAGGAACTGGGCTATGCCAGCCGCCGGGCGCTGCAGGTGATGATGCAACGGCGCATGTAAAGGGCGGCAAGGCGCCTCGCGGGTGCCGGGGCTTACAGGCTTTTGCCGTCGAAGATCTCTGCCGGCAGCCGCAGGGCGTCCAGCTCCTCGATACAGCCCAGGTTGACGCGCCAGGTGCCGGGGGTGAGGCGGGGTTCGACAAAGGTGTGGATGCCGCAAATGCCGCAGAAATGGTGCCGTGCGGCCTTGCTGCCAAAGCGGTAGGTCCTCAGCGCGCCGCTGTCTGCCGTGATTTCCATCTCTTCCTGCGGCACCGTGAAGGCTGTCAGATAGGCGGTCTTGCGGCGGCAGATCGAACAGTCGCATTGCATCGCACTGGTGATTATTGGCGCGCGGAAGGTGAAACGGACAGCGCCGCAATGGCAGCTGCCGGAGTAGGTCTGCATGGTTGGCCTCCTGCTGCTTCCGGGCGGCCAGATGCTGCTTGGCCGCGTACAAACCAAGGACAAGCCCCCCGTGTTCAAGGCTTGCTTGCAGGCCTGAACCTGATCTCAGGCCGCAATCCCGTGCGGGCCGTGGCGGATGATGGCCCATTGGCCGTAGCTGTCGTCCAGGTCCAGCGGGATGGCGGCGGTGGATTTGGTGGAACCGCTGCCGATCTCCGCCAGGGTGAACTCGATGCCGCCGGGGATGTCGATGCGGACCCGGTGCTCGCCGCCGCCGTGCGGGGCCTGGATCGGACGGCCTGAAGCCTGCAGCAGGCCGTCGATGTCGACCTTAGCGGTGCGGTTTTCGATGTCCACCTCGTAGCCGATCCGTTTGACCAGCGTTTCATGCACGGTGTCGCACATGGCACGGAACACCCACCAGTGGGTGGCTTCTTCGTCGGTTTCACCGCCGAGCATTACTGTGCTCAGGGCGTCGCGCTGGGCCTCGGTGGCGCGGTCGTCGATGATGGCCTGCAGCGCGCCTTTGCCTTCGAAGATCGGGCCGGGCCAGGCATAAAGCAAAGCGGCGCGGGTGCCGGCCAGATCGGTTTCGCCGAAATGGCCCTTGTCGATATGGATCACTTCGAACCCGGTGCAATTGCCGTGCGTGGGCAGATCCTCGAACTGGCAGGGGCAGCCGTAGTTGCAGTTGCAGTTCCCGAAGCTGCGGCCTTCGATATACCAATCCACATGTGCCATGGCTGTCCTCCGGTGCTGTCTGATGGGATCGCGCTGTGCCGCGCCTGCCCAGTATAGCACAGAACCGGCGGAGGCGCCGGGCTGCGGGCTAGGACCCGCTTGCCGGTGCCGCGGCGACGGGGAACAGCCGGTCGTAAGCAAGGGTGAAGCCGTAGGTGTAGAGCACCACAAAAGAGGTGACCGTCAGATCGGTCGCCAGCGCCTGCCAGAGGCTGAGGCCAAGCCACCAGATATAGACCGGCAGCGAGGTGATCAGCAGCGTGGCCTCAAACCCGGTGGCATGCAGCAGGCGGCCAAGGGTCGACCGGTCGCTGCTGACCCGGCCCGCCTTTGCATCCGCCTTGTCGAAGATCCAGTTGTAAAGCAGGTTCAGCAGCATCGCCTTGACCGACAGGAACGCGCCCAGCAGACCGATATCGCTGAGCGGCTTGTCAAAGAATGCGGCGCCAACCGGCACCAGGATGGCCATCAGAAAGATTTCGAAGCTGATGGTATAGCGCAGCCGGTCCTTGGCTGTGCGCATTGCAACGTTGCCTGCCACCTTGGGCCTCCATCGGTGAGTCTGGGTGTTTTGCTTTGTTCTATCCGGAATCAGTGGTACTTCCAGTCAGTATGTATCTGATATTCCGATAGGTGGGCGATGATGTCTCCTGAGAGCCTGCAGGCCTTTGTGCTGGCGGCTGAGCTTGGATCCTTTTCGGCGGCAGCGCGGCGGATGGGCAAGGCGCAGTCGGCGGTCTCCGCCGCTATTGCCAATCTTGAGATCGACTGCGGGCTGCAGCTGTTTGACCGCAGCGGCCGGTCGCCGGTGCTGACGAAAGCGGGCCGCGAGATGCTGCCGCATGCGCGCGGCATCCTGCTGGGGCACCGCGAGTTTGAAGCCAAGGCGGCGTCGATGGCCGAAGGGGTGGAGGACAGCCTGTGCCTGGCGGTGGAGCAGGGGCTGAACCTGGCGCCGCTTTGGGCGGCTTTGCGCGGTTTTGCCGAAGCCTTTCCGCATGTGGCGCTGGAAATCCTGCCGGCCGGTCCCAATGAGACCGCCAAGCTGCTGAAGGAGGGGCGGGCTGATCTGGGCCTGATGACCGAGCAGGAGAGCTACCCCGGCGGCTTCCAGTTCCGCGGTGTCGGCCACACGGTGGTGGTGCCGGTTTGCGGGCGGGCGCATCCTCTGGCGGGACAAGGAGCGCTGGCGCACCGCGACCTGCGGGCACACCGTCAGCTGGTGCTGCAAAGCCGCTCGCAGGAGGCGGAATGGCTGATCGGCGAGGCGCACAGCGCCTCGGTCTGGTGCGCCGGCAACCCGGATGTGATTGTGGCGCTGCTGCTGCAGGGGCTGGGCTGGGCCGAGCTGCCGCTGCCTGCGGTTAAGGCGCATCTGGAAAGCGGCGCCCTGGTGCGGCTGCACTATGGCTTCCAGCAGAGCGATGCGCTGGCTGGGGTTGATGTGGTCTGGACCTCGCAGCGGGTGCTGGGGCAGGCCGGGCAATGGCTGCAGCAGCATCTGCTGAAGCTGCCGCAGGAGGCGTGGCGGTGCTGACCGCCGGTGAGAGGTTCTGAAAGGCAGGCCGGGTGTCCGGCCTGCCTTCGGGTCGGTGATTGGGGGGTCAGCCGTAAGCGGATGTGTCCCAGAATTCGGGCCGCATGAACGGCGCCACCGCAATTGTCCTGCCGCTCAGCGGCGGCAGTGCGCCTGGCGTCAGCTCAAGCGCCATCCAGGATTCCGGAAGGGTCAGAAGATCCGGGTAGGGCGTTTGCTTGTCCGTCGGCGCAAACCCGTAGCGCGGGTAGAACCCGGGCACGCCCAAAACAAATACTGCATCCGCGCCGCGGGATTTCAGCTGGGCGATGCCGGTCTCCATAAGCTCTTTGCCGATACCTTGCCCTTGATAGCCGGGCAGCACGCCGCAGGGGGCCAGCAGGTAGCAGGCCGCGTCCGGATGGTCCTGAAAGACAAGCGGTGTGAACAGCACATTGCCGGCAAGCGTGCCGCCGCGCTGCACGCTGACGGACACCGTGTCCGGCTGTGCCAGGAACGCCGTGGCAAGCCGGGCAATTTCAGGGCCTTCTTCTGGACCAAAGGCCTGGCGGTGCAGCTCTGCTATGGTTTCTGTTTCCGAACGGTTCATGTTCAGTCTCCTTGTGAAGTCTTGAATTGGCCGCCCCGCGCAAGGGCGGCCTGTTGAATGAGGATCAGGCGCCGGGCATGGCCATCTTGCAGGTGATCTGGCCGGAGGGTTCGTGAAGCACTTCCTCCATTAGGCGGAAGCCGTAGCGCTCGTAGAACGGGCGCCCGATGGCATTGCCGCGGAACACGTCGACCTTAAGCGGCCCCTTGAGAGCGAAAGCATGATCGGTCAGCGCCTTGCCGTATCCTTTCCCGTGCTTGGACGGATCAAGAAACAGGCCGCCGATTTCATTGCCCAGCAGGGCGATAAAGCCGATGACGGAGCCCTTCTCCTCGAGGACGTAGGTTTCGGCGTTAGGCAGGTAGAGATCGCGCATGGCCTGCTGCACTTCGGTCACGAATTCAGCGGCGAGGAAGGGATGCGCAAGCGCGTTTGCCTTTTGCCAGACGACGATAACTGCCTCTGTGTCGCCGGGGTGATAGGGCCGGATTGAAAAATGAGTATCTGCCATAGCTATGGGCTTTCTATCTTTGGTTCATTTGCGCGCGCACGGATTTGATCCCCAGCTGCGATGCGCGGTAGGGGCTGCCGTTTTGCGAACGGATGAAGCGCCGTTTCAGGAGGCGCTGGAACACGGCAAGGGTGCAGTCGGACAGCACATGGCCATTGCGCGTGTAGCAGGTGACGTGGCGTATTTTGCCGCTTTCCAGGCGTTCGTAATGGATGGACCCGCCAAGGGCGAGTTCATGCAAAACACGCTGCTCGTGCTTTGAGATATTCAACGGAGTGTCTCGATTTTATGAGAGTGCAAGAACAGGTTCACTCAGCGTGCCGCGTGAGTGTGCCTTTGTTGCTGGTGTTCCTGTGTGGGTGCCGCCAGGAACGGGCGTTAGCCCCGGGACTCTTTCATAAAATCTCCATTGCGGGAGGCGGTCTGCCTCAAGCGCAAGGGTTAGCTAGTCAATGACGCGAAGAGCGTCAAGATCTGCCTATCCGGCAAATGGCCGGGTGATGCAGCGGCACCCCGCTTTCTGCTGCGGGGCGGGGTGCCGGATTTGGTGCAGCCGGGTCAGGCCGCAAGATAGGTGTTGGTGGTCACAACCGCGGCATAGGCAAAGCCAAGCGCCGACATATAGGCCTTGTGCACGTCTTCGGCAGCGATGGTCTCGCCGTTGAACTCCAGATCGCGGGAGGAGCAGGCGTCCTCGACCACGGTGACGGCGTAGCCATAGTCGGCGGCGGCGCGGGCGGCAGCGTCGATGCACATGTGGCTCATGTCGCCGGCGATGGTGACATTGGTGATGCCGTTTTCGTCGAGCAGCTGCTTCAGGCTGGTCTCGCGGAAGGCGTTCACATGGTGCTTGAGCACGGCGGGTTCGCCATCGGCGGGCTGCATCGAAGCATGGATCTGCGCGCCTTCGCTGCCGGGGGCAAAGAAGGGGGCGTCGTCCGATGCAAACTCGTGATGCACATGCACCACCAGCCGGCCGTCGGCGCGGGCCTGGTCCAGCAGGCGGCGGGCGTTGGCGGCAGAGGCTGTGATGCCGTGCAGCTCCCATTTGCCGCCGGGGAAATAGTCGTTCTGGATGTCGATCAGGATCAATGCGGATTTTGTCATTTGTATCTCCGTTTCTCTGGGTATGGGGTTGGTATAGGCCCGCGGCGTGCCCAGATGTGATTGGCGGAAATGACATAAAGCGGGTTGGATTGGACAAATGGCATCGGGCACAGAGATACGGATCGGGCTGGCAGCCTACCCTTGCGCGCAGCGGGCGGCAGTGCTGGGGCTGCAGGACCTGCTGCAGGCGGCCGGCGGGCTGGAGAAAGCGGCACGGGGTCTGCGGGTGGAGATTGCCGAGGATTTCGCGGGAGATGAGCAGTTTGATGCGGTGATCCTGCCGCCCTGCCTGGGCGCGCGCCCGGAGGGTGAGGCGCTGGCGGAGGTTTCAGCCTGGGTGGCGAGGCAGCATGAGGGCGGGGCGCTGGTCTGCTCGATTTGCGCGGGTGCTTTCCCGTTGGCGGAGTCCGGGCTGCTGGACGGGCGGCAGGCGACCACCCATTGGGCCTTGGCGCCGGCCTTTGCCCAGGCCTATCCGCAGGTGCAGCTGCAGGCCGAGCGGCTGCTGATCGACGATGGCGATGTGATCACTGCAGGCGGGCTGATG
Organism: Leisingera sp. ANG-Vp; assembly: GCF_000813725.1. Taxonomy (GTDB): domain Bacteria; phylum Pseudomonadota; class Alphaproteobacteria; order Rhodobacterales; family Rhodobacteraceae; genus Leisingera. The sequence continues at coordinate 94,579 of NZ_JWLD01000008.1, forward strand.
GCCTGGACCGACCTTGGCTTGCGGCTGGTGGCGCGGTTTCTGGGGCTGGCGGTGATGCTGGAAACGGCGCGGTTCTTCCTGATCGACCCGGGCGGGCGCGAGCAGAGCTATTACAACCTGTTTTCCCCTGACCTGAGCCACGGCGACGCCCCGGTGCTGAAGGCGCAGCACTGGCTGCAGGCGCATTACCCTGAACCGGTGACAGTACCGCGGATGGCCGCCGCCGCCGGGCTGGAGGAGCGCACCTTTCTGCGCCGCTTCCAGGCCGCCGCCGGGCATAAGCCCTCGGAATACCTGCAGCAGCTGCGCGTCGCCAAGGCACGGGAGCGGCTGGAGCTGTCAACCGCCAGTATTGAGAGCATTGCGGTGGAGGCGGGGTACTTGGACGTCTCCGCCTTCCGCAAGCTGTTCCAGCGGATTGTTGGCCTGTCGCCGAGTGAATACCGCAAGCGCTTTGCGCCCGCGCGGGGGTGAGCTTGCAGAGCCTTTTGTGGGCAGAGGATAAATACTCAGGTATCAGGAAGTTGAAGGCAGGCAGCATATCAAGCTGATGAAGATTTCTATTCCGGGCGGTTCCGACCATGTACAAAGACCAGGTTTCTGAAGCTCAGTTTGAACTGGCCGCTGAAATGGCGGGCTATGTGCTGCTCAGGCTCACGCGGTTTTTCTCGCAACCAGATTTTGACGACTGGAAGGAAATTTTGTCCGGCGAGAGAGGGGAGATAAACGAGAGCGGGGCGTTTGAAAGCCTTGCGCAGTTCAGCGGCCTTGCTGGCGCGCTCATTTGGGCAAATGTGGCAGCATACAGCCGCGCGGCCTGGGGGCTGGAGCAGTTGGGGATAGTCATCAGGCACAAAGAAACCGCTTTTTACAAAGTGACGGTGCCGCGCGACAAAATCCGGCAGCACTTGCTGGAAAGCCGGACTCTTGGAGCGGAAGAGTTCGAATACATGGTCTACGCCTTCTTCGGGTGCGAAAATCAGGATGAATGGGGCGCGGCCAGTTTGGAGGGGCCGGACGGGCCGGTGGCATCTTCAGTGGTTGAGCTGGAGCCTGGCTTTGCGCAGCTTTGCAAGAACGCAGGGTTGATCGGGAAAGCGGAGGGGCAATGGGCCTGGTCCCCGCTTATGGAGCGCTGCATGTCACCCATTGAACTGGAGGTTAGCGTTCCGGGGTTCTTCAGCCGCGCCGTGTCTTCAGACTGGGAAGCAAAGCTGGTTTAGGCAGGCAAAGTTTAATCCGGTCTGTGTCCCAAGCTTTACTTGCCGAAACTCCTTTGCCGCCCGCAACACACCCCCCGATACATCCGCCTTGGCCCTCTTGCTTTCGGCGGCCCTTGTGATAGCAGGGCGTCAGCACAACTCGAGGGGCCGTCATGGACGATCTTAAAGCCAAATACCTGGGTCAGATTGCGGATGCCGCGGATGAAGCCGCGCTGGAGGCGATCCGCGTGGCTGCCGTGGGCAAAAAGGGCGAAGTGGCGCTGAAGATGCGCGAGCTGGGCAAGATGACCCCGGAAGAGCGCCAGGTGGCGGGCCCGGCGCTGAACGCGCTGAAGGATGAGATCAACTCGGCTCTGGCCGCCAAGAAGGCCGGCCTGGAAGATGCCGCCCTGGATGAGCGCCTGCGCACCGAATGGCTGGACGTGACCCTGCCGACCCGCGCCCGTCGCGCGGGCTCGCTGCATCCGATCAGCCAGGTGCAGGAAGAGATCACCGCAATCTTTGCGGAACTCGGCTTCTCGGTTGCCGAAGGGCCGCGGATCGACACCGACTGGTACAACTTCGATGCGCTGAACATCCCCGGCCACCACCCGGCCCGCGCCGAGATGGACACCTTCTATATGCACCGTGCCGAAGGCGACGACCGCCCGCCGCATGTGCTGCGCACCCATACCAGCCCCGTCCAGATTCGCTCGATGGAGAAGATGGGCGCGCCCTTGCGCATCATCTGCCCGGGCGGCGTCTACCGCGCCGACTATGACCAGACCCACACGCCGATGTTCCACCAGGTCGAAGGCCTGGCGCTGGACAAGGACATCTCGATGGCGAACCTGAAGTGGGTGCTGGAGGAATTCGTCAAATCATTCTTCGAAGTGGACGATGTCGAGCTGCGCTTCCGTGCCTCGCACTTTCCCTTCACCGAGCCGTCGGCAGAGGTCGACATCCGCTGCTCCTGGGAAGGCGGCACGCTGAAAATCGGCGAGGGCGACGACTGGATGGAAATCCTCGGCTCCGGCATGGTGCACCCCAAGGTGATCGCGGCCGGCGGCATCGACCCGGAGATCTACCAGGGCTTTGCATTCGGCATCGGTATCGACCGTCTGGCGATGCTGAAATACGGCATCCCCGACCTGCGCGCCTTCTTCGACAGCGACCTGCGCTGGCTGCGTCACTACGGCTTCCAGAGTCTGGACATGCCGGCGCTGCATGGCGGCCTGTCGCGGTAAATGTATCTGATCGGCATAATTTTCGCGGGCTACATCGACTGGTGTACTGCGTTTTGCGAAAGAAGGCCGAGATGGATATTGCTGCCAATTCTGTTCCTGGCCGTTGTGCCGGCCTGGCTGCTGATGTCCTTCAAGGCTCCGGTGCCGCTGGCACTGGTCTACTTGATCACTGCGGGCCCGGCAGCTGCAGCTTTTTGGCATGCACATTCGAAAGTTTGGCAGCGGCGGGACCAGATCAAAGCGGATCAGCGCGCGGGCGCATTGAAGACAAAGAAGCTGCTGAAGGGCTTCAAGCGTTAGATATGTGAGGTTCCGCGGGGCGCAGCCCCGCATCGCGCCCGACCCGCCCCCCAGGGCGGGCGCGATACGCCCACCCTCGGGTCCGGCGCAATGCTCCGTGAGTGTCATTAACGGATGAATTAGATCGCCAACGCGGAAAAGAGGCCGTAGGCCGCCGCGTCATCGCTTACCTCTCGTCGATTTGGTGAGTCGAGCGCAACGGTTGGACGATTGCCGGGATAAATTGCCATACACCAATGCGGGATCGCCTCCCCGCAGTCAGGCGATGGCGCGGCTCGCGGCCCACAAACATGTGACGTGACACTTGGGCCTCCCTGGCTAGTCTCGGGCAGATGATCCGGACCGTTCTTTCCCTCTCCGCCGCCCTGTTGTGGGCCACCTCAGCCGCTGCCATGGGGCCGTGGAAGCCCTCGGGCTGCCATGGCGAGACGCCTTGCCAGCTTGAGGACCGCTCCTATCACGTGCTGGAGCCGGAGGGGTGGGACGGAGTTTCGCCTTTGCCGGTTCTTCTGCACTTCCATGGCTGGGCGCGGACCGGGGTCAATGCGCAGCGCAGCGATAGGGTGGGGGCCTCCACCCAGCGGCGCGGGGTGCTGCTGGTGACACCGAACGGGCGGCGCAAGAGCTGGGATTTCTGGACCGCTGACACCCAGGATGTGGGTTTCACCAACCGGGTGCTGGAGGATGTGGCCAGGCGCTATCCGGTTGATATGCAGAATATCTTTGTCTCGGGTTATTCCTATGGGTCAGCCATGGCTTGGCGCTACGTGTGCCAGAGCGGCGATCATGTGGCGGCGCTGTTGGGGATTGCCGGGGCGTTTCCGCCGGGCGAAACCTGCCCCGAGGCGCCGCGCGAAGTGCGCCATGTGCATGGGGTCAGCGACACGGTGATGCCCTTTCCGGACGATGCCTACGGAGGCGGGACGGTGCCGATGGGGCTGTGGCGGGCCCGGCTGGATTGCGGCACGGGCCGGGATGCAGGCGGCTGGCAGGTGGTGGATTTCCTGAAGCTGCACCGCACTGAATGGCGCGATTGCGCTGCCGGGCAGGTGGTGCTGGACACGCATCCGGGCGGCCATTTCATTCCGCATGGCTGGATCGGGCGGCAGCTGGATGAGCTTTTGGGCCTGGAGCCCTCTTATCCCTGAGGGATGTCGCATTTGGGCGCGTTTTTTCCGCGGGGCTGCCGCTGCATGGCTTTTGGCAGGCATGAAGGGAGCAGGGCGCCATGACAGTCATTCTGATCGTTGAAAGCAACACGCCGGAGATGGTTGCATCGGGCCAGGCGGCCTCGGCCGGGTTCATCCGCAGTTTTGCCGGGCTGGCGCCGCAGGCGGAGATCCGGGTGGCTGCGCCCTATGCCGGGCCCGTTGCCAATGAGGCTTTTGCCGCGGCGGATGGCATTGTCTTCACCGGTTCCGGCGTCAGCTGGTCCGCGGATGCGCCTGAGGCCGCGCCTTTGCAGGCAGCAATGGAGCTGGCATTGGCGTGCGGCCGGCCCATCTGGGGGTCCTGCAACGGGCTGCAATTGGCCGCCGCGGTGCTGGGCGGCGGGATTGGCGCCTCGCCCAATGGCATGGAAGTGGGCATGGCCCGGGAGCTGCAGCTGACCGATGCGGGCCGCAGCCATCCGATGCTGGCAGGGCGGCAGGACGGCTGGGCGGTGCCTTGCGTGCACCGTGACGAGGTGCAGCGGCTGCCCGAGGGGGCGGTGCTGCTGGCAGGCAATGCGCATTCGCCGGTGCAGGCGATGGCCTATGAGCAGGGCGGGGTGCGGTTCTGGGGCGCGCAGTACCACCCGGAGCTCAGAATCAGCGACGTTGGCGGCTATGTTTCAGCCCGCGGGATTTTTGCAGGCCACGCCGGGATGGCCGAGGATTGCGCAGTGGCGGACCGTGATGCGGCGGCTGCGGCGCGGCTGGGTACCGCGCCGGAGGAACTGGCGCCGGAAAACCGGCTGCGGGAACTGGCCAGCTGGGTTGCTCTGGTAACGCCCGGCTAACGCCGGGCCTGGCGCGGCAAGCGGCCTCTTCCACCCCGCGGGATAATCCGCTACACGCCAATGGACCCGAGATTACAGGCGGATTCTGACCGATGAAATTCACGCTTTCCTGGCTGAAAGACCACCTCGACACCGACGCAAGCGTCGAGGAAATCACCGATGCCCTGACCGACCTGGGCCTTGAGGTTGAAGGGGTCGTGAACCCTGCGGATGCGCTGAAGGATTTCAAGCTCGGCTATGTGAAACACGCCGAAAAGCACCCGGATGCCGACAAGCTGCGGGTCTGCAAGGTGGACACCGACGAGGGTGAGCTGCAGATCATCTGCGGCGCGCCGAACGCGCGCGAAGGCATCACCGTGGTGGTCTGCAAGCCGGGCATGTATATCCCCGGCCTCGACATCACCATCGGCGTCGGCAAGATCCGCGGCGTGGAAAGCTTTGGCATGATGGCGTCTGAGCGCGAGCTGGAGCTGTCGGAAGAGCATGACGGCATCATTGAGCTGCCTTCGGGCAATGTCGGCGACAGCTTTGTCGATTGGCTGGCCGAGAACGACCCGGCCAAGGTCGACCCGGTCATCGAGATTGCCATCACTCCGAACCGCCCCGATGCGCTGGGCGTCTACGGCATCGCCCGCGATCTGGCGGCGCGCGGCCTGGGCACGCTGAAGACCCGCGCGTTTGAGGCGATCCCGGGCGATTTCGAAAGCCCCGTCAAGGTCACCATCGACGAAGATACTCTGGACGGCTGCCCGCTGTTTGCCGGCCGCCTGATCAAGGGTGTGAAGAACGGCCCCAGCCCGCAGTGGCTGCAGGACCGGCTTAAGGCCATCGGCCTGCGCCCGATTTCGGCGCTGGTGGATGTCACCAATTTCTTCACCTTCGATCAGAACCGGCCGCTGCATGTGTTCGATGCGGCGAAGGTCTCGGGCGATTTGCGGGTGCACCGCGCGGCTGGCGGCGAGACCCTGAAGGCGCTGGACGAGAAGGAATACACCTTTGGCGCAGGCCAGATGGTGATTTCCGATGCCAATGGCCCCGAGAGCATCGGCGGCATCATGGGCGGCGAGGAAACCGGCTGCACCGAGGAAACCGTGGATGTGTTCCTGGAGAGCGCGTTCTGGGATCACGTTCAGATCGCCATGGCGGGCCGCGCGCTCAAGATCAACTCGGACGCACGCTACCGCTTTGAGCGCGGTGTGGATCCGGAGTACACCATCGAGGGCCTGCACCGCGCGACCCAGATGATCCTGGATTTGTGCGGCGGCGAGCCGTCCGAGGTGGTGATCGCGGGCGATGTGCCGGATCATTCCCGCGCCTACAAGCTGGATGCTGACCGGGTGCAGTCGCTGGTGGGGATGGAGATCCCGGAAAGCGACCAGCGCCAGACCCTGACCCGCCTGGGATTCCGCCTGGAAGGCAATATGGCGCATGTCCCCAGCTGGCGCCCGGATGTGCAGGGGGAAGCCGACCTGGTGGAAGAGGTCGCGCGGATTGCCTCGCTGACCAAGCTGCAGGGCAAGCCGCTGCCGCGGCTGACCGATGGCATCCCCAAGCCGGTGATGACGCCGCAGCAGCGCCGCCAGCAGATGGCCCGCCGCACCTGCGCCAGCCTCGGCTACAACGAGGTGGTCAGCTACACTTTCATCGACAAAGCCTCTGCCACGCTGTTCGGCGGCGGTGACGATGCAACTATGCTGGCGAACCCGATCTCGTCCGAGATGTCGCATATGCGCCCCGCGCTGCTGCCGGGCCTGCTGCAGGCCGCCGCCCGCAACCAGGCGCGCGGCTATATGGATCTGGCGCTGTTTGAGGCAGGTCCTGCCTTCCACGGCGGCGAGCCGGGCGAGCAGCACAACCTGATCTCCGGCCTGCTGGTCGGCCGCACCGGTCCCAAGGACGTGCATGGCGCCTCGCGTGCGGTGGATCTTTATGACGCCAAGGCGGATATCGAGGCGGTTCTGGCGGCCATCGGCGCGCCGGCCAAGGTGCAGATCCTGCGCGGCGCGCAATCCTGGTGGCACCCGGGCCGTCACGGCAAGATCTGCCTTGGCCCGAAGAAAGTGCTGGGCGTCTTTGGCGAGCTGCACCCCAAGGTTCTGAAAGAGATGGGCATCAAGGGCGCAGCCGTGGCCTTCACCATCTGGCCTGACGAAGTGCCGCTGCCGCGCAAATCCGGCGCCACCCGTCCGGCGCTGAACATCAGCGACCTGCAGGCGGTGGAGCGGGACTTTGCCTTTGTGGTGGACGACAGCGTTGAGGCACTGACTGTGGTCAATGCCGCAGCCGGTGCCGACAAGGTGCTGATCGAGGACGTGCGCGTCTTTGATGAATTCATCGGAGGTTCCCTGGGGGAGGGCAAAAAGTCGCTGGCGATCACCGTGCGGCTGCAGCCCAGCGACAAGACGCTGAAGGAAAAGGACATCGAAGCGGTGAGCGAAAAGATCATCGCCAAGGTGACCAAGGCCACCGGCGGCACCCTACGCGGGTGAGGCGGGACCAAGACTTTTCCTGAAAAGTCTTGGCAAAAGTTTTTGGAAAACTTTTGGGCAGCGCTCCTTGCGGAGCGCTGCCTTTATCATTCTTCACCTTTCGGCGAAAAACTCTGCCAGCAGATCGAATACCAGCCGGATGCGGCGGCTGGTGTGCAGCTCCCGGTGGGTGGTCAGCCAGACCGGGAAGGTGATGGCATCGCTGCCCGGCACCAGCCGCTCCACTTCCGGCGCGGCGGCGGCCACTTCATCCGACATCGGGGTGACGCCAAACCCCTGCCGCACCAGCTCCCAGGCGACCAGACCGCTGTTGGAGCCGATGCGGAAGTTCCCGGGGGTGACCGGAATGCCCAAGGGCACCAGGTAGCCGATCATCCGCTCTGCGTCGCCGAAGCTGACAAAATCATGATCTGCAAGTTCCGCCAGCGAAGACGGGCGCCCGCGCCGCTCCAGGTAGGTCTTGGCGGCATAGAAATGCCCGGTGGCTTCCTGCACCAGGCGGGCGATCAGCTCCGGCTGTTCGGGGCGGACATGGCGGATGGCAATATCGGCCTCGCGCCGCATCAGGTCGCGGATGTCATTGGCGGCCACCACGTCGACGGTGAGCTTTGGCGCCCTTTGCCGCAGCTGCTGCAGCACAGGCGGCAGTATGTAGGCTGACGTCATGTCCGAGGCGGTAATCCGCACCGTGCCCTCGATGGATTGCGCCTGGCCGGTGGCCGCGATGCTGAGCCCTTGGGCTGCCTCGCCCATCTTGCGGCTGTGCGCCAGCAGCTCATGTCCCGCCTCAGTCAGTGCCAGGGCGCGGCCCAGGCGTTCGAACAGGAGAACGCCGAGCTGCGCCTCCAGGGCGGCGACCTGGCGCGAGAGGGTTGGCTGGGTCAGGCCAAGCTGCCGGGCTGCAGCAGAGAGCGAGCCGGTTTCAGCGGTGGCAAGAAAGGCGCGGATGTGGTTCCAGTCGGGATCATTCATGCAAATATGTATAACGACCTTGCGGATTTCGGCAATTTATCAGCGGTTCCTGCATGGGTAGGGTCGGCGCATCCAAGGAGAGCTGTGATGAGTGCTGACGCCCGTTTCTGGAACAGAATTGCCCCCAAATACGCCAAATCGAAGATCCGCGATGAAGAGGCCTACCGCTATACGCTGGAGCGGACCCGCTCGTATCTGGGGGGTGGGGACAGTGTGCTTGAGCTGGGCTGCGGCACCGGCTCCACCGCGATTGAGCTGGCGCGCAGTGCCGGCAGGATCACCGCAACCGATTTGTCGGAGGCCATGCTGGAGGTCGGCCGGGAGCGTGCCTGGGATGCGGGCGCAGACAATATTGAGTTCCGCTGCTGCAGCGCCGGCGCGGCGCCGGAGGGGCCGTACGATGCAGTGCTGGCGCATAACTTGCTGCATTTGCTGCCGGATCTGGTGGCGGTTCTTGAGGGTGCGGCGGCACGGGTGAAGCCCGGCGGGCTGTTCATCTCGAAAACCCCCTGTTTGGGAGAAAAGCGGGGCAGCTGGAAGTACTGGCTGTTCAAGGCGGCCATCCCGCTGATGCGGCTGGCGGGACAGGCGCCCAGCCATGTGGAGTTCATCGGTATCCGCACCTTGGAAGCTGCGGTTGAGCGGGCCGGGTTCAAGATCATCGAGGCCGGCAATTTTCCGGCCGCAGCGCCCAGCCGCTATCTGGTGGCGCGCCGCGTTTGATCCTTTGCCTTTGCCCGGGCCGCGCTAGGTAACGGGGTGGAGGCTGCAGATGTTCGAGGACCGGATCACCGCCGGGCTTCAGCTGGCCGCGCAACTGGCTGAGATGCCGCTGAAGGACCCTGTGGTGCTGGCGCTGCCACGGGGCGGGGCGCCTGTGGCACTGCCCATTGCCCAGGCCTTGCAGGCGCCGATGGATCTGCTTCTGGTGCGCAAGATCGGCATGCCCTCCAATCCCGAACTGGCAGCAGGCGCCTTGGCCGAGGGCAGCAACCCCATTTTCAACGGTGCTCTGCTGGAGGCGACCGGTATGAAGCCCGGTGATTTTGCGCCGCTGGTGGCCCAGGCGCGGGAGGAGAACGCTGCCCGCCGCGAACTGTATCTGCGCGGGCGCCCGCAGATTGCGCTGGAAGGGCGCACGGCCATTGTGGTGGATGACGGGATTGCCACCGGGGCCACCTTCATGGCGGCGCATTTCTGGCTGAAGGAGCGCAAGCCCGCGCAGGTGGTGCTGGCGGTGCCGGTGGCGCCGCCGGAAGCGGTGGACGAATTGCGCCCGCTGGTAGATACTCTGGTCTGCCTGCTGAGCCCCAGGGAGTTCTGGGCGGTCGGCGCGCATTACAGGGATTTTACGCAAACCAGCGACGAAGAGGTTGCCGCCGCCCTGGCGGCCGCCCCGGAGGCTGGCGCAGGAAAGGACACGACGTGGCATTGAAAGTTTACCTCTCGGGCGAAATTCACACCGATTGGCGGGAGCAGATTATCGAAGGATCCAAGGGGCTGGAGGTGAGCTTCAGCGCGCCGGTCACCGATCATGATGCCAGCGATGATTGCGGCGTTGCCGTGCTGGGCGCGGAAGAGAACAAGTACTGGCACGACCACAAGGGCGCGATGGTCAATGCGATCCGCACCCGCAAGGGGATTGCGGACGCGGATGTGGTGGTTGTGCGCTTTGGCGACAAGTACAAGCAGTGGAACGCGGCCTTTGATGCGGGCTATGCGGCGGCGCTGGGCAAATCGATCATTGTTCTCAGCCCGCCGGAGCATCAGCATGCGCTGAAAGAGGTGCATGCGGCGGCGCTGGCGGTGGCGGAAGAGCCGCGCCAGGTGGTGGAGATTCTCAACTACGTGCTGACCGGCAAGCTGCCGGGATGACGCCTCCGGTTCTGGAGACGGAACGGCTGATCCTGCGCCCGCACCGGGTGCAGGATTTTGCGGATGTGGCGGCCCTGTGGGCAGAGCCTGGAACCGTGCGCTATATCCAGCCGCGGGTGGAAACGCCCGAGGGGGCCTGGGCCAAGCTGCTGTTCCATCATGGCCATTGGCAGGCTCTGGGGTTCGGGGTCTGGGTGATCACCGAACGGCAGAGCGGACGTTACCTGGGTGAGACCGGGTTCTTTGTGACACCGCGGCAATGCGCGCCTGCGCTAGGGGATGCGGTGGAAGCCAGCTGGGTGCTGGCGCCGGAGGCGCAGGGGCAAGGATACGCTGCAGAGGCCGTGTTGCGGACGCACGCCTGGGCGGATGAGATGCGGCTTTGGCCTGAGACGCTCTGCCTGCTCAACCCGGAAAATGCCGCTTCGCTGAAACTGGCCCGGAAGGCAGGCTATGTGTTCCGCCAGGACGTGCAATACCGGGGCGGTACCTCTGCCGTGCATATGCGTCCCATCGGCGGGCGGTGACGCTGCGCCCGGGGCTCTCCCGCCCCTGAAGGCGCTTCTGGCGAAGCGCATTGCAGCGTTGGGCGTGGCGCCGCGCTGCCGCGCGGCGCGGGCCAGGCAGCCGCGGACGGGCTGGCCGCGGCGTTTTTAACGGTTTTGCGCGGTCCGGTTTTGTCGAAATTTTGCGGACGGGGGCGGCTTCAACGCTTCGTTAACGGCAGGCGGGCTAACTGGCAGATAACGCACGAATTAAGGCAACGGCCCTTGCTGCTGGCAGCGGGCCTGGGATTTTACATGGCAAACCGGCGCAGACCTGCATCGCAAATCACACCGCTTTCCGAGGATGCGGGGCTGTTCAAACGCGAGGTGCGGGATGTGGATGTGCAATTGGTGCCCGTGTTCAGCCGCAACAACCGCGGCGATCTGGTAGTGAAGGGGATCGTCAAGCCTGAGGCCGAGGTCGAGGTGGTCTTTGCCGGCCGCCGCACACGGGAGGCCGCGGCGCTGGTGGAGCGGATGAAGCATCTCCGGGCCCAGGGGGTGCGGACGGCGGTGACCGGGCATGAAGCCATGGCGCAGGTCCGGCGCCTGCGGCTGCCGGTCAAGATCCGCGGGACCTGGCGTCTGCGCTTCATTGCGGATGAGTCGGGCTGGGATCTCAAGACCTATCAATTGCTGGCCGCGCAATGGGCATTCACCGATCTGGATGGAAATACGGTGCTGTCCGGGCACCCTCCGGAAGTTTCGCAGGACCGGGCATTGGATCGCGCACGGGAGGCGCGGGCGCGCAATGCGGCAGTGCGTGCAATGCAGGCTGCCCGGAGCCGCTGAGCCGCCATCGGCTGAGAGCGCAATCGCCCCGCCGCAGGCGGGGCGCCGGGCCCAACGGGATGAGGCCCGTCAGGGCCGAAGACGGGCGGGAGGGCCTCAGCCCTCTTTTTTGATTTCCACCGAATGCGGATAGGGGATCGAGATGCCCTTGGCGTCAAACGCTTCTTTCACGCCTTGCGTCAGAGCGAATTTCACTTCCCAGTAATCTGCTGCATCACACCAGACGCGCGCGGTCAGATCCACCGAGCTGTCGCCCAGGTTGGTGACCCGCACCCAGGGCTCGGGATCCTGCAGCACGCGCTCATCCGCTTTGGCCTGGGCCAGGATGATCTCCTTGGCGGCGTCGGCGCTGTCGCCGTAGTCGATGCCGAACACCATGTCGACGCGGCGGGTGGGGTGGTGCGAGAAATTGGTGATGATCGAGCCCCAGGCCTGGCCGTTGGGCACGATGATCTGCACATTGTCCGGCGTTGCCAGTTCGGTCACAAAAAGATTCAGGTCCTTGACGGTGCCCGCGGTGCCGCCGATGTCCACATACTGGCCGATCTTGTAGGGGCGGAACAGGATCAGCATAAAGCCCGCGGCCAGGTCGCTGAGCGTGCCCTGCAGCGCCAGGCCGATCGCCAGGGTAGCGGCGCCGAGCATGGCGACCAGGCTGGTGGCCTGAATGCCGAAGATGCCCAGTACCGCAACCAGAACCACCAAAAGCAGCACCCAGCGGATGACGCTGGCTGCGAAATTGCCCAGTGTCGGATCAATCTGCGGAGTCTTGTTGATGCGCCGCCGCACCGCGCCGCTGATCCAGCCGGTGGCAATCCAGCCGAGGATCAAGACTGCCAGTGCCTTGGCGCCGCTTACCATCAAGGGCCAATAGGCGCCCGCTTGGTCAATCATCTGTTGCATATGCGCTGTCCCTGTCGCTTTGTTTGCTGGATTGACTGTCCCGGAACTGAGCCGCTGTGGCAATAGGCCGCGTAGGGGAAAGTTCTGGCGGCAGAGGCTCAACTTTCAGGGGAGCCGGGGCGCTGCATGGCCGTTCTGCAGCCGGCCTGGCTGGTTCAGCGCATTCATTCGGCAAAGGTAATCTCTGCAGCCGCCAGCCTGCTGATCCGGCCGCCAGCATTGATGGCGCAATAAAGCGGCCTTGGCGGGCGCAAGGCGCTGTCTACATCGCGCTGTACCCAATTGCGGTTCTCCATGTGCTGCAAAGAGTGCGACAAGGCACGGTCCGTAATCGTTCCCAGGCTGCGTTTGATGCCATTGAAGTGCCCGGGCGCTTGCAGGGCGGCGAGCACCGGCAGCGTCCAGGAGCGGCGCAGCAGGTCGCGGTCCCCGTCCGGAACCACCCCTTGCACCAGGCAGGCGAAGCGGGCGGCGCCGGCTCCCGCTGATGTGAGGCGGAACTCGGGCCTGAGAGGGTGGCCGTAGCCGGGATTGCGCTGCACCAGTCCCATTGCGATCAGGTGGTCCATGCTTTGGGCAAATGCCGTCCGGCCTGCGCCGGTGGCTGCCAGCAACGGGGCCTGCCGACCGGCCGCGCCGTCGTGCATGGCGGCCAGAATGGGCAAGGCCCAGGCGCGGGCGGTGATGTTGACAAGAGATCCTATGTACATAAAGTATAGTTAGTATATTTTTAGATATGGGAAAAGACCATGCCGCTGATTCCGCTTGAAGACACCATTACAATCGCCCTTTCCGCCACCGACCGTCACGCCAGCGCGCGGTGGTATGAAGACACGCTGGGGTTTGAGACGCTGTACCATGCGGACGAGGCCGGCTGGACTGAGCTGCAAACCCGGACGGCGGGTGTGACGCTGGGGCTAGCGGAACAGGCGAAACCAGCTCCCGGAAACTGCGTGCCGGTCTTTGGGATTGGCGATCTGGACAGCGCCAGGCGCGTGCTGGAGCAGGCGGGAGTTGGGTTTGACGGACCGACGGAGGTTATCGAGGGCATGGTCAAGACCGCCACGTTCTTCGACCCGGATGGCAATGCGCTGATGCTTGCCGAAGATCTGACCGGCGGCAGCTGACAGCAGGCAAAGCCGGCTGGGTTCCTAGCCCCCTACCGCTGCCCGGAAACGCGAAAGCCCCGCCGGAGAGGCGGGGCTTTGCAATTTACAGTGCTGGAGGCAGCTTAGGCTTTCAGCGCCAGTTTCGGCGACAGAACGTCGAGGCCCAGAGCTTCGCCGACGGCGTAGTAGGTCAGCTTGCCGGCGTGCACGTTCAGGCCGTTCAGCAGGTGCGCATCGTCCTCGCACGCCTGGCGCCAGCCTTTGTTGGCCAGGTTCAGCATGAAGGGCAGGGTGGCGTTGCCCAGAGCCTGGGTCGAGGTGCGCGCCACGGCGCCCGGCATGTTGGCCACGCAGTAGTGCATGATACCGTCGACTTCGTAGATCGGCTCGGCGTGGGTGGTGGCGCGGGAGGTCTCGAAGCAGCCGCCCTGGTCGATTGCGACGTCCACCAGCACTGCGCCAGGCTTCATTTCGGACAGTTGTGCGCGGGATACCAGCTTCGGTGCTGCGGCGCCCGGGATCAGAACCGCACCGATCACCATGTCGGCTTCACGGACCAGCTCGGCGGTGGCGCCGGCGGTGGAGTACTGATTCTTGAACTCGCGGCCAAAGACGTCGTCCAGGTACTTCAGACGGGTCAGCGAACGGTCCAGGATGGTGACGTCTGCGCCCATGCCTGCAGCCACTTTGGCTGCGTGGGTGCCAACAACACCGCCGCCGATCACAACAACCTTGGCCGGAGCAACGCCGGGGACGCCGCCCATCAGCACGCCGCGGCCGCCGTTGGCCTTCTGCAGGGTGTAGGCGCCGACCTGCGGTGCCAGGCGGCCGGCAACTTCCGACATCGGCGCCAGCAGCGGCAGGCCGCCGCGGTCATCGGTGACGGTTTCATAAGCGATGGCGGTGCAGCCGGAGTCCAGCAGGTCGTGGGTCTGCTCCGGATCGGGTGCCAGGTGCAGGTAGGTGAACAGCAGCTGGTTTTCACGCAGCATCTTGCGCTCAACCGCCTGGGGCTCTTTCACCTTCACGATCATGTCGGCGGTGGCAAAGATCTCTTCTGCGGTGTCCAGGATGACAGCGCCGGCGGCGGCGTAGTCTTCGTCGGTGAAGCCAGCGCCCATGCCGGCGCCTTTCTGGATGACGACGTCGTGGCCGCAGTTGACGGCTTCACGGGCCGCATCCGGGGTCATGCCGACGCGGAATTCCTGGGGTTTGATTTCGGTGGGGCAGCCGATTTTCATGTGAGTATCTCCTCAAAACTCTCTGCCTGCGAGTCTGGGGGAGCTGCGACAAAATGTGCTGCTTTTTTGGGCAAAATTAAAACATGGCTTTCGAAGATTCTTCGCCTATATAGGCAATACACAGCAAGGATCTTCGCAAAATGTCGCTGGACGAAACAGATCGTCGCATTCTCTCGGTGCTGCAAAAGCAAGGGCGCATCTCTAACGCCGATCTTTCGGAGCGGGTGAACCTGTCTGCCTCGGCCTGCCACCGGCGGGTGCAGCGGCTGGAGGCGGAGGGGTACATCCGCGACTATGTGGCCCTGCTGGACGCGCGCAAGATGGCGGTGCCGACCACGGTCTTTGTGGAGATTACCCTGTCCGGCCAGGCGGATGAAGTGCTGGATGCATTTGAAAAGGCGGTGTCGCGGATCCCGGATGTGCTGGAATGCCATCTGATGGCAGGGACTGCGGACTATATCCTCAAGGTGGTGGCCGAGAATACCGAGGATTTCGCCCGCATCCACCGCCAGTATCTGGCGCGCTTGCCAGGGGTGGCGCAGATGCAGTCGAGCTTTGCCCTGCGCACCGTGTTCAAGACCACGGCACTGCCGGTCTGATCAGCCTGAACCGCTTTTAAACCGGGCCGGGGTAGGTGAACAGCAGCAGGTGGGTGAGGTTGAAGCCGAAGTGCATGAGCACCGGCACCCGGAACCGTCCGCTGCCCCAATAGCCGAGGCCGCAGGCCAGGCCTAGAAGCGTGGCGAATACAGCAACCGCCGGGCCTGCACCGATGTGGGCGAGGCCGAACAGCAGGCTGGCAGCAGCAATCCCCGCCACGGCGCCGAAGCGGCGGGTGAGGCCCTGCTGGATGTAGCCGCGGAAGAAGGCCTCCTCGGCGAGGCAGGTGAGCAGCAGGTTTGACAGAATCCACAGGAGGGCCCACTCCGGCAGGCTGGGCTCCAGCCGCAGGGCGCCGGCGGCGAGGGCTAGCGGAAACAGCGCGGCGAGCAGAGCGACCGCGCCCAGAATGGCCGGCCGGCCGGCGGAGGCGCGGTCTTTCAGCAGCATTGGCCAGGCCAGCAGCAGGGCGAAGAACACCAGCGGCTTGTCGAGGTTCAGGTGCAGCGAATAGGGCGCGCTGCCGGGGCCGGAAGCCGCCTGATCGAGGATCAGCAGATTGTGAACACCGGGCACCAGATGCAAACCAAGCGTCAGGCATCCCAGGATCAAGGCAGCGTGGCCGGCGATGGCCGCCGGGCCGGTGAGGCGGGGCAGCAGGGCGGCGGCGGCGAGGCTGGAGCCAAGCAAGACCAGGCCGGGCAGTGCCAGGTGGCCGGTAAGCCAGGCGCCGGCAGCGGCAAGTGCCAGCAGGATGAGGGATGCGCGCCGGCCGCCGCTCCAGCCGGCGGCGAGTGCCGCCATCAGAATCAGCCAGGGCCAGATTTGCGCAAATGCGTTCACTATGAAGGTCATGGCGCGCAGATAATCAGGTTGCTGCAGGCAGTTCCACCGCTTCGGCAGGGCGCTGACGGGGCTTTTGCGCTTGAACCCCGGTGGAATTTCCGGTTGCCTTGGACAAGGCTGCAGGCGCCCTAGGCCTGCGCGGGCGGCCGGTTACCTGCCTGTGCTGCCGTGATTTCTCCCAGCTGCAGGGGCGGGCGACACAGAACATTCACATGCTGCCTGTAAAGGGCGGTGTTTGCACGACCTGACCAGAAGGAGCCCGCCCGTGACCCGCGAATTTGAAACCGCATCCCTCGACTGGCTGGAAGCGGAGCTGCAGGACACGCTGGACGAGGACATCGAGATCGAGTTTGCCGAGCCGATGCTGTCGATGGAGATTCGGAAGATCTACCGCGAGCAGCACCCGGAGATGCTGGACCGGCAGGTCTATTTCCGCAATTTGCTGCGGCTGCAGGCGGAGCTGATAAAGGTGCAGGACTGGGTGCAGCATACCGGCGCCAAGGTCTGCATTCTGTTCGAGGGCCGCGATGCGGCGGGCAAGGGCGGGGTGATCAAGCGGATCACCCAGCGGCTGGACCCGCGGGTGGCACGGGTGGTGGCGCTGCCCGCACCCAACCGCCGCGAACAGAGCCAATGGTATTTCCAGCGCTACGTGCCGCATCTGCCCGCGGGCGGCGAAATCGTGCTGTTCGACCGCTCCTGGTACAACCGCGCGGGCGTCGAGCGGGTGATGGGCTTTGCGACTGAAGAGCAGGTGGAGCAGTTCTTTCAGGACGTTCCGGAGTTTGAGCGGATGCTGGCGCGCTCAGGCATTATCCTGCTGAAGTACTGGTTCTCGATCACCGACGAAGAGCAGCAGCTGCGGTTCATGATGCGGATCCATGATCCGATGAAGCAGTGGAAGCTGTCGCCGATGGACCTGGAGAGCCGGATCCGCTGGGAGCAGTACACAAAGGCCAAGGAGGAGATGCTGGAGCGCACCAACATTCCCGAGGCGCCCTGGTATGTTGTCGAGGGCAACGACAAGAAACGCGAGCGGCTGAACTGCATTGAGCATCTTCTGACCAAGATTCCCTATGAGGAAGTGCAGCATGAAAAGGTCGAGCTGCCGGACCGGAAGTACAACCCGGATTATGAGCGCCAGGTGCTGCCGGACGAGCTTTATGTGCCGAAGATCTACTGAGGCTCTTGCTTCAGACAAGGCAAGGGCGCGCCGGCTGGCGCGCCCTTTTTGTTCTGCCCGGCGGGGAAGAGGGATCAGAACAGGAAGTCGTTTACGCCCAGAGAGGCCAGCGACACATCCTCGATCCGCAGGCTGTTGCCGTTGGTGTCGGTGATCACCACATCCGAACCGCTTTGCACCGCGTGATTGGCCGCCAGGTCGTCGAAACTGGAGATGCCGGCCGCGCCGTCCAGGTCGATCTTCTCGCCGTACTGGGAGATTTGGAAATCAGTCACGGTGTCATTGCCGGCGCTGAACACAAAGATATCGCCGCCGCCCTCGCCCGTCAGCCGGTCGTTGCCGTTGCCGCCGTCCAGGGTGTCGTAGCCGCGGCCCGCCCATAGCCGGTCGCCGTGGTTGCCGCCTTGGAGCTGATCCGAGCCGAGGCCGCCGCGCAGCTGATCCCGGCCGTCGCCGCCGAACAACTGGTCACTGCCGCTGCCTGCGGACAGGGTGTCAGCGCCGGTGCCTGCATAGAGAGAATCATTGCCGCCGCCGCCGGTCAGCTTGTCCTTGCCGCTGTTGCCGTTGAGGCGGTCGTTGCCGCCGCTGCCGGTCAGGGTGTCATTGCCTTCCAGGCCGCTGAGCGTGCCGGCGCTGTCAAGCGTCAGGCTGTCATTGCCGGCGGTCGCCCCGGAGCCGCCGCCGCTGGAGCCGCCGCTGTCGAGCTGCAACGGGGCGCTGGTGCGGGCGAAATTCTGGGTAACCATCACCGCATCCCAGCCGTTGAAGTTGCCCTGCTCGATGCCGATGCCGATCACCTCGACATTGGCGTTCAGGATATTGGCGCGGTGGCCGGGGCTGTTCATCAGCGAATTGTGCAGGTCGATCACGTCATCCGCGAGGCCGGGGGCGCCGCGCTCGCTTTGCCAGGCGATGTTCTCGGCCCAGGTCCAGCTGCCGGAAAAAACAAAGCCCGCATCCTCCATGCGGTCGCCCGCGCTGGAGCCACCTGCGCCGGTGTGGGAAAACACATCCTGCTGCAGCATCCATTCGCTGTGGTCTTCGGCGGAATCGTTAAGGCGCAGCTCCAACTGCACCGGGTTGAGCCCGCGCGAGGTGCGCTCGGCGTTGATCAGATCGAGCATCTGGCGCTCGAGTTCGCTTGCCTGTGACATCAATAACTGCTCCGTGAGTGAGCCGGCTGTGCGGCGGTGCTCTATCCGGTTAACCAAATTTTAAGGCGCTAAAAGGGCAAGACTGTGCGGTGGCGGGTTTGCGGCGAAGCTCTGCCCGAAGCGCAGCGGCGGATACGCGGATTCCTGCGCGTGCATTGCAGCCGGCAGCGGTTACAGCGGCGGCTGGCGGCCGGCGGCGGAACTGCGCCGCCTGCCCGGGGCGCAAAGTGCGGGGGATTCGGCTGCGTTGGCGGCAGGCGGGCTGCTGCCAGCGCAGCAAGAGGCCGGCACGGGAGCTTCCTGTTTAGGCGTCAGGGCAATGAAAATGGCCTGGCAGACTGCTGGCCCGCCCGGAGCAAGATTTGTGATTCAGGGTAAAGGAAACCCGGAGAGGCAATGCCTTGTTTGCAGGGACCAAGACAGGCGCCGGTTTTGATGGGGGGGGGACGCAGCCCGCTCCGGGTTTCAATTGAACCGGGTGTTCCAAGCCCGGCAGGCGGGGCAATGGTTAGGGAAACGCATCGGATCTGCCCTGCCGCATTCTCTGTATAGCAGAGGGAAAGCGGAAAATACACCCTAAAGATGTAATTTGGACTATTTCGGGAGCAGCGGCCTAACCTTTTGAATACGCAAAAAGGCTTACGGCTTTTGGCGG
This sequence comes from Leisingera sp. ANG-Vp, assembly GCF_000813725.1. Classification (GTDB taxonomy): domain Bacteria; phylum Pseudomonadota; class Alphaproteobacteria; order Rhodobacterales; family Rhodobacteraceae; genus Leisingera. Next base: position 113,697 of record NZ_JWLD01000008.1, read on the forward strand.
CTGCTGCAAATGACAACCCCCCGGGCCGGAGCCGCGGGGGGTGCCTGAACTTATGTTCCGGCGGATCAGAAGAGACCAGCCGTAGTGCTGTCCAAAGCTGGAGAGCAAGGTGTGCTTAGAGCAGACCTTCGCGCTGGGCTTTCTTGCGTGCCAGTTTACGGGCACGGCGGATCGCTTCAGCTTTCTCGCGCGCTTTTTTCTCGGACGGCTTTTCGAAATGTTGCTTGAGCTTCATTTCGCGGAAGACGCCTTCACGCTGCAGCTTTTTCTTCAGGGCACGGAGCGCCTGATCGACGTTGTTGTCGCGAACACTAACCTGCATGTGGTTTTCACCACCTTTCTAAGTTGAGTTGCAAGGATTTGCAGGAGGTGGCCGTATAGCAAAGCGCTGCTATTTTGTCTAGTAGGGTGTCAGAACGTATCAGGACGCTGCCAGCGGGAGGGTGCCATGGCTGAAGACCAGGATCACGCACAGGAAGATCTCAAGGAAAAACTGCTGGATGCGGCGCTGATGCATGTGCCGTTTGACGGCTGGTCCGAGGTCACATTCCGCGCGGCTTGCCAGGATGCGGATGTGGCAGAGGTGCTGGCCCATGCGGTCTGCCCGCGCGGCGGCGTCGATCTGGCGCTGGCCTATCACGCCCGCGGCGATTCGCGGATGCTGGAGCGTTTGAAGAATGAGGACCTGTCCGGCCTGCGCTTCCGCGACAAGGTGGCGGCAGCCGTTCGGTTCCGGCTGGAGGCGGTGGACGACAAGGAGGCGGTGCGCCGCGGCACCACGCTGCTGACGCTGCCGCAGTATGCGGGCGACGGGGTCAAGGCGATCTGGGGCACCTGCGATCTGATCTGGGAGGCGCTGGGCGACGGATCTGACGACTTCAACTGGTACACCAAGCGCGCGTCGCTGGCCGGGGTCTATTCCGCCACCGTGCTGTACTGGCTGGGCGATGACAGCCTGGACCACCAGGCGACCTGGGACTTCCTGGACCGGCGCATCGACAACGTCATGGACTTTGAGAAGCTCAAAGCCGGTCTGCAGAAGAACCCGCTGCTGAAGCCCTTTCTGGTGGGGCCGAACTGGCTGGCCGAGCAAATCAAGCCGCCGAAGGGGCGCGACGATCTGCCAGGGACGGTCAATCCGCGGCGGTGAGGTTTGAGGCGGCGCTGCTGCAAAGGTGGAATGCCCGTCAGCGGCAACAGCCCTTGCCGACTGCTGTTACAACATCCCGGGGCCGCTATTCTTCTGACATGTCTCCAGCAACTTGTATGGCTTTGTCCAGCCTTGTTGCCCAGCTACCCGTCCCGTCCCGATTCGTTCGGATTGCTGGAGAACAGCGCCACCTTGTTCCCCTGAGGATCGCGAAGGTAGCCGACGTAGAAACGAGGGCTGTATGCAGCGCGAAAGCCCGGCTTGCCCTCGTTGGAACCGCCCGCCGCAAGCGCCGCGGCGTGAAGCGCGCGAACCTGCGTTTGATTGCGAGCCTCGAAGGCAACCATCGCACCGTTCCCAGCTGAGGCAGGGCGCCCGTCAAAGGCAGGCTTGACGTAGAAATCAGGCTGCACGGGAGACCGGTCCGGTTCAACGGGCAATGCGAAACTCAATCCCGCGGGCCCCTCTGTCAGCTCATAGCCAAGGGCTGGTAGGAATGCAGAATAGAACCGTTTTGCAAGCATAAGGTCGTCAGCGCCGACGGTGACATAGGCAATCATGTGTCGAACTTCTTCCGGGAAAATGGAGCAGGCGGGGTGTTGGGCTAGTGTAGGCCATCAAGGAACACCGCTCAATGAGCGGTCACTTTGGGGCTCCAAGGCGGCAATCGCGTTTCATTGATGCCGGGGCGGCTCCGCAATCCGTCCCAACTGCGGCGCCTTTGCTGTTTGCGCCCCTCTTGCCGGATGTTAGGCAAGGGCAAGGACCAGGAGGACATACCCGATGACAGAGATGATGCGCGCGGTGGAGATCACCAAACCCGGCGGGCCGGAGGTGCTGCAGCTGTGCGAGCGCCCGGTGCCGCAGCCCGGCCATGGCGAGGTGGTGATCAAGGTGGCCTATGCCGGTGTGAACCGTCCCGATGCGCTGCAGCGCGCGGGTGCCTATGACCCGCCCAAAGGCGCCAGCGACCTGCCGGGCCTGGAAGCCTCGGGCGAGGTGGTGGCCGTGGGCGCGGGCGTCGAGGGCATCGCAGCGGGCGATCAGGTCTGCGCGCTGCTGCCGGGCGGCGGCTATGCGGAATATGTGGCCACTCCGGCGGCGCACTGCCTGCCGGTTCCAGCCGGGCTGGACCTGAAGCAGGCGGCCTGCCTGCCTGAGACCTTCTTTACCGTCTGGTCCAACGTTTTCACCCGCGGCGGCCTCAAGGCTGGCGAGCGCTTCCTGGTGCATGGCGGCTCCTCGGGCATCGGTACCACCGCTATCCAGCTGGCCAAGGCGTTCGGCGCGCGGGTCTTTGCAACCGCCGGATCGGAAGAGAAATGCCAGGCTTGCCTCGACCTTGGCGCGGAGCGGGCCATCAACTACCGCGACGAGGATTTCGTCAAAGTGCTGCGCGAAGAAGGCGGTGCCAACCTGATTCTGGACATGGTCGGCGGCGATTACATCCCGCGCAACGTCAAGGCGATGGCCGAGGACGGCCGCCTGGTGCAGATCGCTTTCCTGCAAGGGCCGAAGGTGGAGCTGAACTTTGCCCTGATGATGGTGAAGCGGCTGACATTGACCGGCTCGACCCTGCGTCCGCAAAGCGATCTGGCCAAGGCAGAGATCGCGCAGGACCTGCGCGAGGCGGTCTGGCCGCTGATCGAGGCAGGCAAGGTGGCGCCGGTGATGGACAGCGAGTTTGCGCTGGAGGAGGCCGCCGCGGCGCATGCCCGGATGGAGAGCTCGGGCCATATCGGCAAGATTGTCCTGAAAGTGGGCTGAGCTGCAGAACCTGCAATACAGAAGGGCCGGCAGATGCGCCGGCCCTTTCTTGTTTGATGCTGCCTGTTACTGCACCGCGCGGCGGTACAGATGCCAGGTGGCATGCCCCAGGATCGGCACTGCAAAGATCAGCCCGACCAGGAAGGGGATCGACCCGATCAGCAGCGAAGCTCCGACGATGAAACCCCAGGTCAGGCAGACCACCGGGCTCTTGCGGAACACTTTCAGCGAGGTTGCGACTGCTACCGGCAGGCCCACATGGCGGTGCAGCAGCATCGGGAAGGACACCAGGCTTACCGCCAGCGCGGCAAAGGCAAATCCGGCACCCACGATGCCGCCGCCGATGGCCATGATCCAGCCCTCGCGGGTGGTCACCACCGCGGCTGCAAAGCTGGCGATCGATTCCGGCGGCTCCGGCCCCAGGGTGCGGCTGTAGATCATGTCGGCTGCGACCAGCCAGACCATGAACAGGGCGGCAAGGTATACGCCAAGCACCAGGATGGCGCCAAAGGCGGGCGAGCGCAGCACTGCAAAGGCATCCAGCCATTGCGGCTCGGCCCCGGCCTCGCGGCGGCGGGACATCTCATAAAGCCCAACCGCGGCAACCGGGCCAAGAATGGCAAAACCCATGATCATCGGCACGATCAGCGGCAGGAGGTTCATCGACAGGCTCATCACCACCAGCGCGATGCCGATCAGCGGATAAAACAGCACCAGGAACATGGCGTCGCTGCGGCAGGCGGCAAAATCCTCCAGCCCGGCAGCCAGGGAATGAATGATGTCGTCCATGGTCAGCTTGCAGGCTTTGGGCATCTCCTTGACGCCGTCGCTGCTCATCTCGCCGACTGTATGGCCGATATGCTCACCGGTAGTCTCAGCCCCTTGCAACAGCCAGCTGAGCGGGTTTCCGATTGTTTTTGCCATGCGTTCTCCTCCTCAGCGGCTAAAACGGAAGTGCCGTTCAGACAGGGCTCAAGCGGGGCCGGGCGCGGCACATAACATAATACTAGCACAAATCCCGCCGAAGTGTGCTTCACAGGCCATTTATTGCCGCGCGAGAGGGATGGCGCCTTGCGGCGCCGGTCTCCGGCAGGAGTATTTGAGGCAGGATGAAAGAGGCGGGGAGACCCGGGTCACGCAGCCTGACAATTCCGCGGGGCTTCTTTCTGGTTTCAAGCACCCCGGGGTGAATTGGCCGCAAGGCCAAGAGGGGCAGCGCCCCTCCCTGTTCAGCGCACCGGCGCGAAACGCGCGTTTTTCAAGGCGCAGTCCTTGATCACATCGCGGCCGCAGGGCACCGGCTGCAGATCCTTGGACAGGCAGACGCGGGCCTCCTGGATGGCACCATCGCGGCAGGTGATGGTGAGGCTGTCGCGGGACAGAACAGGGTTTTCCTTCAGGAAGGCCTGCTCCACCAGGGAGGCGGGCAGGGTGACGGGTTTGCCCAGCTTGCGGAAAATGGCGGGCCGGGTGACGCGGCTGTAGGCCTCGCGCATCAGCGCATAGTAGCGGCGCGCGCTGAGGCCCGAGCAGGTGCCGTGCTTCTTCCATTGGTGCCAGGCCAGGCCAGGGCTGCCCATGATGTCCGCCATGCCGCGGCTCATCGCGCGGCTGGGCGGGGCTTCAGCGGTGCGGCAGTAGCTGGGCCAGCCGCGGTGGAACTGCGGCCAGAGACCGTGCAGCGTCCAGCCGTGATCATGGCGGGGGTGGCATTGATCGGCCCCGCGCGCGTCGCCTTCCAGTTCGCACCAGTTCGGCGACCAGCTGAGCGCCAGCACGTAATAGTCGAATTCTCCGGCGGGTTCGCCATCAGCGGCGGCGGTCAGCGGAGCACAGAGCAAGGCCGCACCGGTCAGAAGCCCGGCGGCCAGGGCGCGGAGAGGGATCATCCGTTTGCCTCCCCTTGGCCTTTGGCGGCCACGCAGACGATTTCCACATCATAGCCGCTGCCGCCCAGCCGGGCCTCGACACAGGCCCGGGCGGGCGTGCAGCCCGGTGGAATCCAGGCGTCCCAGACCGCGTTCATCTCGTCATAGGCGGCGATGTCCGACAGATAGATGGTGGTGTTCAGTATCCTGTCCCGGCCGGACCCGCTTTCGGTCAGCCAATGGTCCACCTTGGCCAGTGCCTCGCGGGTCTGATCAGAGACAGAGGTGTTTGCACTGCCGCATTGCCCGGCCAGCCAGATAAGATCGCCGTAAAGAACGGCCTGGCTCATCCGCGGCCCGGCGGCGAGGCGTATGATGCTGGTCATGGGGCCCTCCGTTCGCTGCTGCTGCACGCCACAGTGGCAAGGAACCAGCCGGCTGTCACCTGCGCAATAGCGTGCCGCTGGCGAAAGCATATTGGCCTCTTCCCTTATGCGGGGAAGCTGACTATATAGGGCGGAAGTTCCCCGACAACGGAAACCTGCCCCGCACGCCGGGGACGCCCATTTGAGGCGGCGGGAGAGATGTATCCGGGGATGACGTGTTTTAAGGAGATGAGCACATGGCAAAACCGTTGATGGCCAAGGCAACCGCCGTGTGGCTGGTGGACAATACCACGATCAGCTTCAAGCAGATTGCCGACTTCGTGGGCATGCACGAGCTGGAGATCCAGGGCATCGCCGACGGCGAAGTGGCGGTGGGCGTCAAGGGCTTCGACCCGATGGCCAACAACCAGCTGACCCAGGAAGAGATCGACAAGGCGCAGGCCAATCCGCTGCACAAGCTGAAGCTCAAGTTCAACCCGGCAGCGGCCGGCGAGGAAAAGCGCCGCGGCCCGCGCTACACCCCGCTGTCCAAACGCCAGGACCGTCCCAACTCGATTCTGTGGCTGGTCAAGTTCCACCCGGAACTCAGCGACGGCCAGATTGCGAAGCTGGTGGGCACCACCAAGCCGACCATCCAGTCGATCCGTGAGCGTACCCACTGGAACATCGCCAACATGCAGCCGATCGACCCGGTGGCGCTGGGCCTGTGCAAACAGTCCGAGCTGGACGCAGCCGTCCAGAAGGCGGCGGCCAAGAAGGCTGCCGAGGGCGGCGTGATGAGCGACGATGAGCGCCGCAAGCTGGTCTCCACCGAACAGTCGCTGGAGATGGACGCCGAGCCGAAAATCCCGAGCGCCATCGAAGGGCTGGAAACCTTCACCCTGGGCGGCGGTTCTTCTGACGAGGAAGAGAAGAAGGAAGAGGAAATCCTCGACGCTGACAGTTTCTTCAACCTGCCGTCCGGCGGCGATGACGAGGAAGACGACGAGGATCCGCGTTTCTGATCCTGCCGTTTGTCCAGCAGGCCTGACCGGCCTGCAGCGGAAATTCCATAAAAAGCCGCAGATCCGAAGCTCCGGATTTGCGGCTTTTTCTGTTAGAATAACGCAACCGTTCTACAAAATGTTGACTATGCGCACTACTTTTGCGCAGCATTGTGTTGCGGGGCGGTTGCGTTCCAGATCGTCCGCAAAACCGGGGTACGGGAAACGCTTGTATGCGTGCGGGCAGTTTACCAAAACAACAGGGACGGGAGTTAATGAGTGTTGCCAGCGGGCCGGTCCGGAAAACCGGCGCGCGCAGGGATGGCAGGAGTAGGGGCGATGGATGCAACAGGGGCTGTGCCGTTTGGGGGCCATTGCAGTTTGGATCTTGAGGCGCTGGCGCGGCTCAGCGGGCTGGAATTCTGCCAGGCCTTAGTAGATCAGCTGGCGGCGGCATTAGGCGCTGATCTGGTCACTGTGGGTGAGCTGAAGGTCATGGAGACCGAGCGCATCAAGGTGCTGGCCAGCTACTTCGACGGGCTGCAGCTGGGCGATTTCGAATATGAGACCTGCGTGGCGCCTTGCCATGAAGTGGTGGTGAGCGGCAAGCCGCAGGTGTTTCCCGCCGGGGTGCAGGAATTGTACCCGGAGGATGAGATTTTCATCGAAGAGGGTATTCAAAGCTATGTCGGGGTGGCATTGAAGAACCCCGACCAGGAGCCGATCGGGGTGATCCAGGCGTCCTGGCGCAAGGATATCGAGGACGGTTTTGCGCGCCAGGCGGTTGCGGTGATGGAACGGTTCTCGGCCCGGATCGGGGCGGAAATCGCTGGGTTGCAGACGCTGGAAACGCTGTCGGTTCTGGCCGAAGGGCCGGCCGGCACCTCGCCGCGTGAGGCCTTCCGCCAGCTGGCCGAACAGCTGCAGGCCGCCTTGAAGGTGCGCTCTGCCTTCATTGCCGAATGCGTTGAGGACAAGCCGGAGTGCTTCCGGGTGCTGGCCTGCTGCCTGGAAGGCAAGCAGGCAGACGGAGCCGAAGACACGCTGGTGCCTTACGACGGAACACCCTGCGCCCACCTGCAGGGCAGGGAGAAATTCCTGGTGCCGGAAAAGCTGCAGGAGGCGTTTCCAAGCCAGGCGCATTTCCGGGTTCAGGATCTGCATTCTTACCTTGGCATTCCTCTGAAAGATGCCGGCGGCACGGTGATCGGCCATTTTGCTCTGCTGCACGACCGCGAGATCCGGCAGCGCAAGCTGGAGACGGATCTGATCGCACTGTTTGCTGCCCGGATCGGGCTGGAACTGCGCCGCCGCAAGGCGGAGCGCCGCCGCCAGCAGGCGGAAGAGGCCTTGCTGATCAAGCACAAGACCGAAAGCCTGGGCCTGCTGGCTGGCACGATTGCCCATGATTTCAACAACCTGCTGGCGTCGATGCAGGGGCGCATCGAGCTGGCGCTGGCGCATCTGGAAAACCGTCACCCGGCGCGGGAGCATGTCCAGGTGGCGGAGCAGGGGCTGCAAACTTCGGCGGCCCTGGTGCGGCAGCTGCTGAACTATGCCAAGGGCGGGGGCAGCCGCGAGCAGGAAACCTGCGATCTGAACGCGATTGTGCAAGAGACGATGGCGCTGATGCCGGTAGAGCGCAAGATGGGCAAGGCCGTGGTGCTGGAACTGGAGCCGGGAGGGCTGATGGCTCGGATGGACCCGGCCCAGGTGAGCCAGCTCCTGATGAACCTGGTGCTGAATGCGGTGGAGGCGATCGGGCCCGGGCCGGGTACTGTCACTGTAACCGCCTGCCGGACCCAGCTGGACGGTGCGGCGCGCCGCAAGCTGCTGAAAGGCCGGGAGATGGCAGAAGGCGAATGCCTGCTGCTGGAGGTGCGCGACACCGGCAGCGGAATGGACCGGCAGACCGTCACCCGGATTTTTGACCCGTTTTTTACCACCAAGCCAGGCGGCCGCGGTTTGGGCATGGCCGCAGCGCTTGGCATCATCAGCCGCCACCGGGGCGGGCTGGCAGTGGAAAGCCGCGCAGGCGAAGGCAGCGCTTTCCGGTTCTATTTTCCGGCCTGCAGCGAGGCGGCGGTGCCTGAGCAGGCTGTGCCGTCTGCGGCGGAGCGCAGCGCCGGAGCGCGGCGGATCCTGGTTGTGGACGACGAGGACACGGTGCGCCGCGCGGTAGCCGGGCTGCTGCAGCTGCGCGGCTGCGAAGTGGCGCTGGCGGACGGCTATGATGCGGCGCTGGCGGCTCTGCAGGGCCAGGCTCCATTTGACGGCGCGGTGATCGACATGAGCATGCCGGGACGCGGCGGCTGGGAAACCCTGTCGCAACTGCGCCTGCTGCAGCCTGGCCTGCACGCGGTGATGATGAGCGGCTTTGCGATCAGTGCGGCGGAAGCAGGCTATCCGGAGCTGGCGGATGTGCAGGTGCTGGACAAGCCCTTTACCAAGGAAAAGCTGTACAAGGCTGTGTTCCGCTAAGCCCTGAGGCTCAGGACCGGACCGCTAGGCCAAGCGGCTCCCGCGGCTGCCAGCTGCTGCCCGGAGGGCTGCAGGGTCCCCGGACGGCGGGAAACCGTAAAAAGCTGCCCTCCTGCCAGTTTGTCTTTGACGGACTCTGCCGGAGCGGCCAAGGCTGGGCACAGGAGTTCCTGCAACAGCCAGTTCCGGAGTTTGCTGATGGCCGTGCTCAATTTCTCATATGCGAAGATCAGGGATGCGGGGCTTTTTCGCGATTATGTTCAGCGGGCGGCAATGCTGATGGAGACGATGGGTGTTGAAGTGGTCACCCGCGGCAGCTTTGCCCGGGTGCTGCGCGGCGGCGGCAGCAACGGTGAAGTGGCTGCCGTGTTCCGCTATGCGGATATGGCTGCAGCGGAGCGGTTCTACAGCTGCCCCGAGTATCAGCTGCTGATCCCCCTGCGGGATGCCGCCTGCGACATGACCATTCATCTCTACGAAGAATAACGGTTCAGGCCTGACGGATGTACGCGTTGGCTTTGCCGGCGGACCCCGGAAAATTGCAGGTGCTCCTGTCAAAGGTATTCTGCGCCCAGCGGCGCAGTCAGATGTCCTTGCGCGCCCGCATCGCTGCGGAAATGGTGCCGTCGTCCAGGTAATCCAGCTCACCGCCGATCGGCACGCCCTGCGCCAGCGAGGTGAGCCTGACCTGGCCCTGCAGCTGATCTGCGATGTAATGCGCGGTGGTTTGGCCGTCGATGGTGGCATTCAGCGCCAGGATCACCTCGGTGATTTCTTCGGTCGCGACCCGGTCCACCAGGCGGGGAATGCGGAGGTCCTCCGGACCCACTGCATCCAGCGCCGACAGGGTGCCGCCCAGCACATGATAGCGGCCTTTGAACACCCCCGCGCGCTCCATCGCCCAGAGGTCGGAGACATCCTCGACCACGCAAAGCTCGCCGTTGGCACGCCGCTCGTCGGTGCAGAGCGGACAGATCTCTTCCGTGCCGACGTTGCCGCAGTTGAGGCATTCGCGCGCGGTGGCAGCGACCTCGCTCATCACATCGGCCAGGGGGGTCAGCAGCAGCGCCCGCTTGCGGATCAGATGCAGCACCGCCCGCCGGGCCGAGCGCGGCCCCAGCCCCGGCAGCTTGGCCATCAGGTCAATCAGGTCTTCGATGCTGCTGGTGGAGTTCTTGATCATGCCTTGGGCCCTTTGTGTTCCAGCCATATAGGCTGATCGGGGCGGGGGAGCGCAAGGGCAGCCGGGCAAAATGTTCAGGGTTTGTTTTGGTGGCTCCTGCAGGTATCCCTGTGGCGGATGAAAGCAGTTCAGGGTGAGGTCATGGCAGATCGGACAGGCGCATTTTCCGGGAGCTTGCGGTTTGCCCGGCTGACGGAGATTGCACCGGACGAGATCGCCCGCCACATGTCCGACCCGCGGATGGCAGCCCATATGCCGCTGCTGACCGGCGCCTGGGATGAGGAAACGGCTAAGGCCTTTGCCGCCGCAAAAGAAGCCTGCTGGCAGCGCGACGGGCTGGGCCATTGGGCGTTTTTGAGCGGCGAGGCTTATGCAGGCTGGGGCGGGTTTCAGAAAGAAGGCGCAGAGTGGGATTTTGGCCTGGTGCTGAAACCGGACTGCTTTGGTCTTGGGCCTGCGATTGCCCGCAAGGCGCTGCGGTTTGCCCGCAGTGATGCGCGCATTCCCTATGTGACCTTTCTGCTGCCGCCGACGCGGCGGCACCTGCGCCCCTTGGCGCGGCTGGGGGCCGTGCAGACCGGTGAGGTCCAGTACGAAGGGCAGACCTTCCTCAAGTTCCGGCTGGAGACATCTTGAGCCAGGCAAAGAAAAAGGCGGCTCCCAAGGGGCCGCCTTTCCGAAATACCATCAGGCCGCTGGTCAGAACGGCAGCTTGATGTCCTTGGGCAGGCCCATGCTTTCGGTCAGCTTGGTCATCTCTTCCTGTGCCTTCTCGGCTGCCTTGGCCTGGGCGTCCTTGATCGCGGCCAGGATCAGGTCCTCGACCACTTCCTTGTCGTCGCCGTTGAAGATCGAGGGGTCGATGTCCAGGCCCTTCAGATCGCCTTTGGCGGATGCGGTCGCCTTGACCAGGCCGGCGCCGGCCTCGCCGGTCACCATGACGTTGTGCAGGTCTTCCTGCATCTGCGCCATCTTGGTTTGCAGTTCCTGTGCGGATTTCATCATCTTGGCCATGTCGCCAAGACCGCCGAGGCCTTTGAGCATCTGTCTTCTCCTAAGTGCGGGGGCGCAGGGCGCCGTAAGTCATCCCCGCACATATCGCAATTGCGAGCACAATGAACAAGTGGGGGGAGGCTGTGCAGTCCTGGATTATGCCCAAGGCACTCTTATCGTCCAAGAAAAGCTCATGGTTATCTATTGCAATAACCATTGCCAGCCCGGCCCACAGCAGGGCGGCGGCTGCAAAGGGAAGGCGCCGCCCGGCAAAAAGAGCGAATCCGGCAAGCGCGAAGAGGGCCAGGGAAACAGGCTTGGCGGACAGGCGGATCAGCTCATCCCATGCGCTGGCCGGTGTACCGCCGTCATGCCAGCAGGCTTTGGCGGATGCGGCTGCCGGCAAAGTGACCCAGAGTGCCGTCAGGCCGGGCATCACTCTTCTTCGAAGGGATCCCATTCGTCTTCAACCTCGGGCAGGGCCTCAGCGGCGACCTCGGCGGCCAGCTCGTCAGCTGTCCGGATCCGCTTGATCTTGGCCTTGGGGAAGCTTTCCAGCACCGCCTGCACCAGGGGGTGCGCAGAGGCTTTCTCGCGCAGGGCGTTCTCAGCGGCGTTTTCGCGCTCGCTGATGGTGTCGCCGCCGCCTTCGGTGACAATGGTGAAGAACCAGTTGTGATGGGTCCAGGCCTTCAGCTGTTCACTCAGCCGTTTGGTCAGGTCGCGGGGGGCGTCGCTGGTCAGTTCAAAGGTGATCTGGCCCGGCTTGTAGGCGGCCAGCCGCAGGTAGCTTTTGACATATTCCAGCAGCAGCCCGTCGCGTTTTTCGCGGATCAGTTCGACCACATGCTCAAATGTGGGATAGCGGGCCAGCGCCGGGCTGGCTTGCGGGGCAAGCGCAGCCGCCGGGCCGGAGCCTCCGCGCGCCACCGGAGCACCGCCTGCCGGGCCGCCGGGACCGCCATAGCTGCCCTGGGCATCAACACTGCCGCCGCCAAGGGCCGGGGCACCCATGCCCTGCATCGGCACACCGCCGCCAGGACCCGGAGGCGGCGGGGGCGGCGTGTCCTGCAGCTTGCGGATCAGTTCTTCGGGCGAGGGCAGGTCGGCCACATGGGTGATGCGGATCACTGCCATCTCGGCCGCCATCATCGCGTTCGGTGCCGCGGCGACTTCTTCCAGTGCTTTCAGCAGCATCTGCCACATGCGGGTGAGCACGCGCATCGGCAGGTTTTGCGCCATCGCCTGGCCGCGGGCGCGTTCGTCCGGGCTGACGGTGGGGTCTTCGGCAGCATCCGGCGTGATCTTCACCACCGAGACCCAATGGGTGATCTCGGCCAGATCGCGCAGCACCGCCAGCGGATCGGCGCCTTCGGCATACTGGCCGCTGAGTTCGGTGAGCGCCGCCGCCGCATCGCCGCGCAGGATCATGTCCATCAGGTCCAGCACCCTTCCGCGGTCGGCAAGGCCCAGCATGGCGCGCACCTGATCGGCGGTCGTTTCACCAGCCCCATGGGAAATCGCCTGATCCAGAAGCGAGGTCGCATCCCGGGCAGAGCCTTCGGCGGCGCGGGTGATCAGCGCCAGCGCGTCCTCGGCAATTTCGGCGCCCTCGGCAGCGGCAATCTTCCGCAAGAGGGCAATCATCACCTCAGGCTCGATCCGGCGCAGGTCGAACCGCTGGCAGCGCGACAGCACCGTCACCGGCACCTTGCGGATTTCGGTGGTGGCAAAGATGAACTTCACATGCGCCGGCGGCTCCTCCAGCGTCTTCAGCAGCGCGTTGAACGCGCTGGTCGACAGCATGTGAACTTCGTCGATGATGTAGATCTTGTAGCGGGCCGAGGCGGCGCGGTACTGCACCGAGTCGATGATCTCGCGGATGTCGTTCACACCGGTGCGCGACGCCGCATCCATCTCCATCACGTCGACATGGCGGCCTTCCATGATCGCGGTGCAATGCTCGCATTTGCCGCAAGGGTCGGTAGTGGGGCCGCCCTGGCCGTCCTCGCCGACGCAGTTCATCCCCTTGGCGATGATCCGCGCGGTGGTGGTCTTACCGGTGCCGCGGATACCGGTCATGATGAAGGCCTGGGCAATCCGGTCGGCGGCAAAAGCGTTCTTCAGGGTGCGCACCATGGCATCCTGGCCCACCAGATCGGCAAAGGTCTCTGGCCGGTATTTGCGGGCCAGAACCTGGTACTGGGATTGGCCGGTGTCGCCGGAGGTGCCGCTGGGGATGTCGTTCATGATGTCTCGTGCCGGAATCGGGAGGGAGGCGCGCGCGCCCCGCGTTCCGCGCAGGGTATTGAAGCGCAGCCCGTTCGTCCACCGCGGAAAGGGAAGGCAAGGGCGGTCAGGGAAAAGGCTTTGGCTTTCTGCCGTTAGCGTCTAGGCTGCGGCTCTGAGGCCTAAGGCGGAAACGGGAATTGGAACGCAAGCGCAAGGAGCGTCGGAATGCGGTCTGAGGAAGTCTCTGAAACAGCGGCGCAAGCGGCGCCCAAGGCGGAAAACCTGGCTGTGCACGCGCTGCCGGTGGCGGGCGGCATTCTGGCGCTGTGCCCCTTGCCCGGAGCAGGCGGCGACTACCGCGGCGATCTGGATCATATCAACGACTGGAAGCCGGGGCTGGTGCTCTCGATGACCACGGGTGAAGAGCAGGCCGCTGCGGGCGGCCAGATGCTGGGGGTCGATATCCAAAGCATGGCCAGCCGCTGGATCCACCTGCCGGTGCCGGATTTCGGCACCCCGCCGCCGGAGGTCGAAGCAAAATGGCCCGCGGCCAGCCAGGCGGCGCGCAAGACGCTGGCGGGCGGCGGCCGGGTGCTGGTGCATTGCAAGGGCGGCTGCGGCCGCTCCGGCATGGCGGTGCTGCGGCTGATGATCGAAAGCGGCGAGCCGCCCGTGAAGGCGCTGGCCCGGCTGCGCGCGGTACGCCCTTGCGCGGTGGAGACCCAGGCGCAGATGGAATGGGCCTATGCAGGCTGTGCGGCCGGGCAGGGGGCGGAGTAGAAAGCCTGGCCGTAACTGCTCTGTCATCGCCCGGCCGATAGGCCGGGCAGCGCCCGACCCTCCCCACGGGAGGGCGCTTTCGCACCCTCCCAGGCTCGGGCGCCACCCTCAGGATTGGAAACGCTGTTACAGCGCCATCATCTGTTCCGCCTGCCGGGCTTCGGCAGTTTTCGGCAGCGCCTCCATCAGCGCGCAGGGGCGGGATTTCAGCGCCCCCGCGGCAAAACCCTTGCCATCCCGGTTCAGGATCGCATCGGCGAACTGGTCCAGGCCTTCGCGCGGAGCGTCCTCGCCGACGCCGCAATAGAGGCGGATCCGGTCATGGCTGGCCACGAACTGCGCCGGGCAGTTGCGCGAGCAGCCGTCCAGGGCCGAGGTGCCGGTGATTTCAAAGTCTTCCTGGGTCAGCGGTTTGGCCTTGGTCATCGCCTCGGCCAGCTTGGCGATCATCCGCTCTGCCGCGGGGCAGGGCCGCCCCAGGTGCTTGCAATCCGTTGCCGCATAGAAATGCGTCTGGTCGGTCCAAATCATATCTGCGCCCTCCGCGCGTGGTGCGGGGGTTCGGGGACAAGAGTTCGGATGAAATTGCGGAAATCCCGCGGTGCCATCAGACCCTGTCCGGACACCCCGCCCGGGTTCGAGTTTCATATCCGATGGCAGGTCTCCTGACTTGCGGGTCGTCGCTTTCCCGATCCTTCCCGGCCTTTTGGGCCAGTGGCTCTATCGGGGTCGCTCGCCGCTTACAGTTGCGGGGGCAGTCGCGGAGTTGGCTTGCATATGCGCAGGCCGCACCGTGTTCCCTTTTCATCCCGGACACAAGATTCTGTGGCACGGGAACCATCGCCACAAGCGGTAGCGGCTAGGTCCCCGAGTCGTCAATCGTTTTTCTGCAGCTGCATGGGCGGGCACAACTGCAGGTGCAGCCCCCGGATCACATCCGAGTCGCGCCGCACCCGCGCCAGCTGCCAGCCGCCCTGCAGCAGGATGTAGAAGTTTTCCGCCGCCGCCTGGGCCTCGGCCTCCGCCAGCCCCAAGCGCTGTGCATGTGCCGCTGTGGCGCTGATCCAACCTTCGAACAGCAGGGCGGCATGCTGATGGAAGGCCTCGTTTTCCGGCCCCTCGAACAGCGTCGCCGACACCGGGCAGCCGCTCCATTTTCCCTGAAGGTCAAACAGCTTGGCCAGCTTGTAGCAGACCGTCTTGGCGCCCTCCTGAAAACTGGGGGCAGGGGTGAAAGAGGCGTCGATCAGCTGCAGCATCTGCTCTGACGCCCAATTGGCAGCCGCCAGCGCCAGGTCGGATTTGCCGTTGGGGAAATGGTGGTAGAGCGAACCCTTGGGCGCCGCGGCTTCGGTCAGAAGCTCGGCCAGCCCGGTGCCGCTGTAGCCCTTGTTGCGGAACAGGCTGGCGGCGGCCAGAATCAGCCGCTCGCGGGTTGGCAGGGGCTGGTCCGGCGCGGATCCGGCTGTCGTCACGTCATCCATAGCGGCAGCTTGACAGCATTAGACCGATTGGTCCAGTGATGTCGTTGGACCGATTGGTCTAGGAGGCGGCAATGCTGGACAGCAATGCAGATCAGACAGCGGCAGTGCGGGAGCAGGAGCTGCGGTTTCCCTCCGGGGACACCGTGCTGGCAGGGCGGATTTACCATCCGGCCGGGCAGCCGCGGGCTGCTGTGGTGCTGAACGGCGCCACCGGGGTGCCGCAGCGCTACTACCGGCATTTCGCGCGCTGGCTGGCCTCAGAGCGGCAGATGGCCTGCCTCACCTATGACTACCGGGATTTCGGCGCCTCGGCGCAGGACCATCCGCGCCGGTCGGATGCCACGATGGCAGATTGGGCGCTGGCGGATCAGCCCGCGGCCCGGGACGAAATGCGGCGGCACCATGCGGGGGTGCCGCTGTGGATCATTGGGCACTCGCTGGGGGCGATGCTGATGCCCCTGCAGGATGGCCTGAAGGACGTCGCCCGCATGATCGTGGTTGCGGGCGGCTTGGTGCACCACCACGATCACCCCTGGCCCTACCGCGCGCTGGCGCTGGCCTTCTGGTTCGGCCATGTGCCGCCGCTGGTCCGTGCCCTGGGCTACCTGCCCGGGCGCGCGGTGGGGTTCGGGGCAGACCTGCCTGCCGGGGTTTACCGGCAATGGCGGCGCTGGTGCACCGCATCCGGCAGCTACCTGCCGGAGACCGGGCGCAGCCTGCCGCTTCCGCGGTGGCAGGAAACCGGCATTCCGGTGCATCTGTTTGCTGTTGCAGATGACAGCATGGTGCCGCCGGCCGCTGTCTGGCGGCTGGGAGAGGTCTTTGGCACCGGGCCGCAGCAGCGCAAGACCCTGGAACCGCAGGAGTATGGGCTGAAGGCCCTCGGCCATCTCGGCGCCTTTGCCCGCGGCAGCGCTGCTCTGTGGCCGCAGCTGGTGCCGCAGCCCGCCTGAGCTTCTTTCTGGTTGAAAATACCCCGGGGTGAATTGGCCGTCAGGCCAAGAGGGGCAGCGCCCCTCCCTCTTCCCGGCCTGCAGGGAAGTGTCCCTGCGCGGAACCGCCGCGCATGCGGTTTCAGGCGCTGCGGTTCAGGCGCTCTTCGGTCACGCGGGCATAATCCGCCAGGCGCAGCTTGAAGCGGCGGGTCAGGTTGCTGCGCGCCAGTTTCATCGATTGCACCAAGAGGCGGCCGGTCAGGCTGGACGGCTTCAGTTTCAGCCCTGCTGACATCCGGGTGCGCTGCGGCGACAGTGCCAGCAGTTCGATCTCCATCCGCCCGTCGATGCCGCTGCCGGAGCCGGTCAGAACCAGCCCGGTAACCGGTGTGTAGCCGTCCAGAGTCAGCCGGGCTTCACGCTGTTTGCCGCGGAAGCTGAAATTCAGGTCCCAGGCCAGGCCGCTCTCCGGACGGGCGGCGTCGCCGATGCGCTGCACTTCGATACCGCGCCGCAGGGCCGAACGTTCCAGCAGCTCAAAATCAGCGATGGCGCCGAATACCTCGGCAATTGGCGCTTCGATATCTTCTTTGCTTTGAAATTCCATGGTGGTCTGCCTCAGTTGCGCGGCGGGTGCGCTGCGTCGTTTCCGGCAAATATGCGCTTTAGTCCAGCGTGTCCGCAAGCCAGTTCTTGAGCAGAAAATGCGCAATTGCGCCTTTCCGCGCCGGTTTCAAGACCGGGTGCCCGCCGGCGAAAACCTCCATCATCTCCTGGCGGCTGACCCAGAGCGCATCTTCGATCTCAGCCGGGTCGATGGTGATTTCCCGGCTCAGCGCGTCGCCCGCGCAGCCGAACATCAGCGACATCGGAAAGGCCCAGGGCTGCGAGGAGAGGTAGCTGACCGCCCCGACCTGCACGCCGGTTTCCTCAAAGGTCTCGCGGCGGACCGCCGCCTCCAGCGTTTCGCCCGGTTCGACAAATCCGGCCAGCAGCGAATACATGCCTTCTGGCCAGCCTGGGGAGCGCCCCATCAGCACTGCGTCGCCATGGGTGATCAGCATGATCACCACCGGATCGGTGCGCGGAAAATGCGGTGCCTTGCAGGACGGGCACAGCCGCTGCCACCCGGCCTGTACCACATCGCTGGGCGCGCCGCAGCAGGCGCAGAACTGATGGCTGCGGTGCCAGGACAGCAGCGCCTTGGCGGTGGCGGCCATTTCCGCCTCCAGGGGAGACAGCCGGGTCATCACCCGGCGCAGCTCGGCAAAGACATGGGTTTGCGGCAGATCCGGGTGCTGCTGCTCGCTGGCGTCGGCAAAACTGTTGAGCGCTTCCGGGTCCAGCTCCTCCGGCTGCCAATCGCCAAGATCGCAGGCAAAGCGCGGTGCGCCGTCCGGCTCCAGCCCCAGGAACAGTGCGGCCCCGCGGCGGCTGGCAGCCAGCGCATGGCCGGGTGCCGTCCAGGCCAGCCCGCCGGGCAGGTCTGCCTCCGTCTCCCGCACCGTCAGCGGCTTGCCGCGCCACATCAGCAGCACCCGGGACCGGGAATCCTCCCAAGCGGCTGCCAATGCCGCCGGGTCGCCGCGCAGATGCGCCGACCGCTCCAGCCCGCCGCCGCCGAAGGTCACCTGTTCCGCATGTTTCATGACAGCTCTCCTTTGACTGGCGGCGCTGCAGCGCGGCTCAACGGATGGAATAGGCAACTGCATGCCAGCGCGCTGGCGGCGTTGCCAGCAATTGCCGGTGATCGGTGCTTGCCTGTCGCCGCGCCGCCACACCTTTGCTGCCCGGTTTGCGTCAATTTCCAGCGGAACAGGGCCGAAACGCGCCGCGGCTGCCGCTGCGTTAATAATTTTTCAAATGCGGCACAAAGGTTTCTTTGCAAATCGTTAAAACGCTGATTCAAATAGCGGCGGACAAGAAATGGCGCTGAAGGGTGCTGAAAGGAGCGGCGGGCAGGCAGTGTCAGCACAACTTCGGACATGACAGGCGGAGCGGAGGCTCCCGGGGCCCGGCCAGCCGGGATGCTGCACGTGCTGGCCACTACGGACCTGCACTGCAACTTGCTGAGCCACGATTACTATGCGGACCGGCCAGATCCGTCGATTGGACTGTCGCGCGTCGCCAGCCTGATTGCCCAGGCGCGGGCAGATGCGGCCCGGCAGGGCGCTGCCTGCATCCTGGTAGACAATGGCGACGGGTTTCAGGGCTCGCCCCTGGGCGACATTGTGCCTGATGCCAAGGGGCCGCATCCGCTGGCACGTGCCTTTCAGCTACTGGGCTATGATGCGGTGGGCCTGGGCAACCATGACTTCGATTTCGGCCTGGCGGCGCTGGCAGGCATCCTGAAGGATGTGCCTTGCCCGGTGCTGTGCTCGAACCTGACGGCGCTGCAGCCGGGGCAGGCGCTGCCTTTTGAGCCTTCGGCGGTGCTGGAGCGGCATATTCCCGGCTGTCCCGGATTGCCGCCGGTGCGGATCGGGCTGTTATCCGTGCTGCCGCCGCAGACGCTGGCCTGGTGCGGTCCGGCGCTGCAGGATCAGCTGGCGGCGGGCGGCATCGTTGAAACGGCAGCGGCACAGGCCCGCCGGCTGAAGGCAGAAGGCTGTGATATTGTGCTGGCGCTGGGCCACACAGGCCTGGCCCCGCAGTCCGGCACAGGTCTTTGCGAAAATGCCCTGACGCAGCTGGCGTCGATCCCCGATGTCGACGCGGTGGTCGGCGGCCACACCCATCTGACCCTGCCTGATGAGGGGCATGAGTTTGCCAAGCCGGTGGTGATGCCGGGGGCGCATGGATCGCATCTTGGGCTGATCAGCCTGGATCTGGAATACACCGGCGCCGGCTGGCGCCCGGCGGGGGGCAGTGCCAGTCTGCAGGCGGTGGCGCAGAAGGGGCCGGAAGGGGCTGCGGAGCCCTTGATTGCCGAAGATCCGGCGTTCTGCGAGGCTCTGGCAGCAGATCATGCCCGCACCCTTGAGCGGATGCGCCAGCCGGCCGGCTACAGCTCGGTGGCGATGCATTCCTACTTCACCTTCTTTGCCCAGGACCGCGGCCTGGCACTGGTCGCCAGCGCCCAGGCGGCAGCGGTCCGGCCGCTGCTGCAGCGCAGTGCCGCTGCAGGCCTGCCGCTGCTCTCTGCAACCGCCCCCAGCAAGTTCGGCGGCCGGTCAGGCCCGCAGTTCTATACCGACATTGCCGCAGGGGAGCTGTGCGCCCGCAATATCGCCGATCTGCAAGTCTTCCCGAATGAGCTGCGGGCTGTGGTGGTGACCGGGGCTCAGCTGCTGGACTGGCTGGAGATGTCGGCAGGGCTATTCAGCCAGGTGGAGCCGGGCCGCGGCGGCCAGCTGCTGGTCGATCCGCAGCGGGCCGGGCACAACTTCGATGTGATCTTCGGGCTGAGCTATCAGGTGGACGTGTCGCAGCCGCGGCGGTTCTCAGCTGCCGGCGAGCGGATCAACCCGCAAGCGCAGCGTATCCGGGGCCTGTCCTGGAACGGGCAGCCGGTGCAGCCCAGCCAGCGGTTTGCGGTGGCCGCCAACAGCTACCGTGTCAGCGGCGGCGGCAGTTTCCGGATGCTGCGCGAGGCCGAGCAGCTGCCGCTGCCGCCGATGCGGATCCGCGACGCGGTGCGCGACTATATCGCGGGCCGGCTGTCGGCCGATCCGCTGGCGGAAGAGCCCTATCCCTGGCAGCTGGCCGCGCTGCCCGGAACCAGTGCCATCGCTGTCACCGGCCCCGGGGCGGGGCAATACCTGGATGAGCTGCCGCCCGGGCTGGCGCAGCCCCGCGGCGTCAGCAGCAACGGTTTCTGGCAGCTCGAACTGCAACTCTGAACCCGGGGGCAGGCTCTTGCCAATCCCCGCAGGCGCGCTTATATCGGGATTCGAGAGGTTGGCGCGGGCAGGCGCCTCGCCAACCTGGTCAGGTCCGGAAGGAAGCAGCCACAACGAGCCCCGCTTGGGTCGATGTCCAGCCTCTCACTTTTCCCGCACGAAGCGCAGGCGAGCAGCAACAGGACTGCTTCCGCCTGCTTTGGCGCAATCAAAGATTACACCTTCGCCGTTGGGCGCGGCGCCGCACTGGCGCGCGCCGGGGTGCTGCTTCTTTCTGGTTCGAATTACCCTGGGGTGAATTGGCCGTGAGGCCAAGAGGGGCAAAGCCCCTGCCGGCCGCTGACTTGCTGCCATATAGGCCTAATGCAGGATTCGGTGCCGGATTCCGGGCCCTTAGAACCGGCCATTGTCCGCCGGATAAACTCCGAGGATTTCCACATTGGTGGTGAAATAGCTCAGCTCGTCCATCGCCAGCTGAACATGCGGGTCCTCTGGGTGGCCCTCGATATCGGCATAGAACTGAGTGGCCGTGAACGAGCCGTCCACCATGTAGCTTTCCAGCTTGGTCATGTTGATGCCATTGGTGGCAAAGCCGCCCATCGCCTTGTAAAGCGCGGCGGGGATGTTGCGCACCTGGAACACGAAGCTGGTGATCATGTTGTGGGCGCCGCGGCGGG
>NZ_JWLD01000080.1 GCF_000813725.1 Leisingera sp. ANG-Vp
CCGCCGGATCCCTTGGTGCCATCGGATCCTCTGGTTCCGTCAGATCCCTTGGTGCCTCCGGTGCCGTCCTCGTCCTTATCCCTTTCATCCCGCCAGGCTTTGTAGCCCTTGCCTTTCCAGCCATAGCGGTCTGAAAGATGGCCGTCATACCAGCGGCTGAAACTGCCGCCTTGCACGCCGCCGTTGTAATAGCTGTTGCCGCCGCAAGCTTGCTTGCCGGCCCAGGACGAACGACCGCCCCCCCAGCCCCATGAAAAATGTCCCCGACCCATTTTCTACCCCCAGACAAAACCTTGAATCACATTGCATCCCGGCATTCGGCAGGCCGCAGACGCGTATTGAACGAGGGTAGGAAAGCGGGCAGGAACGGCCAAATTTTCGTCGCATTTTAGTCAAAATTCCGGTTTCAGCTGGGGTTTCTGGAAACAATTGCACGGGCCGTTTTAGGATTGTGCGGTGTTTCCGGCCAATAGCAGGGGCAGGCTTGGCAATTCCGGCGCGAATCGGGGACCGTCCTTTAGGGATTGCCCCAATCTGTCCCGAAAAACGCCCTCTTTTCCCGTTAGAGGGTTAAGCGATCAGGGGTGATCTACGCGTTTTTCGCGCAGCAGGTTGGGAAAGGATTCACGCTATGGCTGACGGCAGATTTGACGACCGCACCGCCTATATTGCGGGCGCGGCCTGGGAGGTACTCGGTGAGGAACCGGTGGAGATTTCTGCTCCGGGCGGCAAGTCGCGCTCCTCGCTGCGGCTGCATTTCAAGGACCGCACGGCGATTGCCACTCTGCGCGCCAACTTCCGCCGCACCCATCTGGAGGCCTTTGTGCTGGAGCAGCTGGCGCCTCATTGCGACGACATCCCCAAGGTTCTGGGGGTGCATAACGATGTGCTGTTCCAGTCCGATACTGGCGAGACCCGGCTGAGCGAGGAAATCATCGTGCATGACGAGGGCGACCAGCTGGAACTGGCCGCCGAAGCCTGCGCCGCGATCTTCCGCATTCAGGCAGCCGCCCGCAAGACCGACCTGCACACCGCGCTGCCGCATCTGGGCGCCAACCGCAGCTGGATCCGCAACTTCGTCAGTTCAGTCGAGGCGCTGGAGGCCTATTCCATGGGCATTCCGGACACGTTCGACTACCCGGCGGTGGCGGAATACATGGAGCACCCAGGCGTTCAGTTCCTGAAATGGGACTGCCGCTCAGGCAATGCTGCGATCGGCGGCGACGGTTTTGTCCGCTGGTTTGATTTCGAATACGCGGGCCTGCGCCACGGCGCCGAGGATTTTGCCTGGCTGATCGGTGACGAGACCTGGCCCATCGCGCCCGACAAGATGGCCGATGTGATGATCGAGACTTTTGATCCCAACTGCGGCCATGAGATCGGCGCCTATCTGGAGTATCTTTCGGCCTATACCGCGCTGCATTGCGTGCAGCGGCTGGAGCTGATCCAGAAAGAGGTGAAGAGCCGCGGCTGGCTGACCCAGGAGAAGGTGCGCAAATTCGACGATGCCGGCGTGCACCCCGAGTTTGCCGCGCAGCTCTGCCGCACCGGCGCCTATTATGCCGCCCAATCCCGGCTCACCGCGCCGCTCAGCCGCAATTTCGAGGCCGCGGGCCGGGCATTCCAGGCGATGTCCGAGAGCTGAGCCTCATTCTCCCCTGATGTGACGTGCGGTCCGGGTTCCTTGCAGGAGGCCTGGGCCGCTATTCTTTTGCGGGATGAGAAAATGGGGAGGGACCATGCAGCAGGCCGAAGATTTCCGTGCCGAGAGCCGTGCCTTGGCGGCTGTTCTGGAGGACCAGCCGGAGGCGGAGTTCCACCGGCCGACCCAATTCAAGAATTGGACCATCGATCATGTGCTGGGGCATTTGCACCTGTTCAATGCGGCGGCAGAGGCCGCGCTGCAGGGGGATGCGGAGTTCACAGCCTTCATCGCGCCGGTCCTGAAGGACATGCAGGCGGGCAAACCCATCCTGGACTGCCAGTTCCCCTGGCTGAACGGGCTATCGGGGCGGGCCTTGTTCGAGGCGTGGAAACAGGGAGCTGAGAGCTGTGCGGATGCCTTTGCCAGGGCTGACCCCAAGGCGCGCCTGAAATGGGTTGGCCCTGGCATGAGCGCGCTGAGCTCGGTGACGGCGCGGCAGATGGAGACCTGGGCGCATGGCCAGGAGGTGTTTGATCTGCTGGGGCTGGAGCGGCAGGAGCAGGACCGCATCCGCAACATCGCCCATCTGGGGGTGGCGACCTATGGCTGGAGCTTCCTGAACCGCGGGCTGGAAGTGCCGGAACCTGCGCCGTTTGTGCAGCTGACCGGGCCGTCCGGCGCTGTTTGGGAATGGAATGCACCGCAGACGGACAACTTTGTCAAAGGCACGGCAGTGGACTTTGCCCAGGTGGCAGCCCAAGTGCGCAGTTTTGAAGACACCGGGCTTCAGGCGGCAGGCACTGCCGCTCAAAGCTGGTTGCGCATTGCCCAGTGTTTTGCCGGCCCGCCAGAAGATCCGCCTGGTAAAGGCGTGCGTTTCAAGACAGATCTGCCGCCCCGCTAACGGCGCCGGGAAGCGCTCCCGCCCGGCTTCGGCCATCCTGGCGGAAGGCCTGTGCCCGTTGGGCGTAGCGCCGCGCTTTGCGCGGCGCTACGCCCAAGGCTGCCAAGGGGTGCCGGTACCGCCAGGGCACCTGAAGGCGCTGGAGATTTTGGTTTGGCCGCAAGGGGTTTGACTGGCCCGGGGAGCAGCGCGGCCAGGCTGGCAGAGCAGCTTTGCGGGCTCAGGCCCCGGCCTGCGCGCCGATCAGGCCTTCCAAAGCCATCCGGCCTTGATCAGCCAGAGTGACTGGCAGGCCCTGCGCCGCCAGCGCTTCGGCATAAAGCGGCTGCAGCGTGCCATCGGCAATCAGCGCCAGGTTCTGGCCCAGCCAGTAGGGGCGGGCCGCCGCCAGTTCAGCGCCCAGCAGCAGCCCCCAAAGCTGCCCCCGTGCGCCATCCGCAGCGGTCTGCCCCAGTTCCGCGGCGGCCTGCGCTGCGGCCAGCCGGGCCGCCAGCAGCTGCGGTTTGGCAAGGCCATCATCCACCGCCTCTGCCAAAGCTGATTTGTCCCAGGCTCCGGCTGCCTCGAGCCCCAAGCCTTGCGCGGTTCCCCGTGCCAGCTGCCCGGTCAGGGCACTTTGAAAGCTCACCGCCTCGCGGGCGCTCACCTGCACCCAATGGGTCACCGCTCCGGGCAGGCACACCACCCCATCCCATTCCGGGTTCAGCCTCAGGAAACCGGCCAGCCGGGCCACCGCGCCGCGCATCACCGCGCAGGGTGCATTCTGGCCCAGAGCGGGCAGGGCGCGCACCGCCAGCCCGTCCAGTTGCAGCTCCGCCAGCGGCAGCTCTGCCAGCGGCACTGGGACCGGCTGCAGCGGCGCCATGGGGCTGCCGCCCAGCACCACCGGGCGCGCCTCGCCTGCCAGGGCCTGCCGCAAGCCCTCTGTCAGGGCAGCCGGTCCGCTGCTCTTCAGCTGCAGCACCCTGGCGGGGCCAGGCGTGCCATCGCGCACCTCCCATACGGTCAGTGTGTCTCCATCCTGATTGGCGGCCAGCCAGGCGCCGCTGCGGGAAAGGGCCATGGTGTCCTCGCGTCTACTGCCATCATGCTTGAGGCGGTTATGGCGGTGATTCCCGTGCCCCGCAAGGCGCCACCCCATCCCTTCGTACAGTTGCAAATACCCGTTAGGAGGGGACGCCCGCCGCCGGTATGCCCGTCATAGGCTAAAGTGCCCGGGATTTAAGCAAATGACCGCCGGTGCAGCTCTGCGCCCAGGTAGAAAATCCGCTAAAATGGCTTCACTTCCGAACTCGGGGCTGCGTTTCATTCCGCGGCTCCGGAGCGCAGCAGAAAGGCTGCACCGCGCCATGAACGGTACCTTCCAGGAGTGTGCCGCAGGAGCAGGCGGCAAGTTGCGGCAAACAGCCTTCCGAGCCGCCGCGCACCTGAGCCGGACGACCTCAAAGAGAGCAAGGATCAACGCCAGAACCCGAACCCCGCAGATCACCAGGAGGCACCCCGCTGATGCCAGAAACCCCGCCGCCCCAATACGCGTTTTCCACCCAGCTGGCTGCCCGCCAGCTGCTGGAGCAGGGCCACACGCCTGCCGCTGTGTTCGCCGGGACCGGTTTAAGCCAAGCCTTGCTGGACCAGGAGGAGCCAATTGCCCCTTTTGCTGCGGTGGCTGGCTTTTTCTCCCATGCGGCGGAGCTTTCGGGTGATCCGCTGTTCGGCTTCCGGCTTGGATGCGGAAGCGACCTGCGCAATACGGGGCTGCTCGGCTACATCGCCTGCAGCTCGCCTTCGGTGGGCTGCTTCCTGCGCAATACAGCCCGCTATGCCGCCGTGATGAGCGATGTCTGGGAACTGGATACCTCCCGGCTTGCCTCTCACGGTGAGTTTGCCTGGGACTGCAAGGACCCGGCCGCCCGGAAGGCTTTTCAATATACCGAATTCCTAGCGGCAACCTTCTTTGCTGCCCTGCGCGAGGCGGCGCCGCTGCGGATCGAACCGCGGGAAGCAGCCTTCAGTCACCTCCGCAGCAGCGGCACGGCCGAGATCGAAGCCTATTTCGGCTGCCCGGTGCAATTCGGAGCCCCGCGCAGCCGGATGGTCTTCAAGCCGGAAGATCTGGAACTGCCGCTGGCCAGCGGCGACCGGCGGCTCCTGCGTTTGCTGCGCGCCTATGGCGACCGGCTGCTTGGCGGGCAGGCCAGGCAAGGCAGCGGGCTTGCCGCTCAGGTCGAAGAAGCGGTCTCGGCCCGGCTGTCGGGCGGCTCGGTGACGCTGGGCACGGTGGCTGCTGATCTGGGGATGAGCCCGCGCACCCTGTCGCGCAAGCTGGCACAGGCGGGTACCAGCTATTTCGCTATTTTGGAGGAGTTGCGCAAAACGCTCGCAATCCGCTATTTACGGGAAAGCGATTTGGCGCTGGCCGAGATTGCCTTTCTGCTTGGCTATTCCGGGCTGAGCAGTTTCAGCGAGGCATTCCGGCGCTGGACCGGGAAAAGCCCGGGGCAGTTCCGGGGGCGCTGAGGGCAAACAGCGGTGGCGGGACCAATAGCCTCCGGCACAGTGCCTGTCTGATTCTGCAGTATTTTTGTCCGGCATGCGGACAGTGCGCTGTAATTTCACCTATTGTTTCCCTAACTGCATTGCAAATTCTGCCAATTCAGGCGTTTGCCCGGATTTTTTCACAATTTACGCGCATTTGCCTAAAATTGCCCTAATTAGGTTTGAGTGCGGTTATGCACTGCCGCTGGAATTGGAGCGGTAACGGAAAAAACCGGCGCGGGCGCGTGGGGGCGCGCCCCGTTTTGAAGCTGAAAATCAGTGATGGCTGACTGCGGCCCTTGGTGCGCGGAATGCTCGGTTAAGATGTCAACGGCCAGTCCCGGGGGGGCGGCTGTCCGGTCGTTTTGCGGCCGGAAGAGCGGGGGTATTGGAATGAAAGACATGGTTCCCGGAGGGGCGGGGCTGTCTTTTGTGCAGGTTGAGGTTCAGGGCAGGCGGCCGGTTGAGGCTGTGCATCCCGTGCAGCCTGTGCGCATGCAGCCGGCCAATATGAATGCGGCGCTGAACGGTATCGCCCAGGCCGGCCGGGCGGGTCAGGCCGCCGCCGCAGGCGGCTATGCCGCCGCAGGCAAACGGCTGCTGGACGTGGCTCTGGTGCTGCTGAGCCTGCCGCTGGTGCTGCCGGTGATCGCCGTATGCGCTGCGGCGCTCTGGTTCGAAGGCGGCCGGCCCTTCTACACCCAGGCGCGCCTGGGCCGCGGAGGGCGGGAGTTCCGCATCCTCAAGCTGCGCACCATGGTGCGCGATGCCGATGCGCTGCTGCAGCATTACCTGGACAGCGACCCGGATCTGCGCTGCGAATGGGACGAGACACAAAAACTCAAGAACGATCCGCGCATTACCCGGGTCGGACGGCTGCTGCGCGCAACCTCGCTGGATGAGCTGCCGCAGCTATGGAACGTGGCCAAGGGCGACATGAGCCTTGTCGGGCCGCGCCCGATGATGCCGGACCAGCTGCCGCTCTACGGCGATGCCTGGGCCTATTTCGCGCTGCGGCCGGGGATCACCGGCCTCTGGCAGGTGTCGGTGCGCAACGAGGCTGGTTTCGGCAGCCGGGTGCGGGCGGATATCGAGTATCAGCGGGGGCTTTCGCTGGGTCTCGACCTGGGGCTGATCTGGCGTACCGTCGGCGTGGTTCTGAAGGGGACCGGATATTAACTTCTGTCTGATCGTCTGCAGCCCCGCTTTCCGGGCGCTGCAGCAGGTCTGCCAGCCATTGCGGGGAACGCGGTTGTGAAGCATTTTGCAGTATCAGGGCCAATTGCCGCCAGCCTGGCGCAGGGCCCGCAAGAGGGAGAAGACACTGGCATGAGCGAGCAGGGCTTCAAGCGGTTCCGCCGCCGCCGCGCTCCGGCGGCTGCTCCCGCGCCTGCCGCTGCACCCGCGGCGGAACAGCCCTTGGCTGCACCCGCGGCCATTGGCTCCGCGCAGCTGCCTGCGACCCTGCCGGAACCCTGGGACCGGATCCGCCAGCTGCCTTTTGACACTGCCGCGCAGGACCATGCGGGGCTGCCGCTGGTCAGCCGCTTCCGGTCCGGTCCGGCGGCCAAGTCTTTTGACCTTTTGCGCACCCGGCTTCTGCACACGCTGAAGGACCGCGGCTGGAAACGGGTTGCTGTCACCGCGCCTTCTGCGGGCTGCGGCACCACGTTTTCTGCGGTGAATCTGGCTCTCAGCCTGGCCCGGGTGCCGGACAGCCGCACCATCCTGATGGACATGAACTTCCGCCGCCCGGGTGTGGCCCGGGCCCTGGGGATGCTGCCTCAGGGCAGCTTGGCGGATTTCCTGTCCGGCGCGGTGCAGATGGAGGATCAGCTGCTGCGCCCCATGCCCTCGCTGGCAGTAGGCCTGAATGGCACCGCGGATCAGGACGCTGCCGAAATTCTGCATGGCCGGGGCTGCGCTGCCGCGCTGGACGATATGATGCTGCGCTCCGGTGCCGACACCGCCATTTTCGACCTGCCGCCGGTGCTGGAGCATGACGACACCGCTGCCGTCCTGCCGCAGGTGGACGGGGTGCTGCTGATCTCGGACGGCACCGCCACCACCGCCGCCCAGCTGGCGGCTTGCGAGAAGATGCTGGCCGGACATACCCAGCTTTTGGGCGTGGTGCTGAACAAGGCCCGCAGGGCAGACAGCCCGCTGGGCTAAGCCCCCCGGGTGCAAAGGGCGCCATAGTTTTGCCCGGTTGCTATTGTTAAAATCCGGGCGACGGATTGAAAACGGCAACCGGACGGGCAAAGACCGGGGCAAGAGAGCAGACAGATGGGTCCTATCTATTCACTGGGCGATTTCCTGGACATGGTGCGGCGCAGGCTGTTCACCATCTTCTGCGTGTTTGTTCTGGGCTGCCTGGGCTCGCTGTGGTTTGCCGCCAGCCGGCAGCATGAATACGAGACCGCCGAGGTGCTGCAGATCACCCAGCCGCAGATCGCCGGGGAGCTCGCCAAATCCACCGTAGAAGGCTCCTCCGCCCGCCGCATGCAGCTGATCGAGCAGCGCCTGATGGCGCGCAGCACGGTGCTGGAAATCATCGAGAAATTCGGCCTCTACGCCGATATGGAAGCGCTCACCCAGCTGCAAAAGGTTGTGCTTCTGCGCGAGTCGGTGCGGATCACCGGCGTCGCCGCAGCGCGCGAAGGCTTTGCCGATGACGGCACCATTTCGGTGCTGACCATCACCGCCCGCATGCCCACCGCCGAACAGGCCCAGCAGGTTGCCCGCGAATTCGGCCGCCGCACCATCGAGCTCAGCACCGCCACCCGCATTGACCAGGCCCGGGAAACCCTCAGCTTCTTTGCCGAAAAGGAGGCTGCGCTGGCCGACCAGGTTGCCGCACTGGAAGATGAGATCGCCGCCTACCGCAACGCCAATGACGTGACGCTGCCCGGCACCATAGAATTCCGCCGCGCCGAAATTGCGGCGATGAACGAGGGCCTCTTGGAGATCGCCCGCGAGCGTATTGAGATTCGCCGCGCCGCTGACCAGGCCCAGGCCACCGAACGCCCTGCCACCGCCCGCCGCCTGCAGGCCGAGGCGGAGCAGCAGCTGGCCACCCTGGACGCGCAGGAGGCACTTTTGACCGAGCGCAAGCGGGGACTGGAAGCCTCGCTGCAGACCACCCCCGAAGTCGAGCGCCAGCTGGGTGCCTATGAGCGCCGCCTGGCGCAGCTGCAGGGGGAGCTTGGCCAGATGACTGCCCGGCGCAACGAGGCTGAGGTGGGTTTCCGCCTGGAAACCTCCCGCCAGGCCGAGCGTCTGACCGTGCTGGAACCGGCGCCCTTGCCGGACTATCCGGTGACCGGCGCCCGCAAGACCAAGGCGCTGATGGGGGCTGCCGCCAGCCTGATCCTGGCGCTGCTGGCGGCCTTCCTGCAGGAACTGCGCCGCCCGGTGCTGCGCACCGCCGCACAGATGGAGCGGGAAACCGGGTTGATGCCGGTGGTCTCAGTCCCGGTGATGGACACAAGGACGCGCCGAGGCTGGTTCCGGCGTAAAGCATAGAAATCAGGTATCTCCGCCCGGCTACGGGCCGGGCAGCACCCGACCGCCCCCGTGGGCGGGCGCTACGCTTTCGCCCGCGGCCGGGCACTGACCTCAGGTCTTCAGCCCGAAGTTCGCTGGTTTTGACTTACCGCGCGCCCAGCGCCGCTGCCATCTCTGCAACCTCGGTCCAATGCCAGCTCAGCGCGGCTCCACCCGCCAGCAGCGTCAGCAGCGCATAAGCGCCATCATGCAGCAGATCCCAGACGTGGTGCTTGCGCGCCAGCCGCACCAGCACCGGATAGGCCGCCAGCATCGCCAGCCCCAGCGCTGCAATGCCGCCGGCCAGCCCGAACAAGGTCACGCCGCCCAGAAACAGACCTGTCTGCAGGCAGGCCCGCGCCGCTGAGAAAACAAAGAACCCACGGCTGTCTCCCGCTGCCAGCGCCGCCTGGTCATAGGTCATGGTGATCACCGCAGGCGCCAGCGCCAGCGCAATCAGCACAATCATCGGCCCGGCCTGAACATAGCGCGCGTCATAAAGGATCTGGACCAGCCAGGGGCCCATCCAAGCCATTACCAGCAGCATCCCCAGGATTCCCGCCGTCAGCCCGGCGCGCAGCTGCCGCTGCCGCCGCAGGTTCTCCGGCGCTGCATGGGCGGGCTTGTCCCGGTAGACCGGGATCATCAGCCTTTGGTTCACCGCATGGCCCAGCAGCATCGGAAAGCTGGCCAGGAAATAGCCGATATTGTAGATCCCCAGCACCTCCAGCGAGACAAACTTCCCAAGGATCGCCCGGTCGCCCTGCGAGGTCAGGAACCAGAAGGCAGTCGACAGGAAAATCCACTTGCCGAAATGGATGAGCTCGCCCGCCGCCGCTTTCTCCCAGCGGAACCGGTTCACGGCGCCCGGCAAGCCATAGTGGCAAAGCGCCAGCTTTGCCGCGGCCTGGATCACGCTTCCCAGGACCAGGGCAATCACCGACTGTGTCGCCAGCGCCAGCACAATCATTGCCGCCAGGCCAATCACCTGTCCGCCCAGGTCCAGCGCTGTCACGCGGCCCGCCAGCAAATGCCGGTGCGCGGTCTCGATCCGGGTCGGGTTGAAGCCGGCAATTGCCAGCCCGGCGCCTGCAATGGGCAGATAGAGCAGCAGTTCCGGCGCGCCATAAAACGCTGCCGCAGGCCAGGCCAGCAATGCGGTTGCCGCCCACAGCCCAAAACCGCGGATCACCTGGATGGTCCAGGCGGTATTCAGAAAGTCCGGGTCATCGCCGCGCTTGTTCTGAGCAATGGATGGCCCGATGCCGACGTCCGAGAACAGCGACAGCCCCACCGTCACCACCGTGACCAGCGCCATCAGGCCAAAGGCCTCGGGGAACAGGATCCGGGTCAGGATCAGGTTCGACGCCAGCCGCAGCGCCTGGCTGCCGCCATAGCCCAGCATCAGCCAGGAGGCCGAGCGCAGCACCCGCGCCATCATCCCCTGGCCGGCAAAAAGCGATGCAACCCGCTGCATGTCCCTCTCGATCCTCGCGTTCCGGCCAAAGGCTAGGGGCGCGGAGAGGGGGCGTCAATCAATGCGGGCCTGCCGGGCAGGGGATTGAAGTCAAAAGCCTGAACTTGCCTGACAATCCTGTGTTCTGTGCCGCATTTTCCACGGCTGCGCGACAAGCGTCACGGGGTGCTGGGCAAGCCGCCGTTCCACCGCTAACCTGCCGCCAGCCCTGGCCTTTGCACGGAACTTGCACCCTTGAAAATCGCCTATGTCCTGAATACTTACCCGCAGCCCTCGCACAGCTTCATCCGCCGCGAGCTGCAGGCGCTGGAGGCCCAGGGCCTGGAGATCACCCGCTTGGCGATGCGGCCTGCTGAGGCGGCTCTGGCAGACCCCGGCGACAAGGCTGAAGCGGCACGCACCGAATATGTGCTGCAGGCCGGAGCCGGGCGGCTGCTGGCTGCTTTGGCGCGGGAGGCCGTTTCGCCGCGCCGGTTTATGCAGGCCCTGAAACTGGCGCTGAAACTGTCCGGGGCGTCGGACAAGGGCATCCTGCGGCATCTGATTTACCTGGGCGAGGCGGCCTATGTGAAACAGCGCTGTGCTGCGGAAGATGTGCAGCACATGCATGCGCATTTCGGCACCAATTCGGCCGCAGTTGCGATGCTGGCACATGTGCTGGGCGGCCCGGGCTACAGTTTCACCGTGCACGGGCCGGAGGAGTTCGACGCGCCGCATGCGCTGTCGCTGGGCGAGAAGATCAACCGCGCGCGGTTCACCGTTGCGGTCAGCAGTTTCGGCAAAAGCCAGCTCAGCCGCTGGGCCGCCTTTGGCAAATGGGACAGTCTGAAAGTTGTTCATTGCGGCATCCAGCCTGAGCGTTTTGAGGATCCCGCGCGCTTGCCGAACGGCCCGTTGCGGCTGGCGGCGATCGGGCGGTTTGTCGAACAGAAGGGGCAAATGGTGCTGGTCCGCGCTATGGCGCAGCTGGTGCCGGACCTGCCGGACCTGCATTTGTCGCTGATCGGCGATGGTGAAATGCGCCCTGATCTGGAGGATGCGATCAGGGATCTCGGCTTGGAAAAGCACATTTCACTGACTGGCTGGCTAGCGGAGGCGGGGGTGCAGGGGGAACTCGCCCGATGCCATGCTCTTGTGATGCCGTCTTTTGCCGAAGGGCTGCCAATGGTGGTGATGGAGGCGATGGCTGCAGCCCGGCCGGTTGTTGCAACCTATGTGGCCGGCACGCCGGAACTGGTTGTGCCAGGGCAAACCGGCTGGCTGGTGCCGGCAGGCAATGAGACCGCGCTGGCCGCTGCCGTGCGGGAGCTGGCCTCCATGCCGCTGGGGGAGACGCAGGCCATGGGGCTGGCAGGCCGGGCACGCGTGCTGGAGCGGCACGCAAGCGCCCGCGAAGCGTCCAAGCTTGCGGCGCATTTCCGCGAAGCCGTAACGCAGTAGTACCGGAGTTCTCCCGCCCGTCGCCGGTGCATTTGAAAATGCACCGCTCCCGTTGGGCCAGGCTCAGCGCCAGCGGCGCTGAGCCTGGCCCAAGGCCGCCAAGGGTGCGCTGGCGCAGCCAGGGCATCCTGCGGGCGCGGGAGCGCCCCTGTCCGGGCAGGATTGTCAGCGGCCGCGGGTCCAGCGGGTCCGGGAGGCGAAAAGCGGGGTTTTGACCGCCAAGGCAACAAGGGCGTAGATCAGGAACCCGGCCGGATCCGTCAGCATCAGCCTCAGCGGGGATAGGGCGCCTTGCGGCTCTCTGCCTCCGTTGGCCAGCAGTTCAGGAAACCAGGCCGCCACCTCGGCCACACCCGCATTCTGCCGCCGCCGCACCCGCACCAGATTGCGGAACCCCTCAACCATCGGCCAGCTGTAGCCTGCCGGGACCTGGGTCCGCTCTTCCGGAGCAAAGCTTAGCCGGGCAAAGGTGTCGTCGGAGATAATGTCCGGCCAGTTTCCCCAGCGCGCGCGCCCTGCACGGGTCATGGCGAAGACGCCGAAGCCAGGCGCAACGCAGTTGAAGAACGGCAGCCGCACCCACAGCCGCGCATAGGCCCGGGTCACCGCGCTGCGGGCAGGTGCGACCGCAGGGCGGCCGCCGGCATAGCGCGGCGCGCCATCGGCCAGAGCCGCTGCCAGCTGCGGGATCAGCGCCGGGCTGACCGCGACATCTGCGTCGAGATAGATCAGGATATCGCCGCACGCTGCCGCATCGCCTGCATTCAGCGCGCCAAGCTTGCCGCCGTCGGGCAGCTCCAGCACCTCCAGCGTCCAGCCCGCGGGTGCCTCAACGGCGCGCGCCAGCGCTGCGGTGCTATCGGTACAGCCATTGGCCAGCACCAGTACCTCAGCCGTCATGCCCGCAGGCAGCGGGTCTGAGGCAAACACCGCGGCAAGGCATTTTCTGATTAAGGCGGCCTCATTGTGCGCCGGGACAAGAACTGACACGCGCGGTTTCATTTCACCATCTCCAGCGCGTCCCAGCGCGGGTTCTCGTCGCTGAGGCGGCGCAAAGCGCCCCAGCTGCCCCATTTCCCAGGCACGCCCACATCGGCATAGGCGGTGAACAGCGACCCGCCAAGCGCACTCCAGCCTGCCAGCAGCTCGCGGTACAGCGCGCCCATCTCAGGTGTGTAATTGAAATGGGTGAAAAAGCCCGTCAGAGCATCATCTTCCACCATCGGGCCGATCCCGACCACATGGCTGCCGCCCTCATACATGATCAGTTCCAGCCCGTGCTTTTGCGCAACATCTGCATGATAGGGCAGCACCCGGCCCAGCAGATCCGCCAGAGTATCAGCGGGTTCGCCGGAGATCAGCCCGTCGCGCAGCTCGGCACCCGCCTGGGCCGAAGCCGCATCATACTGGTGCCGCGCCTCAAACTCTGCAGCTGCCGCACCCGTCATGCCCCGCTCCGCAGCCACCGCCCGGGCCTGCTCCCGGCTGCCGGCAATCCAGGCGCGGACCTGCCCGGCGCGTTCCTTGAGACCCAGAATGCCGCCGAAGTAGCCGGTCACCGCATAGGCGTCGAAGTAAGCAGCAGGCGCCAGCCGGTCCGCCTGCTCCGCCTTCCACAAGGGCGCGGTCAGGACCTGCTCCTCCAACCCCAGCCAGCCGGTCTGCGAGGAGATCACCCGCACCAGCCGCCTGCTGTCTTCGCCGAATACTTCGGTCCAGATCTGCGCCACTTCCGCCGCCCGGCCGCCGTAAAACTGCATCCAAAGATCCTCGCCGCCCCAGCGTGCTTGGGCCTGGGCATCTGCCCAGGCGGCCTGCTGGAACTGCCAGTTCCAAACCTCATTGGAATACTCGGCATAGGCGCGCAGATCTTCGTCCAGACCTTGTTCCGCCAGCCGCGCAAAGTTCCGCACATAAGTGTCATCCGCCATGTGCGGCATGGTGAACCAGGGGTCGGCGCCCAAAGTGTTGGCCAGCGCCAGCATTGCCTCAGCCGGGACACCCTTCAGTGCCCAGGTGTAGTCCTGCGGCAGCGGGCGGTCCTCCCAACCGGTCTGGCTTGAATCATTGGTAGCCATCCAGTCCATGAACCGGAGTGCGGCAAAGCCGTCCAGCCGGTCCAGCCACAACGGATTGAACACTGCGCCGTTGGAAAAGGCCTCCAGGTGCTCTTCCTTGACCACCGAAATGTTGCGCACGTAATCGCCGTCCCGGCCGGTGCGCTGGATGCGGATCTCCACCGGGCCGGGGCCGGGCGCGTAGTCAAACTGCACTTCTCCTTTTCCATAGCGCACGTTCTCTGCCCGGCCTGCGACCTCGACAATGCCTTGGCCCTCAAAGCGCAGCACATAGCGGCCTTTCAGCGACACCGCGTCCTCCGGCAGGTCGGTCAGGATCACTGTGCCGATCGAGCCCAGTTCAGGCGGGATCGCAGTGGGCCAGCCGTCCGGATCCAGATAGCCGGCTGCCAGCAGATCATCATGATCCGCTCCGCCCCAGCGCCGGGGCAGGTGGCCGATCCAGGGGCGGGCGGTTTTGAAATGGTCGAGAAACGGCGCCTGGGTGCTCCAATCAGCGATGGCTGCCAGATTGATGGCGATGGGCTGCCGTTCGGGCTTGGTCTCCAGCGGGACATCTTCGCTCAGCACCGCATTGAGCACCGGCAGCGCAGGATCCCCAGGCAGTGCGGCGGGCTCCGGCGGCAAGGCCGCGGTGCGCACGGAACTGCCCTGCGCCGCCGCCCAGGCGATGTCCTGCAGCCGGGCTGCCAATTCAGGCGAGGGTGCGGGATAGGGTTTGCCCCATCGGTCGGCAAGCTGATGCGGCAGGCCTGCAGGATCTTCTCCGGTCAGCACCGCATATTGCAGCAGCGCCAGAAAGTAGAAACCGGTGGCATTGGGGTGGATATCATCGGCAAAGACATCGCGGATACTGCTCAGTCCAGGCATGGTGCCCGCCTGGATCGCATCATCCAGCCGCGCCATGGCCTGGCCGGCAGGCAGCAGTTTCACGTTGCCGCCGGCGGCGGCACTGACGTCATCCGCCACCGCCTGCCAGCGCGGCAGGTCCTGCTCCAGCCGTTCGCGCCAGGGCATATCCGCGCTATCGTCAAAAGGCACATCAGCCCCGGTGCCGCTGTTCAGGCTGTGCCAGGTTTCCTGCAGGTAGAATTCCACCTCCGGGTTTGCCGCCCGCGCCAGCTCATAATACAGGGTGACGGCGCCTTCGGTATCGCTCCACTTCAGATGATTGGCGAGCGGCACCGCCTCGGTCACGATCACTGCGCTGGCCGGCTGTTTCAGTCTTTCACGTGAATCAACACCTTCGGCGCTGCCGCTGTGCTGCCAGTTATAGCTGAGCGGCGCGCCGTTGATGATCTGCGCCTCCACCACAGCCTCGCCCCGCGCGTCCAAGAGCTGCTCCAGCATCGCCGGGTTGTCATGGCCAAACAGCGAATGCCCGACCATCACAACCGAAGTGACCAGTGCCTCCAGGTTCATCCCGAACTCCCGGCTGCAATCCCGGTACGGGGCAGGGCGCGCACCGCGTCCCAGACAATCTGCTGCACCTTGGCCGCTCCCTCGGCGCTGAACGCCTCAGCCGGGCTGCCGTCCCTGCGGGTAAGCTGATAGGGCAGGCCTTCAGGCGAGCGCTGATACAGCACTGCGTAATGGGTCAGCGCCACTGCATAGGCGCCCAGATCGTTGATGTGAATGCTGTCCAGTCCGCCTTCAGGCGTGCGGGCAAACAGCGATTCACGTGAAGCCACCCCCGGGATCTCCCCGGCCTCTGCCGCCCGTGCCACTGCAGCCAGAACCTGGCCGCCGGGGATCAGATAGACCGGGTGGCCTGAATTACGGCGGCTGTCCGGGCCCAGCAGCTTGCGGGTCCAAAGCGTCTCCAGATCCGCGTCAATGCGCTCGAGCCAGCCCTCGGCATCATCCAGGCGGTGCCAGGTTTCATAAAGATAAATCCGCGGTGCAGGCGACGCCCCGCGCGCCAGGTCCGCCCATTTCCCCAGATACTTGGAAGCATCGAAATACTTCAGGGCATCGCGCAGCTCGACCATCTCGGTCAGCACTACCGCGCCATAGCCGCCCGAACCGATGGCTTCTTTCGCATCCCGGAAAGCAGGCGCCTGATTGGCGGTCTCAAAGTCGAGGATATTATCCTCTGGCTCCCAATGCGCCCGCAAGGATGTGCCCGAGCCGAGCTGGCTGTTATAGCCATGCCCCCCCGGCGCCAGCTGAGCCAGCATATGCGGCATATCCGGCCCGACCAATGAATGGCCGAGGTGAAACACCTGCAGCGGGCCTTCAGGCGCGCTGAGCGGCGGCGGCACTGGCAGCGGGCGGCTGCGGGAGGCAAATCCCATCACCCCCAGTGCCGCCGCCACGGACCCCAAAGCCAGAAACCCGCGCCGCCCCATCATCCGCGCCCCCGGATTTCCGCCGTGGTCATGATCAGTCCGGCACCAACAACAAAGCGCCCTCCAACGGCCTCGCCGCGCACAAACGGCGGGCGGTCGCTGGTAAAGAAGGCCTGAAAAACGCCGGCCGCCAAGTCGAACTCCAGCTCCATCCCGTCAAACCCGTAAAACGCCCGGCTCAGCGTGTACTGGGCCTTGTAGGCCGCCTCCTTGGCGGAAAAGATCACCTTGGCCATCTGTCCCGGATTGTCCTGCCGCTGCAGCCAGACCTGCTCGCGATCGGAACAGATAGCGGGCAGCAGCTCGTCCTTCAGCGGCGTGTCTTCCTCCACATCAATCCCCAGCCCTTGCACGCTGCCAGCCCTGGCCAACACCGCCATGGCGCAGCTTTTGGTGTGGGTGATCGAGCCCACCAGCCCTTCAGGCCAGATAGGGGCCCGGTCGCTGCCGGCCCGCACCGGCACCGGCGCCAGCCCCAGCTGCCGCATTGCCTGATGCACAGAGTTGCGGCCGGCTGCAAACTCCTTGCACCGCTTGGCCACTGCATTGGGCGACAGCCCGGCGGCTTCCTCCGGATAGGGTGCGGGAGGGTTGCCCAAAGGGTCCGCCCCGGCCAGCGCCACATCGGCGGCAAAAAGCGGCCGGACCAGTGCCAGCCGCTCTGCAAGTTTGCTGTTGGTTTCCGTCATCCGGCCCTTGCCCTGCGGTTTGCCCGCATTGCCCGGCGCTTCGACATGGTGTCGGCACGGTCCGGTGCTGCGGTCTCTTGCGGCTGTTCTTCCGTATTTGCCGGGGTGCCTGCAAGCCCTTCGATATGTGCTGCCAGCCCCGCCAGGGTCGGGAACCGGAAGATATCGGTGATCGACAGCTTCGCGGTGCCCAGTTCGTCTTTCAGCTCCCTATGCGCCTGCACTGCCAAGAGCGAATGG
Source organism: Leisingera sp. ANG-Vp (assembly GCF_000813725.1). Classification (GTDB taxonomy): domain Bacteria; phylum Pseudomonadota; class Alphaproteobacteria; order Rhodobacterales; family Rhodobacteraceae; genus Leisingera. The sequence goes on from NZ_JWLD01000080.1 coordinate 16,906, forward strand.
CCGCCAAGCGCAAAGAAATTGTCCTGCGCGCTGATGCCGCTGACACCCAGGATGCGGCTCCAGACCGTAGCGATCTTTGCCTGTGCGCCATCGTCCAAGGTCACCGCTGCAGCAGTTTCAACCCGCGCAGGCTGCGGATCCGGCAGCGCCTTTCGGTCGATTTTCTTGTTTGGCGTCAGGGGGAAAGCCTCCAGCGTAACGATATGCGCAGGCACCATCACCTCTGCCAGCCTGCCCGCCAGAGATTGCTTCAAAGCCTCGCCCGAAATCGGCGCCGAGGTTGTGACATACCCTGCCAGCTGCTCCGCGCCGGCATCCCCGCGCGGTATCACCACCGCGCCGGTCACACCGGGGAAAGCAGCCATGGCGGCTTCGATCTCGCCCAGCTCGATCCGTTGGCCGCGGATCTTTACCTGATGGTCGGTGCGGCCCAGGAAGGCGAGCCGCCCGTCAGCGGTCCAGCGCACCAGATCGCCGGTGCGGTACAGGGTGCCTTCAGCGAACGGTGCCTTTACAAACCGTTCAGAAGTCAGCGCCTCCCGCTGCCAATAGCCTGCTGTCACCCCGGCGCCGCCGATGTGCAATTCGCCCGGCGTCCCCGCGGGGACAGGCATTTGGTTTTCGTCCAGCACGTACACCTGCGTATTGGCAACCGGCGTGCCGATCCCGGCTGTCCCTGCGGGGACAGCGGTGATTTTCTCCACCGTCGACCAGATTGTGGTCTCGGTCGGCCCGTACATGTTGTGGATCTCAGCCACCGTTGCGGTTTGCAGGCTTTGCACCAGATCGCCCGGCAGCGCCTCGCCGCCCACCAGCAGATGCTGCAGCCGTCCCAGGCAGGCGCTGGCATCGCTGTCGCCGGCAATCATCCGCGCCATCGACGGGGTGCATTGCATGTGGCTGACGCCATGGCGCACAATCTGCGCCGCCAGCGAGAAGTCATCCGCTGCCAGCTCCTGCGGCGCGTTCGACAGGCGCAGCACCTCGGCCAGCGGCTTCAGCCCTTCCAGAACCACTTCGGGCGCAATGCCATAGTCGATCAGGCAGGCGATTTCATCGACACCGATACGCTTCAGCTCCTCGACCCGCTGACAGGCATCCTGGATGGTGCCGAACAGCCCGGACTCCTCGAAGTAGCGCTCAAAGGCAAAGTCGAGGATCGCCTCCAGCTCCTCCTCCGAGAGCGAGCCCAGGTCCATCTCAAACGGGTTCTTAACACCCTCAGGCCGTTTGAACGCCGGAAAGGCCCAGGCGTATTGCTTGATCAGCCCGGCGGCTGAGCGCAGGTAATCCTTCATCGGCTCCCGCGCTACCCGGCGCGCTTCCTCGCGGGTTTCGGCCAGATAGCTGTGCAGCATCAGCGTGACCTTGAAATCCGCAGGGTCATGGCCGGCGCTGCGCAGGGCGTCGTGGTAGATGCGGATCTTGCCCGCGACCTCCTCGATGCTCTGGCCCAGGAGGTGGGTCAGCACGTTTGCTCCGATCGCACCGGCCTCACGCCAGGTTTCCGGATTGCCCGCGGTAGTCACCCAGACCGGCAGCTCTTTGGACACTGGCCGAGGCTGTGTCACCACACTGTGTTTGCTGCCGTCCTTGCGGGGGAAGGCCACCTCTTCACCGCGCCAGAGTTTGCGAACGGTTTCAATGCTTTCGAACAGCGCGGGTTTGTTGGCGGGCGGCGTGTTCTCGGGCCGCAGGATGAAGTCATCGGGCTGCCAGCCGGAGGCAAAGCCAATGCCCGCACGTCCCGCAGTCAGGTTGTCGATCACCGCCCATTCCTCGGCAATCCGCGCCGAATGGTGCAGCGGCGCGACGCAGGAACCTGCCCGCACACCGATGTTCTGCGTCACCGCGGCGACAGCAGCACCGGTGACCGACGGGTTCGGATAGGGGCCGCCAAAGGCGTGGAAATGCCGTTCGGGCGTCCAGACCGCGTTGAAGCCGTGCTGGTCGGCGAACTTGGCGCCTTCCAGCAGCAAGCGGTATTTCTGCGGCCCCGGACCATCGTCGTTGCCCCAGTAGAACAGGTTGAAATCCATCTTGCGGTCCGACAGCGCCACCGGCCCCTTGGACAGCTCCAGCCGGCTTTCGTCGCTGGACAAAACCAGCTTGAACCCGCGCGACAGGGTCCAGAACAGCTCCAGCACCGAGATATCAAAGCTGAGGCTGGTGACCGCCAGCCATGCATCCCCCGGCTGATGCGGGATGCGGGCATCCATGCCGGTAAAGAAGTTCGACACATTGGCGTGGGTGACCATCACACCCTTGGGCAGGCCGGTGGAGCCGGAAGTGTAGATCAGATAGGCGAGATCACTGCCGGCTGCGCCGCCGTCAACGTTTTCTGCCGCTGTCCCCGCGGGGACGGTTCCGATGTCCAGCACCTGCGCGTCCGAGACGGGCAGGCTGCCGGCCAGGGCGGATTGGGTCACGATCACCTGGGCCTGGCTGTCGCGGATGTAATGCGCGATGCGGTCGGCGGGGTAGGCAGGGTCCAGCGGCACATAGGCGCCGCCCGCTTTCATCACACCCAAAGCGGCAAAGACCAGCTCGGGCGCGCGGCGGATGTGAATGCCCACGTGGCTGCCGGGTTTTACGCCCATCTCACGCAGCCGCGCAGCCACAGCATTGGCGCGGGCGTCGACCTCGCCGTAGGTGAAGCTCTGGTCTTCGAAGACCAGTGCAGCGGCTTCCGGAGTTCTGGCGGCCTGTGCCTCAAACGCGGCATGGATCGTAAGGTCTGCGGGGTAATCTGCCGCGGTCCGGTTCCAATCCTCCAGCAGCATCCTGCGTTCGGCATCGGGCAGGATGGGGAGGGCGGAGATCGGCTGGCTGCCGTCATCGGTGATGGCTTCCAGCACCAGTTCCAGCCGTGCGGCGAGCAGCTCTGCTGACGTTTTGTCCAGCCGGGCGTTGTCCGTGTGCAGGATCATCGCGCCGTCGCTGTAATCGACCGTAGCAGCGCAGCCGCTAACCGGCTCCCCCTTGCCCAAAGACAGCCCGATCTCTGGCTGGGATTGAGCGGAGATCTCTGGTGCACGGGCCACTAAGTCCTCTGCGAAACCTCCGAACTTCCGGGCCTTTTCAATGCCCTGTGCCGCTTGGCCGAGCAGGCTGGCCAGTGTCTGCTCCCGCTGGGCCTGCAAAGGCACCCAGGCGGAGATAAGTCCGGGGACAGCATTCATGCTGCCAGTGGACAGGGCCACATCGGCAGCCGCTTCGCCGCTGCTGAGCAGCGCCCAGGCCAGAACCCCCGCTGCTGCCTGCGCTTCGCTGAGGCTTGCCGGCGCTGAGATTTCCCGGCGGGAGAAGCCCTCGCGGCCGGCATCCGGCGCCAGCGGCACCTGGACTGGCTGCATTCCGGCAAGTGCCCTGCGCCAGTGGCTCTCGCCGCCCTGCGCGGCGGCCATCTGCACGGTAAGGGTTCTGGCGGCAGCGTCAGACAGGGAGGGCAGGACATCATCTGCTTTGAACAGGCTGGAGACCTTCACTGGCTTGCCGGCAGAGGTGGTCAGGCGTGACAGCGATACAGCACCGTCTCCGGTGGCAACTGTCACGCTGTTTTTATGCACCTCCAGCACCGTGCCGGGGACACCGGAACCGTCCGCGGCCTCTGCGGCTCCGGCCAGGACAATTGTCTCGCCCGCACGCAGCTTGGCGGCGCACATCGGGTTCCAGTAGCCGCCGGTGTCCAAAGCGCGTACCAGGCGGGCCAGTTCAGCGGCGGGGCGGGGGAAATCAAGGAGCCCGCCGGCGGCAGGGCGGTCGGACTTGGCAAAGACGCGGCGCTGCGACAGATCCTGCGGCTGGCGGTTCAGCTCGCCGCTTTCCAGCTGCGCCATCACCTCGCCAAAGCTGTCCATCGCCGCGGCGTAGCATTTGGAGTTGAGGCTGAAGGCGGTCTCATCCCCGGCCACATCAAACAGGCGCTGGGCGAGGATATCGCCTTCGTCGACGCCGCCTTCGATCAGGTGCCAGGTGATGCCGTGCTGATCCTCGCCGTTGATCAGCGCCCAGTTCGGGGTGTTGAGGCCCGCGTAGCGGGGCAGCGGGCCGTCATGGAAATTCACCGCGCCTTTGGCGGCCCGTGCCAGCACGTCCTGCGGAATCACGGTGAGGTTGGCAATCGACAGAAACCAGTCAAAGCCCGCCGGCAGATCGCGCTGATTGTCCAGTACTTCCAGACCCTTGCCCTCAGCCCAGCTGCGGATCTCAGCGTCCTGCGTTACAACAGCCCGGATCTCGTGGCCGCGCGCCAGCAGCGCGTCGGCACAGCCGATGAGGAGAGATTCACTGCCAATCAGGGCACAGGAAAAAGAGGTCATTTCTGCTCCTTTGCAACCGGAGAGAGGGGGCGCGTTTCCAAGGAAGGTTTGCGGCGCAGGCCAAAAGTGGCGCGCAGCCCGTGCAGGATCAGGTCACGCAGGAAATGCGGCGGGTCTGCCTGCGGCTTGTCCGAGATCAGGCGGCGGAGCCCGTAGATCAGGCTGCCGCTGACGCGGGCCAGGGTGGCGAGCGCCGTGCCGGTGTAGCCGTGGTGTTTGACGAAGTAGTGCCGCCGTGAATCGAACCAGTACCCGGGAGTGCGGCTCCAGCCTTTCATGCCGGTGGAGGCGGAGCCCACATGGGCGACTTCGCTTTCCGGCACATAGTGGGTGCGCCAGCCGGCGCGGGCGGCGCGGCGGCAGAGGTCGGTTTCCTCGAAATAAAGGAAGAACCGCTCGTCAAAGCCGCCGATCTCCTCGATCACCTCGCGGCGGATCATCAGGCTGGCGCCGGCGGTCCAGTCGACCTGCATTTCTTCCTTGGGCATCTCCATCGCGATCACCCAGGGCTTCAGCAGCCGGGTGAAGATGCCGGTGCGCACGGCCGCTTCGAATTCACCCGCGATGGAGGGAAAACGGAAAGCGGTGCGGTGCGGCACCCAGTCGGTACCGCGCACGTAAGAGCCCGCCAGGCCCGCGCCGGGATGCTCCAGCAGGAAGTCGCGCAGGGTGCGGATGGCATCGCCCTGCACAAAGGCGTCGGAGTTCAGCAGGTAGTAAAGCTCAGGCGCGCTGCCGTCCGAGAGGCCTGCGTTGATACCAAGATTCATGCCGGCGCCAAAGCCGCCGTTGACAGCGGAGCGCAGCAGCCGCAGCCGTCCGCTGTCCAGCCAGCCGCGGGATCTGGCGCCCGCTTGCAGCCGTTCCCAGGAGTCATCGCCGGACCCGTTTTCGACAATCAGGATTTCTCCGGGCAGCTCCTCCATGCCGCGCAGGGCGGCTTCGGCGGCTTCCAGGGTCATCTCCGGCGTGCGGTAGTTCAGGATGATGGTGAGAACGCGCTGCTGCTTCATGGTGTCACTCCGCAGCTTCGGCAAATTGCGGCTGCCGGGCTGCGGCATCTGCGGCGTCGAGCCGGGCTTTGACCCCGGCCGCCAGGACGCTCACATTGGGCACCAGCACCATGCTGTCGTGATCACCGGGCACCTCGGCAACTTCAACGCCCGGTGCCCATGCGGTCCAGTCGTTGTCGTCGAACACATACTCGCGCGCTTCGCTGACCCAGTTGCCGCCTGAGACCTGCCATTTGCGGTCCAAGGGCGGGCGGAACAGTGTCAGCGGGCCGTGCCAGGGCTTGAGGGCATAGGCTTCAACCGCGGTGCGGAAAGCCAGTTCGATTTTGCGGTTGTTGAACTCCGGCTGGGTGCCGGTTCGGGCGGGCTCGGCGCGGCGCTTTTCGAATTCCCAAGCAATCCGGTTCCGGGCCCATTCGCCAAGGTATCCCGGCCCTTTGCTGCGCAGTTCCGCCAGTTTTATCAGAGCCTTATCCTGGCGGTTGAGCGCGGGGCGCACCGGCAAAGGCGTGTCGAGCAGGATCAGCGCTGCGGTGTCCTGGCCTTGGTCTTTCAATTGCTGTGCCATCTCGAAAGCGGTGATGCCGCCGCCGGAGAAGCCGCCCAGAAGATAGGGGCCTTCGGGCTGAATCTGACGGATTTCGGCCAGGCAGCTGCGTGCGGCGTCTTCGATCCGGTCATGCGGGGAGTCATTGCCGGTCAGCCCTTTGGCCTGCAGGCCGAATACCGGGCGGTCCTTGCCGACCAGCAGCGCCAGGTGGCGCAGATTCAGCACGTTGCCGAACATGCCCGCGACCAGGAAGAAAGGCCGCCGGCCGGTGCCGTCGCCCGGATGCAGCTGCACCAGATGGGTGAACTGCGGTTTTTCTTCCTGCGTTTGCGGAGCGCCCCCGGGTTCCGAGGCAATGCCGCCACCGGTGCGTTCGATGATCTGTTCAGCCAGGGCGGCAACGCTGGGGGCTTCAAACAGCACAGATAGCGGGAATTCCACGCCGAAGCTGCGCTTCACTTGCGCAAACAGCCGCACTGCGATCAGCGAGTGGCCGCCAAGGTCAAAGAAACTGTCCTCAATGCCCACCTGGCTGACGCCGAGAAGGGATGCAAAGAGCTTCGCCAGTTCCTCTTCCACGGGGTTGCGCGGGGCGATGTAGTCCGTGTCAAGCTGCGGCCGGTCGAAGGTCTGCGTTTCACCCGCGGCTGGTGCTGCGGTCTGGGCCGCCTGAGTGATCAGGGCCGGAAGGTCAAGCGAGGAGACCACCACCAGCGAAAGGCCAGTGGCCAGCGCGCGGGCCAGGGCCTCGCCGCCGTCCTCCGCCTTGATGCCGTTTGCAATGTTGAGCTGCAGCCGGCGCTCTTCGGGCGACAGCGGCTGAGCGATGCGGGCAGGCTCCAGCCCCAGCTGTTCAGCGGTGGCGTCGGGCTCATCTGTGCCGGCTGAGGCATCAAACCCGCTGGCCAGGCGTTGCATCCGGAAGCTTTCAATCTCCACCAGAACATTACCGTCTGGATCGGTCAGGGTGATGTCAAAAGCGGCGGAGTTGCTGTCCGGGGCCTCGGGCAGGCGGACATGGCTGCAGATTTGCGGGGAGAGCGGCGTAAAGATGCGGATTGCGCCGTAGGAAACGGGCACCCAGAGCGCTTTGCCTTGATAGCCGGGTATCAGCTGCATTGCCCAGCCGGTGGCCAGATCCATCAGGCCGGGATGCAGCAGAGTACCGTCTTTTGCTGCGGTTTCCGGGAGGCGGAGATGCGCCAAGCCTTCACCGTTGCCCAGCGCCGCACGCTCCAGCACATGCCAGCGCGGGCCGAAGGCCAAATGCGCCTCTTGCGGCGAGCGCAGGCGTCCGCCGACTGGTGTTTGCTGAACCGAGCAACGGGAGGAGATCATCTGGAGGTTTAGTGTGGCGGGGCGTTCTGCCGCCGCCGCTATGACCAGTGTAGACTGACTGTTTAGACGGTAACCTTTTGTACACGCCGAGTAAACAAAGAGTTCATAACCATTTTCACTAGCTTCGAGTCGAACCAGAACATCCTGCGGGTTTTCCTTTGTCACAACCAGGGGTCGCAGGAAGTAAAGATCCCGGATTTCAAACGGACCAGTGAAGCCGGTTGCGGCAAGCGCTTCGGCAGCCATTTCGATATAGCCGGTGCCGGGCACCAGAGCGGTGCCGTCTTTGGTGCGGTGTTCGTCCAGCAGCCAGTCAGCGGTGCTGAAACGCGGTGTGAAGACCGGGTTGCCCCGGGTGTCAAAACGGCGCTGCTGCAGCAGCGGCTGCGGGCAGGGTTCGGGTTCGCTGGCCCCGGCGGTGGCGTTGCGGGCATTCATGGCATCGGCGGCCATGCCGGTGTCGGCCCAGACGCCCCAATCGATTGCGGTGACTTTGGTTTGCCCGCCCTGGCGGTTCTTGGCCCAGGCGTTCAGGAACTCATTGGCGGCGATGTAGTCGACCTGGCCCGCAGGGCGGGTGACAGCAGAGGAGGAGGAAAACAGCACCATCAGCTCCAGCTGTCCGTCCGGGAAAACGGTGTCGAGCGCCCGCAGGCCGCTCACCTTGGGGGCCAGAACCCGGGCGATCTGATCCTCGTCCTTGGCCAGGAGCGGGCCGTCATTGATGACGCCGGCGCCATGGATCACACCGGTGAGGGGGCCGTTTTCTGTTTCGGCTTTCTCGCGGGCGGATTGCAATTCGCTGCTGTTGCAGACGTCTGCGGCCAGCGGCAGCACCTGGGCGCCTGCGGTTTCCTCCAGCGCCCTCACCGCGTGGATGCGCCGGGCGGTGCGGTTGGCGGGGCTGTGGCTGGCAAGGTGGCGGTCCCAGGCGTCGCGCGGCGGCAGGCCGTCGCGGGAGATCAGCGAGATCTTCGCGCCGTATTCGCGCATCAGGTAGCCTGCGATGGCCAGGCCGATACCGCCGTAGCCGCCGGTGATCAGATAGTGGCCGCCCTGCTTGAACGGCGGTGTTTCCGGCGCGGGCAGCGGCTGCGGGCGCCAGGCGAGCTCAAACCGTTTCCCGCCGCGCCAGGCAGCGGAAATGTTCGCGGGCTCTGCCATCAGCTCTTCCAGCAGGCGCGGGGTGATGTCCGTGTCCGCGGTGCTGCGGCGGGCAAACAGGCCCTGCGGCACCTGCGGCAGCTCGATGTCCACGGTGGCGCAGCTAAGGCCAGGCAGCTCGCGCGGGATGACGCCGGCGGGGCCTGCGATCATTGCCTTTTCGGGGTAGGGCAGGGGCTCATCGCGGACCTGGGCGGCGCCGGTGGTGAAGATGGTGATATGGGCGGCGCCGGGCAGATCGGCATTGCCCAGCTCCTGCGCCAGCGCGGTGAGGGAGTGAAAACCCATCTCAAGGTTGCGGTCAAAGAAGGAGGCACCGGGGCGGAAGGATTCTGCGTCCGTCACCAGCCAGAAATGGGCGATGCGGTCCGGCAGCAAACCGGCCTCGGCCAGGTCTGCCAGCAGGGCGCCATAGACGGGGCGGCCTTGCTCGGGCGGCAGAATGTACTCGGCCGGTGAAAGCTGCGCATAGGTATCGCCTGCACGCACGCGGACAACGCTGTGGCCTGCGGTCTGCAGATGCTCAGCGGCGCGGGCGGCGTGGCCCGTTTCATCCTCGAAGATCAGCCAGCTGTGCGGCTCCTGGTCCAGTTCCTGCGCCACGTCCAGGCTGCAATCGGCCAACCGGGGCCGCCAGGCCGGGCGGTAGCCCCAGCCGGTGAGGTCTTCGCGGCGTTCGGGGGCGGTCTCTTCCTCGGCCGCGGGCTGGCCGGGCTCGATGAAATAGCGGCTGCGCTGGAAGGCGTAGCCGGGCAGCGGCAGGCGGTTGCGGCGGGCTTCGCCCCAGATCTGCTGCCAATCGGCCTCCACGCCGCAGGCCCAAAGGCGGCCGATGACGCCAAAGAAATAGGTGTCGTCCATCACCTGCTGGCCAGGGTGGCGCAGGGAGCTGAGCACCTGGCTCGGCTGCACAGCTGGCGACATCTGCGCCAGCGCGCTGAGCGCCTTGCCGGGGCCGACCTCCAGGAATACGCGGTTCGGGGTCTTCGAGAGCGTCCCGATGCAGTCTGCGTAACGCACAGTGTTGCGCAGCTGGCCGGTCCAGTAGTCAGCGCTGGTGGCCTGCTCTGCGGTTAGCGGAGTGCCGGTGCGGTTGGAGATCACCGGCAGGGTTGGTGCCGAGAGGCTCAGCGAACGGATGAAATCGCCGTACTCCTGCAGGATGCCGTCCAGCATGCGGGAATGCGCGGCGATATCGATCTGGATGCGCTGGTGTTCAACCTCGCGCGCGGTGAGGTCTGCGGACAGACGGTCCAGCGCGTCCTGCGGGCCGGAGACGGCGGTGAGCGAGGGAGCATTGACGCTGGCGATGTCCAAGTCTTCCCCGATGATTTCTTCAACCTCGGCCAAGGGCAGGGCGATGGAGAGCATGCCGCCGGCGGGCACGGTGTCGAACAGGCGGCCGCGCAGCAGGACCAGATCGATGCAGTCTTCAAAGGACATGACACCGGCGAGGCAGGCGGCGGTGTTTTCTCCCATGGAGTGGCCGACAAGGGCTGCGGGCCTCACGCCCCAGCTGATCCACAGCTGCGCCAGCGCGTATTCCACAATCATGATCAGCGGCAGCTGCACCGAGGGCTGCTGCAGGCGTGCGTTGGCGGCGTCCTCTTCGCCCTCTTCGGGGAGCCAGATGGCGCGGATGTCGTAGTCCAGGCTCTTTTGCAGATGCTCCAGCCCGCGGTCCATCCAGTCGGCAAAGACCGGTTCGGTCTCATAAAGGTCGCGCGCCATGCCGGCATATTGCGCGCCGCCGCCGGGGAACATGAAGACCACCTCGGGCGCATCGTCCAGGTGGTCGTGGGTGAAGATCTTGCGGGGGTCGTTTTCCTCAATGAGGTCAACGGCTTCAGCAGGCGTCTCTGCCACCAGCACCCTGCGTTTGGCAAAGCCGCGACGGCCTTCCTTGAGGGTATAGGCGACGTCGGCCAGGTCTGCCTCGGGGTTGGCTTTCAGGTATTCGGCCAATCCTTGTGTATTGGCATCCAGCGCCGCCTTGGACTGGCCGGAGACGCAGAGGATCTGGAACGGGAAATCGCTTTCCTCGGAGGCCGCGCGCTCGGGGGCTTCCTCAAGGATCACATGGGCATTGGTGCCGCCGACGCCCAGCGAGTTGATGCCTGCCCGCCGCGGCCCTTTGTGGGGTTTCCACGGGGTGAGGGCGGCGTTCACCTTGAACGGCGAGGTTTCGAAATCGATGGCCGGGTTTGGCGCCTCATAGCCCAGCGAGGGCGGAATTTCCTTGTGGTGCAGGGCGAGTGCGGTCTTGGTCAGGCTTGCAACGCCCGCAGCGGTGTCCAAATGGCCGATGTTGGTTTTGACCGAGCCGATGCGGCAATAGCCGCTGTCCTGGGTGGTGGCCCGGTAAGCGTCGGTCAGGGCTGTGACCTCAATCGGGTCGCCCAGATAGGTGCCGGTGCCGTGGCATTCGACATAGCCGATTGTGTCCGCCGGTGTGCCTGCAGCGTCCAGCGCTGCCTGGATTGCAGCCGACTGGCCGCCGACGGAAGGCGCGAGGTAGCCGGCCTTGTCCGCGCCGTCGTTGTTGATGGCTGAGCCTTTGATGACGGCCCAGATGTGGTCGCCATCGGCTATCGCATCCTCCAGCCGCCGCAGCGCCACGGCGCCGGCCCCGGAGCCGAAGACAGTGCCCTGCGCCCGGTGATCAAAGGCGTGGCAATGGCCGTCGGGCGACAGGATCTCGTTTTCCTTGTAGAGGTAGCCGCGGCCCTGCGGCAATTCGATGGTGACACCGCCCGCCAAGGCCATATCGCACTCGCCTTCGCGTAAGGCTTTACAGGCGTAATGCACCGCCACCAGCGAGGTGGAACAGGCGGTCTGCACGTTGACCGATGGCCCGTGCAGATCAAAAACGTGGCTGACGCGGGTCGACAGGAAGTCTTTGTCATTGCCGGTATGGCGCAAGAGGAACATGCCGACGTCATCGACCAGCGCGGGGTTCGAGCAGATGTTGAAATAGAAATAGCTGCCCATGCCGCAGCCCGCGTAGACGCCGATGGGGCCATTTATGCTTTCGGGCGGGTGGCCTGCGTTTTCCATCGCGCCCCAGGTAACCTCAAGGAATTTGCGGTGCTGGGGGTCAAGGATGGCGGCTTCTTTGGGGCTGAAGCCAAAGAACTCCGCGTCGAATTCGTCAAAACCGTGGAGGCGCGCGGAGGCGGGCACGTAGTTCGGGTCGGCCAGGACCGAGGCGCGCTCGCCGTTTTCCAGAAGGGTTTCGCGGTCCAGCACTTCAATCGATTCGATGCCGCCGCGCAGGTTCTGCCAGAAGGCTTCGGCCGAGCCTGCGCCCGGCACTGCCACCGACAGGCCGACAATCGCGATGTCTCCGCCCGTAGTCCCGCCTGCAGCGCCCCCCGCTGCGGGTTTTCCATCCTGCATCGTCATTACCTGACTCACTGGCCCTTCAGAAACGGCCCGGCGCACTGGGGCATGCCCGCGTTTTGCTGGCCTGCCTGCTGCCCGCCGGGCGGGTTGTTATCAAAGCCGGGTTTCTCTCCGGCTGGTCAGCTGCGCCGCTTTGCAAGATCCCCATCGGCAAAGACTGGCGCAGGTCGTTCTTTATATTTTCTTCAATCCATAGGGCGTGCCTGTGGACGCATTGTGTCGAATTGAGCCGGAAAAGCGGAAAGATTGCGGCATCACAGGATGCTGCGCCCCTCCGGCCCGGCGGTGTCAGGCTGCAAGGCCTGCGCACCGCCAAATAGCGCGCGTTTCTTCTGGAACAAGTCCGGGTAGAGAAGGCGCTCCGCATAGCCCAGCACCGATCCGGCGCACATCCAGGTGATCGGGATCAGCGTTGCATTCAGCAGCATGTCCACCAGAGTGGCCGCCAGAATCAGCGCAATCGGCGCCGCATATGGCGAGACACTGCCCCTGGGCGCCCGGCGCGCGGCGGCGGCGAGCAGGAACAGGGGCGTTGCCAGCAGGCCCATCTCGGCGATGTAGCCCAGCCAGCCGAAGGTGCCGAAGACAATGATCCAGCGCCCGTCCGGGATCGACAGGATCTGACCGGTCTCCTCGTGCCGGACCAGGTTGCGGCCCCAGCCGCCCCAGCCGAACCAGGTTTTCTCGGCGGCGCGGGCCAAGAGCTGCGCCTCGTTTTCAAATCGGTAATTCAGCGAATGCGCCCGTTCGGCGCTGATTGCTTCGGCCTGGGCCACCAGCGTCTCCGTCGGCACCAGCCCGGTGTTGCGCAGCACCGGGTAGGCCACCGCGATCACGCCCAAGAGCAGCGCGACCCGCAGCTGCCAGCGCAGGGGGGCCAGCGCCACAACAGGCGTGAAGGCCAGGGCATAGGCCAGCGAGGCCAGGCTTTTGCACAGCACCAGAACAATGAAGAGGTACCCTGCGGCCAGGGCCAGGCGCAGCCTGTCATTGCGCTGCGAGGCACGGGCCAGGGCGGTGGCGGCCAGCACGGCCGACATCATGAAAAACGCCAGCCACAGCGCATGCGGCAGGAACACGATGGGGCGGAAGCCGCCCTGCCGGATCATCTGGCTGAAATCATGCTGGAAGAAGCCATAGACCCAGACGTTGATCTGCGGGCTGAGCCGGATCTCGATCAGCGACGGGATGGTATAGGCAAGGCCGCCGAGCATCAGCGCCAGCAGCAGCTCACGCTGCGCTTCGGGCGTCGAGAGATAGCGGCGCGCCAGCAGGAAAGGCATCAGCACGATCACCTGGTTGATGATCACCGAGCCGAGATCGCGCCACCTGAGGCCAGGCAGCTGATCGGTCAGGAATATGATGGGATCGGAATTGGCGATCTTGCGGAACTGGATCGGCTCGCTGTTGGTCAGCACGGTGGGGATGACGCCAAAGACAAACAGAACCGCCAGGGTTCTGGCCACCGGATGCTGCGGCAGCAGCGGCACCGGCTTGCGCAGAAGATAGGCGCAGAGCAGGAAGGCCATCACCGAGGGGATGGCAAATTTGTCCATGTCCGGGACCAGCGGCAGGTCAAACTCGGCCAGCGGCGGCAGCAGCAGGTAACCGGCGGTAAGGCACCACAGGATGGCCCGCTCCAGCGGCAGGCGCCGGAATAGGATCACGCTGGCCAGCGGCCAGGCCAGCAGCATCAGATAGGCCAAAGCATTGGGCAAAGCTGCGGGTCCTCCTCGTGCCCTCAATTCTCTGTATTTGTGTCAAAGTTTACCTGTTGCGGCAGCCGCTGTCCCGCGGATTTGCAAAAGGAGGTAAATGGCTTGCAGCTTTGCCACGCCTTGGGCATGGCCATGGCGGCAGCGCTGGCCAGCCGGCGGCGCCGGCGCTATGAGAAAGCGTCGCGAATGATGGAGGCAGCAGTGTTTTTCGAATTCCACGGCCGCAGAGTTGCGGTGAACATGCCGGCCCGGACCGGTCTGGAAGCGGAAATCCGGGCCCGGTTTGCGGCCCGTCAGGGCTTTGCCCTGGCGACGGTCAATCTGGATCACCTGGTCAAGATGGACGGCAGCCCCGCGTTTCTGGCTGCCTATCAGGCGCAGGATCTGGTGGTGGCGGACGGCCGCCCGATTGTCTGGCTGTCGCGGCTGGCGCGCCGCCCGGTAGAGCTGATGCCAGGCTCCGACATGGTGCTGCCGCTGTGCCGGCTGGCGGCTGAGGCCGGGGTGCCGGTGGCCCTGGCTGGCAGCACCGAAGAGGCCTTGCAGGATGCGCGGGAGGCACTGACGGCGCAGGTGCCCGGGCTGGAAATCGCTTGGGTGCATGCGCCCTCCGGCCGGTTCGACCCTGAGGGCGCGGAAGCGGACCAGATCCTGCACCGGCTCGATGAGACCGGTGTTGCGCTCTGCTTCCTGGCATTGGGGGCCCCAAAGCAGGAGCAGATGGCCCAGCGCGGCCGCCGCCTGGCGCCGCGCACAGGTTTTGCCTCGGTGGGGGCAGGGCTGGATTTCCTTGGCGGCCACCAAAAGCGGGCGCCGGCCTGGGTGCGGGCGATTGCGATGGAATGGCTGTGGCGGGCGCTTTCCAGCCCGTCGCGGATGCTGCCGCGCTACGCCAAATGCCTGGCCATCCTGCCGGGCCAGATCTGCCGGGCCTGGCGCATCCGGGCGCGCTGATCTCCGCCGTCACCCCGGCTCCGGTGCTGCAAATGCGAGGCTCTGCCCCGCACAGCGAGAGACTTCCGGCAGGCGGACCGGCAGGCGGAAGAGAAAGCATCCCGGGGTGAATTGGCCGTCAGGCCAAGAGGGGCAGGGCCCCTGCGCCGCGCTTGCGCGGCGCCCGGCCCAACCGGCACAGGACACCCGCAGGGAGGCCGGCGCCGGGCGGGAGCACTACTTGTACTCGAGAATGCCCCGGGTCCTGCCGCGTCTGCGGTTCCAGTAGAATTCCAGTGCGCCGGAGGCTTCGGCGAATTTTCCAAGCACCGTGAACAGAGCACGCTCAGCGCCCAACCGCCGGGACAAGCGGACGGCCTGGGCGGGGTACGCAAGAGCAGCCAGCAGGAGAGGCGGCTCAATCAGTGCCGCCAGAGCAATGGCGGCCGGCAGCGCAGCGCCCCAGATCAGTGCACGGCGGGTCTCCGCGGCCCAATGGCGTTCCGGGCCTTTCCCATGTAGCGCTGCGCCTTCGGCAAAGGCATGGCCGGCGCGCCGGCTGCGGCGCCACCATTGGCCAAAATGCAGCATCTGCGCGTCATGCAGGGTCATCTCCGCGTCGAGCCGCCAGATCTGCCAGCCCCTCCGCCGCAGCCGCAGGCACAGCTCCGGCTCTTCGCCGGCAATCAGGCTCTCGCGGTAGCCGCCCGCCTCCCGGACCGCTGCCGCCCGCATCAGTACATCGCCGCCGCAGGCCTTGGCTTCGCCAGGCGGCGTGTCCCATTCGGCGTCGCACAGCCGGTTATAGACAGAGGTTTCGGGAAACCGTTCCCGGCGGCGCCCGCAGGCAGCGGCAGCCTGCGTGTCCGCCTGCAAAAAAACGGTCGCCGTGGCGATCCAGTCCGGATCCACCTCGCAATCGCCATCCACGAATTGCACGAACTCGCAAGCAGCGTCCAATTCCGCCAGCCCGGCATTGCGGGCGCGGGCTGCGGTGAAGGGCTGTGACAGGTCGAGGTCCACAACTTGCGCGCCCAGCTTCCGGGCGGCAGCGGCAGACCCGTCGCTGGAGCCGCTGTCCACATAGACCAGCTGCTGCACCTGGCCCTGCAGGGACTGCAGGCAGCGGATCAGCCGTGCGCCTTCGTTGCGGCCGATCACAACGGCGCCGACCTCTGGAGCACGCACAGGGGCGGTCATCGGCTGCCCCCCGCCAGATAGGCGCTGAACGCCGGTGCGCGGCGTAGGAAGCCCGACCGCTGGAGCGCCTCAATGGTTGCGTTCTCCACCGCGTCTTCTGACCACAGGCTCAGCTCCGGCTGTGCTTGCAGGGCGGCGCTTCGCAGCCGGTCCTCGCCATGCTCCGAGACTGTCTCTGCCTGGATCTGCAGGTCGCGGGCCAGGCTGCCGCCTGCAAACTTGTAGTGGCGGATCAGACCTTCGGCATCGGCAACCCGCACGCCGGCTGAAGCATGCGGGTGCACCGCCGCCTGCACGCCAGGCCCGTTGAACACCAAAGGGTGCTTGCTGAGGCAGCAGTTCTCGCCAAAAACCTTGCCGCGCACGCCGCCGAACAGCATCCGCGCGCCGTCCGGCGGCTGGCAGTTCTGGCGCAGCCAGTAGGAGAAGCCGGTTTCCTCTGATGCATAATCCACCGCCCGCACCGGGCCGGCATCTGAAAAGCGGAAACTATCCACCGCTGCGGCGTAGGCCAGCCCTCCGGCGGCTGCCAGCGGCCCCTTGGGAAACATCTCCAGCATCTGCGCCTGCAGCGCCGTATAGCCCGCCTGCGCCAGGTAGCCGGTCAGCCCTTTGAGGCCCGCAGCCGCGCTGCCTTCAAAGTCGAACAGCTCGTCCATATCGGCAAACAGGCACCAGCGGTCCCGGCCATAGCGGTTGGCCGCATAGGCGCGGAATGTGTTTTCGAACTGCAGCCAGGGCAGGCTTGAGCGCAGAACGGCAGTGCCGGGTTCCTGGCGGATGCGCTCCACCGTGCCATCCGATGAGCCGTTGTCGAAGAACACGAAGGAAGAGACCCCCAGCCGCCGGTAGTGTTCAAAAAACACATCGAGGTAGTATTCCCCGTCGCGCACCAGCGCGATCAGCACCACGTCCTCCGCTGCCGCAAAGCGGCGGGCGGGCCCGTGCAGGTGCCGCAGCGATGCGCGGAACCGTGCGCTGTGCAGGGCCGCTTGCACCCTGCGCCTGCTGCGCTCTGCCAGCCTGTGGCCGAATGATGCCTGCACGATTGCCCCTGTTCTGCGCCTGCCGGAAATTCCCTGACAAATTGCAGGGTTCCATGGCAGGCTGCAAGCACCGGGCCGCGGCTCAATTGCAAATGCGGCGGGAATGCTGCAGTCTCGAAACCGGGGAGATCATCGGAAAGGAACGCGGAATATGGCGGCTGAGCTGACTGTTCTGGCGGGAGACGTGGGCGGCAGCCGGACGCGGCTGGCGCTGGCGGCTCCCGGCATCGGGGTAACCGCGATGCAGAGTTTTTCCAACGACAGTTTCGACAGCCTGCAGGACGTGCTGCAGGCCTATTGCGCCCAGCCTGGGCTGCCGCCGCTGCACGGCGCCTGCCTGGCACTGGCGGGGCCGGTCCGGGGCGGAGCATTCCAGCTCAGCAACCGCAACTGGCGCGGCGAGGCCAGCGGCATTGCCGCGGCGCTGGGGCTGTCCGGGGCCGGCAAGGTGACCCTCATCAATGATCTGGCGGCGCTGGGCCATGCGCTGCCGGTGCTGATCCCGGGCCAGCTGTCGAGCCTCAGGCCCGGGCGCCAGGGCGGCGGCCAGGCGCTGGTGGCGGGCATCGGCACCGGATTCAATGTCTCGGCCTCGCTGAACGGGGCGGCGCTGGAGGCGGAACTGGGCCACGCCGGGCTGCCGCAGCTGCTGTGCCGCCGGCTGCAAGTGCTGCTGGAGCACGCACCGGATGAATTCGCCAGTATCGAGTCGCTGTTCTCCGGCGCCGGGCTGGTGCGTTTTCACCAGGCGCTGACCGGCACCGCGGCAAGCAGTGCCGAAGGGATCGAGGCGGCGTTTCTGGCGGACCCGAAAGCCCCGGAAGCGCGGACAGTGCGCGAATGGGCGCATCTGCTGGGCTTGCTGGCGCGGGAGCTGACAGCAGCCTATATGCCGGGGCAGGGGCTGTTCTTTGCCGGCAGCGTGGCGCGCGGCATCCTGAACACGCCCGCGCGGGAGAATTTCCTGCAGAGCTACACCGCACCCGGCGGGCGGCTGGGAGAGGTCTGCGCCGAGGTGCCGCTGTGGCTGATCACCGATGATGCCGCCGGAGTCAGCGGCGCCGCGCAGGTGGCGCTGGCTGCCGCGGGGGCACTTGAGGGCGCCCCGGAGATCATGTGACTTCCGGGCCGCATCCCGCGCAGGAGACAGTGCCGGGCGGTTAGCGGAAGTCAGTAGTCGCGTTTGAAGAACAGGCCGAAGCCGGTTTCGCCTTCGCTGTCCACCGTGCCCTGCACTGTCAAACTGTCCGTGACATCCAGATTGAGGCTCAGCTCACTGTCGCCGCGCGTGTTGACGTTGAAATCGGTATAGACGTTGTCAGCCACGTAGCCGCCCAGCCCCAGCTGCCCGGCGCCAAGATTGTCCGCTCCGATATCGACATCCGCAGCGCCGGTGGCATTGCGCACCTTTTCCTGGGCGCCGCCGCCGCGGCCGCTGAGCGTCAGCGCCGAGCCCGCCAGCCGGGCGAGTGCCAGCGGCGAGATGTCCTGGATGTTGTCGCCGAACAGCAGGAGCGCCAGGGCCTCCTCGGAGGGGCGCGGCGGGTCCGAGGTGACCTTGATTTCCGGCGCGTCGACCCGGCCGGAGATTTCCAGCGTAGCGGTGCCCTGATCGGTGGCGGCGGAGGATTTGAACTCGAGGTAGGGTTTCAAATCTCCCAGCAGGGTGATGCGGCCCTCATCCAGCTCGAGCCGCCGTCCGAGGATATCAAAGGTGCCCCGGATCAGGCTGATCTGGCCCGAGGGCGACAGCCGCGCGGTGGTGCCGCGCAGCCGGATCTCGCCGCCCAGTTCCGAGCGCAGGCCCCGGCCGCGGGCAAAGATCCGCGACGGCGCGCTGATCAGGATGTCCAGTTCGGTTTTGCCGGAGCCGCCGGAGCCGCTGCTGCTGCCGGTGAGCCCGGCGCGGGCCAGGGTCTGGCGCACATTCCCGGGCGCGCCCACATGGCGGATCGGCGGGATTGGTGCTGCGGAAACCGAGCCGCCGGCGGTGTTCAGGTTGATGTTGGTCTCGCCCACATCGATGCGGCCGGTGATCCGGTTGCTGCCCGCCATGGCGCCGGACATCGCCAGCGAGCCGTTCAGCAGAGTTTCATAAGACAGGTGGTCAGTCACCACCACATCGCCGATGGCAATCTGCAGATTGCCGCTGAAGGGCGGCAGCAGCCCCACCGGGCCGCTGATCCTGACAGCGCCGCCGTCGCGGGGGCGGGCCGAAACCTGAAGCTGGGCGCTGGAACGGGCAATCGAGACAGTGGCGCGGATGTCATCCACCCGCTGCGCCGCTGCGGGAATGGCGAGCGAGGCGCCGGGGACCGAGATGGTGCCGCTGAGCGCGTCCAGTCCCGGTGCGCCTTTCAGCGCCAGGTCGAAATTGGCAGGCCCCTGCAGCAGGTTGGGGGTGATGAAGGGGTTCACCCCTTCCAGCCGCAGCATGCCCTTGGCGGTCACGTCGGCTGTGCCTTCCGCTTCGTTCCAGCTGCCTGCCACCCGGCTGTCGATACCGGCGGGG
>NZ_JWLD01000081.1 GCF_000813725.1 Leisingera sp. ANG-Vp
CTTTTTCACCCAAGCGCTGTCTGAGCGCGATCCTGAGCTGTTCGGCGCGATCACTGCCGAGCTGGGCCGCCAGCGCGACGAGATCGAGCTGATCGCGTCCGAAAACATCGTCTCCGCCGCGGTGATGGAAGCGCAAGGCTCCGTGCTCACCAACAAATACGCCGAAGGCTACCCGGGACGCCGCTACTACGGCGGCTGCCAGTATGTCGACGTCGCCGAAAACCTGGCCATCGACCGCGCCAAGGAACTGTTCGGCTGCGAGTTTGCCAACGTGCAGCCGAACTCCGGCTCCCAGGCCAACCAGGGCGTGTTCCAGGCGCTGCTGAAGCCCGGCGACACCATCCTCGGCATGGATCTCGCCTCCGGCGGCCACCTGACCCACGGCGCTGCGCCGAACCAGTCGGGCAAGTGGTTCAACGCAGTCTCCTACGGCGTGCGCCGCGACGACAACCTGATCGACTACGACCAGCTGGAAGCCCTCGCCGTTGAGCACCAGCCGAAGCTGATCATCGCCGGCGGCTCGGCGATCCCGCGCGTGATCGACTTTGCCCGCTTCCGCGCCATTGCCGACAAGGTCGGCGCCTGGCTGCACGTCGACATGGCGCATTTCGCAGGCCTGGTGGCCGCGGGCGAGCACCCCTCGCCGTTCCCGCATGCGCATGTCGCCACCACCACCACCCACAAGACCCTGCGCGGCCCCCGCGGCGGCATGATCCTGACCAACGATGAAGCCATCGCCAAGAAAGTGAACTCGGCGATCTTCCCCGGCATCCAGGGCGGCCCGCTGATGCATGTGATCGCAGGCAAGGCGGCAGCCTTCGGCGAGGCGCTGAAGCCGGAGTTCAAAGAGTACCAGAAGCAGGTCAAGGCCAACGCGGCGGCGCTGGCGGACCAGCTGATCCAGGGCGGCCTGGACATCGTGACCGGCGGCACCGACACCCATGTGATGCTGGTCGACCTGCGCCCCAAAGGCGTGACCGGCAACATCGCCGACAAGGCGCTGGGCCGCGCCCATATCACCACCAACAAGAACGGCATCCCGTTCGACCCGGAAAAGCCCACCGTGACCTCCGGCCTGCGCCTGGGCACGCCCGCCGGCACCACCCGCGGCTTCGGCGAGGCGGAATTCCGCCAGATCGCCGACCTGATCATCGAGGTGATCGACGGTCTGGCGGCCAACGGTGAAGAGGGCAATGCGGATGTGGAAGCCTCTGTGCGCGCCAAAGTCGCGGATCTCTGCGCCAGGTTCCCGCTCTATCCGAACCTGTAAGCCTCTGCAGGATTGAGAGACTGAGATCGCCGCGGCCCGCAAAGCCGCGGCGGTTTTCCTTTGCAGCAAGGGGACGCTCCCGCGCCCCGCAGGCGCATCGAAGATGCCCCGGCACGGGCCTTGGGCCCGGCAGCGCCCCTTATCAGGGGCGCTGCC
>NZ_JWLD01000082.1 GCF_000813725.1 Leisingera sp. ANG-Vp
CGGGTTCGGGGGGCGGGACAGCCATGCCGACCTGGGCTGAAGTGATCCAGATGGAGAGCGACATTGCTGCGGCAAATGCTGATGTGAACCGCATGGCCTACGTGCAGAACGCCAAGATGCGTGGTCACTTCAAGAGCGCCCAGAAGTTTGCAGGCACCAATGGTGCGCCGATCTGGGAAAGCGACAACACCGTGAACGGTTACCGTGGCGAGGTCACCAACCAGATCAAAGATGGCGACGTCTTCCACGGTGATTTCGGCAACGTCCTTGTCGGCATGTGGGGCGGGCTCGACATCACCGTCGACCCGTACACCCATAGCCGCCGCGGCCGCCTGCGGATCGTCTGCATGCAGGACGCCGACTATGTGCTGCGGCATCCCGCGGGCCTCTGCTACGGCACCGACGCCAGCTAAACGGCTGAACCTCTTTTCCTGGCCCGCGTAGAGCCAGGTTCTCTTTCTCCAATTGAAGGACTGAAAAAATGAGCGATCAGAAAAAGGCGCCCAAATCGAAATACACCGTGACCAGCGCATTCGTCTGGGATGGCGGGATCAAAAAACCGAAAGATACCGTGGAGCTGACAAAAACCGAGGCGCACGGCCTGATCAAGCGCGGCAAGATCGATGAACCGAAGCGGGGCCGGGGTAAGCAGGCCGCGACCAGCGAAGAGTGATGGCAGGGCCTGCCTGGGAAAACCCCGACGCCTTCCTGCAGCTTGACGACTTTGCCACCATGGCAACCGTCACGCCGCGGGAAGGCGTTCCCCGTGAAATCCGGGGCATTTTCGACGAGCCGTATTTCAACACGCAAATCGGCGAATATGAGGCTGACGCGACCCAGCCGCGTTTCACCTGCAAAGAGTCAGACGTTGCCGACTTGCAGGCCAAGGACGGCGTCGAGATCGACGGTAAGTCCTACTTGCTGCTGACGGGGTTGCAGCCTGACGGAACCGGCTTTGCCGTTCTGAGCCTGGCAGCGGTGTCGTGAGCCCATGCTGCCCCTTGAGATTGATACCGACGGGCTGAAGCGCATAGCCGACGAGTTCGCGGCCAGCGAAAAAGAGTTGAGCTTCGCCTATTCCCGCGCATTGCGCCGCACGGCTCAGACCATGAAGACCCGGGCCCGCAAGGGGCTGCGCACAGAGTTGAAGCTGCGCACGGCTGCCGAGCTGCGCAAGCGCTTGCAGGGGTTTCGTTTCAAGCGGGGCAAGGGGCTTGGGGAGGTCAAAATGTGGTTTGGCCTGAATGACATGCGCGTGTCTGCTTTCAAAGGCAGGGCATCCCGCACCGGCGCCGGTGCGTCGTTTGCGGGGCACGATTTTCCCGGGGCGTTTATCGCCCGCAACCGCAAGGGGCGCCCGACGGTCATGCGCCGCGCCACCGCAAAGGCTTATCCGATCCGGGAGGAGCGCATGCCTATCGAAGACAAGGCGCAGAGGTACATTGAGGACGAGGTTTTCAACGAGATGGAAGAGGTGTTCTTCAAGCACTTTCGGGCCGAGGTGCGTGCGAAAACCCTTTACGGAGCTGGAAAACATACCAAGGCGTGGAAAGGGGTTAGCTGATGGTCGACAATCTCGACTTGAACGCGTTGCACGAGGCTATCCTCGACAAGATCCGGGCGCAGTTCCCTGCACTTGAAACCGTTGAAGACTATGACGCCGACCGCAAGGAACTGGAAGTGCCCGCGGTCCTGCTTGAGCTGGTGGATATGGAAGCGGCGCCGGATGCCGACGGCGGCAGCGGGCAGCTGCCTGTCGTCTGCAAATGGGCGGCACGGGTGGTCTTCAGCTTCGCGCAGGAAAATGTACAGCGTGAGATCCGAAAACTGGCCGGAGCCCTGGGTGTTCTGGTGCATCAAAACCGATGGGGGCAGCCAGTGAGCCCGGCTACGGTGACGGTCATAGGGCCGGATGCATTCGACCCGGCTTTCGACAAGTTCGAGGTCTGGGCCGTCGAATGGGATCAGCAGATAGACCTGGGCGAAAACGTGTGGTCCGGTGAGGGCATTACCCCGGACCGGGTCATGGTCGGTTTCTCCCCTGATACGGGCCCCGGAAATGAGCCGACATACCAAGAACTGCCAGGGGGCGCGGCATGACCTACGGGACAGCACGCGGCGAGCAGATGCGCGAGGGCATTGTCCGCTTTGGCGTTGTGACCGCTGTTGATGCGGCGGCGGCCCGGGCCAAAGTGACCTTTGGCGGGGAGAGTGAAAGCGGCTGGATACCTTGGAAGGCAGAGCGGGCCGGTGCGGTAACAATCTGGGCGCCGGTGTCTGTTGGCGAGCAAGTGATCGTGGTTTCGGAATCTGGCGACACGGCAAATGGCATCATTATGGGGTCGGCCTTCAGCCAGCAGAACCCGGGGGCGGCGGGGAGCGAGGGGCTGTACAAAATTCAAGTCGGGCCGTCGTCTATCGAAATCGACGCAAGCGGGGTGCGGATTAAAGCCCCCCAGATTGACCTGAATTGATGCCAGGGGTTTCGCGTATAGGGCAAGACACTGCTGGTGGCACCATCGACGAAGCATTGGCGCCTTCTGTTCGGATCAATGGCAGCGCAGTTGCTGTGCTGGGTTGCGCAGTAGCACCCCACGGAATTGGAGTGCATGCGGGTCCAATTATGGCCACTGCCAGTGATACTGTCTTCGCCCAAGGGACTGCTGTTTGCAGGCAAGGTGACTTGGCTTCTTGCGGTCATGCCGCATCTGGGTCTGCAAATGTTCGAGCAGGTGGGTAACAGGTGAGAGGGCCAGAGCTTTTGTTTGCGGCGCTTTGACGAAACCACAAAGTAGCCAAGAGAACCGGGGTTTCAGTTCGCTAGCGTGTTTCTATGTAGGTTATCCCACTGAACGAGACTTCGTCTTTCCCTGTAAGCTCAGCAATCACACCCATATCCCCTCTAAATCTCATCTCTAAAAGGTAGTTGTCGCGTCCAAGTTGAGGGAAAGTGACTGTCCCTGAATATGAAGCAGCCCCATCTTCACTACGCTTTATTTCGTAAATCGGCTCAACATCGACTTGCCTTTCACCGACGGATATCGAGATGTCCGGCCGAGGCATGCCTTCAAGACCAATGACAACATCACTCACGGGTGCGAGCACCTGGACCCTAGTCTTAATAACGGCTGTAAAGTGTGCTTCTGTTGATTCGTAGAAGTACGGACCCAGACCGTTCTCAAAGCATAGTTCTTTAGCGTTAGCTCGCTGGGCCCTTAAATAGCTTTCGACACGGTATGTTGTCGTACCCTCGCGTAGAAGACGCCCGCCTGCCAGCGCTCCAAATGGTTCAAGTTTTTTGCCAGAGCATGCAAAATGAGCGCCGAATTCAACTTTACTAGCGACTTCTAACTGCCTGTCCGGATCAGATGAGTACGAAGACATACTATCGCTCTGCCTATCGACCGTTTGGTAGGGCGTGCCACCTAAGCCATGAATGTAAGTCGCGGCAGAGATCCAAATCTCTTGTTCATTCACGATCCCTTTTGCCAACCCCATCGAACGTTGATGAGCTGCCACGGCGGAGAGAATGGCGTCAGCAACCCAGCTAAATTCCGACGTGCCGACGTCGGGCGATGCGATTTCATAGTGGTCGGCGTCAAAAGCAAAACTTTCAGTGCAAGTCCCATCTATTCGGGACAACGGCACGATTACACCCCACGGACGTGTTCTCTGTCTTTCATAACCGCAAGCAATCGGAAACCGTCGGCTTTTTCCAAGCTCCACCAACATCTGTCTCCAACGCGTGGTTAGATCAATCAGCATAGAGTTTCTTTCGATTGACCTCAGATCCGAGATGATCCCGCAACGCCCGGTTCCAGGCAGCCTTGACCCTATGTCTGCAAGTGCAGCCCCATCAGCAGGCGTACCCAGCATTACTACGCCTGCAACTTTTTCTCTGCGGTCCGGAGATAGGTCGACGAGTATTTTCTTCGTAACCAAACCGCCGAAACTATGGGCGACAAAGACGATCCGGTCATAACTTGTGAACACTCGTTGAGCGTCCAAGTCTCGAGTAATTCGTTGTGCAATTTCGGGCAAAGTAAACTTTGTGCAGAAATTTGCAGGGTAGTTCACTAGTATCATCGTATCATTGGACAGGCCGCCGCGGACCAGATCACTCCACCGAACCCCAGCTAAAGCTTCGGGTAATGAGGGGCTACCTGCTTCGTTTCGAAAGGCTGTACTGGAACTGCTTCGATATCCGTGAAGAAACACCAAAGCGGTTTTACTGTTTCCTGAGATCAAGACTTCAGCTTGTGCAAAAGCAGGGGTGCCGGTCGCGCCGCAAATAAACAGAGGCGCGCAAACCAGGATCACCACTTGTAAGAAACGTTTCATATCGCACCTCGAACAATGCTACTGGTAAACAACGTAAATACAACCTGTGCGCAAACTCACAGAAAGCGCAACGCAGGGCACTCTGCCTTCATCTCACATAGATTGCCGCCTCGGCATAAAAAACGGTGTTGACGGACACACTGAGACTACAGGTGTGCTTCACGCTTTCGACGACGCCTTGAACTGTGCTTCCGCTGGTTCTGTTGTGTACTTCTACGTCTTCACCCACTCGTGGAACCAACACTGCACCGTTAGTTTGAACCGCTATGGCGTCGATAGTGTTTCCGTTGCTATCGATCTGAAGATAAAGAACATTTGTGATGTAATCTTTGTAGTCGACTACTTCGCGTCCAGTTGCATCATTCCGTTCAGACACAGGTGTTTCTCCCTATCCGTCAAACTTGAACTTCACCCATCCTCCGCAATTTAGGGCTGAATTTGCGACTGGCAAATGCTCGGAAAACTGCCAGAGGTGGAGAAGGCAGAACCGGACGCAAGATCGCCCCATGAATGGCATCGACGCATCCAACGGCAAGCGGCTTTCTGGCCTGGCGCATTTGCGTCAGTCGGTGCGCGATATCCTGACCACCCCTATCGGAACCCGTGTGATGCGCCGGGACTATGGCAGCCGCCTCTATCAGTTGGTGGACGCCCCGATGAACGACGCCACCCGCCTCGACATGATGGCGGCGACCTATGAGGCGCTAGAGACCTGGGAACCGCGCCTGCAGCTGGACAGCGTGAATGTGAAAATGCCGGTGCCAGGCAACGTGCTGGTATCTCTGCAGGGGGTGTATCTCCCCAATGGTCGGCCGGTGACACTTGACGGAATTGAGGTGCGCTGATGGCTGGCGGATTTTCGGCAATCAATCTTTCACTGCTGCCGCCGCCGGAGGTGCTGCAGGCGGTGGACTACGAGGCCATGTTCGCTGCCATGCTGGCAGATCTGCGGGGCCGGGATCCGGCATTTGACGCACTGGTCGAAAGCGACCCGGCTTACAAGATCCTTGAGGTGGCGGCTTATTGGGCAACCCTGGCCATTCAGCAGATGAACGATGCGGCGAAAGCCGTAATGCCTGCTTATGCGACCGGCAGCGATCTGGACCAAATTGCCGCCCGGTACGGCGTTGCCCGGCTAGTCATAGACCCGGGCGATGCAGCAGCCTTGCCGCCAGAGCCTCCGATTCTGGAAAGCGACAGTGATTTCCGCCGCCGCATGCTGCTTGCCTTTGAAGGCATGAGCACCGCCGGGCCGGTGGGGGGCTATATCTTCCATGCGCTGGGCGCGGATCCGGACGTTGCAGACGCAAGCGTGCAGAGCCCGGTGCCTGGCGAGGTCCTTGTCACCGTATTGTCGCGTACTGGCGACGGGACGGCCGGGGCGGAGCTTCTGGATACTGTTTCTGCCGCCCTGAACGCAGAGGACGTGCGGCCGCTGACGGATCTGCTCACAGTGCAGAGCGCTGCAATTCTGTCCTATGCGATTGATGCCACTTTGACCGTCTACCCTGGGCCAGACAGTGCTGTTGTCCGCCAGGCGGCGGAGAGCGCGGCCGCCGCATACGCCGCAGAACAGCACCGGCTGGGCCGGGACGTGACCCTTTCAGGGGTTTATGCGGCCCTGCATCAGCCGGGGGTGCAGAATGTGGCTTTGGCCAGCCCGGCGGCGGATATTGCGGCCTCTGATGGCGAGGCAGCCTTCTGCACCGGTATTACCGTGACTGTAGGGGGCACCGGTGTCTGATAGCTTGCTGCCCCATAACGCGACAGAGCAAGAGCGCGCCCTTGAAGCCGTGACCGGCCCGGCCCAGGCGCCGCCGGTGCTGCTGCGCGCATTGTGGAGCCCGGATAACTGCCCGGTGGCGCTTCTGCCGTGGCTGGCCTACGCGTTCTCTGTCGACGTCTGGGACCCTGCATGGCCGGAAGAAACCAAGCGGGAAGTGACCCGCCGCAGCTTCGAAGTGCACCGGGTGAAAGGGACCCGCAAGGCCGTTGAAAGGGCTCTGTCCGCACTGGGCTTCAATGTCGATCTGTCTGAGTGGTTCGAACATGGCGGCGTGCCGCATACGTTTCGAATTGATGCCTTTGGAGACGAGGTTTTCGAGGCCGGGTATCAGATCGACGCGGCGCTCTTTCAGCGGGTTGCCGAGCTGATCGAAACTGTAAAGCCAGCCCGGGCCCATTTCGCCCTGCGCGTCGGCGAGGGGTTCGACAGCGGTGTCGGTGTCGGCACCGGCATTCGGGCCGTGCAGGTTTCCCACGCGGAAAACCACCCGGAGCCGCGGCCCAGCCTGGCGCAGGCGGTAGCCGGGTTGGCGCTGGGCACGCGCGCGCGGCAAATCAGCGTTCATTTCCACGATGTGATAGGGAGGCTTGAGGCCTGATGCCATCGACACTTTTAACCGACGTTGCTGTTGCAAAAATCGCTGCTGCAGCCGGATCCGGTTCCGCGGTCGCGATCACTCACATAGCGCTGGGCGATGGGAATGGCGCAAACTATGAGCCGGGTTTTGAACAGACGGCGCTGCAGCGTGAACTGGCCCGCGAGCCTATCGTGAAACGCCACTTGGCCGATGATCACACCTGGCGGGTCAAAGCCGAATTCGGGCCGGAAACCCCCGCGTTTTATGTGCGGGAAATGGGGTTCTTTGACACGGACGGAGACCTGATCGCCGTCTTTGCCGGTGGAGATCTGCAGGCGCGCCAGACAGGGGCCATTTCGTATCTGGTCGACCACGTGCTGAACTTCTCGCGCGTGGCTGAGGGCGTTGTCATTGTGGATGCCCCTGATGACGAGTTGTTCGGCCTGGCAGTCAGCACCGGCATCGCCCTTGCAAACATCCAATACGAACAATTGCGGCAGGCTGACAGGCTGCGCCGCATGACCGGCAGCTATTAAGGAGGGCCAGATGACCACCACGGAACAAATCAACGATCTGATCGCCGGATTTACCGACCTGAAAACCTTCTTTGAAGGTGAGCGGCAGCGGCTTGAAGATGCCCGTTCGAACCTGACCAACGATCTCTACATCAAAATCTATGTCGACGAGATCAACGGGGCAGAGGGCGGCGACGGGTCCCTTGCCAGCCCGTTCAACAGCTTGGACACCGCGCTCTTGAGCCTGAAGCAAGGCCAGTCAGCCGAGTTCAGGCTGTTGAGCAACGCCACTCTTAACCGGCGCCACGACGACGACAACACCACTTATCGTTTCTCCGGCCGGGTGGCAGATGACAGCGGTGCGGCGCTGCGTGCTATTACCGTCGCCCCGGTCGCCGAAAACAGCGTGAATGACACTGGCGGTCTCACCGGGTCGATTATGAAATTCTGCACGTTCGTTTCTATCGAGCTGAAAATGCCGGATAATGACCCCGCCTTGTTCTCTTCAGTTCTGAACTGCTCCGGGTTTCTGGGCGTCGCGTTCCGAAACTGCGAAATCGACGGCGTGAGCGGCGACGTGCCGCTGATCGGTTCAGTTTCCGGGGGCTTCTCGCTTGGCCTCAAATCGACAACCTACGCGGCCATGAATGGGCGTTGGGTTGAGGGCTTTGCCTCAGGCGTTGCACTGACTGCTGACGCCGCCGGGGGCCTGATTGATCCGTCTATCACCAACTAACCGGAGGCAAGCATGCTTACTCTTGAGCACAACGGAAAAACCTATGCCAATTGGACGGCCGCGGACCTTGCGGCCGCTGGTGTACCGCAGCAAGTGATTGACGCAGTACCGGCCCAAATGCGCCTGAAGAAGATCAAGGCGGAGTGCCGTCGCCGCATCTATGAAGCGCAAAGCGCTGAAAGCCAGATGAACATGGCTACCGCTGCCGCAGTAATCTCAGGCAAGGCCGTGGACGCCCGCACTGCGGAAGAGGCTGGGATCCTCGACGGCGTCGGCCAGGCGCTGGACTGGGTGACCGCCATGCGCAACGCGGTCGATGTTCTGGCAGCAGATCCAGCATCCGACTATTTGGCCGATGCAGCTTGGCCGCCGCTGCCTGCTGCGGTTCAGAACGTGGTCGCGCTTTACTGATCACCATCTGCATCCTGCCTTAGGCCCTTCCTCTGGCGCGGCAGAAATTCCGCCAGAGGGAGGGCCTCTCCGTTTCCGCCATCCTCACAGCAACACGCAATTTGCAGCGAGGATGAAATGGCTGGTTTTCTCCACGGCGTCGAGGTGCTCGAGATCGACACGGGCGCGCGTCCGATCCGCACCATTGCCACAGGCGTTATTGGTATCGTCGGCACCGCGCCGGGGGCCGATGCAGATGCCTTTCCCCTGAACACGCCCGTTCTGGTCGCTGGCAGCCGCCTTGAGGCGGCAAAGCTGGATGTGACATCTGACGGTTCCGGCGGTGGCACTCTGGCAGGTGCCTTGGACGGCATCTTTGACCAGATCGGCGCGGTGGTGATTGTGGTTCGCGTCGAAGAAGGGGTCGACGAGGCGGCCACGATGGCAAACGTCATTGGCGGCGTCGACGGCAATACCGGGCAATTCGAGGGCGTGCATGCGCTGGCAGGTGCCGAAAGTGTTGTCGGTTTCGCCCCGCGCATCCTCTGCGCCCCTGGCTGGACCCATCAGCGCCCCGAAGACAGCGGCAACCCGGGTACGCACCTTGCAAACCCGGTTGTTGCCGAGCTGGAAGGCATTGCCGACCGCATCGGCGCGGTGATCATCGCCGATGGCCCCAATACCACCGATACCGCCGCACAGATCTATGCGGGGGATTGGGGTACCTCTGGCCGGATCTATGTTGTCGACCCGTGGGTCAAGGTTGCGGACAGTGACGGCAATCCTGTCGATGAACCCGCATCGGCCCGTGTCGCCGGTGTGATTGCCCGCACTGACAATGATGAAGGCTTCTGGGTTTCCCCGTCGAACAAGGGCATTTTCGGGATCATTGGCACGTCGCGCCCGGTTGATTTCAAACTGGGTGACCAGTCGAGCCGCGCGAACCTGCTGAATGCAAACGACGTGGCGACCATCATCCGCCAGGACGGCTACCGGCTTTGGGGCAATCGCGCCCCGACTGCGGACCCGAAGTGGCAGTTCCTTTGCGTGCGCCGCACCGCAGATGTGCTGAATGAAAGCATTCAGCGGTCCCATATGTGGGCCGTCGACCGGGCGATTACGAAAACCTACATGGAAGACGTCGTCGAGGGCGTGAACGGCTTTATCGCTCTGCTGGTCGCCCAGGGGGCTCTGCTGGGCGGCAACTGCTGGGCGGACCCGGATCTGAACACCCCTGCCGGCATCCAAAACGGCCAGGTGTGGTTCAACTTCGATTTCACACCGCCTTACCCGGCTGAGCGGGTGACCTTCCGCTCGCACCTGACAAACCAGTATATCGCGGAGGCTCTGGGCTGATGGCTATCACTGACATTCTCAAGAATTATACGCTGTTCGTCGATGGCCGCGGGCAGGCTGGCAAGATGGGAGACTATATCCCGCCCAGCCCCTCGGTGGCCGCGGAAGAATACCGGGCTGCCGGGATGAATGCGCCCATTGATATCGACATGGGCCAGGAGAAAATGACCACCTCCTTTGTACTGAAGAATTACCCGGCAAAGGTGCTGGCCCTTTGGGGCTTTGCCCCCGGCCGCCTCATTCCCGTGACCGCCCGCGGAGCCCTGGAAAGCGAGGACGGAACCGTTACGCCGGTGATCCACAACATGCGCGGCAAGATCATCCAGCCCGACCGGGGCACGTGGTCGCCGGGCCAGTCGGCCTCACTGACTGTCAACATGACTGTCGAATACTTCAAAGAAGCCATCGGTGGCGAGGTGATCACCGAAATCGACGTGATCAACATGGTGCGGATTGTTGGCGGGGTGGATCAGCTCGCAGAGCAGCGCGCCGCGCTGGGCATCTAAGTAGCGAGCGGCCCGCCGGGCATTCGCACCGGTGGAAGCTGGTACAGCGGACCGCTCTATCCCACCCCGGTTTGATTGGGACCTTAACAGTATAGAGCGACAGCTGCGGCTGTCCAAGTAAGGAGGGGCCGCGGCCCGCTGACTGAGAACAAAACACTCGACAACAAACGCGGGCCGCTTTTCTTCCACTCACGTGAAGGCTTGAGAAGTAGAGCGGCTGCAGCAGAAGTCCAGTTAAGGAGAACCTATGGAAAAGAAACTCCCCAAGTACATGAAGCTTGAAACCAACGGTGATGAAGACCGCGTCACCGTGACCCTGCTGAAGGGCATCAAGGTGGACGGCGAGACCCACCAAACGCTGACGCTGCGCGAGCCTTCGGTCGGTGACAACATCGCGGCTCGGGAAATGGGCGACAAGGACAGCGCAATGTCCGAGGTGATCCTGATTGCGAACCTGGCCGAAGTTCCGGCCGACGCGATCCAAGGCGCCAAAATGAAAGATTACAGCCGCCTGCAGGAGGCGCTGGATTTTTTGAATGGCTGAAGCCTGAAACCGCGCGCGACTGTGTTTTGCAGCTGGCGCGCGCGACCAAATGGTCAAAGGCCGAAATCACCGCAATGACAGCGCGCGAATTGATTTGGTGGCTGAGGGGGCTGGATGAAAAAGCAACGTCTTAGCGCCGATATCACCATTGGCGGCGTTCTCGAGAAATCCTTCAAAAAGAATATCGGCCTGATCCGCTCCGGCTTCGAGAGCGTCGGAGACAGCATCAAGTCGGTGAGGGCGCGGCAGAAAGAACTGTCGCGCCAGCGCGCCGATCTGATCAAGCAGGGCAAATCCGTAGAGGCCCTGGACCGGGAATACGAAGACCTCGAGCGCACCCTCGAGCAGCTGATCGCAAAGCAGAAGCGCTGGGAGCGCGCAATGCGCGACAGCAGGCGCGTCGGCGAGTCCTTCAGCAAGATGACCGACAATATCGGGCGCCTCAGCCGCCGCATGGCCCTGGGCGTTGCCGCGGCCGGTGCCGGTGTATTCACTCTTGCCAGCTCCACTGCAGAGTATGGCGACAACGTCGCCAAGACTGCGGGCAAGCTCGGTATCGGGATCGAGGCGCTGCAGGAATACCGCTATGCTGCGGAACGGTCTGGTGTATCGGT
The DNA here is from genome assembly GCF_000813725.1 of Leisingera sp. ANG-Vp. Lineage (GTDB taxonomy): Bacteria > Pseudomonadota > Alphaproteobacteria > Rhodobacterales > Rhodobacteraceae > Leisingera. The sequence continues at coordinate 11,366 of NZ_JWLD01000082.1, forward strand.
CAGCACTTTCGATAGCTCGGTTACTGCCATGCAAAAGCGCCTGGGGGAGGCCGTCAAAGGCACCGGCGCGGCAAAGAAGGCTTTGGACCAGATCGGGCTGAGTGCAAACGATCTGGTGCGCATGGGGCCGGAAAAGGCGCTGGGCGCTATTTCGGACAAGTTAAACCAGATCGAGAACCCCGCCGAACGGGCAGCGCTGGCCGCAGCGCTGTTCAGCCGGTCGGGCATCGGTATGGTCAATATGCTGGGCAGCGGTTCAAAGGCGCTCGAGCAGCTGCGCATGGATGCCCGGCGCACCGGCTATGTGCTGAGCGAACAGGCGGCCCGGGACGCGGAGAAATTCGCAGACGCGCAGCTCGACGCCCAGCTGACAATCAAAGGGCTGAAAAACACCATAGGCGCCGAGCTGATGCCGGTGGTGTCCCGGTCCATGAAGCAATTCAGCGCTTGGGCCGTGGCGAACCGCGAAGACATTGTGCAGTTTGCAGATACGGCAGCCACCAAGCTCGAGGCGGCGCTGCCGGTGATCGGCCAGGTGGCGGAGGGGATGGGCAAGGTTTCCAGGCAGGTCGGTGCAGTGATTTCCAAGGTGGCCGAAATGGTCGGCGGCTGGGAGAACTTCGGGATCCTTGTTGGTACCGTCCTGGCGGGCAAAACGCTGGCAAGCGTGGTGAGCTTTGGTGTGGCAGTGGGGCGCCTGGGGCTGTCTATGGCCCGCCTGACAGCCGCCACGCCGTTGGTGGTTGGCGGGATCAAGGCGATAGGTGCTGCGTTGCTGATGAACCCTATTGGCCTGACAGTTGCGGCAATCGCCGGATCCGCGGCACTCATCTACAAAAACTGGGACAAGGTCGGCCCATGGTTCGGCGAGCTGTGGGGAGGCGTGCAGGAAACCTTCGAGGGCTTTACCGGTTTTGTCGGGGGCGTTTGGCGTGGGGACTGGAAGGCCGCCGCCGCCGGAGCCCGCAAAGCTTGGGGCGGCATTAAGGGCTATTTCTCGACCCTTTGGGATGGGGTCGGCGCTGTGTTCAGGGGAACCTGGGAGAATGTCATCAAGCCGGTGACCGACGCTCTGGGCTGGACTGACGGTATCATCTCAGCCTGGGAGAGCGTCAAAACCGGCCTGCAGACGGTTCTGGATTGGCTGGGGCAGAAATTTGATTGGCTGATGGGCAAACTGCAGCCTGTCCTCGACGGGCTGACCTGGCTGCGGGACAAAGGCACCGGGGCCGTCGAAGGCATCAAAGGTATCGGTTCAAGCATTGGCGACTTCTTCAGTGGTGAGGAGGATCCGGGGCAAAGCGGATCAGCACCAGCAAACCCGCGCAGCGGCCGCGCCAGGCCGCGGCATATCTCCGGGTCCTTTCTTGGGGGAGATATCGGCAGGGGCTTCCGCCGGGTCGGCGAGCAGGGGCCGGAAACGATCTGGAACTCGAAAGGGGCCTATGTCGCCCATGCTGGCGCCACCGAGCGGTTGGCCCGGATGGCATCCCGCGCAGAGCCGTTGCTCGCGGCGCTGGGCGGCGGTCTTCAACGGGCAATGGAGAAAGCCCAGGCGGCAGCACCGCTTGCCCAGCAAGGTATGCAGGTGATCGAGCGCGTGGCACCGGCGGCGCCTGCCGCTTTGGCGCAGGCATCGGCCGCGCAATCCTCGCCCGTGGTGCAGAACATCACGTTTCACGCAATGCATCTGACCGTGGCGCAGATCGCGGATGAATTGGAGCGCAGGAAGCGCATGGCGCAGGCGGGAGCCCTCTATGACGTGCCGCATGATTACGGTCAGTACGGGGGGGAGTGATGGCAGGCAGGATGATGCAGCTGGGCGCCTATCAGTTCAGCCTGGACAACGCGGCTTACCAGCGCCTCTACCGGTCCACCGAGTACCGCTGGGCAGCAATCGAGCGCATGGGCAAGAACGACGCCCTGCAGTTCACTGGACTGGGTGCAGATACTATGACGTTTCAAGGCACCATTTATCCCCACTTCAAGGGCGGCCTTGGCCAGGTCGACAAGATGCGGCTTTCGGCATCCATCGGGCTGCCTATGCCGCTGATCGCAGGCACGGGCAAGGTTCTCGGGCTGTGGGTGATCGAGCGCGTTGGCGAGGGGCAAAGCACCTTTGCAGAGAAGGGGGCCCCGCTCCGGCAGGACTTCACAATCAGTATTCGGAGGTATGATGGCGGACTCCGCAGTCTCTTACCGTTCTAAGCAGGGCGATACGGTCGACGAGATCGTCTGGCGCTACTACGGCAACCGGGTGGCCGGCGCATTGGAAACCGTGCTCGAGGCAAACCCAGGCCTTGCGGATCACGGTCCCTTTCTGCCTGTCGGCACACGTATACGGCTGCCGGAAATCGAAACACCGAAAGAGGTGGAGACCGTGAGCCTATGGGATTGACCGATTTCCGGCCCATGATGCGGGTCGAAGTGGATGGGGACGATATCAGCGGCATCCTTTCGCCGCGCCTGGCGGGCCTGACGCTGACGGATGCAGCCGGGGTGCAGTCGGATCAGGTCCAGATCGTTCTGAGCGATACAGAGCTGTTTGGCCGGATCAGAGAGCCGCGACAGGGGGCGGAAATCAAGGTTTGGCTGGGGCATGCGTTCCAGCTGAAATACATGGGCCTGTTCATTGCTGACAGCTTCGAGGTTCAAGGGCGGCCGGATCAGGCAGTGATCACCGGTACGGCATCCGTCAATGGGGAGACCACCACCGGCAAAACAGCGCTCACAGAGCAAAAAAAGCGCAGCTGGCCTCAGGGCACCACCGTCGCTGCAATGGTCGGTAAGATGGCCGGAGAACACCGCTTGAAGGCGTCTGTCGCGGAAAGCCTGCGAGAGATCGTACTGCCGCATATCGACCAGATTGACGAGAGCGATATAAACCTCTTGTCGCGGGTGGCCCGTGATCTGGATGCCATCGCCAAGCCCGGCAACGGCCGTTTGATCCTGGCCAAGCGTGGGGAGAGCCTTACCACCTCAGGGCAGCCTATGCCAGTCTTGCCAGTCACAGAGCGCGGCGTGAGCCGCTGGGCGTACCGCAACAGTCTGCGCGAAAAGGCGGGCTCTGTTGTGGCTGCGTATCAAGACTTGGGGCAGGGCAAGCAGCTTGAATGCATTGTGGGCGAGGGGAGCCCTATCATGCGCTTGAAACGCCGCTTCCCAGACAAGGACACAGCACAGCGGGCTGCTGATACTGAACTGCGGCGTCTGGGCCGCGCTGGGCGCGCGCTGTCGATCGATATGAAGGGGGACCCGGATGCGAAGGCGGAAGCCGTACTGCAGGCTGTGGGCTTTCGTTCTTTCATTGATGGGCCCTGGTTGATCGCCAGGGCCACGCACTCTCTGGATAGCGGCGGATACCGAACTGCAGTTGAGGCTGAACCGCTTGAGTAAGGCTTGGCGCGGAGTGTGCTATTTCCCACGTTCTGCAGATGCTTTCGGTTTGTCGTGGAAAATTTTAGCCCAAGCGTTTGAAAAGGCAAGATTTCCGCCAGCATCCAAATCCGGAGGTTTCTCGGAAAAGATCGGCCGTTCGAAACGATCAAACATGACTTGGAATGGGCACTATTCAGACACTCCAGTAGGGGAAGGCCGGGACGGAGCCGCCATTCGCCGCAAGTGCTGCTATGGCAGCCTCGAGCGTCGGCTTTACGATGGAAGGGGAACTTTGAATAGTTGCGGCCGCTAGAGCAGATGACAAGGTGTGACCGGTCGCTGAAACAACTGCCCTTCAGCCAAGTGTTCCGTTGCTCCTAGCTGCCTACGAATGCGCAAACAGCAGGCTCAATGTGAGAGCGCCTGTTTTCAGCTCTTAACCGGCGGAAATTCTAGGTTTCGGTAAACCAAAGATTTGCGACAATCTCTTGAGCTGTGCCTGTGGTGCTACCAGGCGCTCGGCTAGAGCAACATTTTCCTCTAATAGCGCGAGGCAAATTTCTTCCTCTAGATCGTTTGCCAGTTGCAGCAATAGATAAGCGGCTTCCGCGCTAGTCGTGTTATCATCAATAATCGTGGCTCTTCCCAGTCTGTTTGTGGATATCTGTGGCATTGTCCATTTTCCGGTTCGGCTTCATGTTCAAGCCTATCTGTACGAGATCCGTGATACCGTGGACTTATCGTTGACGTATCGTTGAATTTTGCAGGCGGTGTTGGAGGCATACATGAGACCTTGGGTGTTGAATCTGAAGGACGGGATTTTGTCATCGGGAACGAACCACTCAAAACTGTCGCCCAAAGCAACCGAGGTTCTGGAGTACTTGATATCTGAGGCAGGGGTGGTGTTGTCTCGAGAGGAAATACTTCAGGCTGTTTGGCAAGGCTCGTTCGTGAATCCTGACCTGGTACGAGAGTACATATTTGAGATCAGAAAGGCTCTTGGCGACGATGCTAAAAAGCCAGTTTACATCGAAACTGTAGGTCGGCGCGGATTTCGTCTCATTGGAGGTATTTCCACTCTGCCCGTTCCGACGTCATCCACAAAACCTTCTCCTGCACGGTCTGATACACTGCCGCCTGTGAAGTTCTGCCACTCGAAAGACGGCACTTCAATTGCACACACTGTTTCTGGCGAAGGTTATCCATTGCTGATTTCCGGAAGCTGGATGACACATCTGGAACAGGACTGGAGTAACCCGGCCTACGGAGACTACATACGGCATCTTTCAGACAGTTTTTCTGTCATCCGTTATGACCAGCGCGGAAATGGGTTGTCTGAATGGGTAGATGTCGACATCAGTTTTGAGCGCATGGTCGACGACATGGAAGTCGTGATCGATACTTACGACTATGAAAAGGTGGCCATACTAGGCTTGTCACAAGGTGCATCTGTGTCGGTGGCATATGCTCTTCGGCACCCGGGGCGAATTTCCCATCTTTTGTTAAGCGGGGGTTACTCAAGAGGACGCAGGCAGCGCGGCAATGAGGCGGAAATTGAAGAAAGCAAAGCTCTCGTCAATTTGATACGAAATAGCTGGGGAAACGAAAACCCTGCGATCCGGCAAATATTAACTTCCATGTTCATGCCGGACGCCACCAAAGAAGAAATGCAATGGTTCAACGAATTTCAAAGGATATGCGGGCCGGCTGAAAACATCGCCCAGTTTCGTGCCTTGTTTGACGACATAAACGTTGCCAGTTTGCTACCCAAAGTCTCGGTGCCCACATTGGTTCTTCACAGCAACAGGGATGCCATAGCACCACTTTCTGAGGGAAAACTACTGGCATCTGAAATCCCAGGGGCATCCTTTGTGCAACTGAACAGCCCCAATCACCTGCTCTTTGCGACAGAGCCGGATTTTGACAGAATGATAGCAAGTATCGACGACTTCATTCGAACTTAGCCTGCAATTCTTCGGTCAGCCTATGTTGAGAGTCCGCTGCCGGTGGTGCAAACTTTAGCGTCATGTACCTTGAGTGTCCGCATAGGCCTGTGAGCGGTATAATGCGTCTGCAGCTTCCAGGGCGGGCAAAGACGGCGGCAAAGGGCTCAGAGCACCCGGCTGAGCTCACTGCGGCGGATGGTGGGACCGAGCCCAGACTTCCTGATGTTGCGTTTGCCTTGAATGTCAGCTTTCCAAATTTCCAAAGCACTGGCTTAGAAGTTCCATGTTGAACTTCTCCATCGCGACCAGAGCCAGTTTGGTGCTTTCAAAAATGATCCCCGAATTAATAAGAACCAACTCGTTAAACGCCTCCGGTGGAGGTAATTTGATACCGTCAGTCACGACTGGCCCACTCCCAAAGCTCCCTTGCCACGACAGTAGAACGGGTTCGCGACAATAGTTCGATACGTCCCCGACTAACCCTTCATGTGCACGCGTAATTGCCCATGGCACCGGAACTGGGCCGAACCCAAAAACTGAATGCAACTTCAGATACGCCATGGGCGAGAAAACCGCGACCAAGCTTATAGCCAATGCCGAAGAAGCAACGATGAACGTGCTCCAAATCAGTACTTTCGAGACCAATCTGCGCCCTCCACTAGGAAAGAGGTGGTCGCCAGCCTTGTCGTCTACAAGGCGGCACTATCTTTTAACATTCTGGACATTGACGCAATCGCGGTGAAAGAGCGCTAGGTCCCGCGTAGCGGTCTTGCCGGAACCAGGCGTTGAGTGTCTGCTATGCGCCGTTCGCGATGTGCTGCACTTGCGAGAAGCTGCTTGATGGCGGACGGCAGCAAAGGGCTCCAATCCGTATGTCTTAGCTTGTCGCAGGGGATGACAAGATCGAACCCAAACCCGCTGCTAGCGAAGATAAGTTTCACGGAATGTTTCGCCAACAGAGGCAAGGCTTACTGAAAATACTCGCCATATTCCTTCTTGAGAAACTCTTCGGGCGGTTGGTCAACTTTGCATATGTGATCTGGGCCAAATTCAATTAAGTCGCCCCGAAAAAGCTTAAGGTTTTCTGCAGTTCCGGGGTCGCTATCAAGGACGCCTTGATAGCCCCTGGGTAGAACGGCGATAACAATCACCCACATCCTATCAATGCCACGGTCAATGAGTTTTCCGGCCTCACGCGTTTCAATATCGAACAAAAGCTGCACCGCTTCACCTCGTTCCAATGAACTGCGTCGCTCCTTCGAAGGTATCTTGAACGTGTCTGGAAACGCGTCGTTCCGCGCGACCGCTGAACTCAGCATCCAGCCAGTTTGTACGAGTCCTGGATCTCTCAATTTACGTTCCACCTGGAAATTCTACGATGACTGGAAAGAGAAGTGTATCGAGCTGACAAGTCGGGTCAACGACCGCTCTATTGTCCTGCGTTAGTCGTCCTGTCAACGGCCGCTTAGAGCCGGTTGCGTCGCGCTGCGCAAGCGAAGGCCTTGCAAGCGATCAAAGTCCGCTAAGGGCTCGGAGCAACAGAGAGCGGGTGATCATCCTCAAAGCCGCCACGAATTGTGCAGTATTCATCCAAAGTTGATGAATAACGGTTTCCCATGTTCCGCCAATGTTTACGGTTTGTCTTGGGAAATTTTTAAGCCAAGCGCCTGAAAAGGCCTGATTTTCATCAGCCTTGAAAACCGTTGAACGTGAGAGCGTTCCCAGGGTTCGAATCCCTGTCTCCCCGCCACTAAATCAA
>NZ_JWLD01000083.1 GCF_000813725.1 Leisingera sp. ANG-Vp
TTATCAGGGGCGCTGCCCGCACCGCGCATCTGCGCGGTGCCACGCCCAACGCTTTCGGGGCTGCCCGCGGCAGGCCGAAAAGGGGCGGGAGAGTTTCATAGGCCGGGGTGCAGGGAATCGCGAAGTGGGCTGGTATCTGCTTTCGCCGTGACCGTTTGAGTGATTTTGCCGGTTTTTATTTGGCGATGCCCTGATTTTTGTGGGAATCTGTGGGCGAGGCTCTTGTAAAGGAGAGGTGTCCTATGCCTAATCGCCTGAAGAAAACAAAACAACGGCGAACGGATAGCCCCGTGTCTGACTCTCTTTCCCTCTCGCACCGCGAATTGGAACTTGTTGACGCTTTGCGCCGCCTGGGCGGCTCGGCCCGCAGTGCAGAGCTTGCCAAGATGCTGGAGGTCTCCGAAGAAACCGTCCGGCGCACCATCAAGGCTCTCGACAAGGCGGGAGCCGTGCAACGGGTGCATGGAGGTGCCTTTTTGGCGGGGCCGCAAAGCGCAACCAGCTTTGCACGGCGGATCTCCGAAAATCAAAAAGAAAAGGCCCGGATCGCAGCGCGGGTTGCAGCCCGCGCCCGGGATGGCATGGCGCTGTTTCTGGATGTCGGCTCCACCACCGCCTTCGTCGCCGAAGAGCTGAGGCAAAAGTCCGGGCTGATTGTGGTGACCAATTCCATCGGAGCTGCCCAAACCCTGGCTAACCACAACGGCAACCGGGTGCATTTCCTGGGCGGCGAATTGCAGAGTAACGAGCGTGGCACCTTCGGCTTTGTCACCGAGCAGCAGGTGCGCCGTTTTGCGCTGGATCTGGCGGTTCTTTCAGCGGATGCCTTCTCATCAAAACATGGTGTGCTCTACCACAGTGCAGACGAAGCACAGCTGGCCAGTGTTGTGGCCGATTGCACTGAGCAGGTTGCAGTGGCAATAGCGCATCCGAAATTCGAGGAAACTGCGCCGCACCGCGGGCCGGCTCCGCGCAGGATTGATCTCCTGTTCACCGACCGGGCGCCGGGCAAGAAACTGGCAGAAGCGCTCAGCGGCTGGGGCGTGAAAACGGAAGTTGCCGAAGGAAGCAAAAATGACTGAGTTCGAAAACGGTTCCGCCGCGTCCTGCGAATGGAAACTTGCATGGCGATCCTGACTTTTCTGATCAGCTTGGCAGGGGCAACAATGCTGCTGCTGTTTGCGGTGCGGATGGTGCGCACTGGAATCGAGCGCAGCTATGGCGCCTCGTTTCAGCGGCTGATGACCGGCCAGCGCAGTTATGCCTCTTCTGCCGCAACCGGCGTTGCCATGGCCATCGTTCTGCAGTCCTCGGCGGCGGTGGCGCTTCTGACCTCCGGTTTTGCCGCCTCCGGCATGCTGGCCTTTCCGGCCGGGCTGGCGATTGTGCTGGGCGGAGACCTGGGTTCGGCGCTGATCATCCAGATCCTGTCCTTCAAGCTGGACTGGCTGGTGCCGGTTCTGCTTGCGATCGGCGGCTACCTTTTTGTGAAGACCGAGGCCAAGAAGGCGCGGCAGCTGGGGCGGATCCTGATGGGGGTGGCCTTCATCCTGATTTCGCTGCGCTTCCTGCGCGAGGCAATGGATCCGATCCGCGACAGCGCCTTTCTGCCAGCAATCGCGGGCTACCTGGCGCGTGACTATATCACTGCCTTTCTGGTCGGCGGCGCGCTGGCCTTTGTGATGCATTCCAGCGTGGCTGCGATCCTGATGTGCGTGACCCTGGTGCAGATCGGCGCGATCCCTTTTGCAGCCGGCTTGTCTTTGGTGCTGGGGGCGAATTTTGGCTCCGCCTTCATCCCCGTGTGGCTGAGCCGGGGAATGGATCTGCAGGCGCGGCGGATCCCCTATGCGAACCTGGCTTTGCGGGGTGCCTGGGCGGTGGTTGCATTGTTTGCGGCCAATCTGGCGTTGCGGCAAGGAGTGCTGGGTGATCCGCAGGGCGGCCAGATGCTGGTCAACGCGCATCTTGCGTTCAACGCGTCGCTGCTGGTTTTGGCCTTGCCCTTCTGCGGGCGGCTGGAGGGGCTGCTGACCCGTATTTTCCCGGAACCTGCTAAAGCCGAAACCAGCCAGCAGGGGCGCCCGGTCAGCGCGCTGGAGCAGGGCAGCTATGGGTCGGCGACCCAGGCGGTCTTGAACCTCAAGCGTGAACTGCTGCGGATGTCGGACCTGGTGCACGCCATGTACCGCCCGGTTCTGGAGCTCTATCAGTCCAGCACCAAGGAGCAGATCAAGGCGGTGCAGGTGATGGATGAGGAGGTCAATGCCTGCCTCTCCGGCATCCGCAAGTATGTGGCCGCCATCCCCGAAGAGGAGTTCAGCAAGGCGCAGGTGAAAACCGCGCGCGGCCTGATGGAATATGCCATCCGGCTGGAGACTGCGGGGGATGTGGTGGCTAGGCGTCTGACGGTGCTGGCCGGCGATCTGAACAAGAAGAACCTCCGCTTTTCCAAAGACGGCTGGATGGAAATCACCCGGATGCACGAGGCGACCCTGGCCAATCTGCAGCTGGCGTCGAATGTGCTGATTTCGGATGATCTGGAGAGCGCGCGCTTGCTTAGCCTGGAAAAGACCGAGCTGAAACGGATGGAGCATGACAGCCGCAAACGCCACCTGAAACGGTTGCAGAACGGCGCGCAGGAAAGCTTTGAGACCTCGGATATCCACCTGGAGACTCTGCGGGCCCTGCGCGAGTTCAACAGCCATATCGCGGCAGTCGCCTATCCGGTTCTGTATCAGAACGGCCAGCTGCTGGAGACGCGGCTGATCAACGAAATGCAGCCCGAGCAAGCCGGATAAGGCGAACCAGCCGGGCTGCACCATTAAAGACCTGTCCCTGAAATGACCCTCTTTGTTATTGCCATCATCCTGTCGGCAGCGCTGCTGCATGCCGTCTGGAACGCAATTGTCAAAACTGCCGCTGACCGCACGACCACGCTGGGACTGGTGGCTTTTGGCCACGTTCTCCCCAGCGCGGTGATGATCGCGCTGCTGCCGCTGCCCAATGCCGAGAGCTTTGTCTACATCCTGCTCTCCACTGTGGTGCATTTTGGCTACTACTACATGCTGGGGCGTGCCTATCAGCATGGCGACTTCAGTGTCGTCTACCCCATCGCCCGCGGAATCGTGCCGGCGCTTGTCGGCATCTGGGCGATGATCTTTGCCGGTGAAGTGCTGCCGCTTCAGGCCTGGGCGGGGATCGCGGTGATCGCGCTTGGGATCCAGCTCAGCAGTTGGAAGGCGCTGCGTTCCGGGGTCGGGCGGACAGCATTGGGGTTTGCAGTTGGAACCGGGGTTTTCATCTCGATCTATTCGCTGATTGACGGAGTGGGGGTCCGCCTGTCGGGCAATACGCTCAGCTATTGGGCATGGGGGGCGTTCCTGCACATTTTCATTGCGGGCTTCATTGCGGTCCGCAAACGGGAAACCCTGGCCGCCCTGCCAAAGCGCACCTGGGCTTTGGGCCTGGCCGGGGGGCTGGTCTCAATGACGGCTTACGGGCTGGTGCTCTATGCCAAGAATTTTGCCCCGCTGGGTGCGGTCTCGGCGCTGCGTGAGACCTCGGTGATCTTTGCAGCGCTGATCGGGTTTGTGTTTCTCAAGGAAGGATATTGGCTGCGCCGGCTGGGTTCGGCGGTGCTGATGGCCGGCGGTGTGGCGCTGATCGGTTTGGCAGTCTGACGCAAGGGTGAAGCCCGTCCGGGGCGTTCAGGCACTGGCACGGGGCTGCTGCGGAACGATGGCCTCAGCCTGCGCGGCGGCCAAAGTGTTCAGCAGCACCGCCTTTTTCACCGGTTTGGCCAGGAAATGGTCCATCCCCGCCTCCAGGCAGGCCTGCCGGTCGCTGGAGAACGCATTGGCTGTCAGTGCGATTATCACGGGCTGGCCGATGGCCAGGCTGCGGATCTCCCGCGTCGCGCCGATGCCGTCCAGCTCCGGCATGGACATGTCCATCAGGATCAGGTCCGGTTGCAGCTCCTTGCACATTTCGACCGCATCCCGACCATTGGCGGCTTCATAAAGCTCCACTGGCTGGCTGCGCAGGAATTTGCGGATCAGCAAACGGTTGGTTTGGTTGTCCTCAGCCAGCAGAATCCGGCAGGGTTCCAGCTGCCTTGCCGGGTCCAACGGCAGCACGGTTGCCTGGTCCCGCGCCCCGGTGGCTGGAGCCATCTGCACTTCCAGCCGGAAGCAGGCGCCGTGGCCCAGTTCAGACGTCACTGATATGCCGCCGCCCATCCGTTTGGCCAGCATGCTGGATATCGTCAGCCCCAGCCCGGTGCCGCCGAAGACCTTGGTGGTGGCAGCGTCTGCCTGGGTGAACCGGTCGAAGATGTGGCGGCTCTGGGCTTCGGAGATCCCGATGCCGCTGTCTTCAACCTCAACCACCACGCGGCTTGGGTCCGCCGCGGCATGCGAGGCCCGGACACAGATCTTGCCTTCGGCAGTGAACTTAACCGCGTTGCCTATCAGGTTGACCAGAATCTGGCGCAGCCGCCCGTCATCGCCGTGCAGCTGTGCAGGCAGGCTTTCGGCAAAGCTGATCTGCAGCGACACCCCTTTCTCCTGCGCTTTCTGACGGAAGAGGCCGGCCGCGCTGCTGATGCAATCGTGCAGATCGAAATCCTCTTCTGCAATGGAGAACCTCCCGGCCTCCAGCCGCGAAAGGTCGAGAATGTCATTGATGATTTTCAGGAGCGCCTGGGCGGAACTGCGGATGGTTTCGACGTTCTGCAGCTCATCCAGAGGGAGGTCAGACTCGGCCAGAAGGTCGGCCATGCCAATAATACCGTTCATTGGTGTACGGATTTCATGGCTCATATTGGCGAGGAATTCCGATTTGGCACGGTCCGCCATTTCCGCCGCCTGCTTGGCCTCTGCCAGCTCGCGCTCGCGCTGTTTGCTGCGGGTGATGTCGCGCTCAATACCGATGATCAGGTCAACCTGGCCGTCAGCGCCGGTCACGGGCACGATGTTGGTGTCGAACCAGACCTCGTCTCCTGATTTGGTGTAATTGAGAACCTCGTTGTGGTAGCGGGCGCCGCTGTCCTTATGGCGGTT
>NZ_JWLD01000084.1 GCF_000813725.1 Leisingera sp. ANG-Vp
GGGGAGGGAGGGTGCGGGGGGCGGGTTTCGCGCCAGACCGACACCAGGCCGGAGGCGATGATCAGGCTGCTGCCGGTCCAGACGGCCAGGTCCGGCCATTCGCTGAAGATCAGAACACCCCAGACCACCGACATCGGCATGGCGACGTATTCGAAGGGGGCGGCCAGAGCGGCTTCGTTCAGGCGGTAGGCCTGGCTGACCAGGTAGCCGCCGATGGAGCCTGCCAGGCCCACGCCGATCAGATAGGGCCAGTCCTGGGGGGCGGGCCAGATCCAGGCGCGCAGGATGAAATCAAGCGCCGCGCCGCTGCCTTCGTACCGCCCGTCGCCGAACATGAGGCCGGCCAGGGCGCTGACGATCAGAAAGCCCAGCATCGGGTAGAAGGCGAGGGTTGCGCCGCTTTCCGAGCTGCCTGCGCGGCGGGTCAGCACATGCAGGGTGGCATAACCGCAGGCGCCGAAAAAGGGCAGCAGGGCGGCGGCCTGGAAGGTGCCCGGGCCCGGGCGCATGATGATCAGCACACCCAGGAAACCCGCGCAGACTGCACCCCAGCGCCAGGGGCCGGGGCGCTCGCCCAGGAACAGGGCGGACAGGGTGGTGACGATCAGCGGGGTGGCAAAAGCAATGGCGACGGCTTCAGCGAGGGGCAGGATGGCGAGACCGGTGAAGAAACAGAGGTTTGCAAACAGTACCGCGCAGCAGCGCAGCAGGTGCAGTTTCGGCTGATGGGTGCGCAGGCGGCTGTAGCCGCCCTCGAGCGGAACGATCACGGCGAGCATGACAATCATCGCCACAACAGAGCGGAACAGCACGACTTCATACAGCGGGTAGTCGCCGGACAGGAACTTGAAGATCATGTCGATGACAGAGAAGGCCACGCCGGCGCCTGCTGCGGCCAGCAGCCCGAAGATATTGACCTGCGCCTGCGTGTTCATCGGACAGCTCCGCCGGGATCAGTCGTGGGGTGTATGGGGATCAGTGGCGCAATTGCCGGGAACTGGCAATGGGGCGGCGCCCGGAAATTCATGAATTTCCCCGTAAAATTCTTCTCCAGGATTTCCAGCCGCAGAACGCGCGTTGAGTGACTGGAGGCGGGCCCGCGGGGCATCTGTGTTTGTGAACGGCGGATCACACAAAGTCATTGGGCTTGGCCGGGCGGTATGCCTAGCCTTCACAGAAAATCTGCAAGGAAGAGGCATATGATCACCTGCTACATCACCTATGAAATTGAACCGGCCAAGACCGAAGCCTTCGAGATTTACGCCAAGGCCTGGATCCCGCTGGTGGAGCGGTTCGGCGGCACGCATCACGGTTACTTTCTGCCGCATGAAAGCGCCAATGACCTGGCGGTGGCGCTGTTTTCCTTCCCCTCGCTGGCGGCTTATGAGGACTATCGCGCCAGAAGTTTCGAGGACGGGAGCTGTCTGGCCGCGTTCCAATACGCCAAGGACAACGGCATCGTCCGGCGCTATGACCGGACTTTCCTGCGGCCGGTACTGGAGGGGGATTTGGCGCCGCTGAAGGCAGCGATGGGTTAGCGGCCTGATTTGGCAGCGCGCAGCTCGCGCTCCAGCGCATCCAGAAAACGGGAGCGGTCGGCCTTGGTGAAGCCTTTGCCGCCGCCCTGCGTTCCCAGCGGATTGGCAGCACGCAGATCTGCCATCAGGTCGCGCATTGCCAGCTGCTGGCCGATGTTAGCCTGGGTAAAGCGCTCGCCGTTGTGGCGCAGCACGCGGGCGCCGGCTTCGATGCATTTGGCGGCCAGCGGGATGTCGCCCGTCACCACCACGTCGCCGGGGCCGCAGCGCTCGGCGATCCACATGTCGGCCACATCGGCGCCCTCTGCCACGATCACGGTTTCCACCAGCGGGTTCTGCGACGGCCGCAGCCCGCCGTTGGAGACCACAAACATGCGCAGGCCGTGACGGGTCGCAACCCGCTCGGCCTCCTGCTTCACGGGGCAGGCGTCGGCGTCGATGTAGAGCGCGCTCACTCGGCCGCCTTCTTGTCCGCTTCCGCAGGCTTTTCCGCCTTGGGGGCGGGTTTGGCCTTGGGCTTGCGGGCGGGCTTCTTCACCTTGAACTCCTCCGGGATCGGCATCCGGTTGAAGGCGTCAAGACCGGCAACCTTATAGGCCTCGGCCAGGGTCGGGTAGTTGAAGGTGTTCTGCACGAAGTAATCCACGGTGCCTTGCAGGTTCATTACCGCCTGGCCGATGTGGATCAGCTCGGTGGCGCCTTCGCCGACGATCTGCACACCCAGCACCCGGCGGGTTTTGAGGGACAGCAGCATCTTCAGCATGCCGTGCTCCAGCCCCATGATGTGGCCGCGCGAGGTTTCGCGGAAGCGTGCCTCGCCGACTTCATATGGGATGCCGCGCTCTTTCAGCTCTTCCTCGGACATGCCGCAGGTGGACATTTCCGGCACTGAGTAGATGCCGTAGGGATACCAGGGGCTTTCCGGCATGGTCGGGGTATCGAGCGCGTGGCAGGCGGCGACCCGGCCCTGCTGCAGCGAGGTGGAGGCCAGCGACGGGTGGCCGATCACATCGCCGGTGGCATAAATATGCGGCACCTCGGTCTGGTAGGTCTTGCGGTTGACGCTGAGACGGCCGCGGTGGTCGGTCTTCAGCCCGGTGGCCTCGAGGTTCAGCGCGCCGGTGGCGCCCATGCGGCCGGCTGCAAACAGCAGCATTTCGGCGCGCACGTGGCGGCCGTTTTCCAGGGTGACCTCGACATGCTCGCCCGCGTCTTCGATGTTTTCCACCGCGGAGCCCAGCCGCAGGTCGACGCCGTTTTCGCGGATCTGGTGGGTGAACTCCTGGATCAGGGTCTTGTCGATGAAGTCGAGGAAGGTCTCGCGCGGTTCAATCAGGGTGACGCGCACATCGAGGGCCGAGAACATGGTGGCGTATTCCACCCCGATGACGCCGGCGCCGATGACCACCAGCGAGCGCGGGATTTCTGCCATCTCCAGGAATTCATCGCCGTCCAGGATGGTGGTGCCGTTGAACGGCACGTAGTCCGGGCGGTAGGTCTTGGTGCCGGTGGAGATCAGGAATTTCTCCGCGGTCATCCGCGTGGTTTCGCCGGCCTCGGTTGCGACCTCGACCTCGTTCGGGCCGGTGAATTTGGCCAGGCCGAGCAGGGTATCCACGTGGTTGCGGTTGAACTGGTGTTCCAGCACGTCGACCTCGTGATCCAGGGTCTTGTGCAGGCGCGCCTTCAGGTCCTCGGCGAGGATGTCATCCTTGACCCGGTAGGAGCGCCCGTAAAAAGAGCGCTCGCGCCAGCCGGAGAGGTTCAGCACGGTTTCGCGCAGGGTTTTCGAGGGGATGGTGCCGGTGTGCACCGACACGCCCCCCAGCCGGTCCTTGCGGTCGATCACCAGCACCCGGCGGTGCAGTTTGCCTGCCTGGATGGCAGCGGCGCGGCCCGAGGGGCCGGAACCGATGATGATCAGGTCATAATCAAATTCGTCACTCATGGCCGCGTCCTTTGTCTCTTAGTTCTGGTACAGCGCGTCGGCGTGGAAGGAGACATGCTCCTCCATGAAGGTCGACACGAAGAAATAGCTGTGGTCATAGCCCGGCTGCATCCGCAGGGTGGCCTGCTGGCGGCGCTCGGCTGCCGCGTGGGCCAGTGCTTCGGGCTTCAGAAGGTCGATGAACTGATCCGAGGTTCCGGTGTCGATCAGGATCGGGCCGTCAAAGCCTTTTTCGCGCATCAAGAGGGTCGCATCATGCTTGGCCCAGGTTGCCTCATCGTCGCCCAGATAGGCACTCAGCTGCTTGCGGCCCCAGTCCGATGCGGTGGGGTTGGAGATCGGTGCAAAGGCGGAAACCGATTTGTAGCGGCCCGGCAGGTTCATCGCCAAGGTCAGCGCGCCATGTCCGCCCATGGAGTGGCCGGTGATCGCCTGGCGGTCCAGGTCGATGGCGAATTTCTCACCCAGCAGCGCGGGCAGTTCCTCGGCCACATAGTCCCACATGCGGAAATGCGGCGCCCAGGGCTCTTGCGTTGCGTTCACGTAAAAGCCCGCGCCCTGGCCCAGGTCGTAGGCGTCATCATTGGCAACGCCTTCGCCGCGGGGGCTGGTGTCGGGGAAGACGATGGCGATGCCCTGCTCGGCGCACCAGGCCTGGGCGCCTGCCTTGGTCATGGCGTTTTCATGGGTGCAGGTGAGGCCCGAGAGATACCACAGCACCGGCACCGGGCCGTCCTGGGCCTCTTCCGGCAGGAACAGGCCAAAGGTCATATCGCAGCCGGTCGCGCTGCTGGCGTGCTTGTAGACGCCCTGGGTGCCGCCAAAGGCGCGGTTCTCGGAAACGGTTTCCATGCGTGAGGCTCCTTAACTCTGTTAGCCCTATCGCTATCTGCTGAATGCGGCAGCGTCCAGCGGGCGGGCGGCGGCAATTCCGGTTTTTGCGGCAGAAGGCTTGCGAAATTGCAAACAACTGAGTGAGGAAGCGGGATCCAGCCGCGGTCCGGGGCCTTTCCGGCGCTGGACAGCGGCAGCGGAACGCGGGACAGTCCGGCGGAACAAACGGGAGGCACAGGGCCATGAGCGATTTTCTGAGACTGACACCTGAGGCGGCTGAGGCGGAAGTGGAGCGCCCGGCGCCGGAGAAGGTGCTGGCGGGCGATCCGGTTTTCACGACCTGGAACGCCGAGGAGCGCGACGGGTTGTACTGCGGCATCTGGCAATCGACGCCCGGCAAGTGGCGGATCTCCTATGACGAGTGGGAGTACTGCCGGATCCTGGAGGGGCGCTCGGTGATCACCAGCGACGACGGCACCGAATATCCGCTCGCGGCGGGCGACAGCTTCATCCTGCGGCCCGGTTTCAGCGGCACCTGGGAGGTGATCGAGACCACCCGCAAGGATTACGTGATCCGGCTCTGATCCGGAAGATCAGGAAACCCAGGCGATCACCGCCGGCACGGTGACAATAGACACCACGGTTGAGATGAAGATGGCGGCGGAGGCCCGGTGCGGGGCCACGCCATAATGCTGCGCCAGCATGTAGACATTGCCCGCCACCGGCAGCGATGCGGCAGCGATGGCAACGGCGGCCGCAAAGGGCGCCGCCGGGATCAGCCACAGCACTGCGACGGCGACGCAGGCCGGGTGCAGCACCAGTTTTGCAAAGCTGAGCCAGCCTGCGACCTGCACCCGCTCGGCGGATTTCGAGGCGAGCGAGGCGCCGATGGCAAAGAGCGCACCGGGCGTTGCAGCGCCGCCGAGGATGGTCAGGAAATCATTTGCGGGCGCCGGAATCCGCAGCTCTGATGCCGACCAGGCGAGGCCCGCGAGGATGGACAGGATCATCGGGTTCTTCAGCAGGCCCAGCCCGACCAGTTTAAGCGTTGCTGTGCCCAAGCCCTGGCCGCGCCCTGCGTTGATCAGAATGACGATCAGCGAGGAGAACACCACCAGATCGACGCTCAGCACCACCATCATCGGTGCCACCGAGGCCGGGCCGAACAGGATAGCCATCATCGGCAGGCCCAGGAAACCAACGTTGCCGATCGCTGCGCATTGCGCCTCCACCGCGGCCGTTTGCATGTCCAGCCCGCGGATCATGGCGACGGCCGTCACCAGCAGGTAGACCGCCAGCGTGCCTGCGAGATAGCCCAGGATCAGCGCAGGGTCGAAGACCTCGGCAAAGGAAAGGTTGGCGGCAAAGCCGAAAATCATCGCCGAGAGCGGGAAGTAGAACACAAACTTGGTGAGATAGGCAGTGGCTTCTTCGGTAAAGAAGCGGCTGCGCCCGGCCCCGTAGCCAAGGCCGATGATTGCAAAGAAGGGCAGGGTGCGGAAGAAAATCTCAGCCATTGGCGAATTGGTAACCTGAATTGACCAATTGGCAAAGAGGTTTCGCTAAGGCAAGGGCTCCCGCCTGTTCACGGGCAGTCCGGGGACTGCCCTTCACAGTTGGGCGTGGCCCCGTGCTGCGCACGGGGCAAGAGATCCGCTGAGACACGCTCTAAGGGCGGGTGCGCTCTGAGGCGCCGCTTCGATTGCGGGATTGTCCTAGACAGCCTCAACGGTGTGCTGCCTGCAATGCGGGCTTGGCGGTTTGCCGGATTGCGGTTTAGATGCCAGCCATGCCTGATGCCGTATTTCAGCACCGCCGCAATGTCCGCAACACTGGGGACCTGTTCTGATCTCCGGGCTTGTACTTCGACTTTGGCGACAGCCTCATGTTGGACTTCAGCGAGGTTCCCCCGCCCTGCCGGCTGGCGATGTTCGGCGGCGGGCAGGTGTTCCGTGATTGCGTGAAATCGGTGATCTGCCGGACGCCTGAGGCAAAGCACCGTGTGAGCTGGGGAGTCGGCATTGATGGCGCCGCGGCCGCCAGTATCGAGTTCGACATTGCCGAGGGCAATTGCGCCTTGATTTCCTCGCGGAACTGGGGCGTGCCGGGGTGCGAGCATGTGCCTTGTCCCAGTGCGATGTCTCCGTTGTTTGATGGTCAGGCAGAACCGGAGCATGAAGTTGTGCTGTTCAGCCATGCTTTGAAGTCGGATGGCCTGCTGCGGATGCCGGGCATACCTGAGCTGGACAATGGCCGGGCGAACTTGGAAGAGGCGCTGGCCTTCATTGCCAGCGGCGAAACGGTGGCGGCCAATTCCTATCATGGGACCTACTGGACGATGTGCCTGGGCCGCCGGGTGCTGTCTGTGCCGTTCAATGAAAAGTTCCGGCACTTCCGGGAAAACCCGGTGTTCGCAGGACCGTAGGACTGGCCGGAAATGCTCGCCCGGCGGAACGCCGGGAGGGGGGCTGGAGGAGGCACGGGCCCGGAACAGGGCGTTTTATACAAAGGTGTGCGATCTGAACTAGATTTGGACCTGAAGCTTTGCTCAGAGATGAGCGCAACAGCTGCCTTCACGCCTGCCCGCAGCGCTTCAGCGCTGCCGGGCCCAACCGGGGAGGGGCAGCCTGTGGCTGCTCCGGAGCGGGCGGGAGTGCCCCCTTTGCCTAGATCAGCCGCTGCCGATCAGGGCACCGGCGCCGAGCACCAGGGCGCCGCCCAGCACAACCTGCATCGTGGCGCGCCAGAACGGGGTTTGCATGAAGCGGTTCTGGATCCAGGCGATGGCCCAGAGCTCCACGAAGACGATCAGCAAGGCGAGCGTAGTGGCGGTCCAGAACTCGGGGATCAGGTAAGGCAATGCGTGGCCGAGACCGCCCACGGTGGTCATCACGCCGGAGGCAAGCCCGCGCTTGACCGGCGAGCCGCGGCCTGAAAGTTCGCCGTCGTCCGAGGCTGCCTCGGTAAAGCCCATCGAGATGCCTGCCCCGACCGAGGCGGCAACGCCGACCAGGAAGGTCGTCCAGGTGTCCTGGGTGGCAAAGGCGGTGGCAAAGATCGGCGCCAGGGTGGAGACCGATCCGTCCATCAGCCCCGCCAGCCCCGGCTGCACCCAGGTCAGTACAAACTGGCGGTGGGCGGCGGCGTCCTCTTCAGCGCGGGTGCCTTCGTCGAGACGCGTCTCCTCCAGTTCGCCCGCCCGCGCCTGGTGGCCAGCTTCAGCTGCGGCCAGATCACCCAGCAGCCTGCGGGTGGCGGCATCCTGGGTGCGGGCGGCAGCGGCGGTGTAGAAGCGTTCGGCATCGCGCTCCATCGCCCGGGCCTCGGTGCGGATGCGCTCCAGACTCAGGTTCTCCATCAGCCAGACCGGGCGGCGGGCATAGAATCCTGCCACATGCTCGCGCCGGATCAGCGGGATCGCCGGGCCGAACCGCGCCTCATGCAGGGTAATCAGCTGGGCGCGGTGTTCGTCCTCTTCCGCTGCCATGCCCTCGAACATGGCGGCTGAGGCGGGATATTCTGCCCGCAGCCGTTCTGCGTAGCCCCGATAGATACGCGCATCATCTTCTTCCGAGGAAATCGCCAGGGCCAGAACCTCCTGCCCGCTCAAATCCGCAAAGCGTTTGCGTTGTGTGAAGAACCGCATCTTCTGCCCTCAATTTAGAATTATTCTAAACATAACGGTTTCGCGAGCGCCCGCAAGCCGTGAACAGTAATGCTGTTGCAAAGGGGCGGTACGGATTACATTAGGGGAGAGCCAGCTGCCCTAGCCCCCTATCCCGAGGAGTCCGCATGAACCAGCAAGCCAGCGTCCTGCGCACCGGCCGGAAATTCGACCAGGTCCTGGAGGGCGCACGCGAGGTCTTCCTGGCCGATGGATTCGAAGGCGCCAGCGTCGACAAAATTGCCAAGGCGGCGGGGGTCTCCAAGGCAACGCTGTACAGCTATTTTCCTGACAAGCGGATGCTGTTCATGGAGGTGGTGCGCTCGGTCTGTGTCCAGCAAGCGGAAAACCCGCTGGATCTGGCGGCGGCCAGCTGCGGCCCGCAGGAGGTGCTGCGGGTGGCGGCGGAACATGTGCATGGGGTTCTGATGGGCGGCATCAGCCTGCAGCTGTTCCGGATCTTCGTGGCTGAGGCTGACCGCTTCCCTGAGCTGGGTCCGATGTTCTACGAAAGCGGTCCAATGGTGCTGCACGGGCAGATTCGCGACTATCTGGCGGTTGCTGCGGAACGGGGCGAACTGGCAATTGCGGATGTTGATCTGGCTGCCGCGCAGTTCGTCGAACTGTGCAAGGCGGATATCTTTTTGCGCTTCCTGTTCAATGTCGACGAGGCGTTCTCTGAAGCAGAGCGCAAGCGGGTGATTGACGGGGCAATCGGGACTTTTATGGCGCGCTACGGCGCCTGAAGGGGCAGACCATCCCGCTTGTCCTGGCTGATGTTCCGGCGGCTGCTCTGCCGCCGGTCTGTTAGTGGGTAATGAAAGTGTTCGGCGTGTTGCGGTAGGTCTCGTGACAGCCGAGGCAGCTTTGCATCAGGCTGGGCAGAGTCCGGCGCAGCCCGGGCAGGGAGCGTGCGTTGAGTGATTTGGCAGCCGCTTGTGCCATTTCGGCGCGGTTTTCGAAATCCTTCCAGCTATGCCAGATCAGCGGCCGTGCATTGGAACGCGGATCCAGCCGCGGTTTTTTGAAATGCTTGCGGATCGACTTGGTGGATTTGACCAGCAGCCGCCGCGCCGCGCGGGCCCTGTCCTGATCAAAAGTGCTGCGCCCGGCCATCATGCCGGTGAGTTCGTCCAGCGCTGCCTTTTGCGAGGTCATCAAGGCAATCCGGCGGGCGACATGCTTGTCATAACCGCTGCCGGCCGTGCTGGGGGCAGAGCTGCCAATGGCCAGTGCGGCAATCACCGCCAGAAAGACCGCGGCTTTGTGCCGGCGGGCGTTCATCGCGGCACCTCTTGGCGTGCGGAGCGAATCAAATGACAAGAACAAAATAAGAACATATAGTGTGGCACTCCCATAATCGGGCTGGCTCCGGGCCTGTTTCACCCGTCGCTATGCCCCCGTTTGCATGCCTGCTGCCCATGTCCCACCGCCGTATCTTATCGCTTTGGTTTCCGCGTCTTGGGGCGGAACGCATCATGCGGGCGGAGCGCGGCGGGATTACCGGGCCGCTGGCCGTTGCCGGGGAAGTGTCCAACACGCAGGTTATTTCCGCGTTAAACGCCGCCGCTTTGGCGGAAGGCCTGCAGCCCGGCCAGCCGCTGCGCGATGCGCATGCGATGTGCTCAGGCCTGGTGGTGCGGCCGCGCAACCGGGCCGCCGAGGCGGCGTTTCTGGCAGCGCTCAGGCGCTGGGCGGGCAAGTTCAGCCCCTGGGTGGCCGAGGCCGGGGAGGAGGGGCTGGTGCTCGACATCAGCGGCTGTGCGCATCTGTTCGGCGGCGAGGCGGCGCTGATGGAGACGGCGGGGCGCGATTGTGCGGAGATGGGCCTCAGCGTGCAGATGGGGCTGGCGGATACTCTGGGCGCGGCCTGGGCGCTGGCGCGGTATGCGGGCGCGGAGGCGGTGCCGGACCGCACCGGCGACGCCATTGATCAGGAGGCGCCCGCCACCCGCGCCCGGGCGCAGAAACGCACGCCGCGGCAGAGCGCCAAACGCCGCCACTGGACCCGGGGCGGGGCAGCGCCGCAGGTGCAGGCGCCGCCGCCGCAGATGGGCCGGATTGCCGAACCGGGGCAGGCCTATGCCGCGCTTGGGCCCTTGCCGGTGGCAGCGCTGCGGCTGGACGGGGCTATGGTGGCGCAGCTGAACCGGCTGGGATTGCGCCGGATCGGCGACCTGCTGGGGCAGCCGCGGGCGGGGCTGGCGCGCCGTTTCGGCCGCGGGCTGGTCCTGCGGCTGGACCAGGCGATGGGCAGCGCGCCGGAACCGGTCTCGCCCGCCCGCAGCCCGGATCATTTTGCGGTGCGGCTGACCCTGCCGGAACCGATCGGGCTGATGGAGGATCTGCTGGCGGGCATCGACAGGATGCTGCCCCGGCTCTGCGCCCGGCTGGAGGCGCGCGGCCGGGGCCTGCGCAGCCTGCGGCTGGAAGCGCACCGCTGCGACCAGGCGATGGAGACGGTGGCGGTGGGTCTGGCGCGGGCGACCCGCGATCCGGCCCGCATCCGGCCCCTGCTGGAGATGAAGCTGGAGCAGATCGATGCAGGCTACGGCATCGACATGCTGCGGCTGGAGGCCCTGCAGACCGAAGCCATCCACGACCGTACCCCCGCAGGCCATGCCGAGGCAGGCGCTGCGGCGCGCGCCCGGCAGGAGGCCCGGCAGGCGGATGAGGCGACGCTGGAGGATCTGATCGGCCGTCTTGGCGCCCGGCTGGGGCTGGAGGCGGTCACCCGCTATCACCCGGCTGAAAGCCATATCCCGGAAAAGAGCTTCACCGTGCAGGCGGCGGCCTGGAGCGAGCCTGCGGCGGGCGATTGGCCGCGTGCCTCCCGCCCGCGCCCGCTGCTGCTGTGGCGGCCCGAACTGGTTCATGCGCCGCAGGTGCCGCAGGTGCCGGAACGCTTCCGCTGGCGCGGCCGCGACTGGGCGCTGGCCGGTGCTGAAGGCCCCGAGCGGATTGCGCCGGAGTGGTGGCTGGAAGATCCCGAGTGGCGCAGCGGCGTGCGCGACTACTGGGTGGTGGTGACCGCCTGCGGTGCGCGGCTGTGGCTGTTCTTTGCCCATGGCGGCGCGCTGTCGGGGGGATGGTTCTGCCATGGGTCATTTGCCTGAAAGGCGCGGACCGTTCGGCGGCGGACGAATGGTTTTTCTTGGGCAGGTATCAAAGAAGGGCGTAGGATGGGGCCATGATCACACCGCGTTTCGATATCCTGGGCCAGGCCATCAGCGACGCCAGCCGCACGCAAATGCTGTGCGAGCTGATGGAGGGGCGGGCCTATACCAACAAGGAGCTGGCGGCGGCTGCCGGGGTGACGCCGCAGACCGCCTCGGCGCATCTGCGGATGCTGCAGGATGCGGGCCTTGTGGTGGCCGAAAAACGCGGCCGCTGCGTCTATCACCGGCTGGCCAGTGCCGAGGTGGCCCATGCCCTGGAGCAGCTGGCGGCAATTGCGCCGGCGGACAGCCTGCACCGGGCCCAGCAGCGCAAGGCAGGCGGCCTGGCCCAGCTGCGCAGCTGTTATGACCATCTGGCCGGGCCTTTGGCAGTGGCGATGACCCGGGCGTTTCTGGACCGCGGCATGCTGGTGGAGGCCGATGGCGCCTTCCGCGCGGAGCCTGCCGGGGAGTGGCTGAAGATGGGGGTGCTGCTGCCGGAGAGACCCGCGCGCCAGCCCTTTGCCCGGCCCTGCCTGGACTGGACCGAGCGCAAACTGCATGTGGCAGGCCCGATGGGGCGGCAGATCCTGGATCACGCGCTGGACAGCGGCTGGGTCAAACGGCACCGGCACAAGCGCGGCCTGGTGCTGACGGCGCCGGGACGGGCAGCGCTGGAGCAGATTCTGGGCGTGCAATGCGGAGAGCTGGCAGCGGCCTGAACCCTTCAAAACATGGGGAAACCGGGGTGCGGCGGCTGTGCGCCGGCTGCATCACAGAAAAATTCGAACGTCATAAACCTTGATTTGCAGGGGGAAAGAGGCAAGCTTTATCTTATGAGCTTTGATCAGGTGCAGCCTTTTCCCGGATCTCCCATTCCTCAGCAAGTCGCATTTGACCGGCGGGAACTGTCGGTCATTTTGACGTTGTACGGCCGCATGGTCGCGGCAGGCGAATGGCGTGATTACGGGATTTCTTCCTTGCGTGATCTGGCAGTGTTCTCGGTCTTCCGGCGCACGGCAGAGCATCCGCTCTACCGTATCGAAAAACGCCCCAAGCTGCGGCAGCGGCAGGGGCAGTATTCGGTGGTCGGCATGGACGGGCACATCCTCAAGCGCGGTGCAGACTTGAAAACCGTGCTGCGGGTGCTGGAGCGCAAGCTGATCCGCTCCGTGGAGTAGCCGCGGGGATCGCGGCGGAGCGGGGACCGGAAAATTCGAATTTTCCGGCCAAAGATCTTCGCAAGATTTTTGCCGCCTGCGGCTGCCGGTCCGGCCTATGCCAGCCGTTTATGCGCGGTGAGCGGGCCATCGCCCTGCGCCTCAATCCGTTCGATTGCCGCGCCGATGGGTTCGAGGGCCACTGCCATGTCATGAGCATTGGCGTGGATCAGCGTCTGCGCATCCCGCACCATGGCCACGTGGCCTTTCCAGAACAGCAGGTCGCCGCGGTGATAGTCTTCGGCCGGTGCGCCCAGCTCCGTCTCCTGCATGTCGCTGTCGCCGGGGCAGGGGATGCCGCACGCCAGGAGTGCCGCTTGCACCAAGCCGGAGCAGTCGATGCCAAAGCAGCTGTTGCCGCCCCAAAGATACGGCGTGCCGAGGAACAGCTCTGCCACCGCTGCCGGGTCATCTGTATGGGCGCCAAGCGGTGACAGGTGGCGGGCAGGGATGAAGCCAAGGTTGGTTTCCAGGAACCGCCCTTCGCCGCCCAGGACCTGCACCCGGCTGCCATGGCTGAGGGCCTGGGCCTCAGGCGATTTGAAATCATCTGCCGTATAGGCGTGAGTGGCAGGAGCGCTGACCCAATGTGTCGCCTCAAAGGGCGAAGTGAGTGATGAACTGGGCAGATAGCCCACGTATCCATCTTTGGCCGCCTGCAGGAAGGACCAGCCGCCTCGGTCTTCATAGACGGTGACCGGCTCGCCGTAGACAAGCTGGCGGTCGCGGGCGCCATCCGGCGCGCGCAGCAGGTCTGCAACCGGCACACTGATGCGGGCGGAAGTTCCGTCTACCCGCTCAATGCCCTCTGGCACATCTTCCAGATGCGCGGCGGCGACGCGGGTGTTTATGGGCAGGCGGCGGCGGTCGGCCATAAGGTTCAAAGCTCCAGCATGCCCGGCAAGGCGGCAAAGAGCGCGCGGGCGCCTTGCAAGGCGCCGCCCTTGGGACGGCCCGGCGCGGCGGCCGGGGTCCAGCCGTAGATGTCGAAATGCATGTAGCGGGCCTCGCCTGCAAAGCGGCGCAGGAACAGGGCCGCGGTAATCGATCCCGCAAAGCCGCCTGACGGTGCGTTGTCGAGGTCGGCGATGCCGGGTTCGATCATCTTTTCATAAGGCTCGTGGAAGGGCATCCGCCAGACCGGATCTGCATTGGCAGCGGCACTTGCGGACAGTGCGGCGGCATCGGCGTCATGATCGGTATAGAAGGGCGAGAGGTCCGGGCCCACTGCCACACGCGCAGCGCCGGTGAGGGTCGCCATGGAGATCAGCAAATCGGGCTCTTCCTCGGCAGCCAGCGCCAGGGCATCGGCCAGCACCAGGCGGCCTTCGGCGTCGGTGTTGTTGATCTCGACCGTCAGCCCCTTGCGCGAGGTGAGCACATCGCCGGGGCGGAAGGCGGGGCCGGAGACGGCGTTTTCCACCGCGGGAATCAGCACCCGCAGCTGCAGCGGCAGGTTTGCGGCCATGATCATCCGGGCGAGCCCCAGCACATTGGCGGCACCGCCCATGTCCTTTTTCATCAAGGCCATGCTGTTGCCGGGCTTGAGGTTCAGCCCGCCGGTGTCAAAGCAGACGCCCTTGCCTACCAGGGTGAGTTTCGGTCCGGCATTGCCCCAGCGCAGGTCGATCAGCCGCGGCGCACGGTCCGAGGCGCGGCCGACGGTGTGAATCAGCGGGAAGTTCTGCTCCAGCAGTTCGGTGCCGGTGATGACTGAGGCCTGGGCGCCGAATTCCTCTGCCAGGGCCGCGGCGGCGGCCTGCAGCTCGTCCGGCCCCATGTCTGAGGCCGGGGTGTTGATCAGGTCGCGGGTCAGGCATTCGGCAGCCGCCAGCGATTCGATGGCATCCGCATCAATGCCTTCGGGGGCGACCAGCCCCGCAGCCCCGCCCTTGCCCTCTTTGTAGCGGCCGAAACGGTAGGCAGTCAGCAGCCAGCCCAGCGTTTCCGTGGCCGCAGAGTCTTCCGGCAGGCCGGAGGCAATCCGGTAGGTGTCCCCGGGCAGTTTCTGCGCGGCTTCGGCCAGCACGAAACGGCGGCGCGCCCGCTGGGCGGAGCTGCCGTAGCCGGCCAGGGCCATCTCAAGGCTTCCGTCTTCTGCGGGCACTGCCAGTGCCTGGCCGCAGGCGCCAGTGAAGCCCTGTGCCTTGGCCCAGGCCTGAACGCGCTGCGGCTGGCCCGAGAGCCAGCTTTCGCAGGTGTCAGAAGAGAGGATGTGCAGCGGACAGGCGTCCGGGCTGGCAGCGGCAAAGACGGGCGGCATGGGGATACTCCGGATTGCGGATCACGTTTGATGCGCCAGAGTAGCCGCCGCAGCGCGGCCTGCAAGCCCCGCAGGGTACGGAAAGCTCAGATCGTCATGTCCTGCTCGTCCCAGACCGCTGTGAGGGAGCGTTCGCCCACCCGCATCAGCCGGAACAGGATTGCTGCAACAGCCGGAGAATCCTCAGAATCAATAGCTTGTGTCACGTCATTGGCGATTGCTGCCAGCGCCGTCATGCCGATCTGATCGGCAATGGCGATCAGCGAGCGGGCGCTTTTGCGCAAAGCCATCATGTCGTTCTGCCGCCACAGACGCTCGCAATGCGTCAGGCGGACTGCCATTTCCTCAACCGCGCGGCACACCACATCTTCGGCACCGGTTTCGCCGAGCTGCTCATAGAGCGCGGTGAGTTTGTCAGGATCAAGGCGCACTGTCTCCGAGTGCATCACTGTTAGTATATTGGCCACCACATTCACCCAAATTCATTATGCCCCCACGGCACGTCTGCCAATTTGCGCCGCACAGGTTTTCAAAAGGTTTCTGCGGGGGGCTCAAATCTTTCGAATTTACTGACAATGCTGGGAATTATCCCCAGAACGGCGCGGCGGAGCAGGGATTCGGAACTGGGATTTGCGGAACTTCCGCGGGCCTGCCGGTGCGCACCTCAAGCAGCTGTTGCCCCGCTGGAAAGCCTTGCGGCGCTCCTGTCCTTGTGAACGGCGGCGGGGCGGAAGCGGCATCTGTACTGTTTGTCAAAGGCGGGATGGGATGACCCGCATCCCACGCGGGCTGCCCTGCGCCACGGCAGGGTCAGAGGCCCCTTGGCCGGTTGCCAAAGGCGGCTGCCAGATTGGCGGCGGCCTGGGTATAACCCCCTGCCGCGCCATCGACAAAATGCACATGACCGTCTTCGACCGGCGAGGGCACAATGCAGGTCACCATGGCGGCGTCCTGCTCGTGCAGGCCGAAATGCACCAGGCCCTCGGCGGCGGCCTGGTCCAGATGCATGCGGATCCGGTCGCGGATCTCCGGCGTGCAATCCAGCGTCATTTTTAGCCCGTCGTCGAACTTGCGGAAGTCGGAATTCGCTTTGAGCACAGACAGGTAATGCACCGGGTCGAAGCCGCCGACGCGGCGCTTGGTGATGAAAAGCAACGCGGCAAAAGCGCTGTGGGCAAGAAGGTAGAGCTTTCTTAAAACCAGCGGGGATTTGCCGCGCGACGCATGGGCTTCCAGCGCGAATCCGGCAGGGGGGAACTGCAGTTTCGGCCCGGTTTCGGGCACCGGATGGCCGTTGCTTTCCAATTCCCCGGCCATGTCCAGCAGATCCGCTGAAAGCCGGGCAAAGGCCTGCGCCGGAGTGCCGGGGGCAGGCTGGGCCACCACCGACAGGATGATCCCGTTGCGGGCCGGGGTGTTGCTCCAGCGGCAGGAAAGGCCCGAGAGGTCCGGCGGGTCGGCCTGAGGGGCAGCGGCCACCTCAAACGCCCCCGCCTTCATCTGCGCCTCGGCCCAGGCCAGGCCGCCGCCGCTGAACATGGCAAAATCGGCGTGCTCCGAGACCGCGTAGCGGGCGATCTGCACGTCCAGCCCCTCAGCCCGGACCCAGGACAGCGGCAGCATCGCGGCGCGCAGGCCAATGCCGTATTCCGCTTCGGTCCAGCTGCGCAGTGCTGCGAGAACCTGTTCCGCGGTTTCCCGGTGGCAGGGCGGCACCGCAAAGGAAGCGCCGTCGCCGCCGAAGATATAGGGGAAGGCCTCGCCCTGCAGCGCGTT
Source organism: Leisingera sp. ANG-Vp (assembly GCF_000813725.1). Classification (GTDB taxonomy): domain Bacteria; phylum Pseudomonadota; class Alphaproteobacteria; order Rhodobacterales; family Rhodobacteraceae; genus Leisingera. Next base: position 16,402 of record NZ_JWLD01000084.1, read on the forward strand.
GCGCATGGCGGCAATCACCGAGGCGCCGATCATGTTGACGGTCTTGTAGCGGCCTGCGGCCACCAGCCCGGTGGAGTTCACTATATCGGTGCAGCAAAGGTGCCAGTCAGGCGGCAGCGGCACAAAGCCTTCCGGGCCGGACAGGCTGGCGAAGTCCGGGGCCTTGGGGAGGCTGGCATAGAATGTGTCCGATGTCATGTGTTCCGCCCCGGTGCCGCGCCTGTGACCTGCCGTTCCTGCCTAAACGAATTGTGCCGCGGGGCCAAACATGCAAGCTGTGCGGCAGAAGAAAAGATCACCGGGGGGCGGGGAATGCAGGCGGGATTGATATTGTTGTGCCTGGCCTATGTGCTGAGCCAGTTTTTCCGTGCCTTCCTGGCGGTGCTGTCGGGCGTGCTGGGGCAGGACATCGGCGCGGCGCCGGATGATCTGGCCTTTGCCTCGGGCATGTGGTTCCTGTCCTTTGCCGCGATGCAGCTGCCGGTGGGCTGGGCTTTGGACCATGTCGGACCGCGGCGGACGGCAGCGCTGCTGCTGCTCTTGGGCGGCGGCGGCGGTGCGGCGCTGTTTGCCGCGGCTACGGCGCCTTTGCATGTGAGCATCGCGATGTTCCTGATCGGCATTGGCTGCTCGCCGGTGCTGATGGCGTCATACTACATCTTTGCCCGCCAGTATCCGCCTGCGCGTTTTGCCACTTTGGCGGCTGTGATGCTGGGCGTGGGGTCGGCCGGCAATTTGGTGGCTTCTTACCCGACCGCGCTGGCGGTGGATCTGTTCGGCTGGCGCGGGACACTGGCAGGCCTGGCTGTGATCTCGGCTGTGGTGGCCGCGGGGATTTTCGTGACTGTATCAGACCCGAACAAGCCGGAGGGCGAGCATAAGGGATCGGTCTTTGATTTGCTGAAGATGCCGGTGATGTGGGCGATCTTTCCGCTGATGCTGGTGGCCTATGCGCCGTCAGGCGCGCTGCGGGGGCTGTGGATCGGGCCCTACCTGAACGATGTCTATGGCCTCAGCACGCAAGCCGTCGGGCTGGCGACGCTGGTGATGGGAGCGGCGATGATCGCCGGCACCTTTGCCTATGGGCCGCTGGACCGGGTGCTGGGAACCCGCAAATGGCTGATCCTGGGCGGCAACGTTCTGGGCTGTGCGAGCTTGGGCGGGCTGATCCTGTCCAGCGGTGCGCCGGTCTGGATGCCGGTGGTGATGATGGCAGCCGTTGGCTTTTTCGGGGCGTCCTTCCCGGTGATCATGGCGCATGGCCGCGCCTTTGTGCCGCCGCATCTGGCCGGGCGGGGTGTCACGCTCTTGAACCTCTTTGGCATCGGCGGCGTGGGAATCATGCAGTTTGCCACCGGGCGCATTCACGCAGAAATGACCGGTGCGGACCTAACCTTGCCCTATACGGGGATTTTCACGTTCTTTTTGGTGTGTCTGGGCGCGGGATGCGCAATTTATCTGCTCAGCCGGGACAGCATGGACTGAGAGGGGACTTTAAACTTGTCTCCGATGGCAGTAATACTCCGCCGCCGGCCATGAGGCCGGGTGATACTGGAGAAACAGACAAATGGGTTACCGCATCGTCGTCGTTGGCGCCACTGGCAACGTGGGCCGCGAAATGCTGAACATCCTGGCCGAGCGCCAGTTCCCTGTGGATGAGATCGCTGCGCTGGCAAGCCGCCGTTCTCTCGGCACTGAAGTCAGCTTTGGCGATAAGACACTCACTACCCAGGATCTGGACACCTTCGATTTCGCAGGCTGGGACATGGCGCTGTTTGCCGTGGGCTCCGCCGCGACCAAGGATTACGCGCCCAAGGCGGCTGCCGCGGGCTGCGTGGTGATCGATAACTCCTCGCTCTACCGCTATGACCCCGAGATCCCGCTGATCGTGCCGGAGTGCAACCCGGAAGCGATCCACGATTACAAGAACAAGAACATCATCGCCAACCCCAACTGCTCGACCGCGCAGATGGTGGTGGCGCTGAAGCCGCTGCACGACCGCGCCAAGATCAAGCGCGTTGTGGTTTCGACCTACCAGTCGGTGTCGGGCGCCGGCAAAGACGGCATGGACGAGCTGTGGGACCAGACCAAGGCGATCTACAACCCGACCACCGAGGTTGCGCCGAACAAGTTCCAGAAGCAGATCGCCTTCAACGTCATTCCGCAGATCGACGTCTTCATGGAAGACGGCTCGACCAAGGAAGAGTGGAAGATGGTTGTGGAAACCAAAAAGATCGTCGACCCGTCGATCAAGGTCACCGCAACCTGTGTGCGTGTGCCGGTGTTTGTCGGCCACTCCGAAGCCGTGAACATCGAGTTCGAAGAGTTCCTGGACGAGGATGAGGCACGCGACATCCTGCGCGAGGCGCCGGGCATCATGGTGATCGACAAGCGCGAAGCCGGCGGCTACGTCTCGCCGATCGAATGCGCGGGCGACTTTGCCACTTTCATCAGCCGCATCCGCCAGGATTCGACCATCGAGAACGGCATCAACCTGTGGTGCGTCAGCGACAACCTGCGCAAGGGCGCGGCGCTGAACGCGGTGCAGATCGCCGAGCTGCTGGGCCGTGAAGTCCTGAAGAAAGGCTAAGCCTTTTATCCTTTTGGTGAGGGGGCTGCTTCGGAAGAGGCGGCCCCTTTTCTTTTGCACGGCTGCCGGAGCGGGCTGGTGTTTCTATTGTGAAGCCGACAGCAGACTGAGAGGATGAAACAATGTACGCACTGGATGACTTCAGCACTGGCGCCCCTGCCGCCCCGATGCTTCCAGTCTTTGGCCCGGCGGCGGAGTCCGGGCCGGTCTTCCCGTCGTTTGGGGCTGCCCCGCCGCTGCCGGCCGTTCGGGCCGGGCATCCGGCGTCTGCACCAGCGCTGGACAGCCTGTCCGCAGCGGAATTGAGGAAGCGCTTGGCTGGGGACTTCAAGGCGGCCGGGGACTGGTTCTCCCTGTGCAGTCTGCTGCGCAGAAAAGGGTTTTCCCTGCGGTTGCGCGAAGGAGATTTATGGATCTGCGATGCGGGCCGCCGCGCCCCGCTGGCCTCTTGCGAGGCGCTGGGCATTGACCTGGCGGAGGCGGAGCTGCGTTTTGGCCCGCCGCAGCCGAAGCGGGCCGCCGCTTAAGGAACCCCAGAGTGCTGGCCTCGGCGCAGGCCGGCCGCTAGGCTTGGCATCAGGCGGGACGATTTTCCCGCGCGGATTTTGATCGAGAGATGCCATGCGATTTTCAGTGCTTGCCTTTGCCATGGCTGCGGCCCTCCCAGCTGCGGCTGAAACCATTCCCGTCAGCAGCTCAGTCACAGAAGTGACGCTCTATCCGGGGCTTGCGGATGTGACCCGGACCGCGGCCCTGGCCCTGCCGGAGGGGCGCCACCGGCTGATCCTGCAGAATGTCCCGAAAACCGCCCTGCTGGAAACCTTGCAGGTGGAGATCGCCGGCGCCCGGCGTGTCGCCACTTTGCTGCGGGCGGACTATGTGCCGCCGCGTGATGCCGATGATCCCGAGGTTCAGGCCGCTGAGGCGCGGGTGAAAGAGGTCGAGGCCCGGATGGCGGCCGTGCGGGACGAGGCTGCGCGTGCGCGGTCCGGGGTGCGGGCGGCGGAGGCCTCCATCGGGTTTCTGCAGCAGCTGGGCGCAAACGAAGGCCTGGCGCAGGCGGATGCTGCCGCGCTGAGCGAAATTGCCCGGATGATCTCCACTGAGGCCGCCGGAGCCAGTCAGGCTGCTGTCGCAGCGGAGGCCGAGGCACGCCGGATCGAGCTGCAGCTGGAGGATCTGGAAGACGAACTGGCAGAGGCGCAGGCAGCGCTGGCTGCAATCACGCTGGAAGATGACGACCGCCTTTTTATCGCTGTGGACATTGAGGCAGAGCAGGCCGGTGAAGGCTCGGTGACGCTCAGCTATTTCTCGGGCGGCTATGATATTGGCTGGCAGCCGGCCTATGAAATGCATCTTGCAACGGACGGCGAACCGGAAGTAACGCTGAAGCGCGCAGTGATGCTGAAGCAGGACACGGGAGAAAACTGGGATGATATTGCCCTGACCCTCTCAACCGCTGTTCCATTTGAGCAGGGCAGCCCCTCTGTGCTGCACCCCTGGCTGCGCCGGATTGAAGAACCCGCACCGCCGCCTTCAGCGAAACGGCAGTTGCAGGACGGCAACTTTGCTTCCCTTGCAGAGCCAGTTCTGGAGGCGCCTGTCATCGTTGAAGAAGCCCAGGGCGGCTGGGGCGCAGACCTGGGCGGTGCGGCGGCAACCTACCGGTTCGCTCTGCCGGTCTCAATTGCATCCGGCGCCGATCTGCTGCGGCTGGAGATGGACAGCCTGAGGGCCGAGGCAAAGCTGCAGGCGGTGGCGGTGCCGTCGCGGGATGAAACCGCCTACCGGGTGGCCACTTTCGCAAACACATTCGGCGAGCAGCTTCTGGCCTCGGATGAGGTGCCGCGGTTTGTGGACGGCAAGCTGGTTGCGCTGGAGCCTTTCGAAGGGCTTGCTCCGGGAGCAGAGATGGAGGCGGGCTTTGGCCCGATCAAAGGGCTGCAGCTGCATCGGGATGTGCTGGGGCAGAGCGAGGGGGAGCAGGGGCTGATCTCGCGCAGCAATGCCCAGGTGCAGAAGGTGGAGATCGAGGTCGAGAACCAGACCGCGCAGGATTGGCAGCTGCGGCTCTTGGACCGGGTGCCCTATTCGCAGCAGGATGATTTGGAAATCACCTGGAGCGCGCGGCCGCGGCCCTCGGAAGAAAATGTCGAAAAGCAGCGCGGCATTCTGGCCTGGGACATGGAGCTGAGTGCAGGCGAAAGCCGGACCATCCAGCTTGAGACCACGCTGAACTGGCCTGAGGATATGGAATTGCGCTGACCCCTGAACGGCCCGTGTGTGGAACCTGGAGCGGGGGAACTCCCGCCCGTCGTCAGCTATTTCAAATAGCTTCCTCCCGTTGGGCGTGGCACCGCGCATCGCGCGGTGCCACGCCCAAGGCTGCTGCCGTTGTTCTGGCTTTGCCAGAGCAGCGGTCAGGCGCGGGAGGGTTTCCTTTGCGGTTTGCTGCCGACGGTTAGTCTGCCTTCCACTTGGCCGCCAGGTCGCGGGCGTTGCGGGCCAGCACCATGACGTCGATGCCGACTGCCAGGAACTGCGCGCCCATGTCCGCGTAGGCCTGGGTGGCCTCATCTGTGGTGCCGAGGATGCCGGGGGCGATCCCTGCCGCCTTGATGCGGGTGATGGCATCGGCAATTGCCGCGCGCACCTCTGGGTGGGCGGAGTTGCCCTGGTGGCCCATGTCGGTGGAGAGATCCGCCGGGCCGATGAAAACGCCGTCGATGCCCTCGACCTGCAGGATTTCGTCCAACGCCTCCATTCCGGCGCGGTTTTCCACCTGCACCAGCAGGCAGACCTCCTGATCGGCGGTCTGGATATACTCAGTGACCGTGCCGAACATGGTGGCGCGCGCTGCCGTTGCCCCGACGCCGCGCACGCCCTTTGGCGGGTAGTGGCAGGCACGGACCAGCTCGCGGGCCTGATCGGCGCTTTCGACAATCGGCACCAGCACCGTCTGCGCGCCCGCATCCAGCACCTGCTTGATCATCCAGGTCTCGCCCACTGGCACCCGCACCACCGGGTGGCTGGGGGAGGCGGCCAGCGCCATCAGCTGGTCGCGGATTGAGCGGATGTCATTGGGCGCGTGTTCGCCGTCGATTACCAGCCAGTCGAAACCGCTGGTGCCCATGATCTCGGCAATCTGGCCGTCGGCAAAGCTCATCCAGCAGCCGATCTGGCGTTTGCCCTGTGATAGAGCCTGTTTGAAGGGGTTCTTGGGCGCGGGCATGGGGGCCTCCTGTCAGGCGAAATTGATGGATACGGAACCGAAGGGGCCGAAATCTGCGGCGATCTCCGTGCCCGGCGGACATTCGATGGGGCGGATGAAAGAGCCCGAGAGCACGATATCCCCGGCGTCGATCTGTTGTCCATATTCCGCCATCCGCCGCGCCAGCCACAGAACCGAGGTGACGGGGTCGTTCAAGACGCCTGCGCCGAGACCGGTTTCCTCGACCGTGCCGTTGCGGGCCGCGATGGCACCCACCCAGCGCAGGTCATGAGCGTCAACTGCGTGGCGGCCCGCACCCAGCACCACGCCGGCATTGGCGGCGTTGTCGCTGACGGTGTCGGTGATGATGCGGGCCTGGCCGGTGTCCGGGTCGGCGCGCAGGATACGGGTGTCGAGGATCTCCAGCGAGGGCGCCACATAATCCGTGGCAGCCAGCACGTCTTCGCGGGTGCAATCGGCGCCTGCCAGAGGGGATTTCATGACAAAGGCGATCTCGGCTTCGACCCGCGGCTGGATGAAGCGGCCTGCGGGAACAGTGCTGCCGTTTTCAAACGCCATGTCGTTCAGCAGCACGCCGCTGTCGGGCGTGGTGATGTTCAGCGCCTGCTGCATGGCGCGGCTGGTGAGGCCGATCTTCCAGCCGATTTTCTTGCGGCCGGAGGCCAGTTTCTGTCTGATTAGAGCCTTTTGGACCGCATAGGCGTCATCCTGCGTCATGCCGGGATAGGCCAAGGACAGCAGGCCGCATTGCTCACCGGTTTCTTCGGCCTTGAACAACTTTTCGGCGGCTTCCTGGTGCTGTTCCGGGGTCATGCTTCATCTCCGCCGAATTCATCGGCAACCGTGTTGCGCAGGATGCCGATGCCTTCGACCTCGACCTCGACCACATCGCCGGGCGCCAAGTATTTCGGCGGGTCGAACCTAGCGCCTGCGCCTGTCGGGGTGCCGGTGATGATCACGTCGCCCGGCTGCAGGGTGGTGAAGGTCGAGATATAGGCGATTTCCTCGCGGATCGGGAACATCATCCGGTTGAGGGTGTCCTCCTGGCGGACCTCTCCGTTCACACGGGTAAGGATGCGGGCATCATCCAGCTGGCCCGCATCAGTGAAGGGCACCAGCCAGGGGCCGATGGAACCGGAATTGTCCCAGTTCTTGCCTTGGGTCACGTTGAACTTGGCGTGGCGCACCCAATCGCGGATGGTGCCCTCATTCGCTAGTGTTAGAGCCGCAATACGGCTGTAGGCGTCTTCTGGTTTGATCCTGCGGCCTGGCTTGCCGATCACCACGGCGACCTCGCCCTCGTAGTCCAGCGTGTGGTTTTCCGGCGGCCGGATCAGTGGGCGTTCTGCCCCGGTGAAGGAGCGCGGGAAGCGGGGGAACAGGGACATGTGCTTGGGCTGGGCCGAGCCGTCCTTGTACTCGGCGTTGCGGTCCGGGAAGTTGACGCCGACGCAGATGATCTTTTCCGGATTGGGGACCGGGATTTCAAAAGTGAAATCCGTGTGGGAGACGGGCTGGCCTTTGGCGGCTTCTGCCAGTTTCGGGAGACCTTCGGCGGCGATCACGTCACGCATCGTGGGCCAGTCCGGGAACTGCGGCGACAGGGCGATCATGCCCGCATCAGTGGCCGCACCATAGAAGGTCTCGCCGTTGGCGGTGTAGGTGGCAAAGCGCATCAGGTCAGGCTCCTTGCGATTTCGGTGATGACATCGAAAGCCATCATCACGTCTGCCTCAGTGGTCTCGAACTGGCCTGCCTGGAAGCGGATCACCAGCTGGCCGTCGACCCGCGTTTGTGTCAGGTAGATGCGGCCGTCGTCGTTAATCGCGTTCACCAGCCGAAGGTTCAGATCGTCCAGATCGGCGGCGCCCCCGGGGGCATAGCGGAACGACCAGAGCGACCACATCGGTGCGGTGGTGATCTCAAAATCAGGCTCTAACTTGAGCTTATCGTGCAGTTGATTCGACCAAGTGATGTGATTCCTCAGCCGCTGGCGCAGCCCTTCCAGCCCGTAGGTGCGGATCAGGAACCAGATTTTCAGCGCGCGGAAGCGGCGGCCCAGCGGCACCGACCATTCGGAATAGTTGATGATGCCGTCATGGCCGTGGGTCTTGAGGTATTCCGGGCTGATCGCCAGGGTTTGCACCAGATCATCCGGATTCTTCAGGAAATGGGCGGAGCAGTCGAACTGCACGCCAAGCCATTTGTGCGGGTTGAAGACGATGCTGTCGGCACGCTCCACCCCCGGCCAGTAGTGGCGGTACTCCGGGCAGATCATCGCGGAGCCGGCCCAGGCGGCGTCCACATGGGTGTAGAGGCCGTACTTCTCAGCGACGTCCAGCACCTGGTCCACCGGGTCGGTGGCGCCAACACCTGTGCCGCCGACGCAGAGGATCACACCTGCGGGCTGGTGGCCCGCGGCGAGGTCGGCCTCGATAGCGGCTTCCAGCGCGTCCGGGTCCATGCCGCGCCAATCGCCCTTGATCGGCACGCGGATCAGGTTCTGCTGGCCGATGCCCGCAACCCAGATAGCGCGGTCGATGGAAGTGTGGACCTCGGAGGAGCAATAGATGCGCAGCGCTTTCTGGCCAAACAGACCCTGCTGATTGCCCTGCCAGTTCAGCGCCTTCTCCCGCATGGTCAGGACGGCTGCGAGTGTGGCAGAGGAGGCGGAGTCCTGGATGACGCCCTGGAACTGGTCCGGCAGGTCCAGCGCCTGGCGCAGCCAGTCCATCATTCGGGTTTCCATTTCGGTTGCGGCGGGCGAGGTCTGCCACAGCATGCATTGCGGCGCGATGGCCGAGGCAAGGAACTCCGCCAGCACCGAGGGCGCCGCGGCGTTGGAGTTGAAATAGGCAAAGAAGCGCGGGTGCTGCCAATGGGTGATCCCCGGCAGCACGATGTCCTCGAAGTCGCGGAAGATCGCCTCCATCCCTTCGCCATCCTCGGGCGGGGTTTGGGGCAGCGCGTTCAGCACCTCGCCGGGTTCGGTCTTGGCCCGCACCGGGCGGTCGCCGACGGTCAGGTGGTAGTTCTGGGTCCAGTCCGCGACCCGGCGGCCCCATTCGGAGAATTCATCCCATTTCATTTGTGCATACTCTCAATGGACGCGGAGCAGTCCTCAATCTTCTTTTCTTCAGCCCGGCGGTACCGGCAGGCGCTTTCGCGCCCGCCCAGCCAGCCGCGCCCCTCAGCTTTGATACCGCGAGGTTCAAGGTGCAATAATCGGCTGCGCGTTCAAGGCGCTGGGTTTCGGGGTTGTGCCTTCGAAGACCGAGCCTTCCTCGAACCAGCTGCGCGGCGCCGGGGCGCCCCAGAGGGTCTGGCGCTGGGGATCGGTAAGCGACCATTTGATCGGCTCCAGATCCGGGTCGACGGTCTGGTAGTCAGAGCAGTAGATCTCGATTCGGTGGCCATCGGGGTCACGCACATAGAGGAAGAAGGCATTGGAGATGCCATGGCGGCCGGGGCCGCGTTCGATGTTGCCGACGTAGCCGGTGGTGGACATCAGATCCAAGAGGTCAATGATATTGAGCGGGGTCGGAACCCAGAAAGCGGTGTGGTGCAGGCGCGGGCCGAGGCCGTTGGTGAAGGCCACGTCATGGACGCCGCCCTTGCGGTGCATCCAGGCCGCCCAGACCTTGCCGCTCTCGTCATCCTCGGTGAACTCGGTGGTCCGGAAACCCATCTCGTTATAGAAGGCGACCGCGCCGTCCACATCCGCGCTGAACATGTTGAAATGGTCTATGCGCAGCGGTTTTACCCCGTTGTAGAGCCTGTATTGCTGGTGGATCGGCTCCAGCCGCTCCATCTTGACGTAGAACTCCAGCGGGATGCCCCAGGGGTCGCGGGTGCGCAGGGTGCGGCCCATGTGGGGGCGGTCAACCCACTCGACGGGAAGGTCCTTGGAGGCGAAGAACTCTGCTGCCTTGTCCAGATCCGGCTCGTCATAAAGCTTGAAGCCCAGAACGCCGACCGAGGCCTCAGCCGCCTGAACCAGCACGATGCAGTGGTGGCCGCGTTCTTCCATTGCGCGGAGATAAATGCGCTCGGCGTCCTCATGCGTCACTTGCAGCCCAAGCGTGTCCACATAGAAGGCGCGGGAGGCGGCGAGGTCGGTCACGGCGTATTCCACATGGGACAGCCGCACGATGTTGAAGGGCGGATAGAGGTTCGGGGCGGGGACGGGCATTCGGGGTCTCCTTTTACTGAACCGGGAAGATCACGTTGGTCTGGCCGGTGCCGGAACTGGGGAAATACTCGGTGATCACTTCGCAAGGGGCGGTGTAGCTGTCCCAGCCAAGCGCACCATATAGCATGGCGGTGTCGTGCATGGAGCCTTCGCCGCAGCAGAAGTCGGCGTATTCGCCCAGCATTTTGAGGAAGGTGGCATGGTCGCCCTTCTGCCACAGCTCCAGCACCCGCAGGTCCATCTGGCGGTTGAACTCGGAACTGATGGTGAAGGTGCCGTTGTTGGCGGCATAGTCCTTGTTCGCCCAGATCTTGTGGCTGAGCGAACCTGAGGCGACCAGCAGCACCTTGCTATCTGAGGCCTCGACTGCCGCGCGGATGGCTTCGCCGATCACCCGGCTTTCGCCGTGATCGTGGACGGTGCACCAGGCGGCAATGGACACCACCTTGAAATCGCCCTCGCGGCTCATGAAACGCATAGGAACCAGCGTGCCGTATTCCAATTCCAGCGAGTCGATCTGATGCGACAGGGTATAGACGCCTTTGTCCGAGGCCGCCGCCGCGATGGCGTCGCCAAGGTCCGGATTGCCTTCGTATTCATAGGGCAGGTTCTGGATGAACTGCGGGAATTCGTTGGAGGTGAACAGCCCCTTGAAGCGGCGGTTGGCGTTGATGTGGAAACCTGCGTTGATCACCCAGTGAGTGTCGCAGATCACGATGGTATCGGCGCCGAGTTCCTTGGCGCGGCGGGCGATTTCCCGGTGGCCGTCGATGGCGGGCTTGCGGGCGCCCTCCAGCCGGCCGGGCTGTTCCGACATCAGCATGGTGGGCACATGGGTGCATTTGGCGGCGAGAACGATTTCTCCCATGGTCTTCTCCTCAAAGACTGGTTGCGCGTTTCCTTGAGGTCAGGCGCCGAGGCGCGGGATCTTGTGCTGGCCCAGGGCAAAGCCGACGTGTTTCTGCTCCATGTAGAACTCGAAAGACCAGTCGCCGCCGTCGCGGCCGATGCCGCTGGCCTTGACCCCGCCAAAGGGCGTGGGCAGGTGGCGGACGTTTTCCGAGTTCACCCAGATCATCCCGGCTTCGAGATGGTTGGTGAAGCGCAGGGCGCGGGTCAGGTCATTGGTCCAGACGTAACCGGTGAGACCGTATTGGGTGTCATTGGCCAATGTTAGAGCCTCATCCTCGTCCTTGAAACGTATTGCGGTGAGGACGGGGCCGAAGATTTCCTCCTGCGCGATGGTCATATCGTTGGCGGCATTGGTGAACAGCGTCGGGCGGACGAACCAGCCCTTTTCGCCCTCGCGGCGCCCGCCCGCGGCGATGGTGGCGCCGTCCTGCTTTGCGGTCTCGAAATAGGAGGTGACCTTGTCGAAATGCACCTTGTGGATCAGCGGGCCGACCTCAGTGGCCGGGTCCAGCGGGTGGCCGACCTTGATGTTATTGACGCGCTCGATCAGCTTGGCTTCGAAGCTGTCCGCGATGCTCTCCTGCACCAGCAGGCGCGAGGAGGAGGTGCAGCGTTCGCCGTTCAGCGAATAGATCATGAAGATCGCGGCATCCAGCGCGCGGTCGAGGTCGGCGTCGTCAAACACTACAACCGGATTCTTGCCGCCCAGTTCGAAATGCACCCGTTTCAGGGTGTCGGCGCCTTGTTTCATGATCATCGAGCCGGTCTTGCTTTCGCCGACAAAGGCGATGGCCTTGATGTCGGGATGTTCGGTGAGGGCCTTGCCGGCGTCCTCGCCAAAACCGTTCACCAGGTTCCAGACACCGGCGGGCAGGCCGGCCTCATGGGCGATTTCGGCCAGGATGCGGGCGGTGAGGGGGGAGAATTCGGCCGGTTTGTGGACCACGGTGCAGCCTGCGGCGAGCGCGGGGGCGATCTTCCAGGTCGACAGCATGAAAGGCGTGTTCCAGGGGGTGATCACGCCCACCGGGCCGATTGGTACCCGGGTGGTCACATTCATCAGCGTCGGCGACTGCAGCTGCTGGCCGTCGCGGGCCGAGGTGGCCTTGTCCGCAAAGAAACGGAAGTTTTCGGCGCCGCGCAGCGCCGCCTTGGACATGAAGCGCAGGGCCTGCCCGGTGTCCCAGCATTCGCACAGCGCGATTTCCTCGGCGCGTTCGACGATCAGGTCGGCGATGCGGTTGAGGATCTTCTTGCGCTCCAGCGCCGGCATGTCGCGCCATGCCGGGAAGGCTGCCTTGGCGGCGGCAGCCGCGGCGTCGATGTCTTCGCTGCCGCCTTTGGAGACGGCGCATATTGTGCTCTCATCCACCGGCGAAGATGTTTCGAACGTGGCGCCGGAGGCCGCAGGGCGGCTTTCGCCGCCGATCAGGTTCAGGATACCGGCTTCGCGGAACCGGGTCAGGTGGCTGTTCAGCGTTTCGATGTTGGTGGTCAGGTCGCTCATCACTGGTCCGCCTTCTGCATGTGGTCGCGGATGGTGCCGCATTTCGGGGAAAGCTCGGGGTCGATGTCGCGCATCTCCAGCGAGAGCGCGATGGAGTGCTGCTGCATGGCCGGCTCAAGGAAAGATTGGGCCGCATCGAACACCGCCTGGGCGGCGCGCTTGCGGGTGTCCAGGTCCCGGCCGGCGCGCAGCCGCACCGAGATGTCGATATAGCCGTGCTGCGGATTGCCGTCGGCAATCGAGACATGATTGGCCGCAAAGGCCCGCACCCGGATACCCGCGAGGGGAAACACGCCGGTGGCCGCTGCTGCCTGCCGCAAATAGCTGCAAAGCGCGGCGATATCGGTGCGCTCCTCCATGTTGGCTGAGTAGTCCAGCGTGATGTGCGGCATTTGCGTTACCTCTCGTGAATTACTTAACATGTGTAGCAATTGAGGTGCCGTGAGTCAAGCAGAAGAAATCCAAGCGGCAATTGCGTTTACCCGGAAGGGGGGTGATAATCGGATATGACCAAGATGATGCCGGCCACAGACCGTTCCCTTCCCATCGCGCTTCTTCGGGCGCGCGAGCGTGTGATGGGGCCGATCCGCGCCCTCTTGAGCGGCGCTGATCTGACTGAACAGCAGTGGCGGGTGCTGCGGGTGGTGCAGGAGGACGGGCCGATCGATCCGACCCAGATTGCTGACAAGGCCTGCCTGCTGCTGCCGAGCCTGACGCGGATCCTGCAGAAGCTGGAAGAGAAACAGCTGATCAGCCGCGAGCGCGACACCGAGGACCGTCGCCGCCAAGTGGTCCGGATTGCGCCCGCGGGCGAGAAGATCATTGCGGACAACATTGACGCGAGTCTTGAGCTGATGAACCGCACCCGGGCCAAGATGGGAGCTGACCGCTATGAAGCGCTGCTGGACCTTCTCAATGAGCTGGATGAGATCGACCTGTCCGAGTGAGTCGCATTTGCCGCATTTGGCGCGGATGCTGGGGCGGGTGACGCAAACCGGGTGAGGGTGGCGTTTTTGCTGAACTTGTGATGCGTCATGATTTTAATGTTTTAAAACAGTTCATTGCGTTGAAAATCATGTTGTGGTTGCGCCGAATGTCATGCTGCATTTGCACTGTCGAATTGCGGAATATGACGCAAATGGCGTGTCCGGCGTCCGATATCGCTCTGTGAAAGGCAGCGTTTCTCGACGACCCTTGCGGGGACAGTTGAGAGGACATCATGCGGTATTCCGGCCTGAAAGTGATCAAGGAGGCCCTGACGGGCCACAAGGGATGGCGCCCGACCTGGCGCGATCCGGAACCCAAGAAAAGCTACGATGTGGTGATCATCGGCGGAGGCGGCCACGGGCTGGCGACGGCCTATTACCTGGCCAAGAACCACGGCATCACCAATGTCGCGGTGATCGAGAAGGGCTGGATCGGCGGCGGCAACGTGGGCCGCAACACCACCATTATCCGCTCCAACTATCTGCTCGACGGCAATGAGCCGTTTTATGAGCTGTCGCTGAAACTGTGGGAAGGGCTGGAGCAGGACTTCAACTACAACGCCATGGTCAGCCAGCGCGGCATTCTGAACCTGGTGCACACCGATGCGCAGCGCGACGCGGCGCGGCGCCGGGGCAATGCGATGATCCTGAATGGCTCGGACGCGGAGCTGCTGGACACCGATGGCGTCCGCGCGATGTATCCGTTCCTGAACTTCAACAACGCGCGCTTCCCGATCAAGGGCGGCCTCTTGCACCGCCGCGGCGGCACCGTGCGCCATGATGCGGTGGCCTGGGGCTATGCCCGCGGTGCGGACCTGCGCGGTGTCGACATCATTCAGAACTGCGAAGTCACCGGCTTCAAGATCGAGAACGGCAAATGCCTGGGCGTGGAGACCACCAAGGGCTTCATCGGCGCCAATAAGGTGGCGAGCTGCGTGGCCGGTTCCTCCAGCCGTGTGATGGAGAAGGCGGGCATGCGCCTGCCGATCGAAAGCCATGTGCTGCAGGCCTTTGTCTCGGAAGGGCTGAAGCCGGTGCTGGACGGGGTCATCACCTTTGGTGCCGGCCACTTCTATTGCAGCCAGTCGGACAAGGGCGGCCTGGTCTTTGGCGGCGACCTCGACATGTACAATTCTTACGCGCAGCGCGGCAATCTGCCGGTGGTCGAAGATGTGATCGAGGGCGGCATGGCGCTGATCCCGGCGCTGGGCCGGGTACGGATGCTGCGCAGCTGGGGCGGCATCATGGACATGTCGATGGACGGCTCCCCCTTCATCGACAAGACCCATGTGGACGGCCTCTATTTCAACGGCGGCTGGTGCTACGGCGGGTTCAAGGCAACCCCGGCCTCGGGCTGGTGCTATGCGCATCTGCTGGCGACGGACACGCCGCACAAGGTGGCCACGGAATACCGGCTCGACCGGTTCCGCAAGGGCCGCATGATTGACGAAAAGGGCCAGGGCGCCCAGCCGAACCTGCACTGAGGAAAGGAAAACAGCGATGATTATCAACCATCCGATCCTCGGGCCGCGGGATAGCCAGGAGTTCACCTACCTGGGCGATGCAACCCTGATCGACCGTCCCGACTGGGAAGCTGACGACGCAGCAGGGCAGTTCCACGACTACCTGTATCTCCGCGACAACCCGGCGGGCGAGCACCGCGAGCTGTGGTTCCACGAGCAGGGCGACCGCTCCTGGCTGGTGGTGACCCGCAACACCGTGACCCATGAAATCCTGAATGTCGAACTGGCCCGTGATGTGGCCCGGGCAAGGGGGCGCAGCAAATGACTGACACCGTAATGAACGCGGGGATGAATGCAGGAACGGTTGCGTTCCAGGCCGACGGCAGCACCGGGGCCCGCAAGGGCGTGCAGGTAAACCGTCTGGATGGCGGGCTGATCAAGGGCAGCAAGGCGCTGAACTTCACCTTCGACGGCAAGCGCTACAAGGGGTTTGAGGGCGACACGCTGGCCTCGGCGCTGCTCGCGAACGGCGTGCGGCTGATGGGCCGGTCGTTCAAATACCACCGTCCGCGCGGGCCTCTGACCTCGGGCTCGGAAGAACCCAACGCGCTGGTAGAATTGCGCAGCGGCGGGCGGCAGGAGCCGAACACCCGCGCCACCGTGGCCGAGCTGTATGATGGTCTGGAGGCGAACTCGCAGAACCGCTGGCCGTCGCTGCAGCATGACTTCATGGCGATCAACGACCGGTTTTCGAACTTCCTGACCGCGGGCTTCTACTACAAGACCTTCATGTGGCCTGCAGCCTTCTGGGAGAAGCTGTACGAACCCATTATCCGCAAGGCGGCGGGTCTGGGCAGCATCAGCTTTGAGGATGACCCGGACGCTTATGACAAGGGCTTCCTGCATTGCGACCTGCTGGTGATCGGCGCCGGGCCCACCGGCCTGATGGCGGCGCTGACCGCGGGCCGTGCTGGCGCGCAAGTGATTATTGCCGATGAGGACTTCCTGCTGGGCGGGCGTCTGAATGCCGAGACTTTTGGCATTGGCGATCTGACCGGCGCGGCTTGGGTCGAGCAGGCGCAGGCCGAGCTGGCGTCGATGCCGAATGTGCGGGTGATGCCGCGCACCTCGATCATCGGGGCCTACGACCATGGCATCTATGGCGCGGTGGAGCGCACGGCCGACCACGTGCTGGCGCCGGAAGCAGGCAAGCCGCGGCAGATCCTGTGGCGGATCTATTCCAAGCGGGCGATGCTGGCGGCAGGCGCCACTGAGCGGCCCATTGCCTTTGAAAACAACGACCGCCCCGGCGTGATGCTGGCGGGTGCGGTGCGCGCCTATGCCAACCGCTGGGCGGTGACGCCGGATCAGACCGTTGCGGTTTTCACCAACAACGACGACGGCCACCGCACCGCGGCGGACCTGATCGCCAAAGGTGTAAAGGTCACTGCAGTGATCGACACCCGCGCAGAGGCGCCCAAGGTCGAAGGAGCCGAGCTGTTTGCCGGCGCCCAGGTGATCGACACCAAGGGCCGGCTGGGCCTGGAAGTGGCGCGGCTGCGTCTGGCCAATGGCGCCACCCGCGACGTGCCCTGCGGTGCGCTGGCGGTTTCCGGCGGCTGGAACCCGAACGTGCATCTGACCTGCCACCAGCGCGGCCGTCCGGCCTGGCGCGAGGACATTGCGGCCTTTGTGCCAGCAGGGGATCTGCCGCAGAACATGTCCGTGGCTGGTGCTGCTAACGGAGATTTCTCCACCGCTGCCGCATTGCGGGCCGGTGCCGAGGGGGCCGTGGCCGCATTGTCAGAGCTGGGCATTGAAGCCAAGGCAGACGCTCTGCCCGAGGCCGAGGATGCGCCGATCAACGTGACCCCCTTCTGGTACGTGAAGGAAGGCAAGGGCCGCGCCTGGCTGGACCAGCAGAACGACGTCACCGTCAAGGATGTGAAACTGGCGCATCAGGAGAACTTCCGCTCGGTCGAACATCTGAAGCGCTACACCACCCTGGGCATGGCCACCGATCAGGGCAAGACCTCCAACATGGGCGGTCTGGCGATCATGGCTGAACTGGCGGGCAAGCAGATCCCCGAGGTCGGCACCACTATGTTCCGTCCGCCCTATACGCCGGTCTCCTTTGGCGTGATGGCCGGCCGCTCGGTGGGCGAAGAGTTCCGCCCCACCCGCAAGACCCCCAGCCACAAATGGGCTGAGGAGCAGGGCGCCGAGTTTGTCGAGGTCGGCCAGTGGCTGCGCGCCCAGTGGTTCCCCAAGAAAGGCGAAACCCATTGGCGCCAGTCGGTGGACCGCGAGGTGCTGCAGACCCGCAACTCGGTGGGTATCTGCGACGTGACCACGCTGGGCAAGATCGACGTGCAGGGCAAGGATGCGGCGGCGTTCCTGAACAAGATGTATGCCAATGCCTTTGCCAAGCTGCCGGTGGGCAAGGTCCGCTACGGCCTGATGCTGCGCGAGGATGGCATCGCCTATGACGACGGCACCGCGGCGCGCTTTGCCGAGGATCATTTCGTGGTGACCACCACCACCGCCAACGCAGTTCTGGTCTACCGCAACATGGAATTTGCGCGCCAGTGCCTGTTCCCAGACATGGATGTGCAGCTGATCTCGACTACCGAGGCCTGGGCACAGTTCGCGGTGGCGGGTCCAAATGCCCGCAAGCTGTTGCAGAAAGTCGTGGACCCCGAGTTCGACATCTCGAACGAGGCGTTTCCCTTCATGGCCTGCGGTGAAGTCACTGTCGCAGGAGGTTGCCGGGCGCGGCTGTTCCGGATCTCCTTCTCGGGCGAGCTGGCCTATGAGATCGCGGTTCCGACCCGCTATGGCGATGCGATGATCCGCAAGCTGATGGAAGCGGGCGAGGAGTTCGACGCTGTGCCTTATGGCACCGAGGCGCTGGGCGTCATGCGGATCGAGAAGGGCCATGCTGCCGGCAACGAGCTGAACGGCACCACCTCGGCGCTGAACCTCGGCATGGGCCGGATGGTCAGCAAGAAGAAGGACTGCATCGGCAATACGCTGAGCGAGCGTGAGGGCATGAACCAGGAGAACGCCCTGAAGCTGGTTGGTTTCAAGCCGGTGAATGCCGCTGAACCGGTGCAGGCCGGGGCGCATCTGATGAATGCCGATGGCGAGGTCAGCGCAGCAACCGATCAGGGCTATATCACCTCGGCCGCCTATTCGCCGGTGCTGGGCTGCTCGATCGGGATCGGCTTCCTGAAAAGCGGCGACAGCCGCAAAGGCGAGGTGATCCGCGCGGTCAACCCGCTGGAAGGCAAGGAAGTCCAGGTCGAAGTTGTCAGCGCGCATTTTGTGGATCCGGAAGGGGAGCGTCTCCGTGGGTAAGTTCGATAATCATGGTCTGAAAGCGGTCTCTCCCCTGGGCGGGTTTGAGCCGCAGGTGGATGCCTTCACCGGTCTCTTGATCCGCGAGGTGACGGACCGGGCGCTGGCCTCGCTGGGCGCACGCCAGGGCAGCGAAGACGCGGTGAAATCCGCCGCCGCCTCCTATCTGGGCGGGGCTCTGCCGGAGCCTGCAAGCTGGAACGCAAATGGCGAGTTTGCAGCCTGGTGGATGGGACCGGATCTGTGGATGATCTCGGCGCCGCATGACAGCCACGAGCTGCTGGCGGGTGAGCTGAAGGAAGCTGTCGGCGAGGCCGGTTCCGTGGTGGAGCAGACCGACGGCTGGTGCCGTTTCGACATGGAAGGCAGCCGCTGCTTTGACGTGCTGGAGCGGCTCTGCAATGCCAATATCCGGGCGGGGAAGCCGGGTGATGCCACCCGGACCTCGATGGAGCATCTGGGGGTTTTCCTGCTGTGCCATGAGGCCGGACAGAAATACTCGATCGTGGGGCCGCGCAGCTCTGCCGGGTCGCTGCATCACGCGCTGGTGGCGGCGGCGCAGTCAGCGATTTAAGGCTCTATAAACGAGTTTGGCAGGCGCTCCGGCTTACGGGGCGCCTGTTTCATTTGGCGGCAGCACAATGAACTCGGCGGCGGCGGGGCTGGCGGCCCAGTCTTTGCAGGCTTTGGCAAACGCGCTGGTGATGCGGCGCGGGTTGGTGCGGTTGTAGCCGACGGCCAGTGACAGCGGGGTGCCGCCGTCGGCAATGGGCCGCGCCGCCAGCGGCTGGCCGCCATAGCTGAGATCGGTGGCGGGGCGCATGTTCAGGATGGCACAGCCGTGGCCCGCGGCGACCATGGCGCGGACCATCTCGGTGGTGTTGGCTTGAACGATGGTTTCCGGCCGGCGGGTGAGGCCGGCAAACAGGCGCAGCTGATAATCGGTGACCATTGGCCGGTTCAGGGCAATCAGCGGCTCATTTGCCAGATCGGCGAGGCTCAGTACCTCATTTGCCGCCAGCGGGTGGCCGGGATGGAGCAGCGCGTAGGGTGGCGCCTGCAAAAGGACATCATAGTCGATTTGCGGATGGCTGCCGTCCGGAACAAACAGGATTGCGTCATAGCGGCCGTCCTGCAGGCCCGCCTGGGCGGCATCGTTGTGGCATTCCTCCAGCTCCAGCGCGACCTGATGCCGGGGCGCCAGGAAAGGCGTGAGGATTTGCGGTAGGAAGCCGGGGGCCACGGGCGCGTAATAGCCAAGGCGGAAGCTGCCGGTGAACTCCTGTTTCAGTTCGGCACCTTCGGCCAGGATTGAGTCGTAGTCCTCCAGCAAGCGGGTGAACTTGCGGGCCATGTCGCGGCCGGCCCGGGTGGGTTCAATGCCGCGGGCGCGGTGGCGGGTGATGAGCTGGAGCTGAAACTGTGTCTCGATCTGGTCAATTGCTGCCGAGACGGCTGAAGCAGCCACATGCAGCTCCTCGGCGGCGCGGCTGATGCTGCCGTGCTGCAGCGCGGTGGTGAAATAGCGCATGGCCTTGAGGGTGACGGTCATCTTTACCTCTGAATTTCAGAGGAATGTTATCTGAATATTCTGTTTTTCAAAGATGAAATTCCGCGGCAGGCTGTAGCTATCCTGAAAGGAGGGCAGCAGATGAGCGAACAGGATCTGAAAGGCTGGAACCACTTGCCGGCATTGCCGCTGCAGACATCGCCGCTGTTTCACTGGCCGCCGCGGCCGGTTGCGGCGCTGAAGTGGTGGCTGAACGGCTGGTTTCTGATCTCGGAAAAACTGATCATTGCGGGCATTGCGCTGATCTCTTTCTACTGGTTCCAGCCGCCGCTGGAGGAGAGCCAAAACCTGTCGCTCAGCTGGATCGCCCCGATGTATCTGCGCAACCTGGTTCTGATGGCCGGGGTGGCCGGGCTGCTGCACCTCTATTTCTACAGTTTCACCGCGCAAGGAAAGCGGCTGAAATACGACCCGCGGCCGCTGATGAAGAACGGGCGCCAGTTCACGCTGGGCGGGCAGATCCGGGACAACATGTTCTGGACCCTGACCAGCGGTGTGTTTTTCTGGACTGCTTATGAGGTGCTGATGTTCTGGGCGATGGCCAATGGCTATGCGCCGATGATCACCTGGGCGGCGCATCCGGTCTGGTTCATTGCCCTGTTCTGGCTGATCCCGATCTGGGAGAGCTTTTACTTCTACTGGATCCACCGGCTGCTGCATGTGCCGTTCTTCTACAAACACGTGCACGCGCTGCATCACCGCAATATAAACGTGGGCCCCTGGTCAGGCATGTCGATGCACCCGGTGGAGCATCTGATCTTCCTCGGCTCGGTGCTGATCCATTGGGTGGTGGCGGCGCATCCGGTGCATATTCTGTACCATCTGCAGTTCAACGCGCTGACTGCCGCAACCACCCATACCGGCTTCGAAGGGATGCTGATGAAGGACAAGAACCGGCTGTCGCTGGGCACCTTCCACCACCAGATGCACCACCGCTATTTCGAGTGCAACTACGGCTCGCTGGAGGTGCCCTGGGACAAGGTGTTCGGTTCCTTCCACGACGGCACGGTGAAGGCCGACGCGGTGATGAAAGAGCGCCGCAAGCGGATCATGGGAAGCTGAGGCCTCAGGCTGGAACTTCAGGCCGAGGGGATCGGCCGGTTGTCCTGGACCCGGAACAGGTTCACCTTGCGGCGTTCCTCCTGCGGGGTGACGCCGAAGCTTTCGCGGTAGTGCTGCGACAGGGTCGAGGAGGTGGCGTAGCCCACCGCGTTGGCGATCGAGGTGATCGAGTCGCGGGAGTACATCACCAGCTGCCGCGCCGCGTTCATCCGCAGGGTGCGGTAGTAGATCGCCGGGCTTTGGCCGGTGGCGGACTTGAAGCTGCGCTCCAGCTGGCGCGGCGAGACGCCGATTGTGCTGGCGGCATCGCGGATCGAAACCGGGTGTTCCAGATTGTCGGCAAAGAGCTCAACAGCCTTGGCGACCGGTGGCGGCAGGCTGTCGGCGGTGCTGTCGGTCTTGAAGGCGGGGATCTTCTGGCGCACGCCCTCGGCGCGGACCATCGGATGCTGGAACCAGCAGGCGACCTCGGTCATCACCGCATCGCCCAGGGCCTGTTCGATCAGCTTCAATGACAGGTCGAACATCGCCGCGGCGCCGCTGGCGGTGTACCGGCGGCGGTCCAGCACGATCACGTCGTCAACGGTGGCCAGTGAGGGGAACTCGGCGGTGAAAGCGGCCTTGTAGCACCAGTGTACCGAGCAGCTGTGGCCGTCCAGCAGGCCGGAACGGGCCAGCGGGAACACCCCGCCTGATACGGCGCCCATCTTGGTGCCGTGGCGGGCCAGGTGGCGCAGCTTGCCGTTGGAGGCCTTGGGGTCGTCGAACTTGCCTTGCGGGCTGGACAGCAGGAACAGGGTGTCGATCTCTTCGGCCTGATCCAGCGAGCAGTCCGGCTGGAAAGCCACATTGGCGGAGGCATTCACGCTGGCGCCGGCCTCGGACACAAGTTTCCATCGGAAGGTTTCGGTGCCGGCAATTTCATTTGCCGCACGCAGGGGTTCGATGGCCGAGGTCAGGCAGGCCATTGGAAAGCCGGGAAAAATCAGGAAGCCGAGAGTCATGTTATTGCCGCGCTGCATGAGGTGGAGTTTAGCTTGCGAATGAGGATTCGCACAGCAGCGAAGGGGTGCCTGCGCCGTACAGGAAGGAAAACGGCGCAGGCGATCTGCCGGGGACGGGTCCCTAGTTCTGCAGATAAACTTCGAGGGTGTCGTCCAGGGCGTCCTTCCACGGGGTGTGGTGCACGGGCGCCATGGTGCCGGTGATGACCGATTTGTAGGAGTTGTTGCGGAAGGCCATGATGTCCTCCGCCTTGTGCCCCTTCCACTCGTAGAAGGCCTGGCAGGCGCCGGCCACGTCGAAGGTAGGGTAGTCGGTCTCTTCGATCAGCTCCAGCACATAGTCGCCCTGGTATTTGATCGCGTATTTGACGTCCGGTGAGGCTTCTTCGCGCTCTTCGCGCTCTTTGACGTCGGCCAGCAGGGTCTCTTTGTCTGCCGGGATCTCGATCTTGCCCATGATCGCATCGCGGACCCACCAGGCCTGCGCGTCGAACATGTTGAAGGTGAACCACTGGTCCTGCATGCCCAGATAGAACATCTTGGGGTTATGGGCATAGACCACGCCTTTGTAGAGGTCGGCAGTGGCCAGGCGGTTGGCGGTCTTCAGGCGCAGATCGTCCGGCAGGAAGTTGAAGTAGTGCTTGTAGCCGGTGCAGAGGATGATTGCGTCGACCTCTTTCTGGGTGCCATCGGCAAAGGTGGCGGTGTTGCCGCTGACCGACTCCAGCGCGGGCACTTCGTCCCAGTTCTCCGGCCATTTGAAGCCCATCGGCTCGCTACGGTAGGAGGTGGTGATCGATTTGGCGCCGTATTTCCAGCACTGGGAGCCGATGTCTTCGGCCGAGTAGGAGGCGCCGAGGATCAGGATGTCCTTGCCGGCGAATTCGCGGGCGTCGCGGAAGTCATGGGCGTGCAGCACGCGGCCGTTGAAGGTGTCGAAGCCGGGGTAGAACGGCACGTTCGGGGTCGAGAAGTGGCCCGAGGCGCAGATCACGTGGTCGAAATCTTCCTTGTAGGTGCTGTCCTTGGAGTGGTCATGGACGGTGATGGTGAAATTGCCCGCGCCCTCGTTGTACTCCACCCAGCGGATGGCTGAGTTGAAGCGGATCCACTTGCGCACGTTGGCCTTTTTCACCCGGCCTTCGATGTAGTCGAACAGCACGGCGCGCGGCGGGTAGGATGCGATCTGCTTGCCGAAATGCTCCTCGAAGGAATAGTCGGCAAATTCCAGGCCCTCCTTGGGGCCGTTGGACCACAGGTAGCGGTACATCGAGCAGTGCACCGGTTCGCCGTTTTCATCCAGGCCGGTGCGCCAGGTGTAATTCCACAGGCCGCCCCAGTTGTCCTGCTTCTCGAAGCAGACGATCTCGGGGATCTCTTCCCCTTTGTTGGCGGCGGACTGGAATGCACGCAGCTGCGCCAGGCCGGAGGGGCCGGCGCCGATGATGGCAATGCGTTTCTTGGTCATGTGGCTCTCCCATTGGTTCAGACCAATGTATTTATTTGGTTCATTTGGTCTGATCCAAATAGGTCCAAATTTGCGCCGGTAAGTCAACCAATTTTCATTGGAGGAATAAGATTCTTCTCAATTGGACTGGAAGCGCGCAAAATTATTGTTAGGATTCAAACCATGAAGACGACGAGTTTTGCGCATCAACTGACCGCGCGCGCGGCGCTGCCCCGGTTGTCCGTAGGGATGACAGAATCAGTGAATATAGGCTTTTTAGGCCCGCTTTCAGGGCGGGTGGAGAGCTGGGGGCTGCCCGGATTGAACGGTTGCCGGATCTGGGAGGACGGGCTGAACAAGGCCGGCGGGGTGCTGGTTGGCGGCCGCCGATACCCGATTCGAATCCATTCCTACGATTGCGGCTACAACCCTGACCGGGCGCTGGAAGGCGCGGTGGAACTGGTACAGAAGCATAACGTTAAGCTGATGCTGATGCTGGGCGGAGACACATTCGCCCCGGTGCAGGACTTCCTGATGCGCAACAAGGTGCTGACCTCGACCCTGCTGCCCACCGATCTGTCGCCGGATACGCCCTATCTTATCGCGCCCAGTGAAGCGCACCCGATCCAGAATGTGACCGGCGTCGCCTGGCTGGCCGAGAACCGGCCGGAGCTGAAAACCGTCGCTTTGTGCAGTCAGATGGACCTGCTGGGGCTGCCGACGCAGGCGGTTTACCGGGCGGCGTTCAAAGCGGCGGGCAAGAAGATCCTGAGGGAAGTGCAGTATGATGCATGCTCAATGGACCCAGGGCCGGTGGTGGATCCGATGCTGGAAAGCGGCGCCGATATCCTGTGCTGGTGCTCATCCTACACACCGATGGTGCATGCGATGACCGAATACGCCTATGCCAAAGGGTTCAAGGGGCAGATCATCAGCTGCACCATGGATGGCTACGGCAAGCTGGTGGAGAAGACCTCGGAAGAATTCATGGAGGGGGTTCTGTTCCAGTTCCCGGACTTTGACGATCCGCTGCTGCGGGAGAAAGCGTTCTTCTTCAATCAGCCCCACACGTTCTATGAAGAATACAACCGCCGCTTCCCAGGAACCTGGTCCGCGGTGAGCTGGGAATATGTGGCGATCCTCGATATCTGGCACAGCGCGGTGGAAAAGGCGGGCTCGGTCGAGTCCCCGTCGGTTCTGGCAGCGATGAAACAGCTGGGTCATGTCACCCACGCCTTTGGCCACGCGGAATGGTGGGGCGAGGAAATCTTCGGCATTTCAAACGCTTTGGTGGGGGATTGGCCGGTGGTGACCATCCAGGAAGGCAAGGCGCGGATTGCCGGGTTCGGCTCCATCCCGGGCTGGCTGGCGCAGCATTCCAACCTTCTGAAGGCGGAAATGGCGGCACTGGGGCAGCTGTGGCACCAGCGGCTGGAAAGCGCGGCGCCCGGCAATGAGGCCAGCGCGCGGGCGGTCCTGGGTTAATCCGGCTCAGACTTCCTGCAGCAGCAGTTTCTGCTCGTCGATCAGGTGCAGCTTGATGAATTCCACCGCCGATTCCACATCGCGCGAGGCGATGGCGTTGAACAGCGTGTTGTAGCGCTTCTGGTAGTCCTGCATCCGCTGCGGCGTCAGGTGGCGGCGGCGCAGGGCGGTGCGGTAGGACAGGCGGCAGGCCTCGATCGTCAGCTCGTAGCAGGAGTGCAGCAGCGGGTTGCCGGAACCCTCGGCGATCTTGCGGTAGAGATCCTCCTCAGCCTCGATGAACGCATCCGTGTCGGTGCGCACGGCTTCGATGCGGGAGAGGATTTCGTCCAGCTCTTCGATCTGGCGCGGCGTCATGTTGATAACGGCGAGGCGGATCAGCTCCGGTTCCAGAATTCCGCGCACCACCAGGTGGTCCAGCGGTGAGACTTCCTTGGCCAAGGTGGAATAAGACGTCTCGGGCTTGGGATCGGAGCGGAATTTCACGAAACTGCCAGAACCCGGGCGGCGGTGGATCACGTTTTGCGCAGCCAGAACATCCAGTGCCTCGCGTACAGTATTGCGGGCAACGCCGAGCTCGGACGCCAGGGTGCGCTCGGATGGCAGCCGGGTGTCGACCGGGTATGTGCCGGATTTGATGCGGGCAAACAAAGTGTCAATCACCACCTGCACGGTGGCGCCCACCGAATGGGTGGTCAGGATCTGCGACGTGGTTTCTTCCGCTGAGCTCATAATCTGGTTTTCCCGGCCGGCTGAGCGGGAGAATCCCCTGCTCCTGATCACTGCAACAGGGGTGCCAATACCGGCTTTGGAGGCCATTTTGCAACCATCTGACGCAGCTGTGATTGGCTTTCAGCCTACCGGTTTCTGCGCCAGACAGCAAGAAAGTTGAGGAAATTGGTTCAGAAATTGGCTTTCTGGTTGATTTGTTAAGGTGAGCGGTAAGGGTATGTTTTAATGCCGTTTTTAATGTGCTTATTGCCGCATTTGCGCAGCTGTGGTCTGATTTTGGTGCCTTTTCGGTCCTGAAAGTGAAAGAAAATTTCTTGACGGTGAACCATCTCGCTGCCAGCCTTGATCCAGGGTGGGTCCAATTTGGATCAACTGGTTCAGTGGCGTTGGCCTGAACCCGCGGGTCCCGCAGGAGGGCCTCATCCCGCAGAACACACCGCCGCAAAAACAAACAGGCGGGTCCAACATGGGAGAAGAAGATGATTTCCAAGATCGTGAAATCGGGGCTGACCCGGAGGACGTTCCTTCATTCGACGGCGGCTGCCGCGATGAGCGCCGGGCTGCCGGGCACGTCACTGGCGGCGGGCAGCACCATCAAGATCGGCTTTCTGGCGCCTTTGACCGGCGCGGTGGCGGCCTGGGGCAAGCCCGGGCTGGACGGCTGCGAGATCTGGGCCGAGAGGGTGAATGCCGCGGGCGGCATCAAGCTGGGCGATGGCAGCCACAATGTCGAGTTCGTGGCCTATGATAACGAATACGACCCGGCCAAGGCGCGCACCGGCGCCACCAAGCTGATCCGCGAAGACGGTGTCAGCTTCATCATGATGCTGGGCGGCGACACCTGGCCAGGGGTGCAGCCGGTGGCGGACAAGACCGGCATGCTGTTTTCAACCCTGCTGCCGTCGGACCTGTCGCCGGATACAAATACGCTGATTGCGCCGGCCGAGGTGCATCCGATCTACAATGTG
Organism: Leisingera sp. ANG-Vp; assembly: GCF_000813725.1. Classification (GTDB taxonomy): domain Bacteria; phylum Pseudomonadota; class Alphaproteobacteria; order Rhodobacterales; family Rhodobacteraceae; genus Leisingera. The sequence goes on from NZ_JWLD01000084.1 coordinate 42,912, forward strand.
ACCGGCGTGGAGTGGCTGGCCGAGAACAGGCCGGAACTGAAAACCGCGGTGATGTGCGCGCAGGACGACGCGCTGGGGCTGCCCTCGGTCGCGACCTATTTGGCGGCCTTTGAGGCAGCGGGTATCGAGATGCTGGACGCGCCGCTGCTGTTTGACCCGGCGACCACGGATTTTGCACCGGTTGTGACCCGGCTGATCAGCAAGAACCCGGATATCGTCTGTCTGGACACCTGCTACAGCGACTATGTGCACCCGATTGCCGAGCAGCTGTTCCAGCAGGGGTTCAAGGGGCAGATCATCTCCTGCACAGCGGATTTCTATGACCAGATGATCGCCAAGACCTCGGAAGAGTTCATGGAGGGCTTTGTCTTCCAGTTCCCGGATTTCGACGATCCGGCGCTGAACGGCGATAACATCAATTTCACCGATCCCAATGGTTTCTATGCCGAGTTCAATAAGCGGCACCCGGGCCAATGGGGCGCGGTGAGCTGGGAATATGCCTCGATCATGGATCTGTGGAAGGCGGCGGCCGAGAAAGCCGGATCGGCCAGCCCGGATGCGGTGGCCGCGGCAATGAAAGAGGGCAAGGGCAAGCACGCCTTTGGCGATGCCGACTGGTGGGGTACCGAGCTGTTTGGCATCGACAATGCGCTGGTCGGCGACTGGCCGGTGGTGGCGATCGAGGGCGGCAAGGCCACGATCAAGGAGTTCCGCTCGATCCCGGACTGGTACGCCAAGCATGGCGACCTGCTGGTCAAGCATATGCAAGCCTATGACCAGATGTGGGATCAGCGCAGCTGACCTTTCAGGCAGGCAATCAGGCGGTGCGGGGCAAGTTTCCGCGCCGCGGGACCGACTGAAAAAAGAGACAATCCAATGCTGGACCTTCTGGCGCAGACCGGCCTCAACGCCGTGTATGCTGCGAGCTATATTTCCCTTGTTGCTGTGGGGCTTGTGCTGATTTTCGGTGTCATGGGGGTGATCAACTTTGCCCATGGCGAACTGTTCATGGCGGGCGCCTATGCGATTGTGGCGCTGTATGCCGGGCTAAATGTGCCGTTCTTTCTGGCCGTGGCGGCGGGGCTCCTGTTTGTCGGCTGCCTGGGCCTGCTGATGGAGAGGGCGCTGTTCCGGCCGTTGAAGGACAACCCCTTGGGCGGCCTGGTGGCTTCGATCGGGTTCCTGATGATCCTGCAGGCGCTGGCGGTGATGGGATTTGGCGTGCGGATGGTGCATATCCCGCCGGTCACGCAGGAGGTGATTGCGTTCTCCGAGAAAGTACGGCTGCCGGTGGCGCGGCTTTATGTGATCATCGCCGCCATCGTGCTTCTGTCGGCGCTTTGGTACTTTTTGAAACGCACCAAATTCGGCTGGGCTTTGCGCGCCTCGGCGCAGGACCCGGAGGCTGCGGCGCTGCAGGGGATATCAATCACCCAAACCGCGCGGATTGCCATGTTCATCGGTGCGGGTCTGGCTGGGATTGCCGGGGCCCTGACCGCGCCGCTGGTCTCGGTCAACCCGCATATGGGCCATTCGGTGATTGTCACCGCCTTTATCGTCATCATCGTCGGCGGGGTCGGCTCGCTGGAGGGCGCCATCGTCGCCTCGGTTGCCTATGCGCTGGTGCATACATTTGTGACCACCTTCTGGGACGGCGTGCTGGCCGACATCGTCGGGCTGTCGCTGATGCTGCTGGTGCTGATCGTGAAGCCGACTGGATTGTTTGGGAGTGCGGACCGTGCCTAAGTTCCTGATTTGGATCGCGGCGCTGGCCGCGCTGATCGCCCTGCCGCATGGGCTCAGCTTCTCGCAGCAGGAAATCCTGGTGTTCCTGACCATCAATGTGCTGCTGGTAGCGAGCTACCGGCTGCTGACGCTGACCGGCGAGTGGTCGCTGGGGCATGTGGTGATCATGGGGGTGGGGGCTTATAGCTCGGCTCTGCTGACCAAGAAGCTGGGTGTTTACGTGCCGGTGTCAATGCTGCTGGGCGGGGTCTTTGCCGCATTGATTGCGGTGCTGCTGTCCTTCCCGCTGTTCCGGATGAAGGGGTTCTATTTTCTGATCGGCTCTTTTGCCGCCGGCGAAATCATCCGCCTGCTGTGGAAGCGGTTCCGCGATCCCTTTGGCGGCGCGAAGGGGATCAAGGGGATCGACCCGATGCCGGATTTCTCGGTTGGCTTCTATCAGTTCGATTTCTTCGAGCCGACCTCCTACTACTACTTTGCAGGCGTTGTTGTGGCGGTTTGCCTGTGGATCCTGTGGCGGATCGAGAAGTCGCCGGTTGGCCTCACCTTCCATGCGGTGCATTGGCAGGACAAGCTGGCGCAGGCCTCGGGGGTGAATGTGCGGGCCTACCGGACGCTGGCCTTTGCCATTGCCTCGGGCTTTGCCGGCATTTCCGGCGCGCTGCTGGCGCATTACGTGGGCACCATCAATCCCAACGCCTTTGACATCGACCTGATGGTCTTCGTGCTGACCTGGGCAATTGTCGGCGGCACCGCGACCTTTTATGGGCCGATCCTGGGCTGTGTGGTGCTGACCGTCATCAACGAGGTTGTGCTGCGCGAGCTGGGGCTCGAGCAGATGCGGCCGCTGATCTATGGCGCCATCATGATCCTGTCGATCCTGTTCCTGCCCAATGGGTTGGAAAGCATCGTGCAGAAATTCACTCAAAGACGTGCCTCGAACGGCGCGCCGGAACGGAGCCCGGCAGAATGACCGATTTTCTCGAAGTCAAAGACCTGACCATGCGGTTTGGCGGCCTGGTGGCAGTAGACAGCCTGTCGTTCAAGGTGGCGCATGGCTCGATCCATGGTCTGATAGGTCCGAACGGAGCGGGCAAGACCACAACGTTCAACATGATCTCAGGCTTTTACACGCCGACCTCGGGGCAGGTGCTGCTGCGGGGCGAGGATATATCCGGCCTGCAGATGCATGAGGTGGCCCGGCGCGGAGTTGTGCGGACGTTCCAGCATTCCACTCTGTTTGCCGAACTGACCGTGCTGGAGAATGCGCTGGTCGGCACCCATATGCCGTTCCGCCCCAACATCTTTGCCGCGATCATCGGCTGGGACAAGGAGGACCGCAGCGGCGCCGAGGCGCGTGCCAAGGAAGCATTGGAGTTCTTTGGCCTGGATCACGTGATGCACGAGCGGGCGGGTGATCTGTCCCATGGGCATCAGCGGGCACTGGGCATGGCGGTGGCTTATGCCAGCCACCCGGATGTGGTCCTGCTGGACGAGCCGTTCACCGGTATGAACCCGGAAGAGACGCGGCAGATGATGGATCTGATGGAGCGGCTTAAGGCCGACGGGATCACCATCCTGATCGTCGAGCATGACATGCAGGCGATCATGGGGCTGTGCGACAACATCACCTGCATGAGTTTTGGCAAATTCCTGGCTGAAGGCGGCCCGCATGAGATCCGCAACCATCCGGCGGTGATCGAGGCTTACCTGGGAGGCGCGCGCCATGTTGCTTGAGATGAAGAACATCGCCGTCAACTACGGCAAGATCAACGCAATCCGGAACATCTCGGTTGCGGTGCCGGAGGGCAAGATCGTCACCATCATCGGCGGCAACGGCGCGGGCAAGACCACTACGCTGCGGGCGATGTCGGGGATGCTGCCGATCACTGCGGGCGAAATCACCTTCGAGGGCAAGCGGATCGACCATCTGCCCGCGTATAAGGTGGTGGCCAACGGTATCGCCCATGTGCCGGAAGGGCGGCGGATTTTCCCCGACATGACGGTCGAGGAAAACCTGCGCACCGGGGCGTTTCTGCGCAAGGACAAGGACGCGGTGGAGGAGGACCTGGAAGATGTCTTCACCCGCTTCCCGCGGCTGCGCGAACGGCGCACCCAGATGGCCAAGACGATGTCGGGCGGCGAACAGCAGATGCTGGCCATCGGCCGCGCGCTGATGTCCAAGCCGCGGCTTCTCTTGATGGATGAACCCTCGATGGGGCTGGCGCCGGTGATTGTCGAGGAAATCGCCCAGATCGTTGAGGAGATCAACGCCAACGGGCTGTCGGTCGTCTTGGTCGAGCAGAATGCCGAGCTGGCGCTGGAACTGGCTGACTACGCCTATGTCCTGGAAACCGGAAATGCAGCAATGGAGGGACCTGCAGATGAGCTTCACGGAAACGAACACGTCCGCGCCGCGTATCTGGGGCTTTAAGCGGGACACGGAAATGAAGGTGGCGCGCGCGGCTGGCTGGTCCCGCGCCGACCTGATCTGGGAGCGGTTGATGGAGCGGGCGCTGGCAGAGGCTGCGGCGGGGCATGTACGAAAGGCGATGCGCCTGTTCCGGCTGGCTGGCCTGCTGGCGCGGATTGCCTTTCCTGGCGCAGACTTGCGGCAGGCCACAGCCCCCGCCAATCTGGCGGTGCTGGCGTTCCGCTCGGGGGCGCTGGAGGAGGCTGAGAAGCTGCAAGCCCGCGCGTTGCGGGTTTGGAGCGGCGCCTCGGAGCAAGTGGCGGAGATGTTTATCGCTCCGCGCAGCCGCTCGTCGCTGTTTCATTTGCGTATGGAGGCGCTGCACCGGGAAACCTACCACGGCAATCTCAAAATCAGGATCGGTGCGATTGCTTCTGAAACGGAAGAGACCCTGCGCAGCCTGACGTCCGGCTGGCCCGTGGGCCACCGTCATGCCAGCCGGTGGCGCGGCGAGAAGCCGGTGGTGTTTGATGGCACCCGCAAGGTGCTCGGGGCCTGTCTGCTGCTGCTGGATGACTGAGACGCTGCGTTTTGCGGCAGCTGGTGCAGGCCCGGGGTCCTCGGCCCCGGGTTTCAATGTTCCGGGCTGGAGCGGCGGGGCAACAATTTTCTTTCCTGTGACGGTGAGGGCTTGGGAAAAACTGGTAATGGCAGTAAAATAATTTTCGCGTGGTTTCTTGCGGCCGTAAAAGTTTTTGCGTAATCCCCGCTGCGCGCTTGTCAGAGGCTGTCCATAAGGAAGATAACACAGTGGCAAAACCCAAAGACGATACCGACGCAGTGGCCAACAATCTTTCGCAAGATCCGCATCGAGTCCGGGATGGCTCGGAAAAAGTTCTGGAAGTGGCCATCGGCCGCGAGGTCCGCTCGTTCCGGCGTCAGCAGGGGATTACAGTGGCGGACCTGGCCAATCTGACCGGATTGTCGATCGGGATGCTCTCGAAGATCGAGAACGGCAACACCTCGCCGTCGCTGACAACGCTGCAGCTGCTGGCCAATGCTTTGAGCGTGCCGATCACGTCTTTCTTCCGCCGGTTTGAGGAAACCCGCGAGGCGGTGCATACCAGGTCGGGCGAGGGGGTGGAGACTGAGCGCGCAGGCACGCGGGCCGGGCATCAGTACCAGCTGCTGGGGCACCTGGGCGCGAATGCGTCGGGCGTTGTTGTCGAACCCTATATGATTACCCTGACCGAAGAGTCGGATGTCTTTCCGACCTTCCAGCATGACGGCATCGAGATGCTTTACATGCTGGAAGGCGAGGTCGACTACCGGCATGGCGACAAGGTGTTTTCCCTGAAGGCCGGGGATACGCTGTTTTTTGACGCTGATGCGCCGCATGGGCCCGAAGGGCTGGTGAAGCTGCCTGCACGCTATCTGTCGATCATCTCATATCCGCAGTCGAGCTGAGATATGGCGGGAAGCTCCCGCCTGCTTGAAGAACATCTGAAGATGTCCTTGCGCAGTTGGGCGTAGCGCCGCGCGGTGCGCGGCGCGGTCGTGTATTGCCTTAAGCTTGCTATCTGCCGCCTGCAGCGCGCGAAGCGCGCTGCCCGGCCCAACGCTGCACAGGGGGCAGGCGCAGCCAGCCGTCTGATGCAGGGGCGGGAGCACCCCCCCCTATAGGTAAAAAAGAAACTGCCGGAGCGCGAAGCAACGGCAGTCAGTAAGGCGGGCCTAAGTGACAGGGGGTAGGGACGGCCCGCCAGGTCCGCTCGGGATCAATCGTCGGGCCAGATACCGTCCGAGGTCGGGCTGCCGTCGTCATATTGCGAGAGCCACTCCACCATCAGCGGGCGGTTGTCGATGAAGCCCTTGTAGGTGGCCAGTTCCTCGGGCAGGTCGCGGATCACCCGGTGCAGGCGGCGGCCCCATTTCGGCACTGTCACTAGATCGTTGAAGCTGATCAGGTAGCAGCGGATCGGGAACACCAGCGCGTTGGAGCGCGGCAGGCGGAAGAAGGTCTGCAGCTCGACCCGCAGGTGCTGCTTCTCGCCGATGTTCTCCATCGTCAGGCCCTGCTTCATCACACCCCATTTGTGGTAGTTCTCGGGCGAGGTATCCAGCAGCGGGTTGACCGTCATGGTCCAGTTCAGGCGGCGGGCCGGCTGGCCCTGCTGGATGTTCAGCAGGAACTTCAGCGCGCGCACAAAGATGCCCATTTCATGCGCTTTAGGCACTGGCGCGTGCCATTCAAAGAAGTTCATGCCGATGTCGAAGTCCAGCGACCAGTCGGCCTGGGTGGTGACCATGCCGGCATCCATCCACAGGTTGTCGTCACGCTGGTCCAGCACCGCGAAATCGCCCTGGGTCTGGCGGGTGATGTATTCCATCGGCCCGTAGGGCAGGGTGCTTTCATCGAGGAAGGTGAAGGTGTCGTCGATGCCCAGCGGCTTGTTGATCCAGCGCCAGCGGTTGCCGTCCTTGTGCAGTTCAAACAGGTCCGGGTACTCGCGCGCCTTGGCTTCCATGATCAGTTCGACCAGATCCCAGCCGGCCAGCGTCATATGCGGAAGCGACTGGCAGCGCAGCGGGTCGTTGGCCAGGACGCGTGCCCGGTCTTTCATTTCCGCGACATAGTGCTCGTCCACGTCGAAGGTGCGTTCAAACACCGAGCCGGGCCGGTAGGATGTGTGCGGCTCCATGTTCACCGAGTACATGTAGCTGTCTTCGTGGAACGGGAAGGGGAAGCGTTTGATCGCCCAGTCCGAGTTCTTGAAGGTGAAGTCGCCGTGGAAGGTTTCGTCGTTGAATTGGATCGTCATATCTGTCTCCCTCAGCGGTCCAGGACCAGGGTTTTGCCTTCAAAGCGTGAAACGCAGGGCATGATGTGCTTGCCGCCTGCCTTCTGCTCGTCGGTCAGCCAGTGGTCGTAGTGCAGGAATTTGCCGTCGTAGCCGATGACGTTGGTCTCGCACTGTCCGCAGGCGCCGCCGCGGCAAAGGTAGGGGGCGTCGATGCCCGCCGCTTCCAGGGCTTCCAGCAGCGACTGATGCTCGCCGACCTGTACCACCTTGTTGGAAACAGCGCATTTCACTTCGAACGGCTTGCCGGAAGCAGGCGCCAGGAATTCCTCGGAATGCACGGCCTCGCGCGGCCAGCCCATGTCCTCCGACGTGCCATGCACCCATTCAATCATGCCTTTGGGGCCGCAGACATAGACATGCGTGCCAAGCGGCTGGGTGGCAAGCAGGGTGCTGAGGTCGATCGCTTCGCCCTGGTCATCGTGATAGATGTTCACCTTGCCCGGATACTTCGCCTCCAGGTCCTCGGCGTAGGTGCCGAGCGAGGCGTTGCGGACCGAATAGTGCAGCTCAAACTGGCCGCCCATCATCGAGAGCTGGTGCATCTGGGCGATAAACGGCGTGATGCCGATGCCGCCGGCCAGCATCAGGTGCTTCTTGGCGCGCAGGTCCAGCGAAAACAGGTTCACCGGATTGGAGATCACCATCTCCATGCCCTCTTTTACCTGGGAATGCATGAATTTGGAGCCGCCGCGGCCTTCATCGTCGCGGCGCACCGAGATCATGTAGGCGCCGCGGTCAGCCGGGTCGGACATCAGCGAATAGGCATTCAGGCGGGTGATATCGCCGTCCTGCATTTCCACCACGGTATGGGCGCCGCCCGAGAACGTGGGCAGGTCGCCGCCGCCGGTGCGGACGAATTTGAACCGGGTGACGAGATCGTTGATCGGTTTGACCTCAGCCACGGTGACATTCAGTTTTGCGGTGCCAGCACTCATTTGAACAGCTCCACTTTCTCGGGGATATTGCCCGGATCTTCGGCATCCACCCGCACGCCCTGGAAGGCGGCGAGGCGGCGCGAATAGTGATCGCGCACGAACAGGCTGAGGCCGCAATGGCTGCATTCAAACGGGTCGGTGGTGACGTCCTCGGTGATGCCCTTGCAGTGCACGCATTGCATGCGCCGCGCGGTGGAGCCGCGGTGCTCGGTCTGAATCGCGGTATGGGGGATGCCGGCGGCGGTGGCCTCGGCCATGGCCTGGCCCATCAGGCTTTCGGTGCCGGTCAGATAGACTTGGGTGCCCATGTGGCAGTCCAGAAGGGCGCGGCGGATGCGGCTTTGCGCGGCCTCATAGGAAGGGCCCGCGTAATACTGGCCTGCGCCCAGCTCTTCCAGCTGACTGCTGTATTTTCTGCCGGTGTCCTTGGGGATGTAGATGATATGGGCTTTGGCCCAGAACGCCGCGTCGGCGGATTTGGCCAGATCAAGGATCGCCTCGGCGCCTTCGGCGTCGGCAATCATCAGGTGGCCGCTGCCGGCGCGGGCTTCAAGCTCGCCGTAGACGGGGCGGCTTTTGATGGAAGGGGGGAATACGGTCTTAGACATGTGGGTCGCTTTTCCTGCAGTCCGGGTGAACGAAAGCGGGCGCCTCCGGGATGGAGACGCCCGGGATCCGGATCAGCCCTTTGCGGTGCGGATCGATTTGTCCTTGTCGTAGAAGGGCATCTCTTCGGCGGTGGCGGCGATTTCGGTGCCGTCGCTGTTGCGGACGGTCAGCTCGGTGCCCGGCTTGGCGCAGGCCACCGGCATCCGCGCGATGCCCACGTTGTGCTTGTTCACGTCGGAGTACATGCCGTAGGTGACCACGCCGACCTTTTCGCCGTTTTGCAGCAGGTCCGCGCCTTCATCCGCCGGGGTGGTGCCCTCCAGCATGACGCCGTAGATCTTGAACCGCTCCTTGCCTTCGGCAGCATAGTGGTTCTCGGCACCGATGAAGCCGGTTTTGCCCGGGGAGACGGTGAACTCGAGGCCCAGCTCCCACAGCGTGTCGCCGCAGGTCTCATCGTCGAACGGATAGGTCTCGGAGTTGTCGCCCGGGTAGAACAGCAGGTAGCTTTCGGTGCGCAGCAGGTCGAGGGTGGAGAACTGCACCGGCACGATGCCCATGTCCTTGCCCTTGTCCAGGATGCTGTCCCAGACGTGTACTGCATCTTTGGCCTGGCAGAAGATCTCATAACCGCGCTCGCCGGTATAACCGGTGCGCGAGATCATTACCGGGCAGCCGAACAGCTTGGTCTGGATGATGCCGAAGTAAGCCAGATCGCGGATGCCGGGCACGTATTCAGCCAGGAAATCTACTGCAACCGGCCCCTGCAGCGACATATCGTGCAGGTTGTCGTCGAAGATCACCGAGCAGTTCTTGCCGGCTGCAACCGTGTTCAACTGCTCCATACCGGTGCCGGTGCCATGCACAACCATCCAGCTGTTCACTGACAGGCGGTAGATGATGCAGTCGTCCACGAACTTGCCCTGGTCATTCAGGATCGAGGCATAGGTGGAGCGGCCCGGCATGATCTTTTCGACGTTGCGGGTGGTGACCCGGTCGATGACCTGCGCGGCGTGCTCGCCCACGACGTGGACTTTCTTCAGGCCGGAAACATCCATCAGGCCTGCTTTGGTGCGGATCGCCTCATAGTCGGCTTTGGCGCGCTCCGGGGTGTGGTCATAGAACCAGGCGGTTCCCATACCGTTCCAATCTTCCAGCTCGCCGCCGATTTCCCTGTGGCGCTGCGCCAGTGCTGAAGTCCGCCAGATGATGGCCATTTTGCGTTTCTCCCTATTGGTGCGGACCAAAATTCTTGATTTGGTTCCATTGGTCTGGTCCAGTTAGCCAAGAGAGGGGGCTGGATGTCAATGATTATTCCTAACAGGAAAAATATTTCGCTTAAAATGCCGATTTCGAACGGGTTTGCGGCATGAATTGGCCTGAAACGGTCTTTCTTGGCTGTTTTCTTCTGGTTGCGACAGCTGCGGATCAACCCGTTTCGGCTGAGAATCAGGCGCGGAGGTGCCGGAGATTCGCGTGATTCCGTCGCAAAACCGCAGCTCTGTCATGGGTTTGACGCTGACGAGCCCGGGCCGCTGTCGTCTGGAACCGGTTCAAGCCAAAGCGGGCTAAGTCCTTGGATGTTCGTGGCTTACCAGGCTTCAAAAGCGACAAAATACACATGCAGATGCGGCGGAAGTTTCCCTGCAAGTGAACAAATTTTCACATGAAGATTGACAGCTCAGCCCCCGGGGAACCAATAATAAAGGAAAATAATATTCCCAAGAGGCAAAAAATGCCCGGGAACACTGCCAACAGGAGGGCAAAACATTGGATGGAAATCTGAACGCGTTAACAACGGTGTTCACCGAGTTCTACTACTGGGTGACCGTTGTCTTCATGTTCCTCATTCACGTGGGGTTCTGCATGTATGAGGTCGGCGCCAGCCGCCACCGCAACCACATGCACACACTTATGAAAAACATCATGATCATTCCGCTGGTCACGGTGACTTTCTTCTTCTTCGGATGGTGGATCTACTGGGCGTTCCCCAGCTTCCCCTTCTTCGGAGGCCTGAACCATGACGCCGGCGCGGCGAATCTGCCGTGGTCGCAGAACATGGGCACCAACCTTTCCGACCGGATCACCGGTGTGTTCTGGGCGGCGTTCCTGCTGTTTTCCTGGACTGCCGCCTCGATCGTGTCGGGTGCGGTGATCGAGCGCATCCGCTCGTCCGCCCTGTGGGTGCACGCGGTGATGATCGGCTCGGTGTTCTGGATCATCGACGCGGCCTGGGGCTGGCATGCCGAAGGCTGGATGGTGAAATACCTGGGCTACCACGATGCTTATGCGTCCGGCGTGATCCACGCGATTGCCGGCGGTTATGCGCTGGGTGTGATCATGGTGCTGGGTCCGCGCCTGGGCAAGTTTGCCGCTGACGGCACTCCGCGCGATATCCCGCCGCATAACCCCTGGATGCTGACCATCGGGATCTTCCTGATCTACTCGGGCTTCTGGGGCTTCTACGCCGCCTGCAACATCCCGGCGATCTCGCCCGAAGGAATCGGCGGTCTGATAACCGGCGAAACCTGGACGGCCACCAACATCTATCTGGCGCCCACCTCGCTGTCCGCGATCACCTTCAACTTCCTGATGTCGCTGTCCGGCGGTCTGATGGCAGCCTATGTGGTGTCCAAGGGCGATGCGTTCTGGACCTTCTCCGGCGGTCTGGCGGGCATCATCACCGCGTCCGCGGGCAACGATCTGTATCACCCGATCCAGGCGATGCTGGTTGGCGCAGTTGGCGTCGTGATCGTCTACAAGCTGCACTACTGGGTCGAGCGCACGTTCAAGATCGACGATGCGGTTGGTGCGGTTGCTGTGCACGGCTACTCCGGCATCGTGGGCCTGATCATCGCCGGCTTCCTGCTGTGGGGCGCACCGAGCTCGCCGTATGAAGGCTATGCTGCTGTGAACCCGGTTGGCCAGACCATCGGTGCGGTGATCATGTTCTTCGTGCTCGGCTTCCTGCCTGCCTTTGTGATCTCCAAGCTGCAGGCTGCTGCCGGCGTGCTGCGGATCCCGGAGGAGGTTGAACTGCAAGGCCTCGATTACGCTGAACACCATGCCTACGAAGACGCCAAGGCCGAAATCATTGCTGCGGACAAGGCAGCTGTGAACGGCAGCGGCGTCCCGGCTGAATAAGGAGAATTGGAATGTCTACGATCGGATACGACAGCTGGGCTGTGGATCTGGCAGAAGTTGGGGCGGTCTACCCCTTCCAAGGATCAGAAGGAATCATGGTTGTCCTGGGGGTGGTCTTCTGGATTGCCTGGCACAGGATCCAGTTTGTCCGCGAGGGTGAGCATTTGGAGAAGGCCAAGCATATGGGGGACAAGGAGAAAATAAACTCCTTGCTCGAAAAATACTGACCCGGATCTAACCAGAGGCGCGCCGGACGGCGCGCCTTTTCTTTCCTTCAGGGGAAAATAAGTTTCATAAGAGTTGAACGGCAGATCGCAAACTGCTAGCCTTGATTCGAGATGAAAAGCAGGAGGCACACCCATGTGCGGGATTGTCGGTCTTTTTCTGAAAGACAAATCACTAGAGCCAAAACTGGGCGATATGCTCACCGATATGCTCATCACCATGACGGACCGCGGTCCTGACAGTGCGGGCATTGCAATCTACGGATCCGAAGCGGACGGGCGCACCAAGCTGACCGTTCAGTCGGATGCGCCGGAGGAGGCCTTTGACGGGCTGGACGGCGCCCTGGCCGAAGCGCTGAGCAGCGATGTGTCGATCCGGGTGATCGATACCCATGCGGTGCTGGACGTGGCCGCGGGCAAGGCTGAAGAGGCGCGCAGCGCGCTGGCCGAACTGCGCCCCGGCATGCGTGTCATGAGCGCAGGCGACACCATTGAGATCTACAAGGAAGTGGGTCTGCCCGAGAAAGTCGCCGAGCGTTTCGACGTGCGCGGCATGAGCGGCACCCACGGCATCGGCCACACCCGTATGGCCACCGAATCCGCCGTGACCACCGAGGGCGCACACCCGTTCTCGACCGGCTCGGACCAGTGCCTGGTGCACAATGGTTCGCTGTCCAACCACAACTCGCTGCGCCGCAAGCTGCGCCGCGACGGGGTGCGGATCGAAAGCCAGAACGACACCGAAGTCGGCGCGGCCTACCTGACCTGGAAGATGCAGAACGGCGCTACCCTGGGCGAGGCGCTGGAAGGCACCCTGGAAGACCTGGACGGCTTCTTCAACTTCGTGGTGGGCACCAAGGACGGCTTTGGCGTGGTCCGCGACCCGATCGCCTGCAAGCCGGCCGTGATGGCGGAAACCGACCAGTATGTGGCCTTCGGTTCCGAATACCGCGCGCTGGTGAACCTGCCGGGCATCGAAGACGCCAAGGTCTGGGAGCCCGAACCCGCAACCGTTTACTTCTGGAACCACTAAGATGCAGACATACGATCTTGAAGCAAATGGCCTGCGCGGTCTGAATTCGACCCTGCAGGAGCAGAATGGCGGTACCAACAAGACCGCCTGGGAAGTCGTGAACCCCAAAGGCAGCCATGCGATCGCCGTGGGCCTGGACTCGCCGATTGACGTGACCGTCAAAGGCTCCACCGGCTACTACTGCGCCGGCATGAACCAGCAGGCGACTGTGCGCGTCGAAGGCTCGGTTGGCCCGGGTGTGGCGGAAAACATGATGTCCGGCCAGGTGATTGTCGAAGGCGACGCCAGCCAGTACGCCGGTGCCACCGGCCACGGCGGCCTGCTGGTCATCAAGGGCAATGCCTCCTCGCGCTGCGGCATCTCGATGAAGGGCATCGACATCGTCGTGCACGGCAACATCGGCCACATGTGCGCCTTCATGGCGCAGGCGGGCAACCTGGTTGTCTGCGGCGATGCCGGCGATGCGCTGGGCGACAGCTGCTACGAGGCGCGCCTGTTCGTGCGCGGCTCGGTTAAAAGCCTCGGCGCAGACTGCATCGAGAAAGAGATGCGGCCTGAGCACATCGAGATCCTCAAGGATCTGCTGGAACGTGCAGGCTCCGACGCCAAGCCGGAAGAGTTCAAGCGCTACGGCTCGGCCCGCCAGCTTTACAACTTCGACGTCGACAACGCGCAAGCGTACTAAGGACAGGATCAAAAGGCATGGATAACAAGAACATCCCCCGTACCGAGCCGATCCAGTCGGCGACTTTCACCAACCCGATCAACGCGGAAATCCGCCGCGCGGCTGCCACCGGGATCTACGATATCCGCGGCGGCGGCGCCAAGCGCCGGGTCCCGCACTTCGATGACCTGCTGTTCCTCGGCGCCTCGGTCTCACGCTACCCACTGGAAGGCTACCGCGAGAAATGCGAGACCAAGGTGACCCTTGGCACCCGTTTCGCCAAAAAGCCGATTGAGCTGGACATCCCGGTCACCATCGCCGGCATGAGCTTTGGCGCACTGTCGGGTCCTGCAAAAGAGGCCCTGGGCCGCGGTGCATCCGCAGCCGGCACCTCGACCACCACCGGTGACGGCGGCATGACCCCGGAAGAGCGCGGCCACTCCTCGAAACTGGTCTACCAGTACCTTCCGTCCCGTTACGGCATGAACCCGGATGACCTGCGTAAAGCGGACGCCATCGAAGTTGTGGTCGGCCAGGGCGCCAAGCCCGGCGGCGGCGGCATGCTGCTTGGCCAGAAGATCTCGGACCGGGTTGCAGAGATGCGCTGCCTGCCGAAAGGCATCGACCAGCGCTCCGCCTGCCGCCACCCGGACTGGACCGGCCCGGATGACTTGGAAATCAAGATCCTGGAGCTGCGCGAAATCACCGATTGGCAGGTGCCGATCTATGTGAAGGTGGGCGGCACCCGTCCCTATTACGACACCGCCCTGGCGGTGAAGGCCGGCGCCGACGTTGTGGTTCTGGACGGTATGCAGGGCGGCACCGCCGCAACCCAGGATGTGTTCATCGAGCATGTCGGCCTGCCGACCCTGGCCTGTATCCGCCCGGCTGTGCAGGCGCTGCAGGATCTGGGCGTGCACCGTGAAGTGCAGCTGATCGTCTCCGGCGGCATCCGCACCGGTGCGGACGTGGCCAAGGCAATGGCGCTGGGCGCTGACGCTGTGGCCATCGGCACCGCGGCACTGATTGCGCTGGGCGACAACGACCCGAAATGGGAGAGCGAGTACCAGAAGCTGGGCACCACTACGGGCGCCTATGACGACTGGCACGAAGGTCTGGACCCGGCGGGCATCACCACCCAGGACGCCGAGCTGATGAAGCGCGTCGATCCGGTCGATGCCGGCCGCCGCCTGCGCAACTACCTCAAGGTGATGACCCTGGAAGCCCAGACCATTGCCCGCGCCTGCGGTCACAACCACCTGCACAACCTCGAGCCCGAGGACCTGTGCGCCCTGACCATGGAGGCCGCCGCCATGGCGCGCGTGCCGCTGGCCGGCACCGACTGGTACCCGGGCAAGGCAGGGTTCTGAAGTTAAGCAGGGCGCGGCCGGCAACGGTCCGCGCCCATTTTCGAAATACGTTCAACAGGGAAAGGAAGTAGGACCATGACGACAGATCTGGCTGCTTTCGCAAAAGAAAAAGGCGTTAAGTACTTCATGATCTCCTTCACCGACTTGTTCGGTGGCCAGCGCGCCAAACTGGTGCCGGCGCAGGCGATCGCGGATATGCAGGAAGACGGGGCCGGCTTTGCCGGTTTTGCCACCTGGCTTGACCTCACCCCGGCGCACCCGGACATGCTGGCGGTGCCGGATCCCTCTTCGGTGATCCAGCTGCCGTGGAAGCCGGAGGTCGCCTGGGTGGCGGCTGACTGCGTCATGGAGGGCGAAGACGTGGCCCAGGCGCCGCGCAACGTGCTGCGCCGCCTGATCAAGGAGGCCGCGGACGAAGGCCTGCATGTGAAGACCGGCATCGAAGCCGAATTCTTCCTGCTGACCCCGGATGGGGAGGAAATCTCCGACCCCTTCGATACCGCCGAGAAGCCTTGCTATGACCAGCAGGCGGTGATGCGCCGCTATGACGTGGTGCGCGAGATCTGCGACTACATGCTGGAACTGGGCTGGGGCCCGTATCAGAACGACCATGAGGACGCCAACGGCCAGTTTGAGATGAACTGGGAGTTCGACGACGCGCTGTCCACTGCTGACAAGCACAGCTTCTTCAAGTTCATGACCAAATCGGTGGCGGAAAAGCATGGCTACCGCGCAACCTTCATGCCGAAGCCGGTCGAGGGCCTCACCGGTAACGGCTGCCACGCCCATATCTCGGTCTGGGACGCGCCGGGCGCCGACTCCCGCAACAACGTCTTTGCGGCTGACAAAGGCGAAGGCCAGATTGCCGAGCTGGGCCTGTCAGAGCAGGGCGGCTGGTTCCTGGGCGGCATCATGAAGCACGCCTCGGCCCTGGCGGCGATCACCAATCCGACGGTGAACTCCTACAAGCGCATCAACGCGCCGCGCACCATGTCTGGCGCGACCTGGGCGCCGAACACCGTGACCTGGACCGGCAACAACCGCACCCACATGGTGCGCGTGCCCGGCCCCGGCCGGTTCGAGCTGCGCCTGCCTGACGGTGCGGTGAACCCCTACCTGCTGCAGGCGGTGATCATCGCCGCGGGCCTCTCCGGTGTCCGCTCCAAGGCCGACCCCGGCCCGCGCCACGACATCGACATGTACGCCGAAGGCCACACCATCACCGATGCGCCGAAACTGCCGCTCAACATGCTGGATGCGCTGCGCTTCTACGACAAGGACGATGGTTTGAAGGCAATGATGGGCGAGGAATTCTCGGCCGCGTACCTCAAAATGAAGCAGCAGGAGTGGAACTCCTTCGTGAACCATTTCTCCCGCTGGGAGAAAGAGAACACGCTGGATATCTGAGCCCTGCCTCTGATTCCCCCTGTTCAGCCCCCGTGCTGAACTTCGCACGGCCCGGGCATCGCCCGGGCCTCTTTTGTTTGCGGCAGGCTTTGCCGCATATGCGCCGTCTTCACCCGGGGTGAAATTCCGCCTGTTTCCGATCCGCGGCAGAAACAGCAAAATCCCCCTGTTTTTCAGGGAAAACCGCGCAAGAATGTGTTGACGTGCAGGAAAATTATTTAATTAATAGGAATATATCTTGCCTCGCGGGGATCATCAGCAGCGGGGCGTGACGCGGAAGTTATGGCAACAGGGAGAGGGCCATGAGCTACAAGAGTGA
>NZ_JWLD01000085.1 GCF_000813725.1 Leisingera sp. ANG-Vp
AGCCCCCGGTCATCGGCGGGAAAAAGGCCACTTCCCGCACCCCTTCCAGGGAGGCGTCGAAATCGGCAAGATCCTGGTCCAGCGCCACCCGCAGCGCCGTCAGATCGGCAAAGGCCGCGGCATAGCGCTCTTCACGTGCCCGCAGTTCCTCGATCAGATCATTCACTGTTGCGGCTGAGGTCTCAACCCGCTCACGCGGCAGGCCGATGCGCTCGCGCACCCAGGCAAAATAGAGAATATCCATCAGTGCGCCTCCTTCAGATGCGGCATCGCCTTGCGCATATAGTCGATACCAGTGATCACGGTCAGCGCAGCTGCAATCCACAGCAGGATGAGCCCAAGAAGCCCGGACCAGCTGATAGCAGCAACTTTCCACCTCAGGCCTACTTCATCGCTTACCAACCCTTCTAGAATTTGCTGGCGCAGAAGCTCATCCATGCCCAATGAGGACATCACTGCGTGGTGCTCGAAAATCCCCTGCGAGAACAGCGTGGCAATGGCGATCATCTGGGCCGTGGTTTTCCACTTGGCAAGCTTGGTCACCTTCAGCGTGCCGGCGGTATCGCCAAGATATTCGCGCAGGCCCGAGACAAAGACTTCGCGGAACAGGATCACCGTGGCGGGCAGCACCAGCCAGGGGGTCCAGTGCTCAGCCGCATAGCCGACCAGGATCATCAGCGCGATCACCACCATCGCCTTGTCGGCAATCGGGTCCAGCATCGCGCCCATCTTGGTCTCCTGCCCCCAGGCCCGCGCCAGGTAGCCGTCGAACCAGTCGGTGACTGCGGCGCTGATGAACAAGAGCAGCGCAAACCAGTCCGCATAGGGCCGCGAGAAGTAGAGGAACATCACCGCGAGGCCGGGCGCAGCCACCAGCCGCAGCAGGGTGAGGATATTTGGCAGGGTCCATTTCATGCGGGCACATTATCCGGCTGTTTCGAAAGTGGAAAGCGGCCCCGCGCAAATTTCAGCCCTCTGCTGCCGGGCGCGTGAAAATACCGCAAACCCGGATCGCGCCTTCGTGATCCGCCCCGCCGCTCAGAAAGCCGGTCTTCAGGCGATGGAGGTGTCCAGCAGCGCCCCGTACCTTTCGCCGTGATGGCTGGAATGGTCGAATTTCCGGTGCACCTCGTTCAGCCGGTCCCGGTCCAGGAAAATATGGTTGTGGATCACCCGAACCAGGTCTTCCTTGGCCAGCTTCAAGGCCTCCGCTTCGGTATCCGCCAGCCCCTTGCCCTTCAGCTTGTTCAGCTCCTTGGCAATCTTCTCGCATTCCTTTTTGGCCTTATCCACATGCTGCGCCTCATGGGCCAGGCAGCAGGCATAAAAGCGGTACCACTCGATCAATGCCCGGGGCGACAGCCCGCTGACAGAGCGTTTCGGGCAGCGGACGGATGGATGCAGAACCAGCTTCAGCGCCGAGACCTTGGCGGTCATCTCGAACCAGCCGGTCTTCTTGTCGATCCTGGGTTTGCCGTCTGCCGCGTATTTCCCTTTGGCAGTCAGGCATTCCAATTCGGTGGTGGTCAGAAAGGCGACTTTCTTGTTGTCATTGGGGTCTTTCGGCCCCTTGCTTTTGATGCTCTTGGCGATGTCGGGCAGCGTCTTTCCCGACACGGAATAGGTGTCGTAGACAACGGTCTTTACGGTCAGGGATACGGGCATAATTCCTCCGGGCAGTAAATGGCTGCCCGCAAATCGTAGCACGATCGCCGCCTACCCCAAAATTTCCGGCCTATCCTTGCGCGTGGAAGTGGTCGTAAATCCGCTCGGCCAGGGCTTCCGAGATCCCCTCCACCGCCTTGAGGTCAGCGAGGTTGGCCCGGCTTACCGCCTTGGCGCTGCCGAAATGGGCCAGCAGCGCGCGCTTGCGCGAGGCGCCGACGCCGGGCACCTCATCCAGCGGTGTCGCGCTCAGCGCCTTGGCGCGTTTGGCGCGGTGGGTGCCGATGGCAAACCGGTGCGCCTCGTCCCGCATCCGCTGAATGAAGTAGAGCACCGGGTCATTGCGCTGCAGGGCAAAGACATTTGCACCGGGGCGGTAGAACTCTTCCTTGCCGTGGTCCCGGTCGACCCCCTTGGCCACGCCCACCATGGGAATGTCCTGCACCCCGTGCTCTTCCATGATCTCTGCCACGGCGGAGACCTGCCCGGCCCCGCCGTCGATCAGCAGAAGGTCCGGCCACAGCCCCTTTTCCCGGTCCGGGTCCTCCTTCAGCAAGCGCGAGAAGCGGCGGTTCAGCACCTCTTTCATCATCCCGAAGTCATCGCCCGGCACCAGATCATCACCCTTGATGTTGAACTTGCGGTAGGCGTTTTTCATGAAACCGTCCGGCCCCATCACGATCATGCCCCCCACCGCATTGGTGCCTTGAATGTGGGAGTTGTCGTAGACCTCGATCCGCTGCGGCGGGCCGTCCAGACTGAAGGCTTCAGCCAGCCCCCGCAACAGTTTCGTCTGGGTCGCGCTTTCGGCCATGCGGCGGGCCAGGCTTTCGCGGGCATTGCGCACGGCAAAGGCCACCAACTCGGTCTTCTCGCCGCGCTGGGGCACCAGCAGCTCCACCTTGCGATCAGCCTTTTCACTGAGTGCCTGTTCCATCAGGTCAGCGTTTTCAATTGCGTCTGACAGGATCAGCTGCCGCGGCGGCTCCTTGTTGCTGTAAAACTGGCCCAGGAAGGCCTCCATGATCTCCGCCGGGCTCATATCGGCATCCACCCTAGGGTAGAAGTCCTGATTGCCCCAGTTCTGATTGGCGCGGATGAAGAAGACCTGCACGCAGGCCTGGCCGGACTCAAGATGCAGGCCGACCACATCCGCTTCCGCCACGCCGCGGGGATTGATACCCTGGCTCGACTGCACCTGGGTCAGCGCCTTGATCCGGTCGCGCAGGGCGGCGGCGCGTTCAAACTCCATCTCCTCCGAGGCGGCCATCATCTGTTCCGCCAGCTCCTCCTGCACCTTGGTGGAACGGCCCGACAGAAAGCGTTCGGCGTCGCGCACGCTGGCGGCGTAATCCTCCTCGCTGATCAGTCCGGTGCAGGGCGCTGTGCAGCGTTTGATCTGATACTGCAGGCAGGGGCGCGTACGGGTCTCGAACATCGAATCCGAGCAATTGCGCAGCAGGAACGCCTTTTGCAGCTGATTGAGCGTCCGGTTCACCGCGCCTGCACTTGCGAAAGGACCGAAGTAGCTGCCCTTCTGTTTGCGAGCGCCGCGGTGCTTCTTGATCTGCGGGAAGGCATGGTCCTTGGCGACCAGAATATTCGGGAAGCTTTTGTCATCGCGCAGCAGCACATTGTACTTGGGCTTCAGCTGCTTGATCAGGTTCTGCTCCAAGAGCAGCGCCTCGGTTTCGGTCCGCGTGGTCAGGAACATCATCGAGGCAGTAAGCGCGATCATCCGCTCGATCCGCGGGCTATTGCCCGGGCGGGTGTAATTCGACACCCGCGCCTTCAGATTGCGCGCCTTGCCGACATAAAGCACCCGGCTGTCCGCATCCAGCATCCGGTAAACACCCGGCGAGCTGTCGAGCGTTTTCACATAGTCCTGGATCACGGCATACCCGGTACGGGGGGACGAATCCTGAGAGGTGTCGGAAGGCTGATCGTTCATGCGCCCAGACATATGATTCCCCGCCTTCGGCTGCAATGTTTGCCTGTCCGGATCAAGAGCGGGAAAATCCACGCAAACTGTGGATAACTACGGAGATATCTTTGGGCTATCCCGCCTTTTTCCTTATTTCATGGCCATTTTGGGCGAATGCCTAATTTTTAGGCAGTTTATTAAGGTGTTGCTTTCAAACAAAACTTTTCCATGGCCCTGTCAAGGTTTTGAAAACAAAGGCACTTTTGTAACGCTTCCGTGACGGCATGTGAACCGGTGCACAACTTGCCGGGTATGGGACGGTTTTGCACCGGTTTGCGTCACTCCAGCCCGTCGGTATCCGGGGTCTGCCAGCCCAGGTGCTGGCCGCCGTCGACACAGATCATCTGGCCGGTTACCGCCTTGGCATGCAGCAGGTAGCCAAGCGCTGCGGTGATGTCTTCCGTGTCCGCGCCGCGCTGCAGGATTGTCGCCTTGCGCTGGCGGGAAAACTGTTCCTCGCTTTGCCGCCGCCCCGGCAGGGTCGGCCCCGGGCCGATGGCATTGACCCGGATCTGCGGCGCCAGCGACTGGGCAGCGGTTTGCGTCAGCGTCCAGAGCGCGGACTTCGCCAGAGTATAGGTCATGAACTCGGGCGTCAGCTTGCGCACCCGCTGGTCGATCATATTGACGGCCAGCCCCCAGGCAGAGGGCTCACCGCCCTCCTCAGGCTGCGGTACATCCTGAGCGGCCATCGCCTGCAGCAGCAGGAAAGGCGCCCGCAGGTTGCTGTTCAGATGCCGGTCCCAGCTGTCCCGCGTCGCAGTCTCCAGCCGGTCATGCTCAAACACTGAGGCATTGTTGATCAGGCAGGTGATGGGCCCGCCCAGCGCCTTGGCCGCACGCGGCAGCAGTGCTTGGGACTGGGCCTCCTCCAGCAAGTCGGCCTGCAGCACTTCCGCCTGGCAGCCCAGCTTGCGGACTGCGCCGGCGGTCTCTTCCGCTCCGTCCGCAGAGGAGGCGAAATGCACCGCAACGCTGTAGCCCTGCTCCGCCAGCTCCAGTGCCATAGCACGGCCCAGCCGCCTGCCTGCTCCGGTAACCAGTGCCCGCATCTGAACCCTCCTGCAGCTATTGCAAGAGATGTGTTAGAACAGGACAGCCATATACGCCAGATAGAGCGCGCTGAGTATGACGCCCCAGATGCGGGTGATATCCTGCTTGAAGAAGACAAAGGGGATCAGCAGAAGCGAGGCCGCCAGCATCACCCACAGGTCGAACTCCAGAAATTCCGGATCGACGCTGATCGGACCGACAAAGGTGGCGATGCCGATGATGGCCAGCAGGTTGAACATGTTGGAGCCGATCACATTGCCCAGCGCCACATCCGCCTGGCGGCGCAGCGCCGCCATCACCGTAGTGGCAAGCTCAGGCAGCGAGGTGCCGACCGCGACCAGGGTCAGGCCGATCACGGTTTCGCTGATGCCGTACATGCGGGCAATGATGGTGGCGTTGTCGACCAGCAGATCCGCGCCCAGCGGCAGACCGATCAAGCCCAGAAGCAGATAGGTGCAGACCCGCCAGTAAGGCATGTCAGGGTCGGCTTCCTCAATCTCTTCCAGGTCGTCCTCGCAGGCGCAATCCTTGCCGTTGCGGCGGTGGACCCGCGCCTCGTAGAAGGCCACGCCCAGCACACCCGACAGCGCCGCCAGCAGGATCAGACCGGACAAGATGGTGAAGGTGCCGCAAAATGCGAGGCCGATGAACAGGAAAGAGGCGCCCAGCATGAACATATAGTTCTTGCGGGTGCTGCATTCGCTGGTGTGAAGCGCCCTCATCAGGGCGGGGATACCGAGCACCAGCAGGATATTGGCAGTGTTGGAGCCGACCACATTGCCCAGCGCGATGCCGTCCGCCCCCTCATGCACGGCGCTGATGGCGATCAGCAGCTCCGGTGCCGAGGTGCCGAAGGCGACGATGGTCAGGCTGACGATCAGCGCAGGCACCCCCAGCCGCAGGCTGAGGTTCACAGCACCGCGGACCAGCGCGTCGCCTGCCAGCAGCAGGATCACCAGCCCCAGGGCCGAATACAGCCATGGCATCATTTGCCACGCCCTCCTTTTTGGCAGCCGCAGGGGCCCTTGCCGATCTTGAAGCGGCCGCAGGACGGGCAGCGCTTGGAATTGAGATGTTTCTGGCCGGGAAAGCGCAGCTTGCCGAACATCGCCAGCACCGCCATCACCACCAGGAAGATTGCAACGATCTTGAACAGCACGTCAGAGCCCGAAACGCGCATACTCCGCGCGCTCCTCAATTCCGGCCAGGGCATCCTGGGCAATGCGCATGCCAAAGCGGCTGAGCAGCGGCTTCTTGAGGCCGTAGCGGCGGAAGCGGACCTTCTCGCCGAAAAGCTCCTGCATTTTGGGCTTCAGGTGGCCAATGCCGTCGATCAGCCCCAGCTCCACCGCCCGGCGCGCCAGCCAGATCTCACCGGTGAACAGGTTCTCGTCCGATTTCAGCTTGGGGCCGCGGCGTTCGGTAACATGGTCGATGAAATTGGCGTGGATGTCGTTCAGGATCACCTTGAGGCGCTGCACATCCTCGGGGTTTTCCGGGCGGAACGGGTCCAGCATCGATTTGCTCTCCCCCGCGGTATAGACCCGGCGCTCGACGCCCTGGCGGGCCAGCAGCACATGGGCGCCGAAACCGGCCGAGATCACCCCGACCGAGCCCAGCACCGAGCTGGCATCGGCCCAGATTTCATCCGCGGCGGCCGCCAGCCAGTAGCCGCCCGAAGCGGCCACATCTTCGACGAAGGCGTAGACGGGGATGTTCAGCTCTTCCGCCAGGCGGCGGATACGGGCGCCGATCAGCGAGCTTTGCACCGGTGAGCCGCCGGGCGAATTGATCTCCAGCGCCACCGCGGCGGGTTTGCCCTTGCGAAAGGCGCGCTCCAGCACCGGCGTCAGGGCGGCATCGCTCATCGAGCCGCGGCCCGGCATGCCAATGGCGCCGTTGAGGCGGACCACCGCCACCAGCGGCTGTCTTTTCAGGAAAGGCAGGCGAAATCTCATGGCGCCGATGTAGAGGGCCGCCCGCAGTGAAACAAGGTGCGCGCCCGGCGGAAATGCCGCGAAATGCAAAAACCGCACAGCCGCGGGCAAATTTGCAACGCCGGCACCCGCCGCAAGCCAAGCCACTCCCGCCCGTCAGGACAGCAGCTTGCAGCTGCCGCCTTCCCGTTGGGCCCGGCGCCGCGCTCAGGCGCGGCGGGGCGCATCCCTGAAACTCTGTGCGCACCATCCGGCACGCGGAGCGTGCCAAGCCCAACCGGGAAGGACGCCCTGCGGGCGTCCGGAGCGGGCGGGAGCCCCCACCCTGCGCGTTGCGGCCCGTTTCAGGCCCGGATCCGCCAGCCGGTTTTGAAGATCCACCAGATCACGCCTATGCAGGCCAGGGTAAATCCGCCAATGGCGCAGAGGCTCAGCAGCACCGGCACGTCCGCCTGGCCGAAGAACGCCCAGCGGAAGCCCGACACCAGATAGACCACCGGGTTGAACAGGGTGACCGCCTGCCAGACCGGCGGCAGCATCGAAATGGAATAGAACGACCCGCCCAGGAACACCAACGGCGTCACCACCAGCAGGGGCACCAGCTGAAGCTGCTCGAAATTCCCCGCCCAGATCCCGATGATGAACCCCATCAGCGAAAAGCTGAGACAGGTCAAAACCAGAAACGCCACCATCGCAATCGGATGCTGGATCGACAGATCCACAAACAGCGAGGCCGTGGCCAGGATCACCACCCCGATGAACAGCGACTTGGTGGCCGCGGCCCCCACAAATCCCGCAACCACCTCTAGGAAATTGATCGGCGCCGAGAGGATCTCGTAGATGTTGCCGATGAATTTCGGGAAATAGATGCCAAAGGACGCGTTTGAAATGCTCTGAGTGATCACCGACAGCATGATCAGCCCCGGCACGATGAAGGCGCCGTATTCAACCCCGTCGACCTCTTGGATCCGGCTGCCGATGGCGCTGCCGAAGACCACGAAATAAAGCGAGGTCGACAGTACCGGCGAGATGAAGCTTTGCATGAAGGTTCGCCAGAACCGCGCCATTTCCGCCCTGTAGATGGTGGCTACCGCTGTCCAGTTCATGCCGCATCTCCCGAAACCGCGCCGTCGGAAGCCGCCCCCTGCGACACCAGGCCGACAAAGATATCCTCCAGGCTGGATTCCCGCGTTTGCACGTCCGCCAGCACCAGCCCGGCCTGCGCCACATCATTCAGAAGCGTGGTGATCCCGGTCCGTTCGGCCCGGGTGTCATAGGTGTAAAGCAGGGCATCACCGCCGTTGACCAGCTGCAGATTGTGCTGCGACAGCGCTGCGGGGATTTCGGACACCGGCGCGGTCAGCTGCACCTCAAGCTGCTTCTGCCCCATCCGGGCCATCAGCTGCTCTTTCTTCTCGACCAGCAAAAGCTCGCCTCCCGTGATCACCCCGACCCGGTCGGCAATCGCCTCCGCCTCTTCGATGTAGTGGGTGGTGAGGATGATGGTGACGCCGCTGGCTTTCAGCTCTGCCACGATCTCCCACATGTCCTTGCGCAGCTCCACATCGACGCCCGCGGTAGGCTCATCCAGGAACAGGATGCGCGGATCATGCGCCAGCGCCTTGGCAATCAGCACCCGCCGCTTCATGCCGCCCGACAGCTCCATGATCTTGGCGTCCCGCTTGTCCCAAAGCGACAGCTTGCGCAGCACTTCCTCGATCCGCGCCGGGTCGGCCGGTTTGCCGAACAGCCCGCGGGAAAAGCTGACGGTGTCATGCACTTTGGCAAAGGGCTCCAGGGTGATCTCCTGCGGCACCAGACCGATCAGCGAGCGCGCCGCCCGGAATTCGGTGACGTTGTCGAACCCGCCAACACTGACGCTGCCGGACGAGGCCGTCGTGATGCCGCAAATGGTTGAAATCAGAGTGGTCTTTCCCGCGCCATTGGGCCCGAGCAAAGCCAGGATTTCGCCTTCTTCGATATCAAGCGAGACGCCTTTCAGCGCCTCGAAACCGCCGTCATAGATTTTCCGCAGGTCGCGGATGGACAGGATGGCCGCCATGGTGCCTCCGGGCAATTCTCAATTCCCGGCCAACCTAGCGGCGGTTTGCCGCATCTGCCAGCCCCTGCCGTGCAGACGCGCCTGTGCACCAGCGCAGGGCCTCAGCCGCGGCCGGTCACCTTGCTGAACCAGCCCTTCTTTTCACCGTCCTGAGAGGCATCGCCTTCTTCACCCGCCTCGTCTTCCGGCGCCAGATGCGCCTGCAGGTTGGCAAAGAACTGATCCGCCATTTTCTTGGCAAAGCCATCAATGATCCGGCTGCCCAGCTGCGCCAGCTTGCCGCCGACCTTGGCCTCGACCTCGTAGGACAGCAGCGTGCCGGTTTCCGATGGCGCCAGAGTCACTATGGCACCGCCCTTGGCAAAACCTGCGGCACCGCCCTTGCCCTCGCCGGAAATGGTCAGCTTTTCGTTCTCGGCCAAATCCGACAACGTAACCTGGCCCTTGAACGTGGCTTTTACCGGGCCGACCTTTTGGGTGACAGTGGCCTCAAACCCTGTCTCAGGCGTGCCCGCCACCTCCTGCGCACCTGGCACGCAGGCCTTCAGCACATCCGGTGTCAGCAGTGCGGCATAGACGGTTGCGGGATCGGCGGCGATCTCCTTCTGGTCGCTCATCTGCATGTCGGAGCCTCCCTGTCTCTCTGGTCCGGTTGTTCCCAGACCTAGCTGCCATGCCGCGCGCTGCCAAGCCCGCATCGGCCGGCACCCCCAACCCCAATTGTTCAGACAGGCGAGCGGATGCCATTGCCGTTGCGTCAGGATCGAAGAATTTATCTTGATATCGAGACATGCGCACAATATCTCGATATCAAGACAAACACGGAGACACACAATGAAGATCATAATTTTCGGCGCAACCGGCGATGTTGGCAGCGCCGCCGTACAGGCTGCAACCCAGCGGGGCCATCAAGTCACTGCAGTCTCGCGCAACCCGTCGGCGCTTGCGGCAATCAGCCCGCTGGCAACCCCGCTGCCGCTGGATTTGCTGCACAGCCCGCAAGCCGCTGTCCGGGCAGCTGAGAACCACGATCTGGTCATCAGCGCCCTGCGCCCGCCCGCAGGCCGTGAAACCGATCTGGTCCCTTTGACACGCACGGCTGTGCAGGCGGCACGCAACGCCGGCATTCCCGCCCTTGTCACTGGCGGCGCGGCCTTGCTGAAGCTGCCGGACGGCAGCGGCCACACTGTTCTCAGCGCGCCAGGCTTCCTTCCCGAAGGCTCGCGCCTGATTGCAGAGGCCTGCGCCGCGCAGGACGCCATGCTGGAGCAGGAAGCCGGAGTGCAGTGGACCTGCCTGCGCCCGCCCGCACTGCTGACAGAGGGTCCGCTGACCGGCCAATACCAGTTCGGCACGGATACGCTGCTGGCGGACACTGGCGGAGTTTCACAGATTTCCTTTGCAGATTTCGGCGCCGCGCTGCTGGACCTGGCTGAAAACCCGCGCAGCACCAACAGGCGGCTGACAGTCGCCTGGGGCACTCCCGCCCCCGCCATGGCGGCCGGCTGACGCCGGGCCTGCGGCGGCGTTGGGCCTGGCAACGCGCTTTGCGCGCTGCAACCTGCGGCTGCCCGCCGGGGAGGCTTCGCTGGCCGCTCCCATCCGGCTCCGCACCCGCGCCGCGCACCGCGCGGCGCCAGGCCCAAGGCTTTGCCGGGCATCTTTGATGCCTGGAAAAAGCGCGGGAGCCCGCCCTTTCCGTTAGAAGGCGGCTTCAGCTTGGAGCAGCCTATTCCGCCACGCCGCCATCTTGCGGCGCATCTGCATCGCCCCAGTCCGGCCGCCTGATCAACCGGGTCAATAGGGCAGCCCCACATAGTTCTCCGCCAATGACGCCTGCGCCGCTTCCGAAGAGAACAAATAGTCGAGATCCGCCCGCTGCAGCCGCAGATCCGTTTCACTGCCCTCCGGCGCGCGGTGCAGCAGATTGGTCATCCACCAGCTGAACCGCTCCGCCTTCCAGACCCGGGCCAGGGCCTTTTCCGAATAGCTGTTCAGCCCGGAGCTGTCGCCGTTCAGGTAGTGGTCCAGCAGGCCGTGATAGAGGTAGTGGATATCCGACGCCGCCAGGTTCAGCCCCTTGGCACCGGTCGGCGGCACAATATGGGCGGCATCCCCGGCCAGGAACAGATTGCCGTAGCGCATCGGTTCCGCCACAAAGCTGCGCAAGGGCGCGATGGATTTCTCAACAGACGGCCCAGTCTGCAAGCCTGCCGCCACCTCATCCGGCAGGCGGCGTTTCAGCTCATCCCAGAAGGCCGCATCGCTCCAATCCTCCACCCGGTCGGTCAGGGGCACCTGAATGTAATATCGGCTCAGCACCCGGCTGCGCAGCGAGCACAGGGCAAAGCCGCGCTCGTGGAGGGCATAGATCAGCTCGTCCGAGACCGGCGGCGTTTCCGACAGAACGCCCAGCCAGCCGAAGGGATAGACCTTCTCATATTCCTTCAGAACATCCGCGGGAATCGATTTGCGGCTGACCCCGTGAAACCCGTCAGCGCCAACGATAAAGTCACAGTCGGCCCGCTGCGCCTTGCCGTCCTGGTCCCAGGTCACGAAAGGGCGCGCTTCGGTCAGCGCCTGCGGCTGCACGTTTTGCGCGCCGTGGATCACAACCCCGCCCATCGCATCGCGCGCTTCATAGAGGTCGCGGGTCACTTCGGTCTGGCCGTAAACCATCACCGTTTCCCCGCCGGTGCTCCCCGCCAGGTCGATCCGGTCCAGCTGCCCCTGATGAGCAATATGAAAACCCTCGTGAATCTCGCCTTCGCGGTCCATCCGCGCGCCGCAGCCCGCCTCGCGCATCAGATTGACGAACCCATGCTCCAGCACACCGGCCCGGATCCGTCCCAGAACATGCGCACGGGAGTGCTTCTCCAGCACGATCGAACTGATGCCCTTGCGGTGCAAAAGCTGCGACAGCAGCAGCCCGGAAGGGCCGCCGCCGATGATGACGACTTGTGTCTGATGCGAGGGCATGCGCGTTCCCCTGTCCGTTCAAAATCTGCGTGCACCCGGAATAATGCGCGGCCCAGCCCCTTTTGCGAATGGACCAAGCGTGCCATTTCTTGTACTTTTCATACATGAAAGCCGCGCCCCGCATTGACAGCTACAATCTGTTCGGCGAGACCGCCGAACTGGCCGACGTGCTGCATGTGGAGACAATCCGGGCACGATCCGAGCTGCATGACTGGGAATTGCGGCCGCACCGGCACGCGCGGCTGCATCAAATCCTGGTTCTGTCAGGCGGAGGCGGCGCGGCAGAAATTGACGGTTTCACCCATCCTCTGGCGCCACCCTGCCTGGTCAATGTGCCGCGCAGCGTGGTGCATGGCTTCCGTTTCGACAGCGGCACCGGCGGCTGGGTGATCACCCTGGCCTCGGACCTGCTGGACCAGAACCTGACCGCGGGCGAAGGGGTCCGGGCGCTGCTGGACCAGCCTGCCGTGCTGCCGCTGCCTGCCGGGCTGCAGGATCTGGCCCAACAGCTCTTTTCCGAGTACAGCCGCCGCGAGTTTGGCAGGGCCCAATTGCTGCGCGGGCTGGCGCTGGCGGCCACGGCACTGGCCGCACGGGCCATTGCCGAGCCGCGCGGCGCGCAGCCCCGCAGCGGCGGCGGCCCGCTTTTTGCGCGCTTTGAGGCACTGGTCGAGCGCGACTTCCGCCTGCGCCGCCCGCTGGCGGATTACGCCTCCGAGCTGGCGGTTTCCGCCACCCACCTGAACCGGATTACACATCAGGCCACCGGCCAGCCGGCCTCTGGCCTGGTCACTGCCCGCATGCTGCGGGAGGCCCGCAGATTGCTGATCTACACCAATCTGACTGCCGCCCAGATCGCTTATGAACTCGGCTTCAACGATCCGGCCCATTTCAGCCGTGTCTTTGCCAAGGGCACCGGAATGCCGCCACGGAAATTCCGCCAGAAGCTTGCCGGAAGCCCCTGAGCCGCCGCAGACTGACTTCAGTCACGGCGCACTTAGGAGAGGTCAATGCTGCAGGAGATCCGCATTCTGGAGGTCGAAGGCCTGGGCCCCGGCCCCTTTGCCGCGATGACATTGGCCGACCTCGGGGCGGAGGTGATCTGCGTGCACCGGCCGTACACCGGGCGTACACCGGGAATGCCGGAAAACTCGCTTCTGGACCGCGGCAAGCGTTCGATCACGCTGGACCTGAAAGACCCCGCCGATGCGGAGACTTTCCTGAAACTTGCCGGAACCGCACAAGGCCTGATCGAGGGCTTCCGCCCCGGCGTGATGGAGCGGCTGGGCCTCGGGCCGGACCAATGCCATGCGGTGAACCCGGGCCTCGTCTATGGCCGGATGACAGGCTGGGGACAGGACAGCCCGCTGGCCCATACGGCCGGGCATGACCTCAATTACATCTCGCTGTCAGGTGCGTTGTGGTATGCGTCCAGCCCTGGCGACGCGCCGCTGACACCCGCAACGCTGGTCGGCGACATTGGCGGCGGCGCAATGTATCTGGTGGCGGGGATGCTGGCAGGCATTCTCAAAGCGCGAACTACTGGCAAAGGCTGTGTGGTCGATGCAGCGATCTATGACGGTTCCGCCCATATGATGAACCTGCTGATGAGCATCCGGCAGGCCGGGAACTTCGGCGTGGAACGCGGCGCAAACCTGCTCGACGGCCCGCACTGGAGCCGCACCTATGCCTGCTCGGACGGCGGCTTTGTCTCGGTGCAGTGCCTGGAACCGAAATTCTATGCGCTGTTTCTGGAAAAGCTGGGTCTGGCGGAGGACCCTGATTTTCAGCAGCAGTTCAACAAGGCGCTGTGGCCTGCACTGACCGGCCGCCTCGCCGGAATCTTCGCCAGCCAGCCGCGCGATCACTGGTCCGCACTGTTCGAGGGAAGCGATGCCTGCGTGGCGCCGGTGCTGAACCCCGAGGAGGCCCTGGCGCACCCGATGAACAGCCGCGGCACCTGGGTTGAAGATGCAGGCGTGCTGCAGGCTGCCCCCGCCCCGCGGTTTTCAAACCAAACGGAATGGACACCGCCGCATATCCCGCAGCGCGGCCAGCACACCAAAGAAATCCTGGCCGAGCTGGACCGGACGTAGGGTCAGTCTTCGGTCTTGGTCTTGTCCGCCGCCGCCTTCATCCGCTTCAGCAGCGCGGCCTTATCCTGCTGCTTGCCAAAGGGGTTCTTCTTGGTGCCTTTGGCATTGTGCTCCGCGTGGCGCGGCTTGTTCTGGCCCGGCTTGACGCCGCCCATTCTGCTGTAGTCCATCGTAAGCCCTCTGGCTGTGCCCAAAGACGCGGCTATTGCCGCATCTTTGAAGCTAACACAAGATCAGCCGTTCCGGACCGTATCGATCATCAGCTGCACATTGCCGGGGTCGGCGTCGGGTGTGATGCCATGGCCCAAGTTGAAGATATGCGCACCGTTCCGGAACGCCTCGACAATGCGGCGGGTGTCATCCACCAGTTCCTGGCCGCCGGTCACCATATGGCGCGAGGCAAGGTTGCCCTGCACGCAGCCGTCCACCTGGATATTGGCGGCGGCCCAGCTTGGATCGACGGAGTTGTCCAGCGCCACGCAGTCGACGCCGGTGGCTTTGGCAAAGCCCACATATTTCTCGCCTGCCTCGCGCGGAAAACCGATCACGGGAATATCCGGATGCCGCTCTTTCAAGGCCGCGGTGATCTGGCGGCAGGGCTCCAACGCATACTTTTGGAACGCTTCGCCCTTCAGCGAGCCCGCCCAGCTGTCAAAGATCTTCACCGCTTCGGCGCCCGCTTCGATCTGTTTGGACAGGTAATCGATGGTCGCTTCGGTGATCCGCGCCAGCAGCGCCTCGAACAGCGCTGTGTTTTCCTCGCGCAGGGCATGGGCCGGCCCCTGGTCCGGAGTGCCGCGGCCTGCGATCATATAGGTCGCGACGGTCCAGGGAGCGCCGGCGAAACCGATCAGCGCAGTTTCCTGGGGCAGCTCGCGCGACAGGATGCGCACGGTTTCATAGATCGGGTTCAGCGTTTCATGGATGTCGGAGGCCGGGCCCAGCTTGGCAAAATCGGCATCCGAGGTGATGGTCGACAGCCGCGGGCCTTCGCCGGTCACAAACCACAGGTCTGCCCCCAGCGCCTGCGGGATCAGCAGGATGTCGGCAAACAGAATTGCCGCATCGAACCCATAGCGGCGGATCGGCTGCAGCGTCACTTCGGCAGCCAGTTCGGAGTTATAGCACAGCGACAGGAAATCCCCGGCCTGGGCGCGGGTTGCGCGGTATTCCGGCAGATAGCGGCCCGCCTGGCGCATCATCCAGATCGGCGGCACATCCTGTTTCTCACCCGCCAATGCGCGCAGCAGCTTCTTTTGTCCGGCCATGATCATCCTCTTTGTCGCTCGGCTCCTGAGGTCAGGCCTGCGGGCCCGAATGTCAAGAGCAGGGGCGATGTGCCGCGCCCGGTGCCTCCGCGCTTTGCTCCAGATCAAAGCCCAGGAAACTGGCGCATGAGAAAGGCAAAAACCGGTTTCCACCGGGGCGCAAACTGATTTAAGGCTTCTTCCATGACACTGACCCTGCCCTCCCCCGCTTCGCCCCTGAAAATCGGCACCCGCGGATCGCCGCTGGCGCTGGCCCAGGCTTATGAGACCCGCGGCCGCCTGGCTGCCGCTTTCGATCTGCCGCAAGAGGCGTTCGAGATCGTGGTGATCAAGACCACCGGCGACAATCAGGCGCTGATCGCGGCGGACAAGCCGCTGAAGGAGCTGGGCGGCAAGGGGCTGTTCACCAAGGAGATCGAAGAGGACCTGCTGTCGGGAGCCATCGACATCGCGGTGCATTCGATGAAGGACATGCCGGTGCTGCAGCCGGAGGGGCTGGCGCTGGACACATACCTGCCGCGCGAGGATGTGCGCGATGCGTTTATCTCGCCGTCGCTGGCATCGCTGCATGATCTGGCCGAAGGCGCCGTGGTCGGCACCTCCTCGCTGCGCCGCCGGGCCCAGCTTCTGAACCGCCGCCCGGACCTGAATGTGGTTGAGTTCCGCGGCAATGTTCAGACCCGCCTGCGCAAGCTCTCCGAGGGCGTGGCGGAATGCACCTTCCTGGCGATGGCGGGCTTGAACCGGCTGGCAATGGATGATGTGCCGGCCACTGCGATCGAGACCAGCGACATGCTGCCCGCAGTGGCCCAGGGCGCGATCGGCATCGAGCGCCGCGCAGATGACAGCCGCGCAGGCGAAATGCTGGCTGCGATCCACGATCATGAGACGGGCCGGCGCCTGGCCGCGGAACGCGCCTTCTTGGCCGCGCTCGACGGCTCCTGCGAAACCCCGATTGCGGGTCTTGCCGAACTGGACGGCGCCACCCTGCGCCTGCGCGGCGAGGTGCTGCGCCCGGATGGTTCGGAAGCGATCAGCGATGATCAAAGCTGCCCGGTGGAAGACGGCGCAGAGCTCGGCCGGGAGATGGCAGCAAAACTTCTGAACAAAGCGGGCAAGGGCTTCTTCGACTGGAAAACGTGAAGCGAGGCTCTGCCCCGCGCTCCGGGACATTGCCTGCCAGACACAGAAACCTGCTTCTTTCTGGTCTAAAATACCCTGGGGGTGAGCGCCCAGGGCGCGAGGGGGCAAAGCCCCCTGCCCGGTCTGCGCCCGGAACGCGTCAGATCTGCCCGGACCACCTCAGCCAGCTGTCCGGGCTGCCGCGGAAGGTGTTGAGGTCCACATCGCCTTCCACGCCCGGCACCTGGCCAGTGCCAGTATATTGCCACAGGCTCCAGCTTTTGCCCGGGTAAACTTCGCGCGGATGGCCTGCCACTGAGCGCAGCCAGAACTCGGTGCCGCTGAGCCGGCCGATGCCGGTGTCGCGGTAGAAATCCACAGTCGTATAAATCACCGGGCGTTTGCCGTAGTGGCGCTCCAGGATGTTCAGGAACTTGCGTGCTTCGGCTCTGACCGTGGCGCCATCGGGGCGCAGCTTGCAGGTACGCGAGCGGTGGTTCCATTCCATGTCCAGCACCGGCGGCAGCGCATTTGCATCGCGCGGCACATGTTTGATGAACCATCGCGCCTGTTCCGCTGCCGGGCGGCAGAAATAGTAATAGTGATAGGCGCCCCGCGGCAGGCCTGCGCTGCGGGCGCCTTGCCAGTTCTCGCGGAAACGCGGGTCGGTATGGTCGCCGCCCTCGGTTGCCTTGATATAGGCAAAAGCCACGCCGGCGCGGCGCACCTGGCGCCAGTCCACCTCGCCTTGGTAACGCGAAACATCAATGCCGTGCACCGGGTAAGACCAGGGTTTGCGGCCCTCCCAGTCAAACGGGTCGCTGTCGCCGAAGCGGGGATAGGTCCGCAGCGAAGCGGTTCTTGCATTGGCAGGCTCCAGCCGGGTGACTTCGGGGGCGCTCACGGCTCTGTCCGGCGGCCGTCCGCATCCCGCAGCCAGTGCCAATGCCAATGCCAATGCCAATACCCCCAGAACCAGTCCGCGCATGTGAAATGCCCCCTGCCTTGCTTTGTGTGATGGCTGCTCTTTTCTTTGCCTGTTCCCCTTCACTGTAGCGCAGCCGGACGCAATGTCGCGGGCGGCGCCGGCAAATCAGCATAAATCCGCCGCAAGAAAAAACGCGCCGCTTGGGGGCGGCGCGTTTCCCGATCATTCAAACGGCAAGGGATCAGACCCATTTGGCCAGCGGCGGCAGGCTCATCAGCACCGCGTTGGCGTCATGGCCTGTCTCCAGCCCGAACTTGGTGCCGCGGTCATAGACCAGATTGTATTCGGCATAGAGGCCGCGGTGAATGAGCTGCGCGTCCTTGTCCGCTTCGTCAAACGCCTGCACCCGGCGTTTCTCGACCAGCGGCACATAGGCCGGCAGAAAGGCGCGGCCGATATCCTGGGTCAGGGCAAAATCCGCCGCCCAATCGCCTGAGTTCTGGTCGTCCATGAAGATGCCCCCCACCCCGCGGGCACGCTTGCGGTGGGGGATGTAAAAATACTCATCTGCCCATTCCTTCAGCCGCGGATACTGGTCTTCCCCATGCGGGTCCAGATGCTGCTTCTGGGTGGCGTGGAAATGCGCCGTGTCCTCATCGTATTCGATGCAGGGGTTCAGGTCCGAACCGCCGCCGAACCACCAGGCATGCGGTGTCCAGAACATGCGCGTGTTCATGTGGACCGCAGGCACATGCGGGTTGCGCATATGGGCGACCAGCGAAATGCCCGAGGCCCAGAACCGCGGATCGTCCTTCATCCCCGGAATGCCTTTGCGCGCGGCCATCGCATTCTGGGCCCGCTCGCCCAGGGTGCCGTAGACCTCGGAGATATTGACGCCGACCTTCTCGAACACCCGGCCGCCGCGCATCACGCTCATCAGCCCGCCGCCCGCATCCGAGCCATCGTCCGAGGTCCGCTTGGTTTTCGTCACCTCAAACCGGCCCGGCTCCATGTCCGAGAAAGGGCCTTCGCTGTGGCTGTCCTCCAGCCCCTCAAAGGCGGCAACGATCTGGTCGCGCAATTCCCGGAACCAGGCGGCAGCCTGAGCCTTTTCGGCTTTCATCTCAGCAGTCATATGAAGTCTTTCCAATTACTTAGGCCGGCCAATCAGTGGACCGGTGCAGAGACCGGATCCAGCAGCGTGCGGCCGCCGTCCAGAGTCACCACCTGGCCGGTCATGAAGCCAGAGGCATCCGAGGCCAGGTACTGCGCCGTCTCAGTGAGTTCGGTCGGCGAGGCCAGCCGGCCCAACGGCGTATGCTCCTCGATGTTCTGGCGATAGCTGCGGTTGTCCTTAAGGGTGGCCTGCATCGACGCGCTCATCACCGAACCAAAGGCAATCGAATTGACCCGGATCCGGTGCGGCGCCAGCGCCACCGAAAGGGAACGGGTCGCCTGATCCAGCGCGGCAGAGGCAATGGAATAGGCCATCAGCTCCGGGTGGGTGCGGCGCGCGGCGATGGACGACAGATTGATGATGCTGCCCAGCGGGCCATCACTGTCCTCGTCTTCCTCGCCTTGCTTGATCATCCGCTTGGCCACTTGCTGCGACAGGCGCACAGTGGGCAGCAGGCTCTGGGTCAGCAGCTGGTCCAGCGTGTCATCGCCTGGATCCAGCGGATCGGTGGCTACCATCTGGCGGGCGCCGTTGACCAGGATATCCACGCCGTCAAAGGCATCGATGGTTGCGGAGAGGAGGTTCGCAATCGTCAGCCGCTCGCGCAGGTCGCCCGCAAAATAGCGGATGTTGCTTTCCTCGGCCTGTTCGCCCAGCTCGGCCACCAGCTGCGCCTCGCTGGCATCGGCGAACATCACATTGGCGCCGGCATCGGCAAACTGCTTGCCAATGGCCAGGCCGATGCCGCTGGCAGAGCCGGTCACAATGGCAGTCTTGCCGGAGATGGAAAAGGACATGTGCAGACACTCCCTGAGGGCGTTTTTCTGGCACGTTAGACCGCGCCTGCCGGTTTGAAAACCGGCATTCCACGGTATGCGCCGTTACTTGCGCGCCCTTTTGGGCCTGGCCGCATGCAGGATCTTGAAGCGGTTGTCGCCACCCTCCTCGCGCACCTGGGCAAAGCGCTCCGCCAGCAAGGTCTCGTACGGCAGATGCCGGTTGGCCACCATCCACAGGCTGCCATTCGCGGCCAGCATGGACGCCGCCGCACCGATGAAGGCCTGGCCCAGCGACGGCTCTGCCGCGCGGCCCGTGTGGAACGGCGGGTTCATCACCACGGTGTTCACCATCCCCGGCGCCTTCCAGCTGCGGGCATCGGCCCAGTGGAAATGCGCCCGGGCATCCGCAACGTTCTGCCGCGCGCACGCCAGCGCGTGGTAGTCCGCCTCGGCCAGATGCAGCTCCTCAACGCCCTCGCGCTGCAGCACCTGCGCTGACAGATAACCCCAGCCCGCGCCCAGATCTGCAACACAGCGGCCCAGTTTCGCCGGCAGCATCTCTGCCAGCATTCTGGAGGCCGGGTCGATCCCGTCTGCCGAGAACACACCCGGAGCGGTCACGAAACCCTCAACCGGCTGATTTTCACCCGGCAGCCAGTCCGCCAGATCAGTGCCGCCGTCGATCCAGAACACCTTGCCATGCGCCTTGGAGACCGGCGCCGAGGGTTTGCAGCGCTGGCGCAGCGCCTTCAGAACCGAATCAACGCCCTCGGTCTTGGCGCCGTCGATCAGCACCTGCCCTTGCGTGCTGGCGGCGGCCTGTGCCACCAGCATCCGCGCCAGCGCCTTGGCCCGCGGCAGGAACACCACGGCAGCGGCAAACTCCCCGTCCGCCTCCGGCGCAGGCACACAGGCATAGCCCATGGCGGCAAAATGATCGTGATCCGGGCGGAACGGCTGGATCACCAGAACCTGATCCTTGGGCAGCGCTGACAGGTCATGGTCTGCGCGCGGGTGGAACACGGCGATACGGCCCTCAGCCGGAACGGCAAAGCCGCCCGATTGGGCGGCCAGTGACAAGCGGACGGACATCTAAGAGCCTCTTTATTCTTCTTTTTCCATGGTGCATTGCAGCGGATGCTGGTGGCGGCGGGCGAAATCCATCACCTGGCCCACTTTGGTCTCCGCGATCTCATGGCTGAACACGCCAACCACGGCAACGCCCTTTTTGTGCACCGTCAGCATGATCTCAAACGCCTGCGCATGGGTCATGCCAAAGAACCGCTCCAGCACCATCACGACAAACTCCATCGGCGTGTAGTCGTCGTTCAAGAGCAGCACCTTGTAGCGCGGCGGGCGCTTGGTTTTCGGCTTCGTCTTGGTCAGGACGCCGGCGTCGGTATCGTCGTCGGAATGATCCGTCATCATTACGGGCTGCAGCAGCATGGGCGGTTTGATCCAAAGATACGTGGAATTAACTGTGACGCTTATATAGCCTCTATAGTGTTTAGGAAAAGAGACTGAGACGCGCAGATTGACAGGAAATTTGACGACAATCGGCTTTGATGCCGACGACACCCTTTGGCACAACGAGCGTTTCTTCCGCGTCACGCAGGAGAGATTCGCCGAATTGCTGATGGATCACACCCCCGCGGACATCGGCCCCGAGCAGCTGGAACGCCAGCTTCTGGACGCCGAAAAACGCAACCTCGGGCGCTATGGCTACGGGGTGAAGGGCTTTACCCTGTCGATGATCGAAACCGCGATCGAGGTGACCGGCGAACGGGTGCCGGCTTCAGTGGTCAAGGAGCTGATTACTGCCGGCCAGATGATGCTCTCCTACCCGATCGAGCTCCTGCCCCACGCCCGCGAAGCGGTGGAGGCGGTGGCCGGGCGCTACAAGGTGGTGCTGATCACCAAGGGCGACCTGCTGGACCAGGAACGCAAGCTGGCGCAATCGGGCCTTGGCGATCTTTTTGACGGGGTCGAGGTGGTCTCGGAGAAAACGCCGGACGTGTACATCGATATCTTCAACCGCCACGGCGACGGCCCGGAAAAGGCGATGATGGTGGGCAACTCCATGCGTTCCGACGTTGTGCCGGTGATCGAGGCCGGCGGCTGGGGCACTTATGTGCCGCACGGGCTGGTCTGGGAAGTAGAGCACGCCGAAGCGCCGGACCACAGCCCGCGGTACACAGAAATCGCAGACC
Source organism: Leisingera sp. ANG-Vp (assembly GCF_000813725.1). Classification (GTDB taxonomy): domain Bacteria; phylum Pseudomonadota; class Alphaproteobacteria; order Rhodobacterales; family Rhodobacteraceae; genus Leisingera. The sequence continues at coordinate 21,261 of NZ_JWLD01000085.1, forward strand.
TGAGCGGTCTGGCGGCACTGGTGAAGAGCCTGGGCTAACCGGTGCTGGACGGCCCGGTCCCGGGCCGCTATCCCTTTGCCAAACCAATCGGGAGCCCCGGGACATGCCGCACGCCGAATTGAAGTACTCCAGCGACCTGGACATTGATGCGGGGGCGATCCTCGCCGGAATCGAAGCCATCATTCTGGAGCACGACAGCGGCGCCGGCGCCTGCAAAGGGCGGGCCTATCCCACGGCTCAGTTCCACCACACCCATATCGCCATCAATGTGGCGCTGCTGACCAAGCCGCACCGGGACGCGGCCTTTTCCCAGGCACTGCTGAGCGACCTGGAGACCCGCATCAAGGCGCTTCTGAAACAGCCTTGCGAATTCTCCCTCGGTCTCAGCTACTCGACGCCGTTTTATGTGACCAATTCCCACACGCCTTAACCTTTTCAGGCCGCCTGACAGCCCCTTTAGACCCGTAAAAGGCTTATTCCGCACGCCTGCAGTGCAACTTTTTTTGATAACCATTTGTTAGGACTTGCCGCATCTAGCGGCCAAGCTAGATCCACCTACAAGATGCCGGCCTGATAAAGGCAGCAGGCCAATCCGGCCGTTTTCACCGCTGTTTATTCCGCGGAAACCCTGTGTTAGGCTTTCGTCAACAGGCAAAAACGTCAGCCGGAAAACCGGCGGCATGAGGCAAACATGGCAGTGATCACGCAGGTCGGACCGGCGCAAGACCGGCATATCTGTACCCGTCTTCCAAGGGTCCTTTTCTCATGGGCCGCGGCGGGTTTCTTCCTTGCGATTCTGATGCTGGGGCTGGCGCCGCAGCATGCGGCAGCTGCGCCTTATGCGGCGATGGTGATCGACTCCCGCACCGGCGAGGTGCTGCACTCCCGCAATGCCGACACACGGCTACACCCGGCCTCGCTGACCAAGATGATGACGCTTTACATCGCCTTTGAAGCGGTCCGGAACGGCGAGATCACCCTGGACACCAAGGTCCGGATCTCCCGCAACGCCGCGGCTGAGCCGCCCTCGAAACTGGGTCTGAAATCCGGCCAGCGGATTGCCTTCCGCTATTTGATCCGTGCCGCAGCCGTAAAGTCCGCCAATGACGCCGCCACCGCCATCGGCGAAACGCTGTCGGGTTCAGAGGCCGCCTTTGCCCGCCGCATGAACCGCACCGCCAAGGCGCTGGGGATGAGCCGCACCACCTTCAAGAACGCCCATGGCCTGACAGCCAGCGGACATCTGTCGACGGCGCGCGACATGACCACCCTGGGGCGGCATCTGCTTTATGATTATCCCGAGTATTACAACCTGTTCTCGCGCCGTTCGACCCATGCAGGCATCCGCGAAGTGCCCAATACCAACCGCCGCCTGCTGGCCAATTACCGCGGCGCCGACGGCATCAAAACCGGCTACACCCGCGCGGCGGGCTTCAACCTGGTGGCCTCGGCCAAACGCGGCAACGAACGGATCATCGCCACGGTGTTCGGCGGCAAATCCACCACCTCGCGCAACGCCAAGGTGGCGGAACTGCTGGACCTCGGCTTCCGCCGGGCGCCGACCCGCGCCAAGCTGCGCCGCCCGCAGCGCCCCGCCTACCAGGGGGCAGGCGTGGTGATTGCCGACGCCGGAGAGGACAGCAGCCAGGAAGCCGCCGGCAAGACCATCCGGGTAAGCGGCCAGGTCAATACCAGCCTGCGCCCGAAGGCACGGCCAGGCAGCAGCACAGAGCCGGTTCTGGTTGCGGCACTTGAGGAAGCCTTGCAGACGCCTCCGGCGGACCCTGCGAAAGCGGCCGCGGAGCCTGAACTGCCGGCAGAGCAGATCGAAAACGTCCAGGCCGTCAGCGCCGAAGGCGCCCTGCAGGGCGATGCGCTGCGCAACAGCATTGCCGTTGCCTTGGCCGAAGCCGAAGCGGAGCCGGAGCCCGCCCCGGCAGCGGTTCAGGCTTCCGTTCTTCCCGCGGTTCAAAAGGCCTCCGCCAATACCCTGCGCCCGGTTGCGCGCCCCGCCAGCCTGGCTCTGGCGGCCGCGGCTTCCGAACCGGAGCCGGTGGTTGTGACCCGCCTGTCCACTTCGGGCGGCCGCTACTGGGGTATCAACGTCGGCCTCTACACCAGCCGCTACCAGGCCGAGAAGGTGCTGCTGCGCACCGCTCTTTCCGAACTGGAAACGCTGGATGGCTCCTTGCGCAAAGTGGCCAAGACCCGGCGCGGGTTCGAGGCGAATTTCCTTGGCATGTCCCAGGAGCGCGCCGAACGCGCCTGCCGCCGCCTGAATGCGCGCAACGTGGCCTGCAAGCCGATCGGGCCGTCCTGACCGAACAACCGCTGGACACCTGGATTGGCGCCTCAGCCGGGCGCCATTCTTTCTTGCCGCCTCCCACAGAACCAAGCGGCCTCTCCCGCCCGCCGCCGGCCTTTTCTGCGAAAAGACCGCCGCCCGTTGGGCGTGGCACCGCGCCTTGCGCGGTGCCACGCCCAACGCCGCCAAGGGGCTCTGGCGCCCGCGAGGGCTCCTGCGGGGGCGGGAGAGACTGTTTGCTGTCAGCGGCCGGAGGACGAATCAGGGCTTGGGCTTGTCGTCCCATTCATCGCTGAGGATCCGGCGGGCGTCGCCTTCAGGGTCGTCATACTGGTTGCTGCGCACCGTGTAGACAAAAGCAGCCAGCCCCACCGAGCCAAGGATCAGCGAAATCGGGATCAGATAGGTGAGAACACTCATGGGCTCAAGTCCGGCAGATCAGGTTCAGCGCAGGCGCAGCGCGTTGAGGGAAACGGTTATGGAAGAGGTAGACATCGCCAGCGCTGCAATCAAGGGCGTGGCCAGTCCGGCAATCGCCAGCGGCACCGCAATCACGTTGTAAAGCGTGGCAATGCGGAAATTCTCGCGGATGCGGCGGGTGGCCTTCTGCGCGACCCCGCAGGCCTCGGCAATGGGCCCAAGGTCCTGACCCAGAAGCACGATATCCGAGGCCACCCGCGCCGCATCCAGCGCCGAGGCGGGCGAGACCGAGACATGCGCCGCTGCCAGCGCCGCGGTGTCATTCAGACCGTCGCCCACCATCAGCACCTTCTTGCCCTGTTCCCCCAGCATTTGCACCCGGGCGGATTTATCCGCGGGCAGCGCTTCCGCCACCCATTTGGCGATGCCCAGCCGCCCGGCCAGGCCCTCGACCGCTCCGGTGGTGTCACCAGAGATCAGCAGCACATCCTTGCCTGCCTCCTTCAGTGCCTTGACGGCCTCGGCGGCACCAGGGCGCAGCGCATCAGTGAAAAGGAACGCTTTCGCCTCCCCTGCCCCGCTGTCCAGCCAGGCTGCTGTCTGGCTGCCTTGCTTGGCACCGACCCAGGCCGCACGGCCCAGCCGCACACAGCTGCCGCGGAAGATGCCCTCAGCGCCATAGCCCGGCACCTCGGTGATATCCTGAACACTGGCAGGCTTAACTCCGGCCTCCCGTGCGGCCCGGGTCAGAGCCAAGGACAGCGGGTGCGAGGACCCCTCGGCCAGCGCCAGGGCAATCTCCAATTCCGCGCGGGCATGATCGCCGAGGTTGGTGACCTCCGGCGTGCCTGCCGTCAGCGTGCCCGTCTTGTCAAAGACAACCGTGTCCACCTCCGCCAGCCGCTCCAGCGCGGTCGCGTGTTTGATCAGCATGCCCTTCTTGAACAGCCGCCCCGAGGCGGCGGTGGTCACTGCGGGCACCGCAAGACCCAAGGCGCAGGGGCAGGTGATGATCAGCACCGCAGCCGCGATGTTCAGCGCCATGCGGATGTCGAAAGTGTAGAGATACCAGCCTGCAAAGGCCAAAGCCGACAGGATATGCACGCCGGGCGCATAAAGCTTGGCCGCACTGTCGGCCAGCGACGTGTAGCGGGAGCGGCCCGATTCAGCGATGGCCACCAGATCGGCCATCCGGTGCAGCGAGGTGTCCTCGCCCACCGCCGTGGCGCGGATGGTCAGCGGGCCGGTCAGGTTCACTTCGCCGGCGGAGACTGCCAGTCCGGGTTCTGCGAACACAGGCAGGGTTTCTCCGGTCAGCAGCGAACGGTCCAGTTCCGACTGGCCCTCGACGATCTCGCCATCCACCGGCATCCGCCCGCCGGGACGCACCAGGATCAGATCGCCGATAGCCAGATCTGCCACCGGCACCTCGTATTCATCGCCATCCAGCAGCCGGATCGCCCGTGGCACCTCCAGCGCCGCCAGTTCCTCAGCCGCGGAGCGTGCCACGGCGCGGGTGCGGTAGTCGAGGTAGCGGCCTGCCAGCAGGAAGAAGGTGAGCGTCAGCGCCGCATCGAAATAGGCATGCTCGCCAGACAGAGAGGTTTCCCACAGGGACGTCACCAGCGCCAGCACCAGCGCCAGCACAATCGGCACATCCATGTTTAGCCGTCCGATCCGCAAGGCCGTCCAGGCACTTGCAAAAAACGGCTGCGCAGCAAAAATGATCGCCGGGAAGGTGATCGCGGCCGAAATCCAATGGAACATATCCCGGGTCGCGTCCGAGGCGCCGGACCAAACCGACACCGACAACAGCATCACGTTCATCGAGGCAAAGCCGGCTACCGCCAGCCGCATCAGCAGGTCACGCCCAGCCTTGTCGTTCTGGGTCGCGGCCAGCGCTGCCAGATCCAGCTCATGCGCCTCGTAGCCTGCCTTCTCCAGCACCGGGATCAGATCTGCGGCGCGCACTTCGGGATCTGCTTCGATCAATGCGCGTTTCAGCGTCAGATTCACCCGCGCCGAATGGATGCCGGGATGCGCGTTCAGCTCGCGCTCCACCGACGAGATGCAGGCCTGGCAGTGGATGCCCGGCAAGGACAGCGCCAGCCGGGCCTCGGTTGGCGCTTGCTCGACGCCGCCTTCGGGGGCGGCGACGCAGGCCGGGCAGGCAGCCAGAGACGGGCGGAGCTGGGCAGTCATCGGCGTTATCCTCTTACGTGCAGGATCACGCGCTGGGTGAACTCGGTGCCGTTCTTGGCCCGCGCCACCATGCGGATGTTCCAGTTGCCCGGACCAAGTTCCGCCGGAGCGACATAGGCCTGGCCGTCAAAGGTGAACGCTGGCTGCTGGTCGTCCTGCACATGGGTGGCCCGGCCCAGGGTGGCGCTCAGCTTGGCGACCTCTACCGGGTTTCCATCCGCATCGGTGATCTCCAGCTTCACCTGATCGCCCGCCGAGGAGGCATAGACCGACCAGCCCAGCGCCTCCTGCGCAGAACGGCGCACGTCAAACTCCTGGCTGGCGATATAGGAATTCTTCACCTCCAGCCCCGGGAAGGTCTTCACCGCGTTCACCGCCAGGGCGATGTTGACACTGATGATGATGGCAAAGGCCCCGCCAAAGACCATCAGCATATGCTTGCCGGTAAACTCACGTTCGCGCTTGGCCATGGTTCAGTTCCCCTTGCCGTTAAAGCTGGTGTCCTTGTAGGCCCGTTCCCCGTTTATCAGATCCTCGACCCAGATGCGAACCGGGGTGCTGTCTGTGTGCGACGGTGCCGAGCCCTTGGAGGAGACGATATAGACCCGCTGCAGCAGTGCCGTATCGGCAGGCACGTTGACTGAGTGGTAGACGGTGCCTTCCAGTTGCAGCCGCATCGCCGGGTCGCCTTTGATCGACAGTTTGAACACCCGGTCTTCGCCGTGCTTGTTGCGCAGGCGCACGTCATAAGTGTTGCGGATCGAGCCGTCGGACAGGGTCACATAGGTCGGGTTGCGTTCGGGCGCCACCGTCAGCTCGATGTCCGCGCGGATGAACAGGGCAAACAGCAGCCCGACGCCGACCAGCGACCACAGGCTGGTGTACATGATGGTGCGCGGCCGGAAGATGTGTTTCCAGACGTTCTTGGACGGTTTGCCCTCGCGCTCCGCCGCCTCATCCGAGGCCGCCATATAGTCGATCAGCCCGCGCGGCTTGCCGATCTTGGCCATCACGTCGTCGCAGGCGTCGATGCACAGGGCGCAGGTGATGCATTCCATCTGCTGGCCGTCTCGGATGTCGATGCCCATCGGGCAGACGTTGACGCAGGCCATGCAATCGATGCAGTCGCCGTGCTGGGTGCCCGGCGCATCGGTTTTACGCGCCTTGCCGCGCGGCTCGCCCCGCCATTCGCGGTAGCCGACGGTCAGCGTGTCCTCATCCATCATCGCGGCCTGAATGCGCGGCCAGGGGCAGGCATAGATGCAGATCTGCTCGCGCGCGAAGCCGCCGAACAGGAAGGTGGTCGCCGTCAGCACCAGCATGGTGGAATAGGCGATGGGATGCGCGTTCAGCGTCACCAGGTCATAGGCCAGCGTCGGCGCGTCGGCAAAGTAGAACACCCAGGCGCCGCCGGTGGCGAGGCCGATCAGGAACCAGGCCACCCACTTGGTCATGCGCAGGCGCGCCTTGCGGAAGTCCATCTTCTTCTGCCGGTGCAGGCGCAGGCGCGCGTTGCGGTCGCCCTCGATCCAGCGCTCCACCAGGATGAACAGGTCGGTCCAGACGGTCTGCGGGCAGGCATAGCCGCACCAGACCCGGCCCAGCGCCGAGGTGAACAGGAACAGCCCCAGCCCCGCCATGATCAAGAGGCCCGCCACAAAGTAGAACTCATGCGGCCAGATTTCGATCCAGAAGAAATAGAACCGGCGCCCTGCCAGATCGAGCAGCACCGCCTGATCCGGCAGGCTGGGCCCGCGGTCCCAGCGGATCCAGGGGGTCAGGTAGTAGATCCCCAGCGTCACCGCCATGATGTACCATTTCAGGTTCCGGAAGGGCCCGGACACGCGGCGCGGGAAGATCGGCTCCCTGGCGGCGTACAGGCTGGGGGCGGGTTCGGATTCGCTCACGGACTCTCTCCGTCTTGTGGCTGTCTCGCGCCCTTGTCACAGAAGCGGCGGCCGGGAACTTTGACGTGGATCAAAAAGCGTATCACACAATCATGTTTTCCAGCCGGAGCCTCCGGCACCGGGCGGCAATGCGCCACTTATGCTGGCGCCGCCGGCGCCGCCAGAGGCAAGTTGCCGCGGTGGCAGCCGCTGCCAAAGGCACGGAAACACCGGGGCGGTCACGCTTTGAACACAATTATAAATAGAATGCTAACGGTCTGCGCATCGCATTGCCGTTGCGCGCCTTCTGTTTTGCAATAAATCTGATTGTTCAAAGGATACCCCATGCCAATTGCCCAAGCACCGCAGGCTATTGCGCCATTGCTGGACCCTCTGGAAAAGCTGGCTCCCCTTGCCGCAGCCGGGCTGGTGCTGACCGGCACCGCAGGAGACGATTCGCTGACCGGCGGCAGCGGAGACGACCACATCACCGGTGGCGGCGGTGCCGATACGCTGGAAGGCGGCGAAGGCAACGATACGATCATCGCGGGCCCGGGCCAGCCGGTCCTGGTTGACGGCGGCGATGGGGATGACCACCTGACAGTGACAGACGTGACTGGCAGTTCTGGGTTCGCAGGCGTTTACGGCGGCGCCGGAAATGACACGATCGCCGCCAGCTTCACGGGCGGCAGCACGCTAATCGATCTGGAAATCCAGGGCGGCGCAGGGGATGACCTGATCCTTTTGTCAGGGCAGTTGCCGGGCCAACTCAAAATCGATGGCGGCCTCGGGCAGGACACGATCCGGCTTGGCAGTGACATTCAGCTGTCCAAATTCGAAGGCAGCTGGAACGGCTGGAATGAAGTCGAAGCTGATGTGTTCGATTTCAATGGCTTCATCATCAGGGGGTCAAGACAGGACGACTTTGTTTTCCTGGACTACACCACCGCAGAGAATCCAGGCGCAATCCGGCTGGGCGCGGGCGACGACACGATAAACGCCTCTGACACCGCTGACCTGATCTATGGCGGCAGCGGTGATGATGAGCTGAACGGCTACGGCAGCAATGACACCTTGCGCGGCGGCAGCGGCAACGACGATCTGTATGGCCTTACCGGCAACAACCAGTTGTCCGGCGGCCGCGGCGACGACCGCATCAACGGCGGCGATCAGGCGGACACTATCCATGGCGGTGACGGTCATGACATGGCCATTGGGCTGGAAGGCGACGATTTCATATTCGGCGGCCACGGCAGCGACTCGATGTGGGGAGGGGACGGCGACGACAGGATCGAGGGCGGCCGCGGCGGCGATCATCTGATTGGCGGCGCAGGCAACGACACCCTCATCGGCGGCGGCGGCAAGGATCGTTACGGCTTCGAGGACAACGGCGGCATAGATGTCATCGAGGATTTCAACCTGCATCTCCCGGGCGAGAAAATCTCCTTGCGGTGGGTGAGCCGGATCAAGGGCTTTGGCGATCTGATGGACAACCATGTCTCAGAGCGCGGCGGCCATACCGTAATCGACGATGGCGCCGGAACGGTGATCATCTTGCGCGGCATCAGCATGGATGACCTGAACCGGGGCGACTTTATGTTCTGAACTGCCGGCAGTGCGCGGGGTTCGTTCCGCCTAGCCGGCATCCCGCTCCCGCCGGAGCCAGGCAATGAATTTCCTGGCCTCCGGCCGCAGCACCCCCTGACGGGTGGCGATGTGGTAGCCGCGGCCGTCGGCCTCGTTGAACAGCTCCACCAGCCGCCCGCTGGCCAGGTCCGCCTCGACAAAGTGGCGCACTGTGACCGCCACCCCCTGCCCGGCATAGACCGCCTGCATCAGCAGATTGCCCGGCATCTGCGTGCGCGGCCCGCGCAAAGCCTCCTGCACCCCGTGCATCTGCAGCCAGTGCGAGGCCTCGGAGGTGCCCAGCTCCTCCAGCCAGGGATAATCCAGCAGGTCCGCAGGCGAGGCCACCTGCCGCCCGTCCAGCAGCTCCGGCGCGGCGATCACCGCAATCGGCGAGGCCAGCAGCATCTCCGCCTCCAGCCCCGGCCAATTGCCGTTGCCGTAGCGCAGGGCGATGTCCACACCGCCCGGCTTCAGCTCGACAATGCCGCCAACGGGATCAAGCACCAGCTCAAACCCCGGGTTCTCTGCCTGGAACCCCGGCAGCCGCGGCATCAGCCAATGGGTGGCAAACATCGGCGTGCACGTGATGTGCAGGGGCCGCGCCGCACCGGCCTGGGAGATCTCCTGCAGCGCGGCCTGTATCGCCCCGAACCCCAGCTGCAGCGCCCGTGCCAGATGCGCGCCCTCTGCCGTCAGCGCCAGCGCCCGGCCGCTGCGGTCCAGCAGCGCCGTGCCCAGATGCCCCTCCAGCGCCCGCAGCTGCTGGCTGATGGCAGCATGGCTGACATTCAGCGCCGCGCCCGCCTGCACCACATTGCCGCTCTCCGCAAAGGCTGCAAAGGCCCTGAGAGCCGCCATCGGCGGCATGCTCATCCAATCCATATGTAATTCCTACTTACATAATGCGATTTTTCCTGACTCGCAAATTCACAGCCGGAACGCAAGTATCGAGGCAGACGCCAAGATTGGAGGCCGAAGAAATGTCAGGAGTTTTTGCACGCTGCCTGTTCCTTGCAGCCCGGATCAACCCGCCCCGCTTCCGCGCGACACATACACCCGGACACAGCGGCAAATCCCGCTGGACGCCGCCGGATCACCGGGCGCGCCGCAAGACCACCGGCCCCGACAAGACCCAGTTTTAGAAACCCCAAATAGGAGGCACTCGCAATGTTAGGTATCTTTGCCCGCAGCATGTTCACCGCAACCCGGATCACCGCCCCCCGAATCCCCGGGGAAAAATCCGCGCCCTCGGGACGCAAACACCGGTGGGCAGCGCCCGCCCACTGGCGCCGCAGCTGCAAGGACGGGCTGAACCAGGCCGGCTACTGAGCCCGGGAGATTTGGTATTTGCCAGGAAGAAAAAAGCGCCGGTTTTCCAGGAAACGCGCGAACAGATCGGAAAACCGGCGCATGACCCGCGCAGCCTGCACGTAGGCCTTGCGGGATGTCTTGCCGCCCAAAAGGGGAGGGCTAGGCAGCAATGCTTCTCATCTGTGTGTTTACCCCCTGTGCGCGGGCAAGAACTTGACACGGATCAAACCGGCACGGAAATTTGCCGGTTTCCTGCAAAAAACTACTCTCACTCTATGGCCAAGGGAGAGAATGGAGAGAGACAGGCAGACGACCGCGCGCCGCTGTCCGCAGCTGAGATTGGCGCGCTGGCGCATTTGTACCGCGGCGAGGTCTACCGCAGCGTGATGTGGCGCACCCGGCTCGACATTACCACCAACTGGGCGGTGGTGACGCTTGGGGTGGCGCTGTCGATCTCATTTTCCTCGCCCGAGGCCTCGCCGCTGCCGCTGATCCTGGTCGGCATCCTGATCATCTTCTTCCTGATGCTGGAGGCGCGGCGCTACCGGTTCTACAACGTGTTCCGCGCCCGCGCCCGCTGGCTCGAAAAGCACTTCTATGCGCCAATGCTGCACGACGGTGACCTGCATCTGGAAGAGAACTGGCAAAAGGTGCTGGCGCATGATTACGCCGCACCGGATTACCATATCGGCATGCTGCAGTCGGTCGGACGGCGGATCAAGCGCAACTATCTTTGGGTGCTGCTGATCCAGTCTCTGGCTTATGCCGGCAAGATCGCGGTGCATCCGGCACCGATCGAAACCTTCGATCAGGCGCTGGCCCGGGCCGAAATCGGACCGCTGCCGGGCGCAGCGGTGATTGCCTGCGGTGTCCTCTATGTGATCAGCTGGAGCTGCATTGCCCTGTGGAGCAGCCGCTATGACCGCTACGGTCTGGGGATAAACGCGGAAACCGCAGGCATCCCAATCCTGCGCAGACCTGGCGAATGACGCAGGCCTGCCCCGCGGCTGCGCGGCTCACCCGTCCTCGCGGCGGGCTACAAGGGTAAAGCTCATCGGCAATTGCGCCTCCTGGTTCTCATAAACATCAAAACAGGTTTCCCGGTTGGAATGGGCATGCTCCTCGAAGCGGGAAACCTGCAGGCCTGCTCGGATCAGCGCCATGACGATACCGCTCAGCGTATGACTGTGCCAGTAAGACGGCGGCGCAGCTTGTTTTGCGCTGCCGTCATAGGTGATCGCCTGCTCTGCCACAAAGGGCCCGGTGCTGAAATAGGAATAAGCGGGCAGATGCGGGGTCTCCGATTCCGGTTCGAACATTTCCAGAAAGGGATGGGTTTCATAGATCACCAGCCGCCCGCCTGGCCGCAGCAGCCCGGCCACGGCCTGGAAGAACCGGCCCAGGTCCGGCATCCAGCCCAGCACGCCGATGGTGATCACTGCAAAGTCGAAATCGCGCCGGATGCCGTCCGGCAAAGCGTAAATGTCGGCGCACAGGAAGTCGCAGCTGGCTCCGGCAATGTCTTTCAGCAAAGCGGCCTGCTTGAGAAACTCCGCCGACTGATCAATACCCAGGCAGCGCTCAGCCCCGAAGGCGGCAAGAGACAGGGTTTCGCGCCCGTTGTTGCAGCCGACCTGCACACCGGACAGCCCTTGCAGCTCCAGCCCGTCCAGGGTCCGTGTCATAGTCGCGTCAAAGGTGGAAAACCCGGGCTTTGCAAACCCCTCAGCCAGTTCCTGCCACAGCGCATTGCCATGATGCAGCCGGGCCGAGGCGTCCCAGGCGGCGCGGTTGGCAGCCACTGCCATTTCAAGTTCAGCAGATTTTTCAGACATAATACTCTCCAAAAATATCCGGCCACTCTCCGGCTGCTGCACGGGCCTGTCAAATACCTTTCAAGACGCCCTGCCCTGGTCCCGGAAGCAGGGCCGCCCGCGGGCGGCCCCGGCCGGATGCCAGTCAGCCCGGTGTTGCCAGCCGGACGTCTCCGCCGTGCAGGAAACAGGCTTTGGAGAACAGCGACAGATCCAGCGGATTGGGCAGCCTCACGTCCGCCAGGCCCGGCATCTGCGCGCCGCCGTCATCAAAGGCACGGGTAATCTGCGAGATCAGCACAATCACCGCCCCGGAGCGCTGCGCAAAGGCGCTCAGGGCTTCAGCTTGCACCGCCAGTTCCGGCTTGCTGCGCTGCTGGTCCATGATCTGCAGGTAATCCACAACCGCAACAGTTCCGCTGCGCGTTCCGGCCAGCCGGGCAATGATGTGATCGGCGCAGATCCCCTCCGAAGCATCTACTGCGACTTGCGCGGTTTCCTCTGCCGTGCCGCCGAGACCGGAAAGCCGGGCGCGGGCCTGGGCTTCTGTGTACTCCAGCGTAAAGAATGCGGCAGACTGCCCAGCCCGCACGGTTTCAAGAAGCAGCTCGAGCCCCAGCAGGGTTTTGCCCTGGCCGGGCCGGGCTGCCAGCAGCACCAGGCCGCCAGGCGGCAGCTCGTTCAAAAGCCTGCCGGCCTTTGTTGCCGGAGCGGCAGCTGCGGCCAGATGGCTCCAGGTCTGGAACCCTTCCTTGCGGGCGATCCCGTCCAGCGCCGCATGCAGCGGCACGCCGGACTTGCGCGCCAGCTCCTTGGCCCGGCGTTTCAGGCGGAACACTGGGGATGACAATCTCATGCGAGAACCTCCTCTATCGGGCGGAAACCGCAATCCCTCCTGATGCGCTGCCCAACAAAAGCAGATTCATGATCAAAAGCCCCGCATGCCGTTTGCTTCCCCATCCGGGAGGGCGGAGGCCCGGGCCAGGCCTGTGCCTTATTGCTAAATCAGCCACTCCGGGTTCTCAAGCCGCGGAAAGGAAAAAGGGCCGCCAAACGGCAGCCCCTCCTGTGTTCCAGTTGAACCGTTCCGGTTTATTCGCCGCCGCCCAGCTGGTGGACATAGGCGGAAACCGCGCGGATCTGCGCCTCGGTCAGGCGGGTGTTCCAGGCCGGCATCACGCCATAGCGCGAGTTTCTGACGGTCTCGGTCAGGCTGGCATAGTCGCCGCCGTAGAGCCAGATCGCATCGGCCAGGTTCGGCGCACCCTGCTCGCGGTCGCCGGTGCCGTCATCAGCGTGGCAGGAGGCGCAGTTGTCGGCAAAGAGCACCGCGCCCGCTTCCACCTGGGACGCATCCTGCGCTTCGCCCGACAGCGACATCACGAAGTTCACCACTTGGGAGATCTCTTCGCGCTCCAGCAGTTCATCGCGGCCAAAGGCAGGCATCTCCGAGTAGCGCGCATCGTCGCTGTCCTCGTTGCGGATGCCGTGGGCGACGGTGGCGTGGATGTCCTCCACCGAACCGCCCCAGAGCCAGTCGTCGTCCAGCAGGTTCGGATAGCCCTTGGCGCCGGCCGCACCGGACCCGTGGCACTGGGCGCACCAGGTCTTGAACACCGCATCGCCTGCCGAGACAGCATAGGAGTTCAGCTCCGGATCTGCAGCAATTGCAGTCAGTTCCGTTGCCTCCAGCTTGGCGTTGACCGGCGCGTTGGCTTCTTCCACAGCAGTGATTTCAGCCGCCACGTCGCCGCGGGTCGACCAGCCCAGGATGCCTGCGGTGGCCGAGTTGACCAGCGGCCAGGCCGGATAGGCGATGGTGTAGAGCACGCCCCAGATGATGGTGGCGTAGAAGGTCCACAGCCACCAGCGGGGCATCGGGTTGTCGAATTCCTCGATCCCGTCCCACTCATGGCCGGTGGTGTTCGGATCGCCCTCGAACTTTTGCGATTTCTTGCTCATGGCCTCGCCTCCTTAGTCGCGGCGGGTTTGTCTGCATGCCGGAACGGGATGTTCGCGGTGTCCTCGTAGGCTTTGGTGCTGCCCGGGCGGAATGCCCAGACAATGATCCCAACGAAGACGGTGAACAGGAACAGCAGCATCCAGCTGTCTGCAAATTCCCTCAGGAGCGTATAGAGTTCCATCCTCTCCCTCCTTAGCGGCTTGCGTCCGGGGTGAAGGTCGAGAAGTCGACCAGCGTGCCCAGCATCTGCAGATAGGCGATCAGCGCGTCGGCCTCGGAGACACCCGGCTGGCCGTCGAAGTTGCGCACGTTGACCTTCTCGCCATAGCGCTCCAGCAGCCCGTCATAGTCGCTGTCCGGATCGGCCTGGGCGCGGAAGTCGCGCTGCGCCTGCTCGACCATCTCGTCGCTGTAGGGGGTGCCCAGCAGCGCGTTGGTGGCCATGATCTCGCCGATGTATTTGCCGTCGATCTTCTTCTCTTCGAGGAAGCCGTATTTCGGCATCACCGATTCCGGCACCACGGCCTGCGGGTCGCGCAGGTGGTCGACGTGCCACTCATCCGAGTAGCGGCCGCCCACGCGGGCCAGGTCCGGCCCGGTCCGCTTGGAGCCCCACTGGAACGGCCGGTCGTACATCGACTCCGCTGCCAGCGAGTAGTGGCCGTAGCGTTCGACCTCGTCGCGCATCGGACGGATCATCTGGCTGTGGCAGACATAGCAGCCTTCCCGGATGTAGACCTCGCGGCCCGCAAGTTCGAGCGGGGTGTAGGGACGCATGCCCTCCACCTCTTCGATGGTGTTCTCCAGGTAGAACAGCGGTGCGATCTGCACCAGTCCGCCAATGGTCACGACCAGGAAGCTGCAGATCAGCAGGAGGGTCGCATTGGTCTCGAGGATTTTATGTTTGTCGAGAATTGCCATCTCTCCGGCCCTCCTTATTCAGCCGGGACCTGAACCGACAGGCTGGCCTCTTTGGCCGGGGCCCGGCGGACGGTCATCCACAGGTTGTAGCACATGATGATGGACCCCGCGAGGAACATGACCCCGCCCAGACCGCGCACCACATACATCGGGAACTTCGCTGCCACAGTGTCGGCAAAGGAGTTCACCAGGAAGCCATTGGCGTCCACTTCGCGCCACATCAGGCCTTCCATGATACCGGTCACCCACATCGAGGCCGCGTAAAGGACGATGCCGATGGTGGCGAGCCAGAAGTGCCAGGAGACGAGGCTGAGCGAGTAGAGGCGCTCACGCTTCCACAGCACCGGCACCAGGTAGTAGAGGGCGCCAAAGGTGATCATGCCATTCCAGCCGAGCGCGCCGGAGTGCACGTGGCCAATGGTCCAGTCGGTGTAGTGTGACAGCGAGTTCACCGCGCGGATCGACATCATCGGGCCTTCAAAGGTGGACATGCCGTAGAAGCCGACAGAGATCACCATCATCCGGATCACCGGGTCGGTGCGCAGCTTGTCCCAGGCGCCCGACAGAGTCATCAGGCCGTTGATCATGCCGCCCCAGCTGGGCATCCACAGGATTACTGAGAACACCATGCCGAGGGTCGAGGCCCAGTCCGGCAGCGCGGTGTAATGCAGGTGGTGGGGACCTGCCCAGATATAAAGGAAGATCAGCGCCCAGAAGTGGATGATCGACAGCTTGTAAGAGAAGACGGGACGCTCAGCCTGCTTCGGGATGAAATAATACATCATGCCCAGGAAGCCTGCGGTCAGGAAGAAGCCCACGGCGTTGTGGCCGTACCACCACTGCACCATCGCATCCTGCACGCCCGGCCAGACGATCACGGACTTGGAGCCCCAGATCGACACCGGAATGGTCAGGTTGTTGACCACATGCAGCATTGCCACGGTGACGATGAACGCCAGGTAGAACCAGTTTGCCACGTAGATGTGGGGTTCCTTGCGCTTGATAACGGTGCCCAGGAACACGGCCAGATAGGCGACCCAGACGATGGTCAGCCACAGGTCGACGTACCATTCCGGCTCGGCGTATTCCTTGGACTGGGTGCCGCCCAGCAGATAGCCGGTTGCCGCCAGAACGATGAACAGCTGGTATCCCCAGAACACGAACCAGGCCAGGTTGCCGCCCCAAAGGCGGGCTGCCGAGGTCCGCTGCACCACATAGAAGGAGGTTGCCAGAAGCGCGTTGCCGCCAAAGGCGAAAATCACTGCCGAGGTGTGCAGCGGACGCAGGCGGCCGAAGTTGGTGAACCCTTGGGCCCAGTCGAAGTTCAGCACCGGGAAGGCCAGCTGGAACGCAATGAATGTGCCCGCCAGGAACCCGACCACGCCCCAGAAGGCGGTTGCAATTGCACCAGCGCGCACGACGCTGTCGAAATACTCGTTTTCCACCCCGGCAACAGCTTTTTTCGGCTCATCGGTGTGGCGCAAAGTATAGAGGAACAGCCCGCCGGCCACGATCATCACGATGACCGCATGCACCTGGTAAGCCAGATCCCGCGCGTAATTGGTGCCGATCATCGCGAAAAGCGTGACCAGACCAAGCGCTATCAGCTTGATATAGTTAGACATCTTGCGTCCCTTTGCCATGCCTGCGCGAATCTTGAATCGCAGAGGCGTTTTTAGACTGGGCCCTTCATGCAAAAGGCACCCCGTTGCTGCCTTGATCTGCATCAAGACATTTCCAAGCGGTATGTGACACTTGTTCCCCTGCAGTGAAAAACGCCGCGCCGGGGCCATGGGGGTCCGCGGCGCCGGATACGCCGGGAGGTGTCATGTCCTACAAGTCCTTGCTTACCGTCCTAACTTCTGCGGAAACCGCAGCGGCGCCCTTGACTCAGATTGCGGCGCTGGCCGAGGAGTTCGGTGCCCATGCCGATGCGCTTTGCCTCGGCGTCGACCGCACGCAGACCGGGTATTACTATGCCGGCGCCAATGCTTTGGTGCTGCAGGAAACCCTGGCCCGGGCGCAGGAAGAGGCCGAAGAAGTCCAGGCGCTTGCCGAAGAGGCGCTCAAGCGGTCGGGTGTGCCGTTTGCCACCGACAGCGGCATTGCCCAGATCGCAGATCTGGGCCGTCATGTCGCCCAGCAGGCGCGGTTCTCCGATCTGGTGGTGCTGGGCAAGCCCTATGGGCCGGGCAAACGGGCGGAAGCCGAGCCGATCATCGAATCAGCTCTGTTCGAAGGCCGCGCGCCGGTGCTGGTGGTGCCGGACAAGGGCACGCCCATGCAGCGGCCGAAGACGGTTCTGGTGGCCTGGAACGAAAGCATCGAAGCGATGACTGCAATCCGCCGGGCAATGCCGTTTCTGAAAGGCGCCGATCTGGTGCGCATTGCGGTGATCGATCCGCCGCAGCACGGGCCGGAACGCTCCGACCCCGGCGGCCTGCTCGCCCAGATGCTGGCGCGTCACGGGGTGGCCTGCGAAATTGACGTGCTCAGCAAGACGCTGACCCGGGTGTCGGATATCCTCAACCGCCATGCCACCGACACCGCAGCAGATATGATCGTGATGGGAGCCTACGGCCATTCCCGGTTCCGCGAAGCGATCCTTGGCGGCGCCACCCGCAACATGCTGGAACAGGCTGCGGTGCCGGTGCTGATGGCCCACTGATCTGCTGCCCCCCGGGCGGCGGCCATGCCCTCCCGCCCGGCTCCGGCCATATGAAAAATGACCTCTGCCCCTTGGGCCAGGCTCAGCGCCAAAGGCGCTGAGCCTGGCCCAAGGCCGCCAGCGGGTCCGGCAAAGCCGGGCACGCGCGGGCGCGGGAGCGCTTCCGGCAGTTTTGCAAGGCTGGAAGCCTCAGTCTGCGCCGCCGCTCCAGGCAAATTTGCGCGCCTGGGCCACGAACTGCTGCACCGCTTCCGAATCCTGCCGCCCGGCGGCCACCGACAGCAGCACGCTGCGCTTCATGTCCTCGCGCGCCAGCGGCACTGTCGCAATCCCATCCATCACCACCGAGTGGCGCGGCAGGATGGTCACCCCCTGCCCGGTCTTGACCAGATACTGGATCCAGTCTTCCCGCTCGCTGCGGACCGAGATCCGCATCGGCACATTCTCCCGCACCGCCGTGGCCAGGAAGGTGTCGCGGAACTCGCAATGCAGCCGGTCCAGGTAGGAGAGCCGGGACAGATCCTCCAGATCCACCTCCGGCCGCGCCGCGTAAGGGTGATCAGCGGCGCAGGCCATCACCATGTCCTCGGTATAAAGCTCGATGTGATGCAGCCGCCCGGCGTCAGAGACCGGCGCCCCCAGAATGGCCAGGTCGACCCGGCCGCTCAGCAGGTCCTCGCCGATTTTCATGGCAGGCACATCGTGCAGAGTGATCTCCACATCCCGGTGCTCGGCCAGATAATCCAGCATGAACGGCGACAGCCGGTAGGGGCCCACTGTGCACATCACTGCAATTTCCAGCGGCTGCACGTTGCCGCTGCTGATCCGCCGCGCCTCGGCCTCAGCCGAAGCCGCGCTGCGGGCCACCTCCGCCAGATGCAGCGCCATCGCCCGCCCCAAGTGGGTCAGATGCGTCAGACGGCCTTCGCGCCGGATCAAACTTCCGCCCAGCTCCTCCTCCAGCTTGCGGACCGCCTTGCTGAGCGCAGGCTGCGAGACCCCGCTGCGCCGGGCGGCCTCGGAGAAGTTCAGGGTGTCAGCCAGCAGCAGAAACTGGCGGATGCGGCGTAAATCCATGCGGGTCCTCCTGCCGCCAGTAAACGGCAATTCCCGGCGAATGTGCAGTTATGATTTTCATAACCCAAGGCCCGGCCGCGCTTTCCTACCTTTGTCCCAGCCCATTCCGGAACACAGCCAAGGACATGCCGATGACCCGCGAAAACGCCAAATCCATCCTCCTCGCCGCCCTCATTCTGTTGACCGCCCTGATCATGGCCGCGATTGCCGGGGGCACTGTCTTTGCCCAGTCCGGCGCGGTCCGCCAGGCCGGTTTCACGGATCAGGGCGACGCCGTCCGCCCAGAGGGCTACCGCCGCTGGGTTTTCGTGGGCAGCCCGCTCACGCCCAACGCGCTGAACGGCGGCGAGGCGCCCTTCCCCGAGTTTCACAATGTCTATGTCGAGCCCACCGCCTTTGACCGCTATGCCGCCACCGGCACCTGGCCCGAGGGCACTCAGATCGCCAAGGAGCTGGTAATGGTGCAGACCGATGACAGCACCGATGAAGAGACCGGCGCCAATGCGCAGGTTTCGGGCATCGGCTATTTCCAGGGCGATTTCGTGGGGCTGGAGCTGCTGGTCAAGGATACCGCCCGCTTCCCGGATGAACCCGGCGGCTGGGCCTTCTTCTCCTTTGGCCACAGCGGCGAGCCTTATGCGGAAACCGCAGCGGCTTTCCCCACAGAAGCCTGCAATGCCTGCCACGAGGCCAATGCCGCAGATGACTTTGTCTTTACCCAGTTCTACCCGGTGCTGCGCGCAGCGAAGCCCTAAGCGGCTTTTCCCCACACGCAAAGCGCAGCGCAGATCCCCAAGGGTGCGGCCCGGCACTCTTGGGGATTGTTCAAGTAAAAAGGTGTCTGAGGCTGGATCAGCCCAGGAAGCCGCCGTCGCTGTCGTCGCCGGCTTCTTCCATCAGGCGGCGCATATCGGGCACCGTCACATGCCGCTTGCCTTCCAGCTCGATGATGCCGTCCTTCTTCAAGGCAGAAATCTGGCGGCTCACGGTTTCAAGCGTCAGGCCGAGGTAATCCGCCATCGCTTCGCGGGTCAGCGGCAGGTCAAAGACCATCCTGTTGGTGGCGCCGCCCGGCGTCAGCGTGGCATCGCGCCGTGCAATGATGGCCAGAAGGCTCGCGATCTTCTCCCGTGCTGTCTTGCGGCCCAGCACCAGCATCCACTCGCGCGCCGCGTCCAGCTCGTCCAGAGTCATTTCCAGCAGCCGGTGGGCAATATGCGGAGTGCGCTCCATCAGTTCTTCGAACGGCTTCTTGCGGAAGCAGCACATCACCACATCGGTGGTCGCCGCCACATCATAGGCCGCGCCTTCACGGCCCGGGCGGCCGACAAAGTCGCTGGGCAGCAAGAGGCCCACCATCTGGGTGCGCCCGTCCTCCATCGTCTGGGTCAGCGAAGCGATCCCGGACACCACTGAGCCAACGAAGTTCATCACATCGCCCGACCAGATGATCGGCTGGCCGGCCTCATAGGTCCGGTAGTACTTGATCCCATCCAGCTCCTCCAGCTCATCTGCGTTGCAGCGGGCACAGACGGCACGGTGGCGGATCGGGCAGTCACCGCATCTGGCTTGAGAAAGGGCTGGAGCGTTCATTAAGCGTTCCCGGTTGATCTGGGTCAAGGATGATGGTCGCGCGTTCCCATAACGGTAATTGAATGGATCAGAAAGCTCAATTGGCCAAACTCGGTTTGTTTGACGCCAAAGTGCCGCGCTATACCAGTTACCCGACTGCACCGCATTTCGGTGAAACCACCGATTCTGCCGTGTTTTCGGGTTGGATTTCAAACATTTCCCCTGGCAGCAGCATCTCGCTTTATGTGCATGTGCCGTTCTGCCGCAGGCTGTGCTGGTTCTGCGCCTGCCGGACCCAAGGCACCCAGTCGGACGCGCCGGTCGAGGCGTATGTCGAGGTTCTGAAAGCCGAAATCGCCTTGCTGCGGCGGCAATTGCCCGACGGCATCACCCTGTCGCGCCTGCATTGGGGCGGCGGCACACCGACCTTGCTGAGTGCCGACCTGATCCGGGATCTGGCATCCTCCATTACCCAAGCCATGCCGCTGGCGCCCAGGGCCGAGTTCTCGGTCGAAATCGACCCGAACG
Organism: Leisingera sp. ANG-Vp; assembly: GCF_000813725.1. Taxonomy (GTDB): domain Bacteria; phylum Pseudomonadota; class Alphaproteobacteria; order Rhodobacterales; family Rhodobacteraceae; genus Leisingera. Next base: position 41,557 of record NZ_JWLD01000085.1, read on the forward strand.
AAGTGGGCGACCGCCGCCTGGACGCGCTGGCCGAAGCAGGCATGACCCGTGCCTCGGTCGGGGTGCAGGATTTTGACAGCACCATTCAGCAGTCGATCGGGCGGATCCAGAGCTTTGAGACCACCCGCCAGGCGATCGGGATGCTGCGGGCGCATGGGATCGAAAGCCTCAATGCCGACATCCTCTTTGGCCTGCCGCATCAAACGCCGGCGCGGATGACCGAAAGCGTGCAGAAGCTGTTGTCGCTGACGCCGGACAGGGTGGCGGTCTACGGCTATGCCCATGTGCCCTGGATGGCCGGGCGGCAAAGCATGATCCGCTCGGACACGCTGCCGACGCCTGAAGCACGGCTGGAACTGTTCGAGACAGCACGCCAGCTGTTCCTGTGGGACGGCTACAGGGACATCGGCATCGATCACTTTTCGCGGCCCGAAGACGGGCTTGCCATCGCGCAGAGAACAGCCCGGCTGCGGCGCAACTTTCAAGGCTACACCGATGATCCGGCAGAGGTGCTGATCGGCATCGGCGCCTCGGCGATTTCGCGGTTCCCGCAGGGCTATGCGCAGAATGCGCCGGGCACGTCGGCCTATGTCCGCGCAATCCGCGGCGGGAGGTTCGCCACCGCCCGCGGCCATGCCTTTGGCGGTGAAGACCTGCTGCGGGCCCGGCTGATCGAGGCTCTGATGTGCGACTTCCGGATCAGCCGCGATGAAATCCTGTCGTGCTTCCCGGTGTCCGCTACGGCGCTGGATGCGATGTTTGCCGAAACCCGCGCTGCTTTTCCGGGAATGATTGCCCTGTCACCGGCAGGTCTGGAAATCCGCAAGGAAGCCCGCCCGCTGACCCGCATGATCGCCCGCAGCTTTGATGCGTATGACCTCAGCAAGGCAGGCCACAGCACCGCCATCTGACCCTTGTGCCGCAGTCTTGCACACTGCAACCGGGCTCCCGCCCGTCGCCGCTGCGCCAAGGCGCATCGCTCCCGTTGGGCCAGGCTCAGCGCCGCCAAGGGTGCGCTGGCGCAGCCAGGGCGTCCTGCGGGCGCGGGAGTGCGCCGGCTGCGCATGTGACAGCCTGTCTTGAAAGAGGGCAATGGCAGGTCAGTCGAACTGCCGCAACTTATGGGTGGTGCGCCGGCTGCGCACGTCTATATGCGGCACAGCCTGGCAGCAGGTTACCCCGCGGCCGCCAGCAGCCTGCGGGTATACTCGGCCTGCGGCCGGGCAAACAGATCCTCCGCTGCGCCCGTTTCCACCACATCGCCCTGGTTCATCACCACCACCTGGTGCGACATCGCCCGCACCACGTTGAGGTCGTGCGAAATGAACAGATAGGCCAGCCCATAGCGCGCCTGCAGGTCGCGCAGCAGCTCAACGATCTGCACCTGCACCGTCATGTCCAGCGCCGAGGTCGGCTCGTCCAGCACCACCAGTTTGGGGCGCAGCACCATGGCGCGGGCGATGGCGATGCGCTGGCGCTGGCCGCCGGAGAACTCATGCGGATAACGGTCCATCGCTGCGGGATCCAGCCCCACCTCCTGCATCACCTCCGCCACCAACTCGCGGGTGTCGCGGTGCTGGTCGACCTTGTGGATCGCCAGGCCTTCGGAAATGATCTGCGCGCAGGTCATCCGAGGGCTGAGCGAGCCGAAGGGGTCCTGAAAGACGATCTGCATATCCTTGCGCAGGGCACGCAGATCCCGCGTGGACCATTTGCGCAGGTCCTGTCCGCGGAAGGAGACCTCGCCCTCAGACGCGATCAGCCGCATGATGGCCAGTGCCAGGGTGGTCTTGCCAGAGCCGCTCTCGCCCACAATCCCCAGCGTCTCCCCTGCCCGCACAGAGACCGACATCGGGTTTACCGCCTTCACATGGCCGACGGTGCGTTTCAAGAGGCCGCGCTGGATCGGGAACCAGACCTTGAGGTCCCTGGCCGCAACCAGCTCTTCTGCGCCTGCCTCCACCGGCTGGGGCTGGCCCGAAGGCTCTGCCGCCAGCAGTTTCCGGGTATAAGGGTGCTGCGGATTGGCAAAAATCTCTGCCGCCGGGCCTTCCTCGACAATCTCGCCGTCTTTCATCACGCAGACCCGGTCGGCGATGCGGCGTACGATGCCGAGGTCATGGGTGATGAACAAGAGCCCCATGCCCTCGCTTGCCTTCAGCTCTGCCAGCAGATCGAGGATCTGCGCCTGGATCGTCACATCCAGCGCAGTTGTGGGTTCGTCCGCAATCAGGATGTCCGGCTTGTTGGCCAGCGCCATGGCGATCATCACCCGCTGCCGCTGCCCGCCCGACAGCTGATGCGGATAAGAGGTCAGACGGTTTTCGGCGTCGCGGATGCCGACCTTGTTCAAAAGCTCCAGGATCCGGTCCTGCGCCGCCTGCCCGGTCAGCCCCTGATGCAGCGCCAGCGATTCCGCCAGCTGGCGTTCGATGGTGTGCAGCGGGTTCAATGAGGTCATCGGCTCCTGGAAGATGAAGCTGATGTCATTGCCACGCACCTCCATCAGGTGCTTTTCGCTGGCGCCGACCATCTCGGTGCCGTTGTAAGCGACCGAGCCCTCGACGATGGCGCTGTCACCCAGCAAGGACACGGTGGAGAGCGCCGAGACCGATTTGCCGGAGCCGGACTCGCCTACCAGCGCCACCGTCTCGCCGCGGTCCACGGAGAAGGAGACGCCGCGCACGGCCGGGCTGATCCTGCCGTCCTGGCGGAAGGAGACGCGGAGGTTTTTGACGTCCAGGAGAGGGGCCATCAGCTCGGTCATAACTCTTTCCCTTGCGTTCTCTTGCTGAGAGCAGCGCCCGGCCGCGGGCGGAAGCATAGCACCCGCCGTTTTGCCGGAGGCAAACCTTCGGTTTGACGGGGGCGGCCGGGCGCTGCCTGGCCTGCGGCCAGGCGGAACACTTCAGTATCGCCTAGCCCTCTCATGAAAACGTCTTCCTCGGATCAAAGGCATCGCGCACGCCCTCAAAGATGAAAACCAGAAGCGACAGCATCACGGCGAAAGTGAAAAAGGCGGTGAAGGCCAGCCAGGGCGCTTCAAGGTTCTGCTTTGCCTGCAGGGTCAGCTCGCCCAGCGAAGGCGCCGAGGACGGCAGGCCGAAACCCAGGAAATCCAGCCCCGCCAGCGCCGAAATGGTGCCGGTCACAATGAAGGGCAGCATGGTCAGGGTCGCCACCATCGCATTGGGCAGCATGTGGCGGAACATGATGGTCATGTTGCCGACCCCAAGCGCCTTGGCCGCACGGACGTACTCCAGGTTGCGGGCCCGCAGGAACTCGGCCCGCACCACCCCGACCAGTGCCGTCCAGCCGAACAGGATCATCAGGAACACCAAGAGCCAGAAACTGCGGCCCAGGATCGCAAACATGATGATGATCACATAAAGCGTCGGCGTCGAGCTCCAGATCTCGATGATGCGCTGGAACACCAGATCCACCCAGCCGCCGAAATAGCCCTGCACGGCGCCGGCCAGGATGCCCAGCACCGTAGCGGCCCCCGTCACGATCAGGGTGAACAGGATCGACAGGCGGAAGCCGTGGATCACCCGCGCCAGCACGTCGCGCTTGGTGTCGTCGGTGCCCAGCAGGTTCTGGCCGTTGGGCGGCAGCGGTGCCGCGCCTGGACGGTCGACGGTGGTGTTGTAGCTGTAGGGGATCGGCGGCCAGAGGGTCCAGCCTTCCTCAAACCCCTCCGCCGTATAAGAACCTGCGTCGATCTCCCCGATGATGCCTTCGGGGTCGTCAAAGCAGTCCTCAATGCCGCCGGAGCGGATCAGGCATTCCACCTCGGGGTCGCTGTAGATCGCCTCGGTCTGAAAATCGCCGCCGAATCTGGTCTCCGGGTAGAACTTGAACACCGGCGCATAAATTTCGCCGCGGTAGCTCACCAGGATCGGCTTGTCGTTGGCGATGAACTCGGCAAACAGCGACAGCGTGAACAGCACTGAGAAGATGATCAGCGACCAGAAGGCGCGCTTGTTCTTGCGGAAATTGCTCCAGCGGCGCTGGTTCAGAGGAGAAAGCGCCATCAGTCCAAGCTCCTGATAAGGTCCTGCCCGGCTGCAAGCCGGGCCGCGCCGACCCGCCCCCATGGGGCGGCGCGATTGCGCCACCCCGCGGGTCTCTGCGACCCTTTGCGCTCAATGATGAAGGACATCCCTCAGCCCTCCCGCTTTTCAAAATCGATGCGCGGGTCGACCAGCACATACATCAGGTCCGAGATGATGCCGACCACCAGGCTCATCAGGCCAAAGATGAACAAAGTGCCGAAGATCACCGGGTAGTCGCGCGCCACCGCGGCCTCAAACCCCAGCCGGCCCAGGCCGTCGAGCGAGAAGATCGTCTCGATGATCAGCGAGCCGGAAAAGAAAATGCCGATGAAGACCGAGGGGAAGCCCGCGATCACGATCAGCATCGCGTTGCGGAACACATGGCCGTAAAGCACCCGGTTCTCGCTGAGGCCCTTAGCGCGGGCAGTCATCACATAGTGCTTCTTGATCTCATCCAGGAAGGAGTTCTTGGTCAAAAGCGTCAGCGTTGCAAAGGCGCCGATGGTCGAGGCCACGACCGGCAGCGCGATGTGCCAGAAATAATCGCCGATCTTGCCCAGGAGGCTGAGGTTCTCCCAATTGTCCGAAGTGAGCCCCCGGAGCGGGAAGATCTGCCAGTAGGAGCCGCCGGCAAACAGCACCAGCAGCATGATGGCAAACAGGAAAGACGGGATCGCATAGGCCGCAATGATCACGCCGCTGGTCCAGGTGTCAAAACGCGAGCCGTCGCCCAACGCCTTGCGGATGCCCATCGGGATTGAGATCAGATAGGCAATCAGCGTCGACCAAAGGCCGAGCGAGATCGAGACCGGCATTTTCTCCAGCACCAGATCGGTCACGTCGATCTTGCGGAAGTAGCTCTCGCCGAAATCGAACTGCAGATAGTTCCACAGCATGGTCAGAAAGCGCTCCAGCGGCGGCTTGTCGAGGCCGAACTGCTGCTGCAGTTCCTCGATCAGCTCAGGCGGCAGGCCCTGGCGGCCGGCATAGCTTTCGTTGGCGCTGATGGCCTCGGTGCCGGTGTCGCCGCCGCCGCCGGCAAAGCCCTCGAACACGTCGCCGCCGCCTTCGATCTGGGCGATGATCTGCTCAACCGGGCCGCCGGGCACAAACTGCACCAGGGCAAAGTTCACCAGCAGGATGCCGAACAGCGTCGGAATCACCAGCAGCAGGCGGCGGAGGATATAGGCTGCCATCGGGCGGGCTTACCGCAGCGCGCCGGAGGCTTTGAGTTCAGCCTCGCGGGCCTGGTCGATCCACCACAAGTCCAGGAAGCCCGGGCTATAGGGCGGCAGGTTCTCCGGCTGGCTGTACATGTCCCAATAGGCGATCCAGTTCACGTCCAGATACCAAGTCGGCACCGCAAATCGTTTGGCGCGCAGCACACGGTCCAGGGCGCGGGCATTGGCGCGCAGATCTTCCAGTGTCTTGGCTTCAATGACGCCGTCGATCAACGCGTCGACCGCCGGGTCAGCCAGACCTGCGGGGTTGAACACTGAATACTCATGCGCTTCGGAGCCAAACTGCTGCTTGAGACCGGTCGAAGGTTCCAGGGACATCGGATATGCAGAAGAAATCATGTCGAACTGCTTTTCCCGGCGACGGCTGGCGAACTGTGCAGAATCCACCCGGTTCACCACAGCATCCAGCCCCATGGTTTTCAGATTGGTGACATAGGGCTGCACGATGCGTTCGATGGTCGGTCTATCGACCAGAAACTCCAGCTTGAACACCTCGCCCTCCGCGTTGCGGCGCAAGCCGTCATCGCCGACGGTCCAGCCCGCCTCATCCAGCAGTTTCATTGCGCGGCGCAGGTTGCGGCGG
>NZ_JWLD01000086.1:0-62728 GCF_000813725.1 Leisingera sp. ANG-Vp
CAGCTGGCGCTGCTGCCGGGAGGGTGCCTCGGCGCGGAGCCGTACCGGCTGGAACTGATGCGCCACCGGCGTGCCGCCGCGGGGGCCGCCATCCTTTTCGGCCATCGCCATCACCGCCCAGGCAAACTGCACGCCGGCAAAAACGATGCCATGCATGAACCACAAAAGGAACACCGCCAGCAGACCTGCATCCGAGGTGGAGACCAGCGACCAAAGGTTCATCACGTTGAACCACAGCAGCATAGCGACAAAAGCACCTGCGATCCCAAAGCCGATCACAACATTGCGGATGTACATCTTCACCAGTTCAGGCATCTCATGTCCTCCAGAATTTCAAGGGGAGGTTAGCAGCCTCTGCAGCGCCGTCCAGCGCTAGTTTACCGCATCGGCGGAATTTTCCGCAGCCTTTGTGAAGCCTTTGCTGTACAAGAAAAAACGCGCCCGGGGGCGCGCCTTTCGTCTCTCGAATTCTGTCCCGGCAGCCTCAGAACGCTTCCGGCTTGGCCTCGCGCGCCATATGGTCGAGCACGGCGTTGACAAATTTCGGTTCCTTGCCTTCCGGGAAGAAAGCGCGGGCGACGTCGACGAACTCGTTGATCACCACCTTCGGCGGGGTGTCGGATTGCAGCAGCTCGGCGCCGGCGGCGCGGAACAGCGCCCGCAGGGTCGGATCGATGCGGGCAATCGGCCATTTGGCGACCAGCGCCCGGTCGGTCATCTGGTCGATCGGCGCCTGGTAGTTCACCGCATCGCGCACCAGCTTGCGGAAGATCTTGTTATCGCCTTCCGCCATCTCGTCACCTTCATAGACAGCGCCGAACCGGTGATCCTCGAACTCGACGATCACCTGGTCAAAGGTCTGGCTGCTCTGCTCCATCTGGAACAGGGCCTGCAGCGCATAAAGCCGCGCTGCCGATCTCATTTGATTCTTGCCATTGCCCTTGGGGCGGCTGTCCTGGGTGCTCATGCGCTGGTGGATCCGTTGTCTGTACCGGCAACCTGGTACGCCCCGGTGGGCGCCTTGAAACCGATGCCTTTGGTCTGGTCGCCCCACTTACGCGTGAGTGCGATCAGATGCAAGGCCGCAGCTGCAGCACCGCCGCCTTTGTTCTGATCGGCGGTATCGGCGCGCACTTCCGCCTGCTTGCGGTTCTCCACGGTCAGGATGCCGTTACCGATGCAGAGGCCTTGCAGGCCCATCAGCTGGATCGCGCGGGAGCTGTCGTTGCAGACGGTGTCGTAATGGGTGGTCTCGCCGCGGATCACGCAGCCCAGCGCCACATAGCCGTCGAAATTCGAGGTCCGGTCAGCAATCGCAATTGCTGTCGGCACTTCCAGCGCGCCGGGGACTTCCACAACTTCAAACGTGCCGCCTGCCGCCTCGATCTCGGCCGCGGCGCCCGCCACCAGATTGTCAGCGATGTCCTTGTAGTAAGGGGCCACCACAATCAGCAGCTTCACCGGTTTGTCGAATTCCGCACGCGGCAGGGTGTAGTGGGTTTCATGTCCAGCCATATCAAGCGTCCTTCAAAATCGGGCGGGTGCCTACGATGGTAAGGCCATAGGCGTCGAGGCCCAGGTAGGTGGTTTCAGGCGAGTCGGTCAGCAGCTCCAGCTCATGCAGGCCCAGCTTGGACAGGATCTGCGCGCCAAGCCCGGTCTGCTTGATGGTGCGCGGGCCTTCATCCTCGGGCGCATAAAGCGAATGGCGCGGCTCGCGGAACAGGCAGACCACGCCCCTGCCCTCGGCTGCGATCAACTCCATCGCCTTGGGCAGCTCGCCCGCCGGTTTCGGGCCAAGGCCCAAGAGGTCGGAGGCTTCGTGCAGCGCATGGGTGCGGCACAGCACCGGGCCGGAGGAGGAGATATCGCCTTTGATCAGTACCACATGCTCAACACCATGGGTCTGGTCAGTGAAGATCCGCATCTCCCAGTCGCCGCCGAATTCCGAGGTGACCTGGCTGCAAGCGGTCTCGACCACCAGGTTGTCATTGCGCGAGCGGTAGGCAATCAGGTCGGCAATGGTGCCGATCTTCAGGTTATGCGTCTGTGCGTAATCCACCAGATCAGGCAGACGCGCCATGGTGCCGTCTTCCTTCATAATCTCGCAGATCACCGACGACGGGTAGTGGCCTGCCAGGCGGGCGACGTCGCAGCCAGCCTCGGTGTGGCCCGCACGGACCAGCACCCCGCCCCGGCGTGCGCGCAGCGGGAAAACATGGCCTGGGGTGGCAATGTCGGCTGCGGTTTTCTCGGGGTCGATAGCTGTGGCCACGGTCAGCGCCCGGTCTGCGGCGGAGATGCCGGTGGAAACCCCTTCGCGTGCCTCGATGGAAACCGTGAAAGCCGTTTCATGGCGCGAGGAGTTGTGCAGCGCCATCATCGGCAGGCCCAGCTCCTCGATCCGCTCGGCCGGCAGGGTCAGGCAGATCAGCCCGCGGCCGTGGGTGGCCATAAAGTTGATCGCCGCCGCATCCGCAGCTTGCGCAGGGATTACCAGATCGCCCTCGTTCTCACGGTCCTCGTGGTCGACCAGGATGAACATCCGGCCCTGGCGGGCCTCTTCGATGATCTCTTCAATCGGGCTGATGGCGCCGCGCAATTGCGCTTCAACCGGCCCCGGGGTTTCAAAGCTCATGTGGCAGCCTTTCAATGGGCTTGAGGCAGTACGCCAGGCACTGCGGATTCTTTCCTTGCCAGATAGCTCACAGAGGCAGCAAATGCCAGTCCCGCAAACGGCAACAACGGGTCTGGACGCGCCCTGTGCATCTGTGCACAAGTGAAATTGGATCCAATTTGCGGATCCCGGATTCAATAGGTTTGGGAGGACCAGACATGCGCGCATCCCGCATACTGCAGGCGGTCGAGGCTCACGCCGAGGGGGAACCGGGCCGGGTGATCACCGGCGGCATGCCCTTGCTAAGAGGCAATTCTGTGTTTGAGAAGATGCAGGATATGGCGGCGAACCATGATGAAATCCGCCTGCAAATGCTGCGCGAGCCGCGCGGCAATCCCGGGCTCTGCGGCAATGCCATCGTGCCGCCCTGCCACCCGGAAGCGGATGCCGGGTTCATCATCTTCGAACAATCCGAGTATCCGCCGATGTCCGGATCCAACACCATCTGCGTGGTGACGGTGCTCTTGGAGACCGGCATGGTGCCGATGATGGAGCCGGTGACCGAGCTGACACTGGAAGCGCCCGCCGGGCTGATCCGGGTGCGCGCCGAATGCAAGGACGGCAAGGTGACACGGGTGGAGTTCAAAAACGTGCCTGCCTTTGCGGTGCATCTGGACGCACCGGTCGAGGTTGCCGGGCTGGGCACCGTCACGGTAGATGTGGCCTGGGGCGGCATGTTCTTTGTGCTGGCCGAGGCGGAGAAGCTCGGCATTTCGCTGGACGCGGACAACGGCGCCGAAATTGTGCGGGTGTCCGAGGCGATCCGCCACGCTTCTGCAGAGCAGTTGCCGGTGGTTCATCCGGAGAACCCCGGGATCACCGGACCGACGATCACCAACCTGTGGGGGGCTCCAGTGGCGGAAGGCACCCACGGGCGCGGCGCCATCACAATCTCAACCGGCCAGTTTGATCCAGAGCGCCCGCAGGACGCCAGCGGCATCCTCGACCGGTCTCCCTGCGGAACCGGCACCTGCGCCAAGATGGCAGTGCTGCACGCCCGCGGGCTTCTCGGCATTGGGCAGGATTATGTGAATGCGGGCCCGCTGGGCACAATTTTCACAGGCCGCATTCTGGAAGAGACGCAGGTTGGCCCCTGCAAGGCTATTGTCCCAACCCTGTCCGGTCAGGGCTGGATCTACGGGCTGAGCCATTACACGCTGGATCCCAGCGACCCCTTCCCGGCAGGCTACACCGTGGGCGACATGTGGTGACGCGCGCCGCGGCAGCGGCGCGCCCGGCCCAACGCTCGCGGCGGCATCTTTGATGCAGGCTCAAGGGGCGGGAGCATCTTGTTTAGCGAGAAAGAGGGGCGCTGCCCCTCGGCCTGGCGGCCTCACCCCGGGGTATTTTCAACCAGAAAGAAGCGGGAGGGCTGGCACCTTAACCTGCCTCATGCAGGCGGGCAACGTAGCGGGCCAGCGTGTCGATTTCCAGATTGATGCGGTCGCCCATCTTCACATCGCCCCAGGTGGTGACTTCCTTGGTGTGCGGAATGAAGTTGATGCCGAAATCGCAGCCGTCAACATCGTTGACTGTCAGCGACGTGCCATTCAGCGCCACCGAGCCCTTGGGCGCGATGAAACGCGCCAGCGTTTCCGGCGCGCGCAGGGTGACGCGGGTGCTGTCGCCTTCGTCCTCCATCTTCACCACCTCGGCGACACCATCCACATGGCCCGAGACGATATGGCCGCCCAGTTCGTCGCCGACTTTCAGGGCGCGTTCCAGGTTCACCCGTTTGCCCAGGGCCCAGTTGTCCAGGTTGGTCTTGGAGACGGTTTCGGCCGAGATCTGCACGTCGTACCAGTCCTCGCCCAGGGCAATCACTGTCAGGCAGACACCATCCGAGGCGATCGAGGCGCCGATGTCGATGGTGGCAGTGTCATAAGCCGTGCGGATCCGGGCGCGCAGGTCGCCCTGCTGCTCCAGCTCGGCAATGGTGCCAACGTCGGTGATGATGCCTGTGAACATGGCTGCGCTCCCTGACGGTGCAAATTCTCTCCTGCGGCAGAGGTAGCCAAGCTGCGCGCCCTTCACAAGCCCCTTGACGGACCCCTCACCGGCTCCCGCTTGCCATCAAGGGCAAAGCGGCCATAGTTTTGCCCCAGTCAAATGTTAATCAATCGTTGAGACCACCAACGATATTCTGCCGCCCGAGATGCCCGAACACCCTGTAAAACACCGCAGCTTCCTGTTTTTGCAAGGCCCGCACGGGCCGTTCTTTGCTGCGCTTGGCCGGATGCTGCAAGCGGCAGGCTGCGACGTCGCGCGGGTGGGGTTCAACGCCGGTGACCAGGCCTTCTGGCGGCGCAAGGACAGCTATATCCCCTTTACCGGCTGCCAGCAGGACTGGCCCGGGGTTCTGGCCGGGCTGCTGGAGAGCCGCGGCATTACCGATATCGTGCTTTACGGCGACACCCGCCCCATTCACGCTACCGCTATCCAAGCCGCAGAAAACCTTGGCATCACGGTGCATGTCTTTGAGGAAGGCTATCTCCGGCCCTTTTGGGTAACTTATGAACGCGGCGGCTCAAACGGCCATTCGCGGCTGATGGAGATGAGCGTTTCCGACATGCAGGACGCGCTGGCGCTCTCCGATATGGAGGCGCCGCTGCCGCCTGCGCATTGGGGCGACATGCGCCAGCACGTTTTTTACGGCGCGCTCTATCACTGGTTTGTCATGTTCCGGAACCGCAGGTACCGCAATTTCCGGCCGCACCGGGCGCTGACAGTGACCAAGGAATTCCGGCTGTATCTCAAGCGGCTGATGCTGATGCCGGCCCAGGCGGTGGAGCGTCGGCTGGCGGAGCGGAGCATCCGCCACGGCGGCTTTCCCTATCATCTGGCACTCTTGCAGCTGGAACATGACAGCTCCTTCCAGATGCATTCGCCTTTTGACAGCATGCGCGACTTTCTGGAGGAGGTGATCCGCGGTTTCGCCGGGGGCGCGCCGCGCCACCACCATCTGGTGATCAAGGCGCATCCGCTGGAGGACGGGCGGGCGCGGGTCCGGCGCACGCTCCGCAAGCTGGCCCGCGAGCACGGCATTGAGGACCGCGTGCATTACGTGCGCGGCGGCAAGCTGGCGCAGCTTTTGAACGAGGCGCGCACCGCGGTGACCGTCAATTCCACCGCCGGCCAGCAGGTGCTGTGGCGCGGCATTCCGCTGCGGGTGTTCGGACGCGCAGTTTACGGCAAGCCGGAGTTTGTTTCCGAGCAGCCGCTGGCAGAGTTCTTTGCTGCCGCCAGCCGCCCTGACAGCCGCGCCTACAAGGATTACCGCCGGTTCCTGCTGGAAACCTCGCAGGTGCCGGGCGGCTATTACTCCCGCGAGGGACGCCGCCAGCTGCTGCGGCAGGTGGCCGACATGATGCTGGCCCCCGAAGACCCTTATGACGCGCTGCGCCTGGGCACAGCGGCACCGCGGCAACAGTTGCGCCTGGTGACCTGACACAGAATTGCCCAAAGACTGGATTTTTTCCTGCCAGCCGGTTAGGTTGCCCCTAAAACTTGAGGCAAACAATAATTGGTCGAGGAGACCGAGCAGTGAAATCCGTTCCCCTTCGCTGGGCGCGTCCCGTGGCAATGCTGGCGGCATTGACCCTTGCGGCGTCCTGCGGGCTGCCCAAGGTCGGCCCCAACAAACGCCAGATTTTCGCCGGTTCCGTGCAGCGGGAAGGCGACGCCTTCATCGTCTCTGTCAATGACCGGGTTGCCCGCGCCACTGCCGTAGTGCCTGCTTTGGGCTTCTCTTCCGGCTTCACAACCGCTGGCCGGCTGACCTCCGACACCATCCGCCCGGGCGACGTGCTGGGGCTGACGGTCTGGGAAAACGTCGATGACGGGCTGCTGGCCGCCGAGACGACCAACTCCACCGTGCTGGAAGAAGTGCAGGTCGACAGCGCCGGCTACATCTTTGTGCCCTATGCAGGCCGTCTGCGCGCCTCCGGAAACACGCCTGAGCAGCTGCGCGAAACCATCACCAAAAAGCTGGAAGACCAGACACCGGATCCGCAGGTGCAGGTGCGCCGGCTGGCCGGAGACGGGGCCACCGTCAGCCTGACCGGCGCTGTCGGCGCCCAGGGGGTCTACCCGATCGAGCGCCCCACCCGCACGCTTGCCGCGATGCTGGCCCAGGCCGGCGGGGTGACGATCCAACCTGAGATTGCCCAGGTCACGGTGATCCGCGGCACCGAGAAGGGCAAGATCTGGTTCCAGGACCTATTCGACGATCCCAAACTGGACGTGGCGCTGCGCGGCGGCGACCGTATTCTGGTTGAGGAGGATACCCGTTCCTTTACCGCCTTGGGCGCGACATCGGCCCAGGCACGTGTGCCGTTTGAAAGCCAGGACCTGTCGGCGCTGGAAGCCATTGCCCAGGTCGGCGGCCTGATCTCTACCGCATCGGACCCGACCGGCGTGTTTGTGCTGCGCAACGAGCCGGCCGAAATTGCCAACCAGGTGCTTGGCCGCGACGATCTGATCGGTGCACAGCGTCTGGTCTACGTGCTGAACCTCACGCAGCCCAACGGCCTGTTTGTCGCCAGGGATTTTGTGATCCGCGATGACGACACGCTTTACGTGACCGAAGCGCCTTATACCCAGTGGACCAAGACCATCTCGCTGCTCGTGACCCCGGTGGGCTCGCTGTCGAGCGTCTCCACCGCCATCGATGGTTAAACCGCCATGCGCCTGAGCGCAGACCAGACAGAAGCCGGGGGCACAGCATCCCGGCTTTTTGTTTACAACGGCGGCTTTCTGACCCAGCGCCGGATCCGAAGGATACTGCAGCTGTCCGGGTACGGCATCCGGCTGGGCCTGCCTCAGCAGCAGGATCTGGTCGGTGTCTGGGGCGCCTCGCCGACAGCACACCGGGGCCTGGCTGTGGCCGAACGGCGCGGCTGCGGCCTGCTGCGGGTCGAAGATGCGTTTCTGCGCTCGCTGCACCCGGGACGCGCAGGCGAGCCTCCGGCTGGTCTGCTGCTGGACCGCACCGGCGTGCATTTCGACGGGCGGACACCGTCGGATCTGGAGCAGCTTCTGGCCACCCATCCGCTGGACGACTCTCATTTGATGCAGCGGGCCCGCGATGCCATTGTCCGGCTGAAGGAGGCGCATCTCAGCAAGTACAACGCCTTTGACCCCGAAGATCCGGTTCCGGAACCCGGATATGTGCTGGTTGCCGACCAGGCGCAGAACGATGCTTCGGTGACCGCATCAGGCGCGGACCGGGCACGATTTCTGGAGATGCTGGCCTTTGCGCAGGAAGAACACCCAGGCGCCCGGGTGCTGATCAAAACCCACCCGGAGACACTGCGGGGGTTCCGGGCAGGGTACTACGACGCCCAGGATGCTCAGGGCCGGGTTGAGCTGTTCAGCGGCAGCGTGTCTCCCTGGGCCCTGCTGGACGGCGCTGTTGGAGTTTATACCGTTTCCTCTCAACTGGGCTTCGAGGCGATCCTCGCCGGCCATAAGCCGCGGATTTTCGGCCAGCCGTTTTATGCCGGCTGGGGCCTCAGCATTGACGAGGCGGCGCCTGCACGGCGGCAGCGGCGGCTGACCCGGGCGCAGCTGTTTGCGGCGGCGATGATCCTCTATCCCAAGTGGTATGATCCCTTCCAGGACCAGCTGTGCGGGCTGGAAACTGTGCTGGACAATCTGGAGGCGCAGGCATGGGCCTGGCGGCAGGACCGCCATGGCTGGGCCGCCTCGGGCATGCGGCTGTGGAAGCGCGAACCGCTTCAAAAATTCTTTGGCGCGGAGCGGCGGATCCTGTTCACCGAAGACACGGCCAAGGCGCAGAGCAGCGGCCGCCGCAAGATGGTCTGGGCCGGCAAGGCCACTTCAGCGCATGCCGGTGCGGTTCGGGTGGAGGACGGCTTTCTGCGTTCGCGCGGGCTGGGGGCGGAACTTGTGCCGCCGCTGTCTCTGGTGTGCGACAGCCAGGGGATCTACTACGACCCGCGCCAGCCCTCGGACCTGGACCGTATGATTGCCTCCCGCGCGGTGATGACCCAGGCTCAGGAATTGCGGGCCGAACGCCTGGTACGGTCCCTGGTGCAGGCGGGTGTGTCGAAATACAATCTGGGCGGCGCGGCCCCTGCCCTGCCTGAAGGCCGCCGCATCCTGGTGCCGGGCCAGGTTGAGGATGATGCCTCAATTCTCTGCGGAACCGGAAAAATCCGCACCAACCTGGAATTGCTGCGCGCGGCGCGTGCCGCCAATCCGGACGCAGTTATTATTTACAAGCCGCACCCGGATGTGGAGGCTGGGCTGCGCAGCGGCCAGATTGAAGCTGACGGGCTGGCCGATGCGGTAGCCGCGCATGCGGATCCGATGGCCCTGCTTGGCGCGGTGCAGGAAGTCTGGACCATGACCTCGCTCTTGGGGTTCGAGGCGCTGCTGCGCGGGGTGAAGGTAACCACGGCAGGCACCCCCTTTTATGCCGGATGGGGCCTCACACAGGACCTGGCTCCATCGCCAGCCTGGCGGCATGCACCTGTGCCTCTGCTGGGGCTCGCCCATGCGGCGCTGATCGACTACCCGCGCTATTTCGACCCGGTCACCGGCCAGCCCTGCCCGGCAGAAGTTGCGGTGTTGCGGCTGCGCAGCGGCAACCTGCCGCATCCAGGACTTGGCAACCGGCTGCTCGCCAAGCTGCAGGGCCTGTTTGCCACCTACGCCCACCTCTGGCGCTGAGCAGGGCCCGGAAGGCTCACCCAGACACCCTGGCTTCACCAGCGCGCCCACCGAGAGCGGAGCATGTCCAATGATCCGGCGTCAGGCAGGACTACAAAGCAGTCAGCGCAGCGCCCGAGTCCAGCGGTGCAGGATGTCTTTGCCAAGAGCACGGGTTTCGACCAATTCGAAGCGGGGCGCTTCCTCCAGCCGCCCGATGCCGAGCGCGCCGATCGAGGGCAGCCCTTCGGCACCGATCCCGATGCCCGCCGTGAAGCCGATCAATTCATCCACCAGGTCAAATGCCAGCAGCGAAGCCGCCAGCGCACTGCCGCCCTCGCAGAACACCCGGGTCAGGCCTGCCTGCCCCAGCTGCTGCAGAATATCGGCCGGATCCAGCTGCACCCCGTGCGAAGCGCAGGGGATCAGCTTAGCGCCCAGCCCTTCCCAGGCCTGGATCCGCTCAGCGTCGGCACCATGGCCGTGGCAGAGCCAGACTGGTACTTCCTTGGCAGTGCGGGCCAGCTGGCCCATCAGCGGCAGGTCCAGATGGCGCGAGATTACCACCCGCACCGGCTGCCGTTCTACACCCAGATCGCGCACGGTCAGCGATGGGTCATCGGCCCGCGCGGTCCCGCCGCCTACCATCACAGCGTCGTGGCGCGCCCGCATCGCATGCACGGCGCGGCGGGCCTCAGGTCCGGTGATCCACTTGCTTTGCCCTGAGCCGGTGGCAATGCGGCCGTCAAAACTGCTGGCGAGTTTCAGCGTCACCAGCGGCCGGCCCTGCTCGGTCTTCAGAAAGAACCCCGCATGGTCGCGCGCGGCCTGCGCAGCCCAGACACCGGTCGCCACTTCGATGCCCGCATCCCGCAGCACCTGGAACCCCTGGCCGGACACCCGCGGATCGCTGTCTTCGATTGCCGCCACAACCCGTGCCACACCCGCATCGATCAGCGCCTGGGAACAAGGCGGTGTCTTCCCGTGATGCGAACAGGGTTCCAATGTCACATAAGCGGTAGCGCCGCGTGCCGCACTGCCTGCCTGCGCCAGCGCCTCGGTTTCGGCATGCGGCCTGCCGCCCGGCTTGGTCCAGCCGCGCCCGACCACACGCGTGCCTTGCACGATGACACAGCCCACTGCCGGGTTCGGCCAGCAGGTGCCCTGCCCGCGCCGCCCCAGTGACAGCGCCAGCGCCATAAAACGGTGATCAGCGTCCATCAGTCTTCCGGCGTCACATTCGGGCGGAGTTCGTGGACAAAGTCCTCAAAGTCATCCGCTGCCTGGAAATTCTTGTAAACGCTAGCAAAACGCACGTAAGCCACGGTGTCGATCCGGGCCAGCGCCTCCATCACGATCTCGCCGATGCGCTTGGACGGGATGTCGGTCTCCCCCATGCTTTCCAGCCGCCGCACGATGCCGGAAATCATCTGATCGATGCGTTCCGGCTCGATCGGGCGCTTCTGCATCGAGATTCGGATTGAGCGCTCCAGCTTGTCGCGGTCGAAATCCTCACGTTTGCCATTGGATTTAATCACCACCAGATCCCGCAGCTGCACCCGTTCATAGGTCGTGAAACGGCCGCCGCAGGCCGGGCAGAACCGGCGCCGCCGGATCGAAACATGATCTTCGGCGGGACGTGAATCCTTGACCTGAGTGTCGATATTTCCGCAAAATGGGCAGCGCATCCGCCTGCTCCCTCAATCCTGTCAGCCTATTCTTAGTACCCGGGCCTGCCCGGTTATCCACAACTATAGGCCACCCTCCAGAATTTGGGTAGAGGGGAATTTTTGCCGCTAGATAAAGAGGTTCAGCCCAGATGCGCGGCCACCCGCCGCTGGTGCGGAGCGTCACGGTGCTCAAAAAGATAGACCCCCTGCCAGGTGCCTAGCACAGGCACCCCGCCGCTGACCGGAATGGACAGGCTTACAGGCATCATCGCGGCCTTGATATGTGCCGGCATGTCGTCTGGACCCTCGTAAGTATGGCGCAGGTAGGCCATAGACGGGTCGCTGGAGGGCGGCACCAGGCGGGAGAAGTAAGCCTGCAGGTCGGTCTGCACCTCGGGATCGGCGTTTTCCTGGATCAGCAGCGAACAGGAGGTATGGCGGACAAACAGCGTCAGAAGACCATCCTGCCCGCCGGCCTCTGCCAGCCATCCCCGCACCTCGCGGGTGAATTCGTAGAGCCCCTGTCCGCGCGTTGCGATGGTGAATTCGTGCTGCATGCCGCCTTTGTGGCTGAAAGAGACTTGCCCGGCAAGACGGGGCAGTCGCAAATGAGCCACAGATATAGCCGCGGCACCGCGGATGGTCTACCAGCGCAGGGGATCCTTGCCCGGCAGAAAATCATAGCAATATTTCTGCGCCGAGGAGACCATCAGGTTGTCGCCCGGTTCGCGAATATTCAGCGACAGCCGCGACGAGGTGTCAGCGCCCGGCGGTGCGCCAAACGCAAACTGCACGGCCTTGCGGCCAGGGCGGTTCACTGAGGGGCCAACGCCTTTCCAAACATATATGCGCTGGTTGACTGGCGCACGCAGCTGCCTGACAGCAAAATCTCCGATCCCGCACCAATAGTCCTGCGGACCGGAGCCGACCCGGCTCACCACTTCCCACACGCCTTGCGACACCGGTAGGACCTCATGCCGGTTCAATGCGCGCCAGGCGGAGGCAGCCGCAGGCAGGAGGAGAACCGCGCCAGTCACCCCGGCCAAGATGCATCTGCGAAAATTCATCCCTCTTCTCCTTTCCTGCGCCGCGCCCCGGCGCCTGGCGGGTGGTAATTCAGCGCCTGCCTGGCAGCCTGTAGCAGTAATCATAAGCCCGCTGCACGCTTAGCCTTTGGCCGGCTTCCAGGCTGTTGATATTGCCACGGCTTGCCGCCGGAGCCAAATCCGGGTTCAACGTAAACTGCACAGCCGAAACCCGGCCAGTGGTTTCGCTGGGCCCCAATCCGCGGGTGATGTATAAGTCGGCGTTCCATGGCGCCTTGAGCGTACGCTGTGCGTGATCGGCTGCCACGCACCAGAAAATCCGGCCGGACGCGATTCCCGGCACAACTTCAAAAACATCTTGCGAGACCGTGTTGATGCGGGCAGCACGGCGGTCGTTCCAGGCCGCAGCCTGCTCCGGCAGAACGGCCGGCACTGCGGCAGCGAGAGACAGGGCAGCAATCCAGGCTTTCATGTCAGACCCCTTTCAGTCTTTGTGAGTGTTGCCTGCCAATTGGACAGGTACTCAAAAGGGTAAGGAGACCGGGAACACATACCAGTCACACTGCTGTGCAAAGGCATCACAAAGCTGCCACCCTGTCTGCACGGGTCAAGAAAATTGTTATTTGATAGAGGCTTGGCAAGAACTGCAGCGCTGGACTGCTTGCCTCATTTTCTAGTGAGCCACCGAAGCCCTGCACCGGAAATTCCTGCCAGACCATGCTGCAGCAGCACGGCGGCAACGGCAGGCGATCCTTGCGCCGCAATCTCAAGCCGCCACTAACGGCGGCCGCAGCAGCCCCAGGAACTTCTGAAAAACGGCTTAGCTTACAGTACGGTTTCCGGCGCGCAGTACCCATACCCCCGCTGCACCGACATGCTCTCGCCCGGTCGGAATCCCAGTGACAGCCAGCCGGTCTTCGGGGTTACGCCCGCGCGCTCCGGGTGAAGGGTGAACTGCACCGAGGAACGGCGCCCGGTGGTCACGCTGACGTCACGCCCGCGCACGACGTAAAACCGGTCGGCCCAGCCCGCCCCCAGCTCACGGCGGGCATACTCGGCTGCAGCGCACCAATAATCCCAGGTACCCCCTGCCCCGCGCGGCACCACTTCATAGACAACGTCGTCAACTGGCAGCACCCGAACGCCGCGGCTGGTGGTAAAGGCGTCAGCAGCTGTGGCGGAAATGGCCGTGATACAAGCGAGGCTCAAAGCGGTAAGGCGGTTTTTCATACGGAAATATCCCTGTGTTCTCCTCAACATAGGGATTGCCCGCGAGGGCTCCAAGTGGTGTTCGCCAGTTTTGCCCCGGCCTCTCGCAGTTGTGTGAGGCGCAAGCTCAGGCGCGCGCCGGGAACGGGATGATTTCAGCGCTTTCCGGCTGACGGCCAAGCACCTCCTCCAGTACCGCCAGCGCGGCGGCATTGGGAGCGGAGCCGGTCTCCGGGTGGAACCTGGCGCGGGCCTGCCGGCGCAGCAAATCCTTGGTTGCCGTCCCATCCAGTTTCTTCAACGCTTCGCCCTGCTCTGCCAGCGCCTCGACCATGAACTGATTGGCGGTCACCAGGTCGTTCAGCGACTGGAGCTTGCCCGTCAGCGCCAGCAACGCCTCATTCAGATCGGTATGTGCAGACATCTTCTTCCCCCCGGAAGTCGTAAACGGCGATGTCTCCAATTTTAGGGGCTGCCGCTTCGGCGGGCAACGACGGGGTTACCAAATGGTTAACGCCTGAAATCCAGGTCCGGCAGCACAACATGCCCATGATAACGCACCAAAAGACCGATGCGCGGCAGGCTGGCAGAGATATCAAAGCCCAGGTGCCCCTCCGGCGTCTCAAACTCCGCCGACGTACTTTGCGGGCAAAGCGCCCGTGGCAGGGGCAGGCCGAACAGACGGGCCTCCTCCACCGAAACCAGAAGCGCGCCTTGCTGCAGCCTGACAGCAAGCTCCAGCTCAATTGGCCCGAACCGTTCCACCGCCCGGCCTCTGCGCGCATCAAAGCGCAAATGCGAGCGGGTCCGGTATTTGCCGAAGCTGCGCTGCCAGATGTGGCCCTTGTCATGCGCGCGGATTTCCAGACGGAACCGGGTTTGCGCCATCGGCGGCGGGAAGCCGGCCAGTCCGGCCAGCAGCCGGGCCCAGCGGCTGCCGCCCTCAACTGTAACCCTGCCTTCGCAATGTGCGGGCGGCTCTGCGTGAAACCGCATCAGCACCGGCGGCACGCCGAGGGCTTGCGACGCGATCATCTCGCCGAAGGCGTCCTTCATGCGCCATATCCCCCCTTGGCAAAGCGGGCGCGGACCTCGGGGCCGGGGATCATGCAGCTGTCAAACCGGCCGAACAGCCGGTACCGGTTGCGGGCGACACTGAAATAGAGCGGGTCCTTCAGCCACCCCGGCAGGAAGCGGCAGGCTGATAGCATCCGCCAAGGCCAGGGCAGCGCCCGCATCGCCGCGGCAAAGGCATCCAGCCGCTGATAGGTGCAGCCATCAACGATCACCAGATTTGTCTCGAAGTCATCCGTGGGCAGGCCAAGCTCCCGGTAAAGCCGCTGCCCCAAAGGGGATTGCGCGGTGGCAAAGGAGAACCGCCCGGCCCGGTCATGGCGCAGCATGAAGCGGAAAAAGCGCGAGCACAGCACGCACTTGCCGTCGAAGACGATGAGGTCACGAATTGTCAGCCGGGACTTCTCCACCGTTCGATGCCTCTTTCAAGCGATCACATTTTCGGTTTCAACCGCACTCCAATTGTACGCTAAAACACGTCCCTGCTCTGACCTCAACCCGGGCCAACCGCTGTGTTTGTCCATGGCTTTCGGCGAAGGTTTCATTTCCCCTGATCTTAAACTCTTCTGATCCACCACAACAGTTGCCACGTCAGGCAAGTTTGCCTGCTCACAGATCGCCCGCACCAAATCCAAAGGAGCGCCAAGCAGCCTGTGCTCGCCCTTACGCCCAATCAGCTCAGCCATTTCTCCGTATGAAACAAATACCTGTTCACTGGACTGCCTCAGTTCAGCATATGCAAGGATTATTCTTTTTGCCCAATATTCGTTAGTCGCCATAAATTCCTCAAAATAGCTTCTTCAAAATGAAAAGGCGCCCCGCGGGGCGCCCTCTTGTTTATTGATCCAGGAAGCTGCGCAGTTTGCGGCTTCGGCTCGGGTGCTTCAGTTTCCGCAAGGCTTTCGCCTCGATTTGGCGGATCCGTTCGCGGGTCACGCTGAACTGCTGGCCGACTTCCTCCAGCGTGTGGTCGGTGTTCATGCCGATGCCGAAACGCATCCGCAGAACCCGTTCCTCACGCGGGGTGAGCGAGGCCAGCACCCGGGTGGTGGTTTCCTTGAGGTTTTCCTGAATGGCGCTGTCGAGCGGCAGCACGGCATTCTTGTCCTCGATGAAATCGCCCAGCTGCGAATCTTCCTCGTCGCCGATCGGGGTTTCCAGCGAGATCGGCTCCTTGGCGATCTTCATCACCTTGCGGACCTTCTCCAGCGGCATCTGCAGCTTGTCGGCCAGTTCCTCCGGGGTCGGCTCGCGGCCGATCTCGTGCAGCATCTGGCGGCCGGTGCGGACCAGCTTGTTGATGGTCTCGATCATGTGGACCGGGATCCGGATGGTGCGGGCCTGGTCGGCAATGGAGCGAGTGATGGCCTGGCGGATCCACCAGGTCGCATAGGTCGAGAACTTGTAGCCGCGGCGGTATTCGAACTTGTCCACCGCCTTCATCAGGCCAATGTTGCCCTCCTGGATCAGGTCCAGGAACTGCAGGCCGCGGTTGGTGTATTTCTTAGCGATCGAGATCACCAGGCGCAGGTTGGCCTCGACCATTTCCTTCTTGGCCTGACGCGCCTCTTTCTCACCCTTCTGAACCTGCTGCACGATGCGGCGGAATTCCGAGATATCCAGACCGACATACTGGCCCACCTGGGCCATGTCGGCGCGCAGCTCTTCAACCTTGTCGGTGGAGCGTTCGATGAACATCTGCCAGCCGCGGCCGGGCTTTTCACCCATCTCGGCCAGCCAGTTCGGATCCAACTCGCGGCCGCGGTAGGCGTCAATGAACTCGCGGCGGTTGATGCGGGCCTGGTCGGCCAGTTTCACCATCGAGCTGTCGATCTGCATGACGCGGCGGTTGATGCCGTACAGCTGGTCGATCAGCGCCTCGATACGGTTGTTGTGCAGGTGCAGGCCGTTCACCAGCTCGACAATTTCCGAACGCAGCGACTGGTAGCGCGCCTCGTCATCGGCGCTGAAGGAACCGTCCTCGTTCAGAGTTGCCGAAATCCGGCTGTCCTGCATTTCGCTGAGTTCGGCGAAGTCGGTGGAGATCCGCTCCAGCGTGACCAGAACCCGGTCTTTGAGCGCAGCTTCCATCGCGGCCAGCGACATGTTGGCCTGCTCGTCGTCATCGTCGTCGTCATCGTCTTTGGAGATCGGGTTGCCGTCGGCATCCAGCTCCGGGCCTTCGTCCTTGGCCGGCTTGGCAGCCGCCACGGCGGAGGTATCGACAACGGGCTCTTCTTCCTCGCCGTCCTCGTCCATCTGGTTGCCAAAGGTGGCTTCCAGGTCGATGACGTCGCGCAGGAGAATGTCCTCAGACAGAAGTTCGTCGTGCCAGATGGTTATCGCCTGGAAGGTCAGCGGGCTTTCGCACAGCCCCAGGATCATCGTGTTGCGGCCCGCCTCGATGCGTTTCGCAATCGCGATCTCGCCTTCGCGGGACAGCAGTTCCACCGAGCCCATCTCGCGCAGGTACATGCGTACCGGGTCGTCGGTGCGGTCCAGCTTCTCGGTCTGGGCGCCGGCCAGCGCAACCTCGCGCGGGCCCTCAGTGGTCACAAGGTCAGTGGTGCCCTTGTTCTCCTCTTCCTCGGCCTCTTCGTCCTCGATGATGTTAATGCCCATCTCGCTGAGCATCGACATCACGTCTTCGATCTGTTCCGAGCTGACCTGATCCGGCGGCAGAACCTGATTGAGCTGATCGTAGGTGATGTAGCCTTTCTCGCGGGCTTCCGCGATCATCTTCTTGACCTGAGCCTGGCTCATGTCGAGGGAGATTTCGGCGTCCTGATCGTCAGGTTTGCGGTCGTCGGTGTCTTTGGCGGCCATTCATTGCTCCATATCAGGGGCTGCGGGGGATGATTCGCTGAGGCGAATCATTAGCGCGATCATCTGATTCGTCACCCCGTTTACCCAATTTTCCTGTGCTCTTCCTTAGCAAAACGCAGAATCACCCTGCGTGTTACTTTTCGGAGAAGCCGATCCGGTCCAAAAGGGCACCGAAGGCGTCGCGCTCATCCCGGTTGAGCCGCGCGCCATTCTTGCCCACATCATAGGTTGCCTTATCCTCATTTTCGCTGCGCACGGCCTTGTTCTTGGCTTCGGCTGCCTGCCGCAGCCGCCAGGTCAGCGCCTCGTCTGCAAGGCCGTCCAAATCCTCTTCGGCTTCCGCCAGCTCCGCGTCCAGCCCGCGCCGCGCTTCGAGTTTTGCGAGTTCCTCGGCCAGGGTCATGCTGGCCAGTTCGGCATCGCCGGGTTTGCGCAGGCAGGGGATGATTGCGACATGGCGAAGGGCAAAGAGGTTTTCAAGGGCATGGGGGCCCAAAGACCAGTCAATTTCCTCGCGCAGCCGGTCCGGAGCGCTGATACCGTGGCGCAGCACCATATCGCGCAATGCCGCCAGATCCGGGTCCGCGCAGTGCAGGCGTTCCAGGCTGGTCTCAAACTCCGGGATCACGTCCGGGGTGGTGATGGCCGTGGCCAGGATCACCGCCTCGCGCATGGAGGCGAAGGATTCATCATCTGCACCCGCCACCAGCGAGGCCCGGGTGGTTGCCCGCGGCTGCGGGATCGGGCCAAAGCCTTTGCCTGGTTTCCAAGACGCGCGGGCGCCGTCGCGGAAGCCGCCGCCCTTGCCGCCCCGCTGCTGGTAGCCGCCCCCCCCGCCGCCACTGTCGCGGCCGCCGCGAAACAGCTGCCAGCGCATCTCCTTGACGTCTTCGCCGTAGTGTTTGCGTATCGACGGGTCGCGGATCAGCTTGATCTTTTCGCGCAGGGCCTTGTCGAGCGCCGCCTTGCGCTCTGGGCTGTCAAAGACCTTGCCGTCCGTCTCCCGCTGCCACAGCAGCTTGACCATCGGCATTGCCTGATCCAGCACCGCCTGCACCGCCTCGGGGCCTTCGGAACGGATCATGTCGTCAGGATCCTTGCCCTCTGGCATGATGGCAAAGCGCAGGGACTTGCCCGCCTCCAAAAGGGGCAGCGCCAGGTCGATCAAGCGCATCGCGGCGCGGATGCCTGCCTTGTCGCCGTCCAGCGCAATGATCGGCTCATCCGACATCCGCCACAGCATCTGCAGCTGATTTTCGGTGATCGCAGTGCCCAGCGGCGCGACCGAGGACTGGAAGCCCCCTTCGGCCAGCGCAATCACATCCATATAGCCTTCGGCCACCACCAGCGTGGAGCCGCGCCCCGACGCGGAACGAGCGGGGCCGTGGTTATACAGGCTGCGGCCCTTGTCGAACAATTCGGTCTCAGGCGAGTTCAGGTATTTGGCGTTGTCGTTGGGGTCCATCGCCCGGCCGCCAAAGGCGATCGCCCGGCCGCGCGCATCGCGGATCGGGAACATGATCCGGTTGCGGAACGTGTCATAAGGCTTGCCGCCCTTGTTCGAGGGCTTGGCCAGCCCGGCGCCAATGATCAGGTCCTCAGGCACGTTCTTGCCGCGCAGCGCATCCCACAGGTTCTGCCAGCCATCCGGGGCAAAGCCGATCTCCCAGCGGTCCAGCGCCTGCGCCGTCATCCCGCGCCGCTGCAGATAGGCGCGGGCATCCTGTGCCGCGCCGGTCTTGAGCTGCAGGCGGAAGAACTGCACCGCCTGCTCCATAACGTCGGCCAGCAGCGCCCGGCGGTCCTGCTTCTCCTGCGCACGCGGGTCGCGCTTGGGCATCTCCATGCCCGCCTCGCCCGCCAGGATCTCAACCGCTTCCATGAAACCGACATTCTCGGTCTCTTGCACAAACTTCAGCGCATCGCCTTTGGCGTGGCAGCCGAAGCAGTAGTAAAACCCCTTGCGGTCCTCGACGTGAAACGACGCGGTCTTTTCGTGGTGGAACGGGCACGGGCTCCAGTAGTCGCCCTTGCCCGGCTGAGATTTACGCTGGTCCCACATGACCTTGCGCCCGACAACATCAGAGATACTGATGCGGGTGCGCAATTCGTCGAGGAAACCGGGCGGCAGCGACATGTCAGTTCGACTGCAGCTGCTGCTGCATCGCCTGGATCTGGTCCCAGTTCTGCAGGCACTGCTCCTCCAGCACGCCCCCCAGATCGACACCGCGCAGATCACGCCGCTTCATCGTGTAAACATGCGCGGCCAGTTGCGGAATGGCATTGGAGAACCGCTCCGGCCACTCTGGCTCGCTGTCCAGAATGACCTGTTCCACCTCTTCCTGCTTCACCCGGTCCAGCCGCGCCTGCTGCACCGCAGCCATGACTTGACCTTGGTATTTGCAGCTTTCTTCTTTGGTTTCAGAAGCATAGGCCGGAGCCGCCAGCAAGGCGGCTGCAAAGGCGATGCGGATCATAGATGCGCTCCGGGAATCAGTTGGTGATTCCCGAAGGTTACCCCCGCGCCGCCACGGCTTCCATGGCTGTTTTCAAATCATGCACAAGCGTTTTCGCCATCGAGCGGAACACCATGATCTGAAACGCCTGCGGGCCGGTGCGGGTCACGGACGCCATCATGTGCTTCAATTCCGCCCGCACCGTATGGCCGCGCTTGAACGTCTGGTTCCGCAGATCCACTGGAACCAGACGCGCCAGCACCTCCTCGGCGCCCTTGCCCTCAAGCTTCACCACGGCCCAGGCGTCGCTCTGATCAGTCAGCGCTGCGTGTTTGGCCAGCTTGGCGTCCGGTGCGGGCCCCATCAGCAGCGCCATGTCCCGGCCAAACCAGACAGCCCGGCTGCCCGCCTTGCCAGTCGCCCGGTTCGGAGCCGGGAACGCCATGCCATGGGCTGCTTCCAGCGCCTTGCTCAGCTTGTCTTGCTGGCCCTTGAACGGTGCCACGGCCCACATCGCACCTGGATGCTCCTCGGTCAGGCTCATGCCGCCGATGGTTGCCGGAACCAGCCCTTCGCAGGGGCTTTTTGCAATCAGTTCAGCCACGGGCACGCCCTCCCTCAGGGTCAAAGAACACAGGCGAGACAACCTCGCACAGGGTATCGACACCGCGCATATGGTCGACCAGACGCACGGTTTCGCCGATGCGGTCCGGGCCTTCCTTGAGGAAAGCCAGCCCGATGGGGTGCCCCAGTGTCGGCGAATAGCCGGCCGAGGTCACATAGCCCTGGTCATAGATCCGCTCGACCGGGTCGCCCGGCGTGAACAGATGCGCACCGGCGGTGATCTCCTTGGCAGCCCCCACGGGTTTCAGCCCCACCATGCGCATCCGGTCTTCGGCCATCAGGCCTTCGCGGGTGGACATTGCCTGGCCCAGAAAGGCCTTCTTCTTGGACATCATCCCCTGCAGGCCCAGGTCAAAGGCCGTCACGGTGCCGTTGATCTCGGCATGGGTGATCAGTCCCTTTTCGATCCGCAGCACATTGAGCGCTTCCATGCCATAGGCACCGCCGCCCATGGCTTCGGCCCGCTTCAGCAGCTCGCGGAACAGGGCCTCGCCATAACGCGCGGGCACCGCAACCTCATAGGCATGCTCGCCCGAGAAGGAGATCCGGAACAAGCGGCCTTTGACGCCCAGCACGGTCGCCTCGCCGCAGCCCATGAAGGGCCAGGTCTCGCCGTTCACTTCCTCGTCCAGCAGCCCGTTCAGCAGCTCCTGCGACTTCGGCCCGGCCACGGCAAACTGCGCCCATTGCTCTGTCACCGAGGTAAAACGCACATCCCATTCCGGGTAAAGCGCCTGGGAAACAAACTCCATATGCGCCATCACCTGCCCCGCAGCAGCGGTGGTGGTGGTCATGACATAGTGGTTTTCGCCCAGCCGCGCAGTGGTGCCGTCGTCCATGACAAAGCCGTCCTCGCGCAGCATCAACCCATAGCGGACCTTGCCCACCTTCAGAGTGCTGAAAGTGTTGGTGTAGAGGAAGTCGAGGAACTTGCCCGCATCAGCCCCCTGGATGTCGATCTTGCCCAGGGTGGAGACATCGCAGATGCCCACCGCTTTGCGCACCAGGGTCACCTCGCGGTCGCAGGACTGGCGCCAATTGGTCTCGCCCGGCTTGGGGAAATAGGCGGCCCGGTACCACAGGCCCACCTCCAGCTGATGCGCCCCGCGGTTGTCGCTCTCGCCATGCGAGGTCAGGAAGCGCTGCGGCTTGAAGCCCTCATCCGTGGCCCCTGCCCCCATCGCGCCCAGCGACACCGGCACAAAGGGCGGACGGAAGGTGGTGGTGCCGGTTTCAGGGATCGTCCGGCCGGTGGCATCCGCCAGCACAGCCAGCGCCGCCACGTTGGAGTTCTTGCCCTGATCGGTCGCCATGCCCTGGGTGGTGTAGCGCTTCATATGCTCGACCGAGCGGAAGTTCTCCACCGCCGCCTGCTTCACATCCTTGACAGTGACGTCGTTCTGGAAGTCGAGCCAGGCGCGGCCCTTGCCGGGCACCGCCCAAAGGGCGGCGATGCGGTAGGGATCATCCTCCGCATCCGGCAGATCGGCAGCCGCGGATTTCAGGCCCAGCGCTTCCAGTACCTTGCCAGCAGCCTCAGCGCCCTCGCGCAGAGCACCAGCAGTGGAGAAGGTGCCGTTGCAGGCGCCTGCTGTAACCATGCCAGGTACTGCGCCCTCGGTCGGCACAAAGGCCAGCGCCTCGCGGTTCCACTGCGGGCGGCTGTTTAGATGACAGGTCAGATGCACAGACGGGTTCCAGCCGCCGGACATCGCCAGGCAGTCGGTCTGGATCTTCTCCTCGCCCTTGACCGAGCGCACGGTGATGCTCTCGATCCGCTGGCGGCCTGCACTGCCACAAACCTGTGCGCCCTTGATCACCTGATAGGGGCCATCGACCGGAGCATCATGGCGGCTGTCGATCACCGCCGCGATATGCACGCCCGCCTCATGCAGGTCCCGCGCGGTGCGGTGGGCCTGGTCGTTGTTGGCAAACAGCGTCACCCGTTCGCCCGGCGCCACGCCCCAGCGGTTCAGATAGGCACGCACGGCACCGGCCATCATGATGCCGGGCCGGTCGTTGTTGCGGAAAGCCACCGGACGCTCGATTGCGCCGGCTGCCAGCACTGCGTGCTTGGCTGCAATCCGCCAGAAGCATTCACGCGGCAGATGGCTGCCCTTCAGCGAATGCCGCCGCGGCAGATGGTGCGAGACCCGTTCCAGCGCGCCATAGGTGCCCTGGTCATAAGCGCCGGTGATAGCGGTGCGGGTCATCAGCCGCACATTGTCCATCGCCTCCAGTTCGGCCAGCACTTCAGCGGCCCATTCATGGCCCGGCTTGCCGCCGATCTCCTCGCGCTCCGCCAGCAGGCGGCCGCCCATGCGGCTGTCTTCCTCGGCCAGGATCACATCCGCACCAGCGCGGCCAGCGGTCAGCGCGGCCATCAGGCCCGCAGGGCCGGAACCGATCACCAGCACATCGCAGAAGGCAAAGGCCTTCTCATAGGTGTCGCGGTCCGCCTCGCCCGACAACGCGCCCAATCCCGCAGCATTGCGGATCATCGGCTCGTATACTTTCTCCCAGAAAGCCGCAGGCCACATGAAAGTCTTGTAGTAGAACCCCGCACCAAAGAACGGCGCCGCCAGGTCATTCACCGCCATCACGTCGCGCTCAACCGACGGCCAGCAGTTCTGGCTGCGTGCTTCCAGCCCCTCAAACAGCTCTTGCTGGGTGGCGCGGATGTTCGGGTCCTGCTCGCCGCCGGTGCCAACGGTGACCAGCGCGTTCGGTTCCTCGCTGCCTGCGGTCAGCACACCGCGCGGGCGGTGGTATTTGAACGACCGCCCCATCAGATGCACATCATTGGCCAGCAGCGCCGAGGCCAGAGTGTCGCCCTCCAGCCCCATCATGTGGCGGCCATTGAAGCCGAACGTGATAGGCTTGGCGCCCTGGTTCAAACCTTTTCCGGGAAGTCTCATTTCTCACCTCCCAGCCCGGCCTCAGAGGCCAGCTGCACATCCAGGATCTCATGGGTCGCGGTATTGCGGGTGACCTTCAGCCAGGAATTGCAGCCCATCTCGTGATACCACAGCTCATCCAGTGCCCCTGCCGGGTTCTCGCGCAGATGCACGTACTCATGCCAGGCATCCAGATCGGCGCCCTCGGCCGGGCGCACCAGCGCAGCACCTTTGTAATAGAACTCGCGGCGGTCCCTTTCGCCGCAGACCGGACAAGTGATCCTCATGACCAGCGCCCTTTCATCTTGCAGAAAATACTCCCGCCGGAGGCAAGCCCGGCGCACTCAAAACGCTTAGTGCAGATTATGCTGCGCACCGGTCCCCTCCTCATCCATCAGGCCCACGCCGCTGCGGAAGCGGTTCAGTTTCAGCTTCGTGGCCGCGCCATGCGGCCGGTCGGTGGCAATCAGATGCGCATAGACATGGCCTGACCCTGGCGTCGCCTTGAAGCCGCCGTAGCACCAGCCGCAGTTCAGGTAGAGGCCGTCAATGGGCGAATGATCGATAATGGGTGAGCCATCCGGCGTCATGTCCATGATGCCGCCCCAGCTGCGCAAGAGCCGCGCCTTGCTGAGGGCCGGCACCATCGCCACAAAACTCTCCATCGTGTGCTCCACCATCGGCAGGTTCCCGCGCGCGGCGTAAGAGCTGTAGAAGTCCAGGTAGCTGCCGAACACCATGCCGCCCTTGTCGGACTGGCTGATGTAGAGGTGCCCCTCGGCAAAAGTGATGACGTGATCCACGATCGGTTTCAGCCCTTCTGAAACAAAGGCCTGCAGCACATGGCTTTCAATCGGCAGCGTGAGCCCCGCCATCGCCGCAACCTGGCCCGAGCGGCCAGCTGCGGCCAGCGCCACTTTCTTGGCACGGATCGGGCCGCGGGCGGTCTGGACACCCACCACTTTGCCGTCTTTGACGTCGATGCCGGTCACTTCGCAGTTCTGGATCAGATCCACCCCGCGCATGTCAGCGCCGCGGGCATAGCCCCAGGCCACCGCATCATGGCGGGCAGTCCCCGCCCGGCGCTGCATCAGCCCGCCCATGATCGGGAAGCGGTTGTTCTCGAAATTCAGGAACGGCGCCAGTTCGCGCACCTGCTCACGGCTCAGGATCTCGGCATCGTCGCCCTGATTGACAATCGAGTTGCCGCGGCGCACCGCAGCATCGCGCTGGCCGTCATTGTGGAACAGGTTGATGATGCCGCGCTGGGACATCATTGCGTTGTAGTTCAGGTCCTGCTCCATCCCCTCCCACAGTTTCAGCGAGTGGGAATAGAATTCCGAGTTGCCCGGCAGGTAGTAGTTGGCGCGCACAATGGTGGTGTTGCGCCCCACGTTGCCGCCGCCAAGATAGCCTTTCTCGAGCACCGCAACATTGTTGATGCCGTGCTCCTTGGCCAGGTAATAAGCCGTCGCCAGCCCGTGGCCGCCGCCGCCAATGATCACAACATCATATTCGGATTTGGGCTCAGGGTCCCGCCAATGGGGCTTCCACCCCTTGTTTCCGGTGAGCCCCTCTTTGAGCACACGCCAGCCCGAAAACCGCATGTCGTCCCTCCCCGTCAAATCGCTTTCCGCTGCCCGGAAAATCTGCGGCCCGGGCCTTGGCGGCATTGCTAACTGCTTTCGCCTGCCGCTCCTAGCCCCAAGGTACAATTTGCGGCAGTTCAGCACGGCTTTGCCGCAATTCACACAAACTGGTCACTTGTGTCTAGTAATAAATACGACACCGGACGACGTATTGCGTGCCGCGCATGAAAAAGGGGCAGAGAGTTTCCTCTCTGCCCCGGATGCCTGCCAGTACCTGCTGATGATCAGAGGCCCTTGGCGTGATAGCTCTTGGCGACCTTGTCGATCGACACCAGATATGCGGCGGTGCGCAAGTCGGTTACGTCGTCCCGGCTATGCCAGACTTCGCGCATCGACTGATAGGCCACCCGCATGGTGTCATCGAGGCCCGAGCGCACCAGCTCCAGTTCGCCCGCGCCCTTCAGATACTTGTCCTTGAAGTTCGGCGACATCGACCAGGTATCGCCCATCACGTCATCCAGGCGCTGCAATTCGTCAATCACCAGCTGGTGGCGCGCCTCTTCCTGGCGACGCTGCATGCGGCCAAAACGGATATGGGACAGGTTTTTCACCCACTCGAAGTAAGACACTGTCACACCGCCTGCGTTGGCGTACATGTCCGGAATGATCACGCAGCCCTTGTC
The DNA here is from genome assembly GCF_000813725.1 of Leisingera sp. ANG-Vp. Taxonomy (GTDB): domain Bacteria; phylum Pseudomonadota; class Alphaproteobacteria; order Rhodobacterales; family Rhodobacteraceae; genus Leisingera. Next base: position 25,427 of record NZ_JWLD01000086.1, read on the forward strand.
GCGCAGGATCTCATCCGCGCCGGCGGTGACCGGGCCGTTTGCAGCCTCGATGATCAGCGGCGCCTTGACGCGCTCGGCGTTGGAGAGGTTGATCACCCCCTCCAGGGCCGCCGGGATCAGGATGTCGCAGTCCTCTTCCAGCAGCTTGGCGCCGTCTTCAAGATACTGCGCATCCGGATAACCGGTCACGCCGCCATTCTTGATGATCCAGTTGCGCACCGCCTCAACGTCGAGACCATCGGCATTATACAGGCCGCCATCGCGTTCGATAATGCCGGTGATCCGCGAGCCGTCCTCCTCGGCCAGAAACTTGGCCGCGTGGTAGCCCACGTTGCCAAGGCCCTGCACGATGATGCGTTTGCCGTCCAAAGTGCCGGACAGACCCGCAGCGGCCTTGTCTTCCTCATAGCGGAAGAACTCACGCAGGGCGTATTGCACGCCGCGGCCCGTCGCCTCGACCCGGCCCGAGATGCCGCCGGCATTCAGCGGCTTGCCGGTAACGCAGGCCTTGGCGTTGATGTCAGTGGTGTTCATCCGCGCGTACTGATCGGCAATCCAGGCCATCTCGCGCTCGCCGGTGCCCATGTCAGGCGCGGGCACGTTCTGTGACGGGTTGATCAGGTCGCGCTTGGCCAGCTCATAGGCAAAGCGGCGGGTGATCAGCTCCAGCTCATGCTCTTCATATTCGCGCGGGTCGATGCACAAACCGCCCTTGGAGCCGCCGAACGGCGCCTCCACCAGCGCACATTTGTAAGTCATCAGCGCGGCCAGCGCCTCAACCTCATCCTGGTTCACACCGGTGGCATAGCGGATGCCGCCCTTCACAGGCTCCATATGCTCGGAATGAACCGAGCGGTAGCCGGTGAACGTATGCATGGCGCCGCGCAGGCGCACCCCGAAACGCACCGTGTAGGTCGCGTTGCAGACGCGGATCTTCTCTTCCAGCCCGGGCGGCAGGTCCATCAGGGAAACGGCCCGGTTAAACATCAGGTCCACGCTCTCGCGGAAGCTCGGCTCTGTGCGGCTGGTCATATAAAATTCTCTCCGTGCTCAAACATCGACTCGCTGCCGATGATGGGTTCACTCTATGCAGAGAAGATTAAGGAGTGCGACCTTTTTGACCATTTTCAGCGGAAAAGATTCGCATTTTAGCCAAAGGTTCACGATTCGCCTCTTCTGCACAGGCGATTGTCGCCAAACCCGAGACAACGCAAGCGGGTTTTCGAGGATTGAAGACTCAAGCCATTATAATTGAAGCTTTTTCGGCGCAAAGGCGCCCCATTTCCGCCACCTTTACCAAGCATTAATAAGTGTAAATTCCGCTGCTAAAAGCCGTGCTGAGCCGTTCCGCAGCCGGCGGGGGTATTTAGATGAGTACACGCCACAAGAATTCCACAGCGCTGAGCAATCCGCTCGTGCTGCGCTGCCTGTCCAAGGCAAAAGCCTTCCGCCAGGAAGAAGACGGCATGATGGCCAAGCTGATGATCTCGACCTTCCTTGCGATGCTGGCTGTCGGCGGTATCGGGGTCGATCTGATGCGGATGGAACGCGACCGGACCATGCTGCAGTACACGCTGGACCGCGCCGCCCTGGCTGCGGCCGACCTTGACCAGCAAAACACCCCCGACGCAGTGGTTCTGGATTACCTCACAAAATCGGGGCTGCAGGAGTATTATCAGACCCCATGGTGGGACTCCGGCCTTGGTTTCAAAAAGGTGGAGGCCACGATTGATGCCACCTTCCCGGCGCATCTGCTGAAGTTCGCCGGCGGCGACGACATGCCGATCACAGCCACCTCGCGCGCCGAGGAAAGCATTGACGGGGTCGAAATATCGATGGTTCTGGACGTGTCCGGCTCGATGAATTCGAACAGCCGCCTGGACAATCTGCAAATCGCAGCCAAGGACTTTGTCGACACGATGGTGGCCAATACCACCGACGGGAAAATGTCGATCTCAATCGTGCCCTACGCGACACAGGTGTCGATTCCGGAAGCACTGTATGACCAGTACAATATTTCAACTCCGACCGGTCCAAGCGGTACGATCTATTCCCGCTGTGTAAACTTCGCATCGTCGGATTTTCAGTCGGCTTCTTTGTCTACGACCACAGAGCTTGAAGGCACCATGCATTTCACTCCGTGGTCCAGCGTTGACAGGCGCAGCGATGACTCACGGCTGGTCAGTTCTCCAGTCTGCGTCGAGTCGTCCGACACCAGCCGCGCAATCCTGCCGTTCCAGAAGGATGCTGACACGCTCAAGGCCTTCATTGACAGCCTTTGGGGCGGTGGCAACACGTCCATTGATATTGGCATGAAGTGGGGCACGGCTTTGCTCGACCCCTCTGCCCGCCCGGCCATCAGCGCGCTAAGCGGCAGCGGTGACGTTCCAGCAGATTTTTCCGCCCGGCCTTCGGCCTATACCGACTCCGATACGGTCAAGGTCTTGGTCCTGATGACGGACGGCCAGAACACCTCGCAATACTATATCGAGGATGACCACCGGGAGGGAGACTCGAACGTTTGGTATACGGTCTCGGACGATGGGACAGGTGTGTACACAACGCTAAACCCTGCAACCGGCAATTATTACTGGCACAATGGCGGCGGCTGGCAGGATCATGTCTTCGGGCAAGGCAACGACACCGTCTGCACCAAATACTACTACGGCTCCTGCACAGCTACAGTTACCGAAAGCGGCACGCCCAACCGGCTCAGCTATGCAGATCTGTTTGCCGATACACCCCTGAAGTACCTGTTCAAATACATCTACGACGACTGGATGAACTACTACGATGCGCGGGACGAATGGTACTACGGTGTCTACGACTACTACGGGAACTCGACCAAGAACACCCGCACCCGCAATATCTGCCAGGCGGCCAAAGACCAGGGGATCATCGTCTATACGATCGGCTTTGAGGCCCCCAGCAACGGCGTCGCCGTGCTGCAGGACTGCGCCAGCTCCGACTCCCATTACTTCGACGTGAACGGGCTCGAGATCGCTGACGCCTTCGCCTCGATCGCAACGTCCATCCGCCAGCTGAGGCTGACCCAATGACCCGCCGTTACACCAGCATCCTGCGCCGTTTCCGGGCCCAAGAGGACGGCACCTCGACCGTGGAGTTCGCCATCCTTGTCCCCGCCTTCATCATGATCCTGATGTCGACGGTGGAGCTTGGGCTGATCAACCTGCGTCATTCGCAGCTGGAACGGGCACTGGACCAGACCGTGCGCAACATCCGCCTGACCACCGGCGCCGACCAGCAGCATGATGACATCCGCGACGAGGTCTGCGACCGGTCCGGATTTATCCAGGAGTGCAACACCTCGCTGCGGCTGGAAATGGTCCAAGTCGATCCGTTCAACTGGACTCCCATTGACGCCGACCCGGACTGTGTCAACCGCATTGAGGACGTGCAGCCCGTCCGCAACTTCGTCAGCGGCCAGTCTAACGAGCTGATGCTGATCCGCGCCTGCATGAAGTTCAAGCCGATCTTCCCCACTTGGGGTCTGGGCGACAGCCTCTCCAAGGACGCCGACGGCCGGATCAGCCTGGTTGCATCATCCGCATTTGTTCAGGAACCGAGGTAAGCCATGCTGACAGCCCTGACACACAATCTTTCTGCAAACACCCGGCCCGGCCGGCTGCAGGCCTTCCTGCGCCGCACGGATGGCAACGTCTCCATCGAGTTTGCCTTCTATGCACCGCTTCTGCTGGCCCTGTTTGCCTCCATCTACACATTCTTCGACGCGTTCCGCCGCGACAGCGTCAACCTCAAGGCAGCCTACACAATTTCAGATTTGATCTCGCGGGAGACCACGGCGATCAACGATGCCTATCTCGACAGCATGTTTGAAATGGCCAAACTGCTGATCCGCTCGGATTCGCAGCTTGGCCTGCGAGTATCAGTGATCCGCTGGGATGACGGCGACAACAAATATTATGTGGACTGGTCCTCGGTCCGCGGCACATCAGAAACAATCTGGACGGACGGCACCATCAACACCGTGTCCAGCAAACTGCCGGATATGCCGGATCAGGAACGGGTCATCCTTGTTGAAACCTTCAACGAGATGGAACCGGCCTTCAACATCGGCCTGCCGACCCTGGATCTGGACAACTTCATCTTCACCCGCCCGCGTTTTGCACCGCTGGTCGCCTTTGAAGGCACCGCCACCGGGTCCGGTGACCACAACGACGGCGGTGAAGGCATCGATTAACGGGCCGGGGCCCGCTACAAATCCTGGTTGCGCTGCGCGAGCAGTGCGGCCAGGATTTCCGACATTGCCTTGCCCTGCGATCCCGGCGTCACACCGCCAATGCCGATCCGGCGGCCGGCACGCCACCACAGCCCTGGCATCCAGGCCCGGGCGCTGCTTGCCCGGGTACGGATCAGAAAACCGTTTGACGGTTTAAAGGCAAAGAAGCCGCGGTCGATGGCTTCGATCTCCTCCACCTTCACGATCAGCTGCCCGTCGGAGCAGCGCAGTTCCTCTGCCGTCAGCTCGATCCGGTGCACCGTCGCCTGCCACATCCGCACCGCCAGCCACAGCGCTGCCGCGCCCACGGCCAGCAGGAACACCAGCCAGGCCGGCGACGGCGGTGCCGAGAATGAGACATAGACCAGGATGCAGCCAACGGCCCCTAGCATTGCCGTGCCCATGACCCGGCGCGGCGCCGAAGCTTCAATCGTTGCCAGAACTTCGCTGCTCATCACCTGCTCCCTTTGCTTGCCTGCCCGGCATAAACCGGCAGCGCAAAAGAAAACAGCCCCCGCCTGCGCGGGAGCTGCTTGAAGCCGTGCAGTTTGGGGAAACTTACTCCGCAGCAGCGCGGCGCACGACCACCTCGTAGCCGGGCTCTTCCGGCTCATCGTCGATCAGTTCCTGCGGGAAGCCCGGCGCGGTGATCGACAGGCCGGTGGCCTCTTCCAGGCGCTCGATCATGCGGTCGGACTGCGCCCGCTCGCCGTAGCGGCGCTGGCCGTCCTTCATCATCTCGATCATCAGCGGCGACAGCTCAAGCGGCACGTTGTTGCGGTCGGCCAGGGTCTGGAACAGGCCGATGTCCTTCATCACCAGATCCATGGTGAAGTTCACATCCCGCGAACCCGACAGGATCAGCTGGCTTTCGGTCTCATGCGCAAAGGAGGTGCCCGAGGACATCGAGATCGCCTCGAACGTCATGCCCAGATCCATGCCGCAGGCCTTCATCACTGTCAGCGCTTCCATGACCGCCAGCAGGTTCATGTTGGCCAGGTAGTTGGTCATCACCTTCAGGACCGAGGAGTTGCCGATCTCGCCCACATGCAGAATGCGGCGGCCCATGGTGGTCAGGATCGGCAGAATGCGTTCAAAGGTGGCGCGCTCGCAGCCTGCGTAGATCGAGATGTTGCCGGTGCCCGCCCGGTGGCAGCCGCCCGATACCGGGCAGTCGACCGGCTCGCCGCCGCGTTCCGCCACCAGCGCGCCGAGGCGCTTCACCTCTTCCACGTCGGTGGTGGACATTTCCATCCAGACCTTGCCCGGCTGCACATGCGGGATCATTTCGGACACCACCGCATCGGACGCCGCCGGGCTCGGCAGGCAGGTGATCACCGCATCGCAATCCTGCATCATCTGCGCCGGGCTGCCGCCCGCCTTGGCGCCGCGCTCCACAAAGGACTGCACCAGGTCTGCGTCCAGATCGTGCACGGTCACATCCAGACCGTTGCGCACCAGGCTGCCCGCCAGTTTGCCGCCCACGTTGCCAAGGCCAATGAAGCCGACTTTCATATCCGTTGCCATTTTGAGTGTCTCCTCCCGGGGAATTCGTCTGCGATATGGCTAGCTTGACCTCAGCCAAAACAAAAACGAATAATAACGCGGTATGACCCCGGAATTTTTTGCAACACTATGTCCGATCTTCCTAACCTGGTTTGGCTGCGCGCCTTTGAGGCCGCCGCCCGTTTGCAAAGCTTTACTGCTGCAGCCGAGGAATTGGGGCTGACCCAGGCCGCGGTCAGCCACCAGGTGCGCAGCCTGGAGAAAAGCTTTGGCATCACCCTGTTCACCCGCCGCGCCCGCCATCTGGAGCTGACAGAACTGGGCCACGCCTATTACCCGTCGGTTGCGCAGGCCCTCACCGACATTGCCTATTCGACACGCGGGCTGCTGGGCCATGCGCAGACCCGCACGGTCACACTGCGGGCTCCTGTCTCGACTGCCGTTTTGTGGATCGCGCCGCGGCTGGGCACGTTTCATGCTGCCCACCCGCATATCCGCATCCGTCTGATCTCAGCCGTCTGGGCCGACAGCACTCAGGACGAAGACGTGGACATCGACCTCCGTCTGGGACCTTCAGGCTGGTTCGACCGGCGCGCGCACCTTTTGTCCACCGAGAGCGTGATCCCGGTGGCGCAGCCGCAGCTGGCGCAGAATTTGCAATCAGTGGACCAGCTGTTCGACCAGACGCTGATCCATATCCACGGCTATCAGGATCACTGGCTGCGCCTGTCTGAACAGGAAGGCGTGCCGCTCAAAGACCGCAGCGCACCGCTATATGTGGACACATCGCTTGCTGCAATCGAGATGGCGGCGGCGGGCGCCGGGGTGGCCATGCTGATGCGCCGCTATGCCGAGCTGCCCTTGCTGCAGGGGCGGCTGGCACCAGTGCTGGGCGCAGTGATCCCCATGGGCCAGGGCCACTATTTGATGCCCGCTGCCGGAGAAGCCCCGAACAGCGCCGAAGTGGCCATGGTGCGGGACTGGATCGTGTCCTTGTTCTGTTAATTAACCTCGCGCGGTCCCTTGCCCGCACGCCCATTGCCCGATAGCGTCCGCCCATGCCCTGGCCACAGAACACCCCGCCTCAGCGCGACGGCGATGCAGCCGCAGGGATCGAAGTCACCGATGACTTCGAGCGGTTCACGCAGCGCAACGACATCTTCACCCGCGCCTTCTGGGACGAGCGGGTCAAGTCCAAGCACACTGCCAAGTTCTTCTCCTCCTACCGGATGGAGGCAGCGCCCCGCCGCGGCGACGGCTTTACCCAGCGCGATTTTGCGCTGCGCAATGCCGCCTGGCTGATTTCCGACGTGGTCTCCTGCCGCCGCGCCAAGGACGGCATCCGCGAAGGCTTCCAGGCCGCGATCCGCCCCGACACGCCGGTGGCCAAGGACGCGCTGGAAATCGACGACCCCGCCAAGATGTCCGCCGAGGTCAAGCGCATTGCAGAATTCTTCGGCGCCGATCTTTGCGGCATCACCGACATGGACGAACGCTGGCTTTACACCGCCCGCGTTGACGCCCGCGACATGTCCGAGGCGCCGCATGATCTGCCGGACGGGCTGAACAGCGTGATCGTTCTGGGCCATGAGATGGACAAGGAACTGGTCGCCACCTACCCCTCTGCCCTGGCGGGTGCCGCAACAGGCCGCGAATACAGCCACGAAGCCTCGATTGTCATGCAGCTCGCCGCCTATATCCGCAACCTGGGCTATGAGGCAGTGCCGTCGATGAATGACACCGGCCTGGTGATCCCCTACGCGGTGAAGGCGGGTCTTGGCGAATACGCCCGCAACCAGATGGTGATCACGCCGGAGTTCGGCCCGCGCCTGCGGTTCTCCAAGATCTTCACCAACCTGCCTCTGGCCCATGATGTGCCGCAGCCCCTGGGCGTGAAAGACTTCTGCAGCATCTGCACCAAATGCGCCGATGCCTGTCCGGTGAAAGCGCTGCCTTACGGGGAGCCTTCAACTGACACCGCCAATGTCTCGGCCATCAAGGGCGTGAAGAAATGGACTTCTGACGCAGAAAAGTGTTTTTCCTTCTGGGCCAAGATGGCCTCGGACTGCGCCATCTGCATGCGGGTCTGCCCATTCAACCGCGACTATTCCAAGCGGCGCAACCGGCTGTGGCTGAGACTGGCGCTAAGCCCCCTGCGCAAGCTGGCGCTGCGGCTCGCTGGAAAACACGGGCAGCGCACCAAGCCCGCCGAGTGGTGGGACAAGGCAGCAAACACCCCGGCGGAGTGAGTATAGCCGCGGGCTGCGTCACCCCGCAGGAACCGCAAACACCTCCTCCGGCGTATGCAGCCCTTTCAGGCTTTGCCTGCCCAGAGACCGTCCTTCCAGCCCGGCCCTGCTCCGGAACTCCGAAGACACCAGCAGCGGCTCTCCTGTAGTACCGCACAGACCCGCGACCCGTGCCGCCAGATTCACGTCGCGGCCGATCACCGTGTAGTCGAGCCGCATGCCGGAGCCGACATTGCCAAAGGCAACCTCTCCGAAATGCAGCGCAATGCCGACCTCGAAGGCCGGTGCGTCTGAGCAGGCATCAACCTGCGCCAGCCCCTCGCGCGAGGCCGCCAGCGCCCGGGCGCAGGTCTGCACCCCGTCTTCCTCGGCACGGAAAATCGCCAGGATGCCATCGCCGATGAACTTCAGGACTTCGCCGCCCGCGTCTTCGATGGGCGGCACAATGCAATCGTAATAGGCATTCAAGAGGCTGGTGGCCTGTTCCGCGCTCATGCCCGCGGTCAGTTCGGTAAACCGGCGCATGTCGGCAAACAGGATGGCGGAACGGATGCGCATCACCTCGCCGCGATGCACATCCCCCGAGATTATCCGCCGCTGCGGCTCTTCGCCCACGTAGATCCGCAGCGCTTCCTGCATGGCGCGGGCGGTGGTCAGGATCTCCTGACAGGCCGAGAGCGCCGGGAAGACCGCGCGCAAGAAGGTGATGTCTTCCTCAGAAAACCCTTCAGGCGCCTGAGTGGCAAAGCTGAACGTGCTGGCCATGCCGCTGCGCATAAAGACCGGCGCCATGATGTAGTGGGTGTAGCCGTCCGCCTTCAGCTCCGGCACGATGCCGTAGCGCTCGTCGGGCGTGTCCGGCAGCCACAGGATCACCCACTCGCCGGTCCGGTGCACATCGGCTGCCGGGGAATGGGCATAGCCCTGGCCGCTTTCCTCGCTGAACGGGAACAGGTAGCTGCGCGCGCCTTTGCCGCGCTCCCAGAAACGGGCGCTGGCCACGGCCTCGGCATGCAGCAGCGGCACGATGGAGGTGGCCCGGTCCAAGGGCACGCCGCCTGCATGGATCAATTCCGCCATCCGGCTGAGCACATCGTCGGCGTCGCTGGCTGCGCGGGCTTCGCCCAGCATGTAGGAGATCAGCTGCAAAGCGCCCTGCAGACGCTGCGGCGGCAATTGCTGCATGGGATCGGGTACATATGTCATGCGGTCAGGCTAACCTGCCAGGCCTTTGCCCGGCAACGGCGGAGCTCCCGCCCGTCCTTGGCGCCTGCGGCGCCGCGTTCCGTTGGGCCGGGCAGCCCTGCGGGCTGCGGGGCGCTCTGTTCATCAGCGCACAGCGCACGTGGCCTGCGGCCGGTTTTCCGGCGCAGCCGCACATCCTATTTTACCCGCAAGCAATGGAAACCAGGAGACAGGCCAATGTCCCTCAGACCGATTATCGAAACCCGCCACGCCCAGCCCCATACCGAAGGTGCCGGGGTCAAGCTGCACCGCGCCTTCGGCTTTCAGGACCCCTCGGAGCTGGACCCGTTCCTGCTGTTCGACGACTTCCGCAACGACAATCCCGAGGACTTCCTGCGCGGCTTCCCCTGGCACCCGCACCGGGGCATCGAGACAATCACCTATGTGCTGGCGGGCTCGGTCGAGCACAGCGACTCGCTGGGCAATGCGGGCACCCTGGGCGCAGGCGACGTGCAGTGGATGACCGCAGGATCAGGCATCCTGCATCAGGAGATGCCCGCGGGCAACGCCAAGGGCCAAATGCACGGGTTTCAGCTTTGGGGCAACCTGCCCTCCAGCCAGAAAATGACCGCACCGCGGTACCAGGACATGCGCAGTGCAGATATCCCCGAAGTGATCGACGATGACGGCACAAGGGTGAAGGTGATTACCGGCGAGTTCTGGGGCAAGCGCGGACCGGTAGACGGCATTGCAGCCGATCCGCAGTATCTGGATGTCTTTGTGCCTGCTGGCGTGAAAAAGACCCTGCCCATCGACACGTACCGCAGGGCATTTGCCTATGTGTTTGAAGGCGAAGCAGCTTTTGCCGATGCCTCAGCGCCTCAGGGCGTGCTGCTGGAGAAGGAAGTTTCTGGCGAGGAGGTCAACATCCGCGACCTGTCCGGCGACCGCACCCTGATCCGCTTCGGCACGGGCGATGAAATCACCGTTCAGGCGGGCCCCGAGGGCGTGCGCTTCCTGCTGATCTCCGGCGCGCCGATCAATGAGCCGGTCGCCTGGCACGGGCCGATTGTGATGAACACCCAGGCCGAGCTGCATCAGGCCTTCCGCGACCTGCGCAACGGGACATTCATCAAGCCCGCGCACTGATCGGGAAAACCGGTTTCCACTTTTCCCTGTGCGCGGCGCACCAAGCCCGCGCACTGACCGGGGAAACCGGTTTCCACTTTTCCCTGTGCGCGGCGCATCAAGCCCGCGCATTGAACCCAACCCGGCGCCAATGTGCTATACTCCCCCCGTCCAATGATCAGATGGGGGGAGTGATGATTATCCGGGTGTTCCGTGCCACCGTCCGCGAGGACAAGATCCAGGATTTCAAGACCTTTCTGACCGACAGCGCGGTGCCGCATGTGCGCCGCCAGCCTGGGCTGATCTCGGTGACCGCCGGGCTGCCGCGGCCGGATTCGCCCGCCACGTTCTGTGTTGTCATGGTCTGGGAAAGCGTCGAAGCGCTGCAGGCTTTTGCCGGCGAGGACTGGGAGCAGCCGCATGTGCTGCCCGAAGAAGATCCGATGGTGCTGAGCCGTCAGATCGACCATTACGACATGATCGGGCTGCTGAGCTGACCCCGGCGTTAGCTGCCGGCATGCCAGCTGTAGACGGTTTCCGCACCCGCAGGCTGTGGAGTGAAACCGGCTTTTTCCAGCACCCGGGCAGAGGCTGCGTTCTCTTGCATCACACCGCCGCTGAGGGTTACGCCGCTGCCGCTGAAACAGGCCTGCAGACCGGCAATAAGCTCGCCGGCCAGGCCCTGGCCCCAGGCTGATTCTGCGAACAGGTAGCCCAGGTTCCGGGTGGCTCCGCCATCCTCCGGAGAGGACAGGATGACCAGCCCGATGCCCTGACCGGCCAGGCTGCGCAGGGCAATCACTTCGGCCTGCTGCGACACTGCCTGCAGAAATACCCGGCGCGCAGCTTCATCTGCTGGTGACTGAAATCCTGCGGGCAGCCATTGCACCACTTTCGGCGCAAAGAGATCTGCAAGCTCCGCGTCCGCCAGGTCCTGCCAAGGCGCTGCCCGCAAACGGCTGGTTTGCAGATCCAGCAGGCTCATGCGCTGACCGCTTTTTGCACCATGCCCCAGTAAACGGTTTCCACCTCATCCAGCGACAGGCGCCCTTCGGAGCGGTACCAGGTATTGACCCCGTTCAGCATCGCAATCACCGCCAAAGTGGCAATTTTGGTGTCGGGAATCGCGAACACCCCTTGCTCCACGCCTTCTTTCAGGATGCCCTCGACCCCGTTCTCATAGTCCCGGCGCAGGGATTCGATGACGGTGAAATTCTCCTCCGTCAGATTGCGCAGCTCCATGTAGGCGATGAAAACGGCATCCGGGCGCTCCAGGTGAAAGCGGATGTGGAAGCCGGTGAAGGCGCGCAGCCGATCCAGCGCGCTGTCCGCCCGCGGCACTGCATCCCAGGCGGCCTGCAGCTCCACCATGTGGGTTTCCATCAGGTTGAACAGCAGGCTCTGCTTGTCGGGCGTGTAGTTGTAGAGCGCCCCCGCCTGCACCCCCACCTCCTTGGCGATCTGGCGCATGGAAACTGCGGCATAGCCCTGCTGCGCAAACAGCCGCAATGCGGCTTCGCGGATCTTGGGGCCGGTGATACCGGAATGGGAACCTTGGGTGCGTGCCATGAGCTGACCGTAACTGAACAATTGTTCAGAAAAAAGAGGAAGAATGCCCGAAGGCCAGCCAGCCCTTTACCGGCAAGGCACGGCCAAGCCAATCCCCTGCGCGGCCCGTGAAATCAATTGTGCCGCGGCGCCGGACCTCCTAAAACCGGCGGGGTAAGCAACGGGATAACTTTGATGCAGGTTTGGACACGGTTCGCACTTCTTCTGGCCATGACGGCAGCCGCCGCCTGCACCCGCGTGCCCGAACTGGAGGACCGGCTGACCCCGGACCTGCGCGGCGCGGACTATCCGAAGCTTCTGCCTTTGGATGACGCGCTGGAACCGCTTGATCCGCCGCAGCAGGCCGGCGAGCAGCTGCAGGACGAACTCGATGCGCGCAGCGCCAGGCTGAAACGCCGTGCTGAAGCTGTGAAAAACGCCGATTTCTGATCTGTTCCCGGCTTTCCTGCCAGCATCACCATTCCTTGCCCTGCAGCAGCGTTGCACGCCCGCGCCGAACCGGCTAAGGCGGGGCTGATAATTTTGGAACAAAGGACCTCCAGCTATGACAGAACCGCTTCGTCTTGGGATTGCAGGTTTGGGCACAGTTGGCATCGGCGTGGTGAAAATTATCCGCCGCCATGCTGCGCTGCTGGAGGCACGGACCGGGCGCCCTGTTGTGATCTCGGCGGTTTCGGCCCGCGATGCCAACAAGGACCGCGGCGTCTCGCTGAAAGACTACGCCTGGGAAACCGACCCGGTAGCGCTGGCCGTGCGCGATGACGTGGATGTGTTTGTCGAGCTGATGGGCGGCCATGAAGGCGCCGCCAAGGCCGCAACCGAAGCCGCGTTGGCCGCGGGCAAGGACGTGGTCACCGCCAACAAGGCGCTGCTGGCCATCCACGGCCAGGCGCTGGCCGAACAGGCCGAGGCCGCAGGCCGGGTGATCCGGTTTGAAGCCGCGGTGGCCGGCGGCATCCCGGTGATCAAATCGCTGACCGAAGGACTGGCCGGCAATGAGATCACCCGCGTCATGGGTGTGATGAACGGCACCTGCAACTATATCCTGACCCAGATGCAGGCCACCGAGCAGGGCTATAACGCACTGTTCGAGGAATGCGGCCGCCTGGGCTACTTGGAAGCCGACCCGAACCTGGACGTGGGCGGCATCGACGCGGGCCACAAGCTGGCGCTGCTGGCCTCCATCGCTTTCGGCACGAAACCGGCGTTTGACAATGTGGAACTGGAAGGCATCCAGCGTATCCAGCTGGAAGACATTCACGCCGCGGCCGACATGGGCTACCGCATCAAGCTCTTGGGAGTGGCGCAGCGCTCCGCCCGCGGGCTGGAACAGCGCATGTCGCCCTGCCTGGTGCCGGCGAACTCGCCGCTCGGCCAGCTGGAAGGCGGCACCAACATGGTGGTGATCGAGGGCGACTCGATCGAGCAGGTGGTGCTGCGCGGCCCTGGCGCCGGTGAAGGCCCGACCGCCAGCGCGGTGATGGGCGATGTGCTCGACCTGGCCCGCGGCCTGCGGATCTCCACCTTCGGCCAGCCTGCGGAAACCCTGCAGGAAGTCCCTGCCGCACAAACCGGCCTGCCCGCCCCCTTCTACCTGCGCATGGGTCTGCTGGACAAGCCGGGCGCGCTGGCCAAAGTGGCCGCGGTTCTGGGCGATGCCGGTGTTTCCATCGACCGCATGCGCCAGTACGGTCATTCCGAGCCGACCGCGCCGGTTCTGATCGTTACCCATAAATGCACACGCGCCACATTGGACGCAGCCCTCGAAGGCCTCGCCGCCACCGATGTGGTCGACGGCGCCCCCGTCGCACTGCGCATCGAAGAGGTCTGAGCCGCCAGAACCGGCTAAAAACGGCGGTTTTATGCACTGCGGCGGGGCTTTCCTGCCGCGGTGACCGCTATCGGCCCTTGCGAGCCTGCCCCGCCCCGCGCTATTCGGCGTGAAACGCCCATTCACATCTTTCCCGTTGAGACAGGATTTCCGGTATGACTTCGAACACCTCTGACGCGCCCTTTCACGACCGTATGCTGTCACTGGGCCTGGCCCGTGTTGCTGAGCAGGCGGCACTGGCCTCTGCTTCGCTGATCGGCCGCGGCGACGAGAAGGCCGCCGACCAAGCCGCCGTGAACGCCATGCGCGAGCAGCTGAACCTGCTGGACATCGCCGGCGTGGTGGTGATCGGCGAAGGCGAGCGCGACGAGGCCCCGATGCTCTACATCGGCGAGGAAGTCGGCACCGGCAACGGCCCCGGCGTCGACATCGCTCTGGATCCGCTGGAAGGCACCACCCTCACCGCCAAGGACATGCCGAACGCGCTGACCGTGATCGCCATGGGCCCGCGCGGCTCGATGCTGCACGCACCGGACACCTACATGGACAAGCTGGCGATCGGCCCGGGCTATGAGGATGGCGTCGTGTCGCTGGACATGTCCCCGCGCGAGCGCGTCGAGGCGCTGGCCGCCGCCAAAGGCTGCGCGCCCTCCGACATCACCGTCTGCATCCTGGAGCGCCCGCGCCATGAAGCGATGATCGCTGAAGTGCGCGAAACCGGCGCCTCGATCCGCCTGATCACCGACGGCGACGTGGCCGGCGTCATGCACTGCGCCGAATCCGAGACCACCGGCATCGACATGTACATGGGCCAGGGCGGCGCGCCGGAAGGTGTGCTGGCAGCTGCAGCCCTGAAATGCATGGGCGGCCAGATTTTCTGCCGCCTGGTGTTCCGCAACGACGACGAAAAGGCCCGCGCCGCCAAGGCCGGCATCACCGATTTCGACCGTATCTACACCCGCGACGAGATGGTCACCCAGGATGTGATCTTTGCCGCCACCGGCGTCACCGGCGGCTCGCTGCTGCCGCGCATCAAGCGCGAGCCGGGCTGGGTTGAAACCACCACCCTGCTGATGCGCTCCAAGACCGGCTCGGTGCGCCGCATGAGCTACCGCACTCCGCTGGCACCGCATCAGGAATAAGCCTGGCGCCCAGCAGCGGCTTGTGCCGCTGCCTCCCCTCTCGGCGGCACGGCCGCCTGCCGGGCAGAAGGGCGGGAGTATTTGGACAAAGAAGAAGGGCCGGATCCGTTTGGGTCCGGCCTTCGCATATGGGGACAGAAGATGAGCTTTTTGGGTGTAGAGCAGTCCTTGACCGGGCGCCGCTGGGTAGGTCCCGGGGTTGAGGTGGACCGCGCCTCGGAGATGATGGCGCAGCAGACCGGCCTGCCCCGCTCAGTCTGCCAGGTGCTGGCCCGGCGCGGCGTCCCTGCGATGGAGGCCAAAGGGTTCCTGGAGCCCAAACTGAAGGAACTGCTGCCCGACCCCCGTGAAATGAAAGACATGGAAGCCGCCGCCGCGCGCTTCCTGCAGGCCGTGCAGAAGCGCCAACGGATTGCGGTCTTTGCCGACTACGACGTGGACGGCGGCAGCTCTGCAGCGCTTCTGCTTGTGTGGCTGCGGCAGATGGGGTTGGAGGCCACACTTTACATCCCCGACCGTATTGACGAGGGCTACGGCCCCAATGTGCCCGCGATGCAGGAACTGGCCGCCGCGCATGACCTGATCATCTGTGTTGATTGCGGCACCCTCAGCCACGAGCCGATTGCCGCCGCCAAGGGCGCCGACGTGATTGTGCTGGACCACCACCTGGGCGGCGAGACGCTGCCGGATTGCGTGGCGGTGGTGAACCCCAACCGGCAGGACGAGAGCGGCGATCTGGGCTATTTCTGTGCCGCAGGCGTGGTGTTCCTGATGCTGGTCGAGGCCGGCCGCCAGATGCGGGAAGCGGGAGCCAAAGGGCCCGACCTGATGGCGCTGCTGGATCTGGTGGCGCTGGCCACCGTTGCGGACGTGGCACCTTTGATCGGTGCCAACCGGGCGCTGGTGCGCCAGGGGCTGAAGGTGATGGGTGCCCGCAAGCGCCCCGGGCTTGTGGCCTTATCCGATGTCAGCCGCATGGATTCGGCGCCTTCGACGTATCACCTTGGCTTTCTTCTCGGGCCGCGGGTGAATGCGGGCGGGCGGATCGGGAAGGCGGATCTGGGCGCCCGCCTGCTGTCCACGGACAACCCGCATGAGGCAGCTGCGCTGGCCGAGCGGCTGGACGAGCTGAACACCGAGCGCCGCGATATCGAAAACGCCGTGCGCGCAGCAGCCTTGGAGCAGGCAGAAGAACGCGGCCTGGATGCTCCCCTCGTCTGGGCTGCGGGCGAAGGCTGGCACCCCGGCGTGGTAGGCATCGTCGCCTCCCGCCTGAAGGAAGCCGCCAACCGGCCCGCGATTGTCATTGGATTTGATGGCGATGAGGGTAAAGGCTCCGGGCGTTCCGTCTCCGGCGTCGACCTTGGCGCCTCAATCCAGCGGCTGGCGGCCGAGGGCCTTCTGGTCAAAGGCGGCGGCCACAAAATGGCAGCAGGCCTCACCGTGATGCGGGACAAGCTGGAACCCGCAATGGAGCGCCTCACAGAACTGCTTGCAAAGCAGGGCGCCGGCCAGGGCGGTCCCGCCGACCTGAAGCTGGACGGCGCCTTGATGCCGGGGGCGGCCAGCGTTGATCTGATTGAACAGATCGAACAGGCAGGCCCCTTTGGCGCCGGGGCTGCCGCTCCGCGCTATGCCCTGCCCGACCTGCAGGTGCGCTTTGCCAAAAAAGTGGGTGAAAGCCACCTGAAACTCTCGCTCAGCGACGGCATGGGCGGCGGCGTGGATGCGATCTGTTTTGGTGCGTTCGACACTGCGCTGGGGCCGAAGCTGCTGGAGCACGGCGGCGCCCGCTTCCACTTTGCAGGGCGGCTGGAGGTCAACACCTGGGGCGGCCGCCAAAGCCCTCAGCTGCGCCTGGAAGACGCCGCCGAAGCCTGATTTTTCAAGAGCTTACGACCTGTGGATAAGAAACTTCACAAAACCGTATTTTTTCTCTTGCGAGTTCCGGCGCTTACAACTAAATACCCGCTCACGCACTGAGTGGCCCGTTCGTCTATCGGTTAGGACGCCAGGTTTTCAACCTGGAAAGAGGGGTTCGATTCCCCTACGGGCTGCCACTTTCTCCATCACAAGCCGCACCCTAACGCAACCGATGATGATCGTGTTTTTGCGTTTATTTTCAGCACACTACCCTTTGCTCCGGCGGCTTCGAAAAACTTCGGATTTCTGCAAAAACCCTCTTGCGCCCGGCCAGAGCAATCAGTAAACACCGCCTCACAGACAGAGTGGCCCGTTCGTCTATCGGTTAGGACGCCAGGTTTTCAACCTGGAAAGAGGGGTTCGATTCCCCTACGGGCTGCCACTTTCCCTTATAATTTCATGTAGCTGATCGCAAGTTTGGCTGTGCGACTGTGTCCGGCTTTGCTTGCAGCCAGCCTTTGATAGCCCAAGCGAGCACTGCCTGAACCTTTACTTGGGATGGCATAAGCGCCCCTATGGTCAGCGGGCCGGGCCGCGCACCACAGCTTGGAATGCAGCGGCATCGCCGCCCCCTGCCTCTTCTTTCTCCATGCCTTCGCGATAGAAGAAATGCTGCGCCCGTCCGGCGCGCTTGGCTGCATAGAGGGCTAGGTCCGCCTGGTTCAGCAATTGCTGGGCATCGGGCTCCTTTTGCCAGGTCGACAGGGTTGTACCTGCGCTGGCAGAGATCCGGCAGGTTTCGGCGCCGAAGGGAATCGGCTCCTCCAGCCGTTCAATCAGCCGTTTGGCAATGGCGGCCAGCCGGACAGTGTCCATGGCGCCCTCGAGGATCATCACAAATTCATCGCCGCCGACCCGGGCAACGGTGTCAGCCTGGCGTGTGCATTCCACCATGATCCGCGCCGCCTGCTGCAGCACCGCATCACCCGCAGCATGGCCCAGCGTGTCATTCACCTGCTTGAAGAAATCCAGATCCAGATGCATCAGAGCAAACTCGCGGCCGCTGCTGATCAGCCGCCCCAGCACGTGATCCATCGCCCTGCGGTTCTTGAGGCCCGTCAGCGTGTCAGTAAAGGCTTGCTCTTCAGCGGCAATCTTGGCCCCCTGCAGGCGGGTATTCAGCTGGCGTGACGCTTCCATTGCAGCTGATTTCGCCTCCACCAGATAGAGCATCTCAATGGTCAGGTCGGTGGGTGAGAAATCAGCACTGGTCAGGTCGTAGTCTCTGACCGCCTCCAGAACCGAAATACCAAACGACAGGTTGATGAACACGCCCTGCCCGTCCGGCAGCGGCGTGCAGACGCCTTTGAGGCCGGTCTGCGGCTCATCCCGGAACTGAAGGTGCAGCTTGCTGCCCGACGTGCGCTGCAGATCCTCAACCGAGCGCACCGAGCGCGGGCGCGACAGATCGAACACACGGAAGAACCGGCGCCCCTCCCAATCCAGCTGCGGCCGCAGCTTTTTCAAGGTCGGCCCTGCCGAGACAATCCGCCCCTTGGAATCGACCACCGCGTACATCGGGCAGACAACGCCTGCCATTTCCGTCAGCTGCTGGAGTGTCATCATAAGGAATGCGCCCCCAAATCAAATTCGCGCCCGGCTGCGAACTTGGTCTCGACCAGGGTGATCGAAATCACCTCGGCCCCGTCATGAGTGCCGCTGTAGTCCATAAAGACCAGATCACCATAGTCATCAGCCATGGCCCGCAACACCCCCATCAGAACATGTGCATAACCCGGCAGCCCTGGCTGGCAGATCAGCTCGAACTGATCCGGCGCCTGCTCGAGCAGTTCCAGCCCTGGCAGCTGCAGGTCGGACACCGCCAGCCGGGCCCTGTCCGGCAGGTCGTCCAGCGAATGAAGAAATTCGACATAATTCACCCCGCCAAAGCGCAACAGGCGCCGCAGCGCCTCCACCTGCGGGTTGGAAACCAGAAACGTGCCCATGTCCTCGAGCATTTCCGGCATTGGGCGCGCCAGAACCTTTTCCATCGCCGCCAGCATGCGGCCGGATTGCTCATCGGTATAAAACAGCATGGCCTCGAACTCGGTGAAGCCGAGTCCTGCATCTTCCATGATTTCGTTCCAGCGTTCCGCCCCGTAGGTACTGGTCACAAAAGCCTGGATCGCTCTGTTGATCAGACCGTGCATGCAATGGCCCCTCTTTGCCTTCGCCCCAGTCTTGACGCCTGCAGGTTAAGAAAGGCCCAACAAAGTAAACTTGCCTGCTTAATCGCTTGTATTTCTCCTGTTTTTTTTAGCTCCTGCACGAACCTTGCATCCTTAACAGCAGAAACCGGCAATGTGCGTACTGCGATCATAGTCCCGCTGCCAGCTCTTTGACCACTCACTTCCGAAAAACAAATTCCAGCTAACAATTTCCGTCCCGCACAGCCCGGGACCCGCCGCATCTGATCAGCTTTCTACTGGACCTGCCCGAAGCAAGAGGCAAGCCCGGCCCGCCAGGCAGAGGCAAACCAGCGGTTTCCCTCCTGCATTGATGCAACAGGGCCGCCGGGATGCAAAAAAGCGGAGGGGCTGCCTCCGCTTTTCTGAATTGCTTTTGCCGTCCTGCAGCTCAGAAATCAGTCGGCGCGCCGCCTTCTGCCTTGCGGCGGGCAACAAAATCCGCCAGTTCGTCGCGGATGCCTGCATCCATCGGCGGCTCCTCGAAATCGGCAATGATCTCCTTGAACATCTTGTGCGCCCGCTCTGCGGTCCAGGTGGCGCCGGCCTGCTCCCAGGCCTCGTAGTTGCGCCAATCGCTCAGGAACGGCTGATAGAAGGCAGTGGCATAGCGGTCCTGGGTGTGCTGGATGCCAAAGAAGTGGCCGTCGTTGCCGACCTCCTTGATCGCATCCAGGGCAATTTCCTCGGGGCCGGTGGCCGAGATCTGAGGCTGCATGTAGCGTTCGATCTGCTGCAGGATTTCACAATCCATGATGAACTTCTCAGGAGAGGCGATCAGCCCGCCCTCCAGCCAGCCCGCCGCGTGGTAGACCATGTTGGTGCCTGACTGCACCGCGGCCCACAGCGAGTTGGAGGTTTCCCAAATCGCCTGCCCGTCCGGCACGTTGGCCGCGCAGACGCCCGAGGACCGCATCGGCAGCCCGTAGAACCGCGCCATCTGCCCGGTCATCTGGGTCGAGCGCATGTATTCCGGAGTACCGAATGCCGGCGCGCCGGACTTCATGTCCACGTTTGAAGTGAAGGTGCCGATCACACAGGGCGTGCCCGGGCGCACATACTGGAACAGCGCAATTGCACAGAGGCTCTCTGCAATCGACTGCGCCACCGCCCCGGCCATGGTCACCGGCGCCATTGCACCTGCCAGCGTGAACGGCGACACCACAATCGCCTGGCCGCGCCGCGCCAGCCGCAGGCAGCCGTCGATCATCGGGAAGTCGTGCTTCAGCGGCGAGGTGGAGTTGATGTTGGTGTACATATGCGGCTGCGACTCAAACTCTTCGTGGCTGAGCCCGCCTGCGATCCGAACCATCTCCATCACGTCCTCGACCCGCTCCTTGCCGAGCGAATAGGCGTGCATCGCCTTGTCGGTCAGGGTCAGCTTGTCATAGAGCACGTCCAAGTGCCGGACCGAGGCGTGGATGTCCACCGGTTCCACCGGATAGCCGCCGGCAAAGTGGATGCAGTTGAAGTACTGGGTCAGCTTCAACAGGTTGCGGCACTGTTCGCGATTGCCTGCCACCTTCTT
The DNA here is from genome assembly GCF_000813725.1 of Leisingera sp. ANG-Vp. GTDB lineage: Bacteria > Pseudomonadota > Alphaproteobacteria > Rhodobacterales > Rhodobacteraceae > Leisingera. The sequence goes on from NZ_JWLD01000086.1 coordinate 45,935, forward strand.
GTTCAGCTCCATGTCCCAGTAGTTCGGCGGCGAGGAAACGTTGCCGAATAGGATGTTGTTGCCGCCCAGCGGGATTGTCCGGTCCTTGTTGCGCGGCGTGATCGAAAATTCGCGGGGCGCCTTGCCCACCATCTCCATCACAAAGTCCCGGTCCATCTTGACCAGCTCGCCCTCGACCTTGACGCCGGCCTGCTTGAAGATATCGAGCGCTTCCGGGTTCAGGAAGACCACGCCGATCTCTTCAAGGATACGCATGGCACCCTCGTGGATCGCCTGCACGCCCTCTTCGCTCAAGGGCTCCACCGGCCGGTCGATGTTGACCGGGATCTGCCAGGGCATTTGCTCCAGCGCCGCGCTTCCGCGCCGGGCTGCCGCGCCTGCCCTGCCTCCGCCGCGCCGCTTGCGCGCACCTGTTTCCGCCATTTTGACCTCCCCTGGGTCCGTAAAAAGATTCCCGCTGTGAGCACCCAGTTGGCCCAATCCTGGACCGCGCTAAATGTCCGTTCCCGACCCGTTTTGTCGCATTCTCAACAAAAAACGCCGGAAGGCTGTAGCACTAGACACTTATGCCCAGTTAGCAGCACAAAAAACCGGCGTGCAAGAGGGCACGCCGGCTTTGCCTGAAATTCAGGCTGGAAAATATGCGGACCAGAGGCGTTTCAGCTGTCGATCCAGGCTGGGATATGGCCGATGTCGGGCAGCACCACGTCAGCGTGCGGTGCCAGCTCCTCGCGCAGGGCCATACCGGTCAGCACCCCGATTCGCTGCATGCCCGCCGCAGCGCCCGCTTCCAGGTCATGCAGGCTGTCGCCCACCATCGCGGTCCGGCCCGGGGCAACCCCGGCCGTCTTGCAGAACGCCAGCAGCGGATCCGGATCAGGCTTGGCCCCGTGGCCGCTGTCGCAGCCTGCTACAAAAGCAAACCGGTCCAGCACCCCTGCACGCTGCAGCTGGCTTTTGGCCGACACCTCGGCATCATTGGTCATCACCCCCAGCACCTTGCCGCGTGCCAGCAGTCCGTCAAGGAAGTCCGCCAGCGGCACTGCCGGCGCCAGCTCGGCTTCAGCGGCGCTTTGCGCCAGAAAGGCGGCCAGTTCAGAGACGCCCATGTCCGCCACAAAAGGCGCCAGCACTTCTGCCACTTCGTCGTTGGAGCCGGCAATCACCAGACTGTCCGGGTTGAACGCCTCGCGCTCCAGATCATAGCTGATCACCTCGGCCATCGCCTGTTTGGCCGCCTCGTCCCCCTGGGACAGTGTCTCAAGGATCCTGGCGGCCCAGCCGTTCCAGGTGGCGGCAAAATCGAACAGGGTACCGTCCTTGTCGAACAGGAAAGCATCAACGGGCATGGCGGGTCCTTCTAACGCGGGATTCGAGCGGACCCTATCAGGTCCAATGCACCTGTCCACCGCCTGGAAGCGACATCCGCGCCTGCAGCGGCATTTCATAGGCCAGCCCCTCGGAATCGCAGAACTGCATCACCCAGCCATCGTCCATCGTTAAGAAATCGAGCACCGAGCCCAGGAACTCCGGTTCTGCCGCCCGCGCCCGCAAATCTGCCTCGCTGGCGCCGGTTGCCCCCAGAAACACCGGTAATAACTCATCATTTCCGGCCAGCCAGGCCAGCGCTTTCAGCGCCAGCGTCTCGGCGCCATCGGCGGAAATCCGCATGTTCCCCACTTTCCTGCCGCATTGCGGCCAATTTAGTAAAAATCCGAAAGGGTTTCTTAACCAGTCTCAGCAAAACTCCAAGGCATAGGATTTGCAAGGGGCGAAAGGATACCGCGTGCAAGGCACTATCCTGGTCATCGACGGCGTCTCCACCAACCGCATCATGCTGAAGGTGCAGTTGGCGGCTGCCTACTACGATGTGGTCCAGGCAAGCGGCGTCGAAGAGGTGCTGCAAGCGGCACGCCAATGCTCCCCCGACCTGGTGCTCACCGCCATGTCCCTGCCCGGCGGCTCTGCCGCTGATGTGAAACGCGAACTCTCCCGTGACGAGGCTCTGGCGGACCTGCCGGTGATTGCGGTTTCCGACTGGGAAGGCGCAAAAGCCCGGCTGGAGGCACTGGCGGCCGGCATCGACGATGTGCTGCAGCAGCCGGTGGACGACGTAATCCTGCAGGCCCGCATCCGCAGCCTGCTGCGCGCCCGCAGCGCCACCGAAGAGCTGAACCTGCAGCGCGACGCCTCGCACGGTTTCATCCTGCCGCATTGCGACCGCAGCTGCTCTGAGGACGTGCGCAACGCGTCCGTGGCACTGGTGGCCCAGGACCCCCGCACCGCCATGGCTTGGCGCAGCGAGCTCGCCGGCCGGCTGCCCTACGAACTGCGCACCCATGCAATCAGCGACATCCAGGGACTGATGCAGGCCCCCGTGGCGGACGCCATCATAATAGAACTTAACGAGGTCTCAGCAGGCCCCGGCCTGCGCCTTCTGGCCGATCTGCGCGCCCGCGCGGCCACCCGGCGGTCTGTGGTGATTGCGGTACCCAATCCCGCAGATCCGCACATTGCTGCCGAAGCACTGGACCGCGGCGCCCACGATGTGCTGCAAACCGGTTTCGATGTCGAGGAACTGGCCCTGCGCCTGAACACCCAGCTGCAGCAAAAGGCCCGCAAGGACGTGATGCGCGACAGTGTCCGCAACGGTTTGCGCGCGGCCAACCTGGATCCGATGACCGGCCTCTATAACCGCCGCTATGCCAAGCCCTTCTTGGACAGGGTCGCCCATTCCGCGTCCGAGACCGGCGAGAAGTTTGCCGTCATGCTGGCCGATCTCGACCATTTCAAACGGATCAATGACCTTTACGGACACCCGGCCGGCGATGCGGTGCTGATTGAGGCCGCCCGCCGCATGCAGGCGGTGCTGCGTCCGGCAGACCTGCTGGCGCGTGTCGGCGGCGAAGAATTCATGGCCGTGCTGCCCGGCGCCACCGAGGCAGAAGCCGCCCTTGCCGCTTCTGCCCTATGCGATGCGATCAACAGCACTCCGTTCCAGGTGCCCGCCGCCGCTGAGCCGGTTCCAGTCACCATCAGCATCGGCGCCGTGATGGGCGGCGGCGGCAATGAGGACAGCACTGCCGCTTTGGTCGCAAAGGCCGATCAGGCGCTGTACAATGCCAAGGATGCCGGCCGCAATCAGGTGACTCTGGCCCAGGAGTGCATTCAGGCCGCCTGACAGGCTCCCCTGCACTGGATTCAGTGAAACAAGGCAGCAGTTCCCAGCTGCCTTTGGCGGCTGGGCGCGGCTGCCATCCAGGGGAGCCTTTATTCTCAGTTGTGCTTGCCGCCGCGCCAGCCTCCGCCGCGATGCTGCATCCGCTCCTCCAGGCGGTCAGCCAGCTCCGCGCGCTGCGCCGGTGTCATCCCTTCAAGCTTTTGCACCCAGGCTTTCTGCACCTTGGTGTGGAAGGCATGGCGCGCATCCGACTGCCCTTGCAGCAGCATCAGCAGCGCACCGGCATCAAACTCTTCGCTGCGCAGCGTCTTCAGAACTGCCTCGCTTTCGGCGCGGCGGCGCTTAACATAGCTGCCGTGGGTGCCGCCCGCCTCCTGGCGCAGGGCCATGCGGGTACCGGGTTCCAGCTCCTTGAAGATCAGTGCCCCCACAGGCGGCGGCCGTTTCCAATGCTTGTCCTTGTCCGAGAAACGCCAGACTGCCCCCGCCGCCAGGCCGATCACTGCCAGGTTCAGCGCCAGCGATCCCGCCAGCAGCAGTTTCAGCCACAGCTTCATTCCAGGCTTGCTCTCCGCACTCATTGCAAGTCCTCGCTCAGCATCACTGCCATATCGTAATTCTCATAAGGCACCGCGGTGCTGCTGTCCTCATAGCCCGCCAGCGCTACCGGGTCCGGCACGAAAGAGGGCGGCGCAAGACCGATCCACAGCCCTGCGGCGCTGGCCGCTGCCAGACCGCCCATGGCCGGCCAGCCGCCAACCGCTTCGGCCAGCTGCCGCCACAGCGGCCGCCGGGCCGGCCGGCGCGGCGCCACAGGCTCAGCCCTGAGCCGTTCCCGGGCTGCATCTTCCAGGATGGCCGCGGTCAGCCGGTCCGGCACCGCCGGGCGCTCAGCGCGCGCAGCGGCAAAGAGATCCTCCAGCTCCTGCAGTGCTTTATCCGTTTCAGCCATCGCTATACCCCAACTCTTCGCGCCGCCCGGCCAAAACCGCCGCCAGCGCCCGCTTGCCCCGGGCGGTCAGACTTTCCACCGCCTCGACGCTAATGTCCATGATCCCGGCAATCTCCGGGTTCGATAGTTCTTCCAAGTGGCGCAGCACCACTGCCTGCCGCTGCCGCTCCGGCAATTGCATCAGGGCCGACTGCAGCGCATCCTGCCGTGCCCCTTCCTGCATTGCTTCCGCCGCTGAGCGTGCCGGATCCGGCGGCTCGGGCACCGCGTCCAGCTCCACATGGCCGCCGCGGGCCCGCCGCTTGCGGTCAATGCACAGGTTCATCGCCACCCGGTAAAGCCAGGTAGAGACCTGCGCCTCCCCCGGCCGCCACTCCGGCGCCATCTTCCACAGCCGCAGCATCGCTTCCTGTGTCACGTCCTCGGCCTCGGCGCGGTTTCCCATCACCCGCATTGCCACGCCAAAGACACGCGGACTCAGCCGCGCCGTCAGGTCCGCCGCCGCGCGCCCGTCGCCATTGGCATAGAGCACCAGAAGCGCATCGTCGGAGACTTCCTCCGCCGCCCTGCTCATGGCAGCCGGATCCCGCCCCGGGATCCGGCGCCGCGATATTTCCGCGTTATGCAGCACGCTTCAGCGATCAGTTCTGCTCCGTTTCATCCCCGTGCCCGTTTCCGTGGCGGTGCTTGCCGCGGTGATGCATCCGGGCTTCCTCAAACTCTTCTTTCGAGATCCCGCCGCTGCCGTCTGCATCCATCCGGTCGAACATCTTGCCTGCCCGGCGCGGTTGCGGCAGCTCATCCTTACTCAACGCGCCATCACCGTCTTTGTCAAAGCGTTCCAGCATCTGCGCGGCCCGTTCATTGGCCCGCTCCTGCGCATGCGCCTGCATTTCCTCCAGCGTCAGCTTGCCATCGCCATCGGCATCAGCCTTGGCAAAGCGGGCTTCTTTCATCGCCTGCAGTTCAGCCTTGGTCACTTCGCCGTTGCCGTCTGCGTCGATTTCCTCAAAGGACATCTTCGGTCCGTGATGGCCATAACCCTTGGCCAGTGCCGCTCCGCCTGCGGCTACGCCGGCTGCGGCAACAATCACGGCGATGAACTTGACGTGTTTCATGTCATCTTTCCTTTGTCCTGCGGCAGCTCTGTGCTGCCCGATGCATAGGAAAAACGCAGCCCCTCGGCAGATCCGTCGCAGAAACCGCAAGTTTTTTTTCAGAAGCCGGCACGTTGCGGCAAACCGGCGCAGAATCCGGGCTTTCCCCTTTCACCGCTGCCGCGAAGCGCGCAAAGATACGGCAAGCACACAGGATTTCCCATGACCGAGTCCCCCGCCGCGATGGCTCCCGATGCAGACACCGACCGTCCGACCAAGCCTGCCCTGGCCAAGGGCTGGCGCTGCAAATGCCCGCAATGCGGCGAGGGCAAGCTGCTGCATTCCTATCTCAAGGTGAACGAGAGCTGCAGCCGTTGCGGCCTCGACCTGACCCATGCGCGCGCCGATGACGGGCCGGCCTATCTCACGATTCTGATCGTCGGCCACATCATGGCGCCGCTGATGCATGTGGTCTATTTCTCCTGGCGGCCTGAGCCCCTCGTGATGTTCACGGTTTTCACGATTGGCTGCCTGGCCTCTTCCCTCTATCTTCTGCCGCGGATGAAGGGCATCGTCATCGCCTACCAATGGGCGCGGCGGATGCACGGGTTCGGCAAGGACACCCCATCCCCGGCAAGCCCTCAGGCAGCAAGCAACGAGCAGGATAGAACATGACCGAGACGCATCTGCACGGCGAGACCACCACCGACAAGACCGCCATCCGCAACGCGGCCACCGTCATCGCCATGCGCGGCCGCATGTCCGAGGATCCACAGGTGCTGATGGGCCAGCGCGGCGCCAAGGCGGCCTTCATGCCCAACAAGTTTGTGTTTCCCGGCGGCGCCGTTGACCCGGCGGATGCGCAGATCGCCTTGGCCTCGCCGCTGCCTGAACTGTGCCAGGAGCGGCTTGCCGACAAGGCGCCCGGCGGCGTGCAGCATGCCCTCAGCGTCGCTGCCGTGCGCGAATTATGGGAAGAAACCGGCCTGATCCTGGGCGAGCCCGGCAACTGGAGCGGCGAAGTTCCCGAAGACTGGCAAAGCTTTGCCGCCACCGGCCACGTGCCGTCCGCCAAGGACATGCAGTTTGTGTTCCGCGCCCTGACCCCGCCGGGCCGTCCGCGCCGGTTCGATGCCCGCTTCTTCCTTGTGGATGCAGATCAGGTGACCGGCAATCTGGATGATTTCTCGCAAGCCTCGGATGAGCTTTCGCACCTGCAATGGATTCCGCTCAGCGAAGTGCGCAGTTTCGATCTGCCCTTCATCACCGAGGTGGTTCTGGCCGAAGTCACCGCCCGCGTCCAGGACGCCGAGCCGCCGCAAAGCGTGCCCTATTTCCATAACAATGACGAGGCCAGCCTGTTCCTGCGCCTCAAAGGCTACCCGATGCCCGCAGACGGCTGAGGCCGTGTTCCCCGCGCCTGGCTGCTGGCCTCAAATGGCCAGCACCAGCGCCAGGATCGACACCACCAGCAAACCCATGCCTGCAATCTCCCGGGCAGTGACCTTCTCTTTGAAGAACAGCACCGAGGCCAGCAGCGACAGCAGCAGCTCCACCTGCCCTACCGCCTTCACATAGGCCGCATTCTGCAAGCTGAAGGCCCAGAACCAGCAGAACGAGCCGCCCAGACTGGTCAGCCCCACCCAGACCGCCACCCGGCGCGCAGCCCAGACCCGGGCAATCTCGCCCCGGTCCCGCAGGCCCAGCCAAACAAGCATAAACAGTGTCTGCAGGCTGACCACCGCCGCCAGCGTGATGCCTGCACGGAACACCGGCTCCAAATCGCCCAGCTGCAGCGATGCCCCGCGGTAGCTCACGGCCGAAAAGGCAAAAAGCACGCCTGAGCCCAGCCCCAGCTGCGAGGCCCGGTTGGTCAGATGCCGCCACCAGGGCCCGTCCGCATCCGGCGTCTTGGACAGGACCAGTACCGCCGACAGCCCGATCAGGATCGCCGCCCAGCCGCCAAAACTGACAGGATCCCCCAGCACCGTCAGCCCGACAATCGCGGTCTGGATCACCTCGGTCTTCTTGAAGGTGATCCCCACCGCAAAATTGCGCTGTTTGAACAGCGCAACCACACAGACGGTTGCTAGGATCTGCGCCGTACCGCCAATGGCCGCAAACATCCAGAACTGCGCACCCAGCTGGGGCAGCTCACGTCCGGACACCGCCAGATACACCGTCAGCCCGGCCAGAATGAACGGAGCGGAATAAACAAACCGGGCGAAGGTGGCTCCGCCCGGCGACAGGGTAACGCTGCTCAGGACCTTCTGCAGCATGAAGCGCACGGTCTGGAAGGAGGCAGCGGCAATCGATACGGGAATCCAGGCTAACATGCTCCCGCTTATGCGCCTTTATTCCCCCTGCTGCCAGAGCGGATGCGGCACCGGGTCTTTGGCCCGGAACAGGTAGTTGCGGAAAATCTGCAGATAGTTCCGGTAGACATAGCCGTCGTTGGCCGCCACGAACTCGGGCTTTCGGGCGCGGTAGAGCCGCGGCAGCGCGTACCAGGGCACGCCCGGATGCATATGGTGCACAATATGGTAGTTATTGTTCAGGAACAGCAGCGCCCAGAAGCCCTTGTCCTCGACCACCACAGTGCGGCCGCGGCAATCCTCATGCGCGCGGTGCTCCAGGAAGGTGCGCACCTTGATCAGCCCCAGCCCGATATAGGCGGCCAGCACTGCGGCCCACAGCGGAGCCGGGGATTGCAGCACCACCCAGATCACAGGCACCAAGCCAATGGCATGCAGCACCCAGTCGCGCACAATGCCCGGCGTGCCGGCACGGGCCAACTTCCAATCGCCCGCCATGAAACAGATCTGCCCCATCACCGGCCCGATCAGCACCCGCCCCAGCATGGTGTTGTTGAGCCGCAAGAGCCGCTTGCGCCAGGCAGGCAGCCGCGCCCAGACCGCCGGGTCCTGAAAATTGGCTTCCGGGTCGTCATAAGGATCGGTCAGCAGCTCGTCCCGGTGATGGTCCAGATGGGTATCGCGGAACCGGCCATAAGGAATGAACAGCGTCAGCGGGAAGAACATCAGCGCTTCATTCAGGAACCGGCTGCGGAACGGATGCCCGTGCAGCGCCTCATGAGTCAGCGAGGAATGCAGCGCCGCCATCAGCCCCATCACGACAATCGCCAATACAAGGCTGACGCCGGGCAGCAGCCACAATGCTGCCAGCCAAACCGCATGGCAGCCCAGGATCAGCGCCAGCGTGCCCCATTCAACGCTGCGGGGCATGTATTCACGGCAGCTCTCAGACATGACGCCGCCCCCAGTTGATCTGGGCCCAGACCCGCTCGTAGACCAGGTAGATGGTGAACCCGATGCCCGTGTTGACCAGCGCCATCACGCCGCCCGCCTTGACAGACCCGGTGGCCGCAAGCCCTACCAGCGTCATGGAGACCAGCCCCATGATGTTCCAAATCACCGCCTTCACAATGGAGCGCTTGCGCGTTTCCATACTGCCTCCTGAAATTCTTGGATAAGTGCTTGAAACCAGAGTAGCTTGCAAAGCAGCCGTGCAGAATTCCGAATGCAGTTAACAAAATCCATCAATCGTGATATTTATCACGACATGATAGAAAATATCGACAAACGGGTGCGGGCCGAGCAATTCCGGCAAAGGCTGAACAAGGCGCTGCGCGACAGCGGCCTCAGCCAAAGCGCCCTGGCCCGCGCTATCGGTGTCGACCGTTCCACCATTTCGCAGCTGCTGACGGATGAGGGCGCGCGGCTGCCCAACGCCCATGTGGTTGGCGCCTGCGCCGGCGCTCTGGGGGTCTCTGCCGACTGGCTGCTCAGCCTCTCCGACCGCCCCGAAAGCGCCGCCGAACTGCTCGCTTCCAGCCTCACCCTGACAGAAGCGCCCCGGGCGCTGGTGGATGAACGCATCTTCGACTGGCACCAGGAGGCGCAGGGCTACAAGATCCGCCACGTGCCGGCCGCCCTGCCCGACATGCTGAAAACCCGGGCTCTGCTGGAGTGGGAATATTCGCCGCATCTGGGCCGCACCGCCGACCAGGCCATCGGGGCCTCCGAGGACCGCCTCACCTGGATGCGCCAGTCGCCCTCCGACTATGAAATCGCCATGCCGCTTTACGAGCTCGACAGCTTCGCCCATGCAGTCGGGTATTACGAAGGCCTGCCGCTGGACGTCCGGCTTGAGCAGCTGCAGCAGTTCGAACGTCTTTGCGAGCAGCTCTATCCCCGCCTGCGGATCTACCTGTTTGACGCCAAACGGCTCTATTCCTCGCCGCTCACCGTTTTCGGCCCGCTCCTTTGCGTGTTCTACGCGGGCACCCATTACCTCGCCTTCCGCGACAAGGAGCGCGTCGCCACTTTCACCAGCCATTTCGACAATCTGGTGCGCGAAGCGGATATCACCGCGCGGCAGCTGCCTGGCCGCCTCCGCGCGCTGCGGGCAGCCATCAGCGGCTAGCCATATCTAAATGAAAAGCCCGGCCCCTGGCCGGGCTGCGCGCCGCAGGAGCGCACAGGCTCAAGATGCGGCAGCATCTTGAGCCGCCAGCAGCCCGCGCCCCGCCTGGGAGGGGGCGCCTGACGCCTTACACTTTGGGGTCCGGGTTCTCTGTATGGCCATCCACAGCGATCACCTGGCCCGACACCAGCCGCGCCGCGTCCGAGCCCAGGAACACCGCCATATTGGCAATGTCTCGCGCCTCGACAAAGCTGCCCATGGAGGTGCCTGAGGCATAGCCCGCATAAACCTCGTCCCGGGTCATGCCCTTGGCGGCTGCCTCTCGCTCCAGCACCCCTTCCATGCGCGGGCCTTCCACCGCGCCGGGGCAGATCGCATTGGCGCGGATGCCAAAGGGGCCCAGCTCCATCGCCAAAGTCTTCATCAGGCCGATCACGGCCCATTTCGCTGCCGAATACGGCGCCCGGTTGGGATAGCCGAACTGGCCGGCGGTCGACGAGGTGATCACGATCGAGCCCGCCTTTGCCGCCTTCATCAAGGGCGCTGCATATTTGGCCGACAGAAACGCCCCTTCCAGATTGACGCTGACGCAGGCGCGCCAGTCGGCCAGCTCCACATCCTCGACCAGCGCCGTCGGCCCGGCAACGCCTGCATTGGCGCAGAGCACATCCAATCCGCCCCAGATCTCAGCGATTTCGGCAAACAGCGCCTTCATGCCCGCCTCGTCGGTCACATTCACTGCCGTGCTGCGCCAGCCGGCCGGAATATCCGACAGGCTGTCTGCATTCACATCGGTGACCCAGACTTGATGCCCGGCTGCGGCAAAGCCCTCTGCCATGGCGCGGCCGATGCCGGAGCCCCCGGCGGTGATCAGAACCCGGCTCATCGCGGTGCTCCCGTCGCACGCCCCAGCCCTTCAGGCGCTGGCAGCGCCGCGTGGGCTTCGGCAATTTTCACCAGATTGGCTTCGATATGCGGCGCAGGCGGCGAGGACTTGCGGGTCTTCAGATCCACATGCACCAGCAGTGTGTCGCCGGTCGACAAGAGCCGCTCGCCCGCATACATCGCGTGCCACAGGTGCATCTTCTTGCCTTCGCCCTTGATCACCTGGGTCTTCACCTGGATCGCATCGCCGGCCAGCGCCTCATCCAGATACCGCACGTGGGTTTCCAGGGTGAAATAGCTGCCGCCATTGGCGACATAGTCCGCGTCGCAGCCGATTATCTCCATCATCCGGTCGGTCGCTTCCGAGAAGGCCTCCAGATAGCGCGCCTCGTTCATATGGCCGTTGTAATCGGTCCAATCCAGCGGTACCACGCGGTTCTGGGTCAGAACCGGCTGGCCCAGATCCTCCAGCTGATCCATCGAGCGCGGCAGCCCCGCCTCGCCCATCCGGGCTTTGTCATGGGCGTTCTGAAGTTCGCCCGCGCCCCAGTTGTTGGCGCCCAGCGCCCGCATCATGCCCACCAGGTTGTCGTCGCGGATCCGCTCCATTTCGCGGATGTCCAGATGGCCCGACTGCGCATCCGACTGGCCTGCGATCAGGTCCACCAGCTCGTCGGTGAACTCCGGCACATCCATCAGCTTGGTCCAGGGCCAGCTGAGGCACGGGCCGAACTGCGCCATAAAGTGGCGCATGCCGGCCTCTCCGCCGGCCACCCGGTAGGTGTCAAACAGCCCCATCTGCGCCCAGCGGATGCCAAAGCCATAGCGGATCGCGTTGTCGATCTCCTCAGTGGTGGCGATGCCGTCCTTCACCAGCCACAGCGCCTCGCGCCAGACCGCCTCCAGGAAGCGGTCAGCCACATGAGCGTCGATCTCTTTCTTCAGATGCAGCGGGTACATGCCGATGCCGGAAATGATCTCCTTGGCGCGCTCAACCACACCCGCCGGGTTGGCTTCGGTTGTGACCAGTTCGATCAGCGGCAGCAGGTAGACCGGGTTGAAAGGATGGGTCACCACAATCTGCCCCGGCGCCTCGCGCCCGTCCTGCAGCTGCGACGGCTTGAAGCCCGAGGTTGACGAGCCGATCACCGCATCCGGCGCGCAATAGGCCTGCATTTCGCCATAGACCTTCTGCTTCAGGTCAAGCCGCTCCGGAACGCTCTCCTGTATCCATTCAGCACCCTCCACAGCGTCCTGAATGGTCTCATGGAACGAAAGCCGTCCCTCCGCTGGCAGTGCCACATTGCCAAGCCCCGGAAGCGAGCGGCGGGCATTGTCCAGCACCTCGCCGATCTTGCGTTCCGCTTCCGGGTCCGGGTCGAACACCCGCACATTCCAGCCATTCAGCAGGAACCGCGCGGCCCAGCCGCCGCCGATAACCCCGCCGCCAATAATTGCCGCTGTTTTCATTGGTAATTCTCTCTAAGTTCCCGGAAGTTTGACTTCAGCACCGTCGATCGGCCACCCGTCGTCTCCGTAGCCTTCACACAGTTCAGTATTAGCTTCCGGATTTTCTCTGAACTCTGAGGCCATTTTTTCACAGGTCCAGTTTGTCATCCAACTTGCGTCATGCGCCACGGCTTTGCTCCGGCTCTTTTCAGGCTGCTGCGCGCAGCCTGAAAGCACACAAGCCAAAACCAATACGGAACAAGCCGCTTTCACTACGCCGCCGGCGTGCGCTTGGTCAGGCCCAGCTTCTCGCGCACTTCCTGCGGCCCGATCACCCGCGCGCCCATGTTCGACACGATGGTGTTCGCGCGCTCAACCAGCTGCCAGTTTTCGGCCAAAACGCCCTTGTCGAGCCACAGGTTGTCCTCCAGGCCGACCCGCACATTGCCGCCCGCCAGCACCGCAGCCGAGGCATAGGCCATCTGGTTGCGGCCCAGCGAGAACGCCGAGAAAGTCCAGTCGTCCGGCACATTGTTGACCATCGCCATGAAGGTGTTGAGGTCATCAGGCGCCCCCCACGGCACCCCCATACACAGCTGCACCAGCGCCGGGTTTTCGAGGATGCCTTCCTTTACCAGCTGCTTGGCAAACCACAGGTGGCCGGTGTCAAAGGCCTCGATCTCGGGCTTCACGCCCAGGTCGGTCATCATCTGCCCCATCGCCCGCAGCGCGCCGGGAGTGTTGGTCATCACATAGTCGGCCTCTGCAAAGTTCATGGTGCCGCAGTCCAGGGTGCAGATCTCCGGCAGGCATTCGGCGATATGCGCGACCCGCTCGGAGGCGCCGATCATGTCGGTGCCCTCAACCGGCGGCAGCGGGTTTTCAACACCGCCGAACACCATATCGCCGCCCATGCCCGCGGTCAGGTTCAGCACCACATCGACCTCGGCATCGCGGATCCGGTCGGTCACCTCGCGGTAATAGTCCAGGCGGCGCGACGGCACGCCGGTCTCGGGATCGCGCACGTGGCAGTGCACAATCGCGGCACCGGCCTTGGCCGCGGCAATGGCGCTGTCGGCGATTTCCTTGGGTGAACGCGGCACTTTCGGGCTGCGGTCCTGGGTGCCGCCGGACCCGGTCACGGCACAGGTGATGAAGACTTCCCGGTTCATTTCCAGAGGCATTTTGCTTTTCCCTTCGATGTACAGGGTTTTGCCGCGGGTTATCCCCAGGCTCCTCCCCAGATTCTGATTTGCGCTGGGACCGACTCTGCCGCAGCCTTTTGCGGCACAGTTTACACCAGGCGAATCGAAGTTGATGAAATCCGCAAAAAACATCCTGCAGCCCGAGAACCGGCCGCTGAAAACAGCGGTGCTGGTTCTGGACGAATGCAACACGCTGTCCTTTGCGGCTGCGGTGGACCCAATGCGCGCCGCCAACCGGCTGGCAGGCCGGGCGGCGTTTGACTGGGATTACGTGAGCGCCGCAAATGAGCCGCCGATGCTGACCAGCGGCCTCACCGTGCCCAGCTTCCCGCTGGCACGGCTGGAGGGCTGCGAGCTTTTGATCATCGTGGCCGGCTTCCAGCTGGCGCGCCATGCCACCCCCAGCCTGCTCGCGGGCTTGCGCCGGATTGCCGCCAGCGGAGCGACCATTGCAGGCATCGACGGCGGCCCCTGGCTGATGGCCGAGGCCGGCCTTCTGGATGGTCACCCCGCCACCAACCACTGGGAGGATTTGGAAAACTTCGCCAGCCGCTTCCCCGAGGTCGACTGCCGCAACGACCGCTTCACGGTGTCCGAAGGCCGCCTCACCTCCGGCGGCGCCACTCCTGCGATCGAGATGATGCTGCACATCATCGGCGCCCGCCACGGCGCCGGTTTTGCTTCCCGCGTGGCCGGGCTGTTCCTTTATGACGGCGCCTCGGCCGAGCCGCGTCCGCAAAGCCGCCTGGGCGGCCACAAGCACAATGCGCTGACTGCCAAGGCCAATGCGCTGATGGAGGCCGCACTGGACGAGCCGATGCCGCTCAGCGCCATTGCCGAGACCCTGGGTACCAGCCCCCGGAGCCTGCAGCAGCAGTTCCGGCTGCGCCTGAACACCACCCCGCAGGACCACTACCTGCAGCTGCGCCTTGCCGAAGCCCGCCGATTGGTGACCGACACAGACATGCCGTTGATGGATGTGGCCATCGCCACAGGATTTACGTCGCAATCCAGCTTCGCCCGCGCCTTCCGCACCGCGCACGGCACGTCGGCCCGGGATCTGCGCCAGGAACAGGCCCGCCCCACGGCCCACTAGGCACACCGCGGGTCAAGGGCCGCGCAGCGGCGGTGCGAGAGCACCGTTCACCCTTGACCCGCAAGGAAAAATACAATGGCCGCGGCGCTTCAGGGCACACCTGCCCCTGAAGCGCTTCTCAGCAAATCAAACAAAAATAGCTCTCCCGCCCGTCGCCGGCGCATTTGAAAATGCTCCGCTCCCGTTGGGCCAGGCTCAGCCGGGGCACCTGCGGGCGCGGGAGCACCGCCGGATTGCTTCAATAGGGCATCGGATGCGCTCTATGCGCCGCATTGATTTCGTCCAGCACTTCCTGGCTCAGCTCCAGCTCCACCGATTGCAGCAGATGCTCCAGCTGCGGCAGATGGGTGGCGCCAAAGATTGACGACGCCATGAACGGCCGGGTGCGGCACCAAGCCAGCGCCATATGCACCGGGTCGAGCCCGTGCCGCTGTGCAATCTCCAGATAGCCCCCCACAGCATCATAGACCCGCGGCGAGTGGCGGCCGCCCAGCTCCGGATTGATGGCCTTGCGCGAGCCCTCGGGCACTGCCCCGTTCTGGTACTTGCCGGTCAGCAGCCCGGTGCCCAGCGGCGAAAACGCCAGCAGCCCCACATCCTCATTGACGCTCAGCTCCGCCAGATCGGTGTCATACATCCGGCAGACCAGCGAGTATTCGTTCTGGATCGAGGCCACCCGCGGCCAGCTCCGCTCTTCGGAAATCCGCAGCCATTGCGCGGTGCCCCAAGCGCTTTCGTTGGACAGGCCAAAGGCGCGGATGGTACCGCGCTCAACCTCGCGCTGCAGAGCCTCCAGGCAGTCCTCCATATTGGCCAGCGTTTCTTCCCGGTTCTGGCTGGAGGGATCATAGGTCCAGTTCTGCCGGAACATATAGCTGCCCCGGTTCGGCCAATGGAACTGGTAGAGGTCGATATAGTCGGTCTTGAGCCGCTTCAGAGACGCCTCAATCGTGGGCGCAATGGTCGCCGAGGAAATCGGCGCCCCGTCCCGCACGTGCCGCATGCCCTCGCCAGAGTGCTTGGTCGCCAGGATATAGTCCCCGCGGCGCCCGGTCCGCGCGTTCCAATTGCCGATGATGCGCTCGCTGTCTCCGACAGTTTCCGCACTGACCGGGTTCACCGGGTACATCTCGGCGGTATCGAGGAAGTTCACCCCTTCGGCCAGCGCCATGTCAATCTGCGCGTGCGCCTCGGCCTCCGGCGTCTGGGTGCCAAAGGTCATCGTGCCCAGGCACAGCTCGGACACCATCATGCCAGTGCGCCCCAACGGGTTCATTTTCATGTCTCAGTTCCCCTCGTTCCGGATTTGCCCGCGACCCTAGAGCCGCCCCGGAAAAGTGCAAGCGGCTTGCACCCGGTCCGCTTTCCGGCCAGCCTGCGTTCAACTTACCGAAAGGACATCCCATGCCGCAAAACATCACCAAGGGCATCAAGGCGCTGATGGCCGAGGCCAACAGCCTGGTGGAGACCATGCCGGTCGAGGAGGCGAAGCAGAAAGTACTGGACGAGAATTATGTGTTCATCGACCTGCGCGACATCCGCGAGCTGCAGCGCTCAGGCATGATCCCCGGCGCTTTCTCCTGCCCGCGCGGGATGCTGGAATTCTGGATTGATCCGGACAGCCCCTACCACAAGCCGGTGTTCAATCAGGACAAGACATATGTGTTCTATTGCGCCAGCGCCTGGCGTTCGGCGCTGAGCGCGCGGGCTGCGATGGAGATGGGGCTGAAGCCGGTTGTGCATCTGGAGGGCGGCTTTACCGAATGGACCAAGCAGGGCGGCCCTGTGGTGCCACGCGAAGGCTGAGCACGGGCAGAGGCCGAAAGGATGGAAGCGGTTTCCCCTGCTCCCCGGCGGCATGGTGCGCCGCCCTATAAGGTTGCAGTGATCCATGGCGGTCCGGGAGCTGCGGGGGAAATGGCACCGATAGCGCAAGAGCTGGCCGCCCGCGGCTGGGGCGTGCTGGAGCCCTGGCAGTCGGAAACCTCCGTTTCCGGCCAGATCCGCGAATTGAAACAGCAATTGGAAGCCGCCTGCCCCGGCCCTGCCGTGCTGATCGGCTTTTCCTGGGGCGCCTGGCTGGCCTGCCTGCTGGCGGCCCGGCATCCCCCGCTTGCGGCCAGGCTGATCCTGGTGGGCAGCGGGCCTTTCACAGCTGAGCAGGCCGCAGGCATCAGCGCCGCCCGGCAGGCCCGGTTGCAGCCGGAGGAAGGACGGGAGCTGGAGAACCTGTTCCGCGGCGGCGGCATGGAGACCCCGGAGGGGCTGGCGCGGGCACTGGAGCTGCTGGAAAAAGCCGAAGCCTTTGCACCGTCTGCCGGAAAGCGCCCGCCCGTTTCCTTTGACCCGCGCATCTTCGAAGGCGTTTGGCCCGAAGCTGCCGCAATGCGCCGCTCCGGCACCCTTCTGCGGGAGGCCGCACGGATCCGCTGCCCGGTGACAGCCGTTCACGGCGATCACGACCCCCACCCCGCCGCCGGTGT
>NZ_JWLD01000086.1:62752-63710 GCF_000813725.1 Leisingera sp. ANG-Vp
CCCCGCCGCCGGTGTTGAGCAGCCGCTGCGGCAGGTCCTGCCAGAATTCCGCTTCCATCTCCTGCCGCGCTGCGGCCACAAGCCCTGGCTGGAACGGCATGCCCGGGCAGCGTTTTTCCGGCTGCTGGAGAGCGATTTGCCCGCGGCCTGACTGCACGGCACGTTTCCGGTCTTCCGGCCCTTGCGCCCGATTGAGAACAAAAAGCGAACATGCTATCCTCCCCGCATGCCGACTCACCTGCTTGCCCGCCGCCGCCACAAGCCCCGCCCCGCCCTGTCCCTGATGGAGGGCATCGCGCTGGCGCGGGGGCGCGCGCATGAGGTCTGCGGCCCGGCGCGGCACAGTTTTGCGCTCTGGCTGGCCGCTGCCGCCCAGAAAGCTGCCCCGGGACCGGTGCTGTGGCTGGCCCTGCCCCAGGCCGGCAGGCCGCTGAACCCGGACGGCATGGCAGAGTTTGCCAGCCCCGCCCGCTTCCTCTTCCTCACCGCCGCCAGCAGCGCGGATCTGCTCTGGGCGATGGAGGAGAGCCTGCGCAGCGGTGCGGCGCCGCTGGTGGTGGCGGAACTGCCTGAACCGCCCGCAATGACCCCGGTACGGCGGCTGCATCTGGCGGCGGAGGCCGGCGGGGGCCTTGGCCCGGCACCGCTGGGCCTGATGCTGACCCCCGGCGAAGGCGGCGCCCCGGGGATCGAAAGCCGCTGGCATCTGTCCCCGGCCCATGCCCCCCTGCCGCCGCTCCCTCTGGCAAAGCCCCGCACGGCAGGCACTGGAACCTGCTGGACCTTGCAGCGCCTGCGCGCGCGCACCCTGCCGCCCCCCCTCCGGAAGGGCAGCCAAGACGCGGCCGGCGGCCCCCCGTCCGCCGGCCCGGCCCCGACCCCCCCCCCGAGCACGCCGCCCTCTCCCCCCCGTTCTCCCCGCCCCCCCCCGCCCCCCCCGGCGACCCCGGCTGCGCCC
>NZ_JWLD01000087.1 GCF_000813725.1 Leisingera sp. ANG-Vp
GCCCAGGGGGGCGGTCGGGGGCTGCCCGGCCAGAAGGCCGGGCGAAGACAAAGGAACGTCTTAAATTCAAAGCCGGGGCTGCGTGGGGCAGCCCCGGCAGGGCCGGGATTATTCCGGCCAGGGCAGGGAGTAGGTCTTGACGTTGGTGAAGAACTTCATCGCCTCGATGACGCCTTCCTTCACCCCGTTGCCAGAGTCCTTGATCCCGCCAAAGGGCGACATTTCAATGCGGTAGCCCGGCTGCTCCCAGATGTTGCAGGTGCCGACGTCCAGCCCGTTGATATAGGCAATCGCCCGGTTCAGGTCGTTGGTGCAGACGCCGGAGGAGAGGCCGAATTCAGTGGAGT
Organism: Leisingera sp. ANG-Vp; assembly: GCF_000813725.1. Taxonomy (GTDB): domain Bacteria; phylum Pseudomonadota; class Alphaproteobacteria; order Rhodobacterales; family Rhodobacteraceae; genus Leisingera. The sequence continues at coordinate 348 of NZ_JWLD01000087.1, forward strand.
TGGAGATCTTCATGACCTCCGCGTCATTGTCCGGCACCCGCACGATCGGCACGATGGGGCCAAAGGTCTCCTCCATTACCAGCTCGCTGCCGTGCGGCACCTTGTCGATCACGATGGGCGGCAGCAGCGCGCCTTCGCGGCCCGGGTGATAGAGGATCTCGGCACCTTCCTTCTCAGCCTGCAGCACGCGGTTTTCGAACAGCTCCGCCGCTTTGCCGTGGATCACACAGCCCAGTTCGGTGGCCGGATCCTGCGGATCGCCGAATTTGATTTTCTTGGCCTTCTCCAGCACCAGCGGCACAAATTTGTCCGCCACACTCTCCTGCACCAGGATGCGCTTGATCGCGGTGCAGCGCTGGCCCGAGTTGCCTGTGGCGCCAGCCACGGCGATGGTGGCGGCCTTGTCCAGATCGGCGTCGGACAAGTCGTTCAGCACGATCAGCGGGTCATTGCCGCCGAGCTCCAGCGCCTGGCGTTTATAGACGCCTTTCTCTGCGATCATCTTGCCCACCGGCACGCCGCCGGTGAAGGTGATGATGTCGATGTTTTCATTGGTGATCATCTCATCGCCAATGTCCTGCGGCCAGCCGGTGACCACCTGGAACATCTCCTTGGGCAGGCCGGCCTCATAGAGGATGTCGGCCAGCGCAATACAGGTCAGCGGCGTCAGTTCCGTCGGCTTGCACACCATGCAGTTGTTGGTGGCAATCGACGGAGCGATCTTGTGGCTCACCATGTTGAGCGGATGGTTGAACGGCGTGATTGCCGAGATCGCCTTGACCGGCTCGCGCTTGGTGAAGATCTTGCGCGGCTTGCCATTGTGGGTGAGGTCGCAGGAGAAGATCTCGCCATCATCTTTCAGCGCCTCCGCCGCGGCGAACTGGTAGACATCCTGCGCCCGCTTGGTCTCGTATATCGAGTGCTGGTGGCAGATGCCCAGCTCCAGTGTCAGCCATTTCGCCAGGTATTCGCGGCGCTCGCCGATCAGCTCGGCGGTGCGCTGCAGGATCTGGCTGCGCTCATAGCGGGTCAGCTTGGGTTTGTAGTTCGCCGCCACCTCGAACGCCATGCGGGCGTGTTCGGCTTTGCCTGCGGGCACATAGCCGACAACCTCGTTGGTATAGGGGTAGTGGACCGGCACGGTCTCGTCGGTAAAGACGGTCTCGCCGCCGATGCGCATGCCTTCGTTGCGGATTTCGATGTTGGTCATAGTCTCACCCATAGATCAGAGGGCCGCCGCAGTGGTGGCATAGAAGAAGGCGTCAAAGTTGCGTAAGGACTCAGGGTCGTCCGGCAGGTCGATGACACGGTTCACGATAAAGGGCACTTCCTGTTCGGTCAGCCCGCCATGGCTGCGCAGCGGCTCCTTCAGCGCCGCCAGGTCGTGGCGGTGCGCCGAGGTGCCGATGGTCATGTTCTCGCCCGAGATCATCACGATGTCGCCGATGCGGTCGCCGGGCAGTTCGAAGCGCCTGATGGCTTCTTCCTTGTCCGCCACCAGGATCAGCTCCTCGCGGGCGTCCAGCTTGGCCATGATCTCCGCCTTGCCGGCGCCTTCCGGCAGATAGGCAGTGGCAAAGGAGCCAAGCGCGCCGTGGTGAACGACATAGGGGTCGGTGATCGGCAGGATCACCCGCGCGGCGTCCTTGCCCAGCCAGTCGTCCAGCAGATCCTGCGCGTAGATCACGCTGGGCGAGCCGTCGGCGTTATGCTTGGGCTTCATGCCGTGGTCGGCGGTGACAACAATCGCCGCGCCCATTTCATCGAGCTGCGCCAAATACTTGTCGAACATCGCATAGAAATCCAGCGCGCCCTGCTGTTCGGGGGCAAACTTGTGCTGGATGTAGTCGGTGGTCGACAGATACATCACATCCGGCTTGAACTCCGCCAGCAGCTTTACCCCGGCGGCAAAGACAAACTCGGACAGCTCCGCCGAATAGACTTCCGGCACCTCCATGCCCAGCCATTGGCTGGCGTTGTCGATGCCGTGCTCTGCCTTGGTGGTCTCGCCCGACCGCTCGGAGGAGAAGGCCACCGCGCGGTCCTCGTCGAACTTCAGCCCCGCCCCCAAAAGCGCGCGCAGCTTGTCCTTGGCGGTGACCATGGCGATGCGGTATCCGGCCTCGTAGAACTGCGAGAAGATGGTCGGCGCGCGCAGGAAACGCACGTCGTTCATCATCACCTCTTCGCCGCTGTCCGGGTCGATCAGGTAGTTGCCGCAGATGCCGTGCACAATCGGCGGGCGGCCGGTGGCGATCGACAGGTTGTTGGGGTTGGTGAAGGAAGGGATCACCGAATGCGCCAGCCGGTCGGTGCCGGTCTCGCGGATCCGCTTCAGGGTCGGCATCAGCCCTTTGGCGATGGCAACCTCCAGGTATTCCGGCTCGCAGCCGTCCAGGCAGATGGCAATCGCGCAGGTCTTCGGCGCCGGGTAGGTCCGCTCGTTTGCAGTAACGGGGGTTCCAATGGTCATGTCTCGGGGTCCTTTGTCTTCAGGCGGCCAGTTTGGCGCGTTCTTCCAGCGCCGCTGCGGGCGGGGCCGCGCTGGCGACGCCCATCTCGGCAAGCGTTTCCTTGGCGGCGGTCACAACCTGCCGCATCACGTGTTCATCCATCTGCCCGATGCAGCCGACGCGGAAACTGTCCACGACGGTCAGCTTGCCCGGATAGATGATAAAGCCCTTCTCCTTCATCAGGTCATAGAAGCGGCTGAACACAAAGCTCTCATCCGCAGGGCAAAAGAATGTGACGATGATTGGGCTGAGCCAGCGGTTCTCCAGCAGGGTTTCAAAGCCCAGCTCGCGCATCCCTGCCACCATCACATCGCGGTTGCGCTGATAACGGGCACCGCGCCCGGCCACGCCGCCCTCGGCCTCATGGCCTTTGAGCGCTTCCAGGAAAGAGGCCACCACATGGGTTGGCGGGGTAAAGCGCCACTGGCCGGTTTTCTCCATATTGGCCCATTGCGCGTGCACATCGAGGCTGAGCGAATGGCTGTTGCCCTTGGCCGCCTCGATCTCGCCCTTGCGGGCAATGACGAAACCAAAGCCGGGCACGCCCTCGATGCATTTGTTGGCCGAGGACACCATCGCCTCGTAACGGATCTGCGAGGGCTGCAGCTCGATGGCGCCAAAGGCCGACATCGAGTCGATCAGCAATTTGCGGCCCGCGGCATAGACCGCCTCGGAGATCTCCTCGACCGGGTTCAGAATGCCCGAAGAAGTCTCGCAATGGATCGCCACCACATGGGTGATTGACGGGTCGTCGGCCAGGATCTGCGCAACCTCGGGCCCACGCGGCGGCAGGTAGTCGCCCTTGTCCAGCACCAGATGATCGCGGCCCAGATACTTCAGCGTCTGCGCCGAGCGCAGCCCGTAGGCGCCATTGGCCAGCACCAGCGCCTTGCCGTCGCGGGGGATGAAAGAGCCCAGCATCGCCTCTACCGCAAAGCTTCCGGAACCCTGCATCGGCACGCAGTCAAATTCATCCGCGCTCTCTCCGAGCAAGGCCAGCAGTCGGCTGCGGATCTCGCGAGTCATGCCGCGGAAGTCGTCATCCCAGCTGCCCCAGTCCCGCAGCATCGCCTCTTTCACCGCATAAGAGGTGGTCAATGGGCCGGGGGTGAGCAGGTAGGGTTCGCCTAATCTGGGCGCTTCAATCGGGTCCGTGGAAGTACTCATCTGCAATCTCCCAAGAGCAATTTGAGGGCATGATTGCCCTCCTGTCATCCATATGTAAAATTGCAAAAAACGATCCACTTATAGGCTGCCCCTATACGTCAGAATTGAGGGAAGAAGATGCGCCACAGCCAGCTCCGCGCCTTTCACCATGTTGCGCTTCTGGGCGGCTTTTCCCGCGCTGCCAAAGCGCTGCATCTGACTCAGCCTGCGGTCTCGGAACAGGTGCGCAAGCTGGAGCAGGACCACGACCTCCTGCTGTTCCGCCGCGAGAAGAAACAGATCACCCTGACGCCCCAGGGCGAGGAGCTGCTGCGGCTGACCAAAGGATACTTTGAGATCGAGGATCAGATTGGCGACTACCTCTCGGAATCCGGTGCGGCGGTGGAGGGAGAATTGCGGATCATCGCGGATTCGGCGCTGCATATGACCGCTTTCCTGGGGCCGTTCCGGCAGAAATATCCGAACATCACCATCTCGCTGCGCACGGGCAATACCGAGGAAATCCTGGAGGAGCTGCGCGCCTATAATGCCGAAATCGGCGTCGCGGGCAGTCTGACCCCGGGCCGCGACATGACAGTGCTGAACCTGGGCGCCACCGGCATCACAGCCTTTGCCGCTCCCGGGCTGCTGCCGCCCGGCAAGACAAGCATCGCTTTTGACGAGCTGACCAAATTGCCGCTGGTGTTCCGCGAAGCAGGCTCAAAAACCCGCCAGAACCTGGAGGCCGAAGCACAGCGCCGCGGCATCACCTTGAAGCCCGCCATCGTCGCCGAAGGACGTGAAGCAGTGCGCGAGCTGGTGGCCTCGGGTGCCGGCATCGGCTTTGTGTCCGAGGCGGAGTTCGGCCATGACAACCGCCTGATCCCGGTCCCGCTGGAGGACACGAACCTGACGATGAGCGAAAGCATCGTCTCGCTCACCCAGCGGCAGGATGTGCGGGTGATCCGTGCCTTCATGGAGTTTGCCGCCGGCACTCTGGCCCGGCAAAACCCGGCAAAACCTTAGGGGCAGGGCAGGGCGGCCAGGGACTGCTCCATATGATTTTTCAGGAAGCCAGCTGTTTCCAGCCCGTCTTCGCCAATGGCAACCAGGCGGGTTTCCGGCGCACCGCGCCACAGGCCGTCCTTGTGGAACTCGATCCGCGAGCCGACCTTTTGAAACACAATCCGGGTGTCCGGGAAATCCGCGCAATAAAGCACGCCTTTGGACCGGAATACCGAAGCGGGCAGGGTACCTAGCGCAGATTTGAAGCTGGCATAACTGTGCGGCTCTTGCACCGACCAGCTCTGCGAGCGGAACCCTGCGGCTGGCCGAGATTGCGGCAGGACAGCGTTTTCCGGGTCATGCCGGCCGGTGTCCAGAAGATACTGCACCGGGACTTTTCCGTTGCTGGCCTCATAGGCAGGCAGATCCGGAAACAGCCATCGCGCACGGAAATCGGCAACCTGCTGCGGCTGCACCAGATCCGTCTTGGTCAGCACCGCGATATCGGCGGCCTCAATCTGTGTCTGCACCAGCTGCCGGCAGCTGTCCGACAGCGCATCGGTGTTCTCCACATCCAGCAGAGTCACCACCGCATCCAAACGGGCATAGTCCCTCAGCTGCGGATAGCCGAAGACCGAGGCGATGCGGCCCGGCTGCGACACCCCGCTGGCTTCGATCAGCAGATATTCCGGCGGATTGTCCGAGCGGAACAGGGCCTGCAGCTGCGCCACCAGATCGCTTTGGATCGAACAGCAGACGCAGCCGTTCGACAGCTCCATCACTTCGCGCTCGCGCTTCAGGATCAGGTCCGCGTCGATATTGACCGCGCCGAAATCATTGACCAGCACGGTGATGTTCAGCCCGTGATCGCCCTGCAGCAGGGTGTTGATCAGGGTGGTTTTGCCGGAGCCGAGAAAGCCCGCGACAATGGTAACCGGAACGCGCGTATCCATCAGATGTCCTTTGGCGTGAAGTCGGGGACCGGAGAGGTGATGCGGCTTTCAAAATCCGTGCCCTGCATCCAGCCCTTGGGGTCATGCACGACCTCGCCATCCACCATGGTCAGATGCACCTGCGATTTATGCCAGTTGCCCTTGGCCTCGGTCTCCAGCAGGTTGCGGTCCAGCACAATCAGATCGGCGGTCTTGCCTGCGGTGATCGATCCGGACACATCCTCGCAGCCCATCGCATAGGCGCCGCTGAGGGTCAGCATCCGGATTGCCTCCTCCGGCGTGATTGGCTGGCCCAGCTTGCCTTCCATCTCGCCGCGCGGGTTTTCGCGGGTGACAAGCGTTTCGAACCCGAACCAGGGATCAATGCTGCTCACCGGCCAGTCGGTGCCCATCACCGTGACCCCGCCCGCATCCAGCACGCCGCGGACGTTATAGGCCTCCTGCAGCCGCTCCCCGAAAGAGGACCGCGCGCCGATGGTGAACTCCGACGGGAACCAGCCCACCGGCGAAAACTCGGCAATCACGTCCAGCTCGGCAAAACGGGCCAGGTTGCCCTCGTCCAGCAGGGTGGAATGGGCGCATTGGTGGCGCATCCCGCCGGGCCCGTTGCGGCGGCGGCACTCGGCCACCGCATCCAGGAAAATGTCAGAGGCGCCGTCCCCGGTGCAGTGGGCAATCACCCGGATCCGCTTGCGGTCCATCTCCGCCACCATGTCATAGATATGCTCGGGCGTCAGGTTGAGCGAGCCCTGCCAGGTCTTCTCGTTCGGCCAGGGGGTGATCAGGTAAGAGGTGCGCGGCTCGGCGGTGCCGTCAAAGTGGAACTTGACCGCATTGGCGTTCAAGCGCTTGGAGCGGTAGTAATGCCGCTCGCCTGCCAGCAGCTCCCAGCGGCGGCGCACCGGGAAGATGTCGTCCTGCCAGCTGATCGCGGCCTCAACCCGCACCGGCAGCTCACCCGCCAGGTCGATGGCACGCAGCGCATCAAGACGCTGCTCGCACACATGCACGTATTTCGTTGCCACCACGCCACGGGCGGATTGAAACCGCGCGCCCTCGCGGTAGGCACGGGTCAGCGCATGCATCGGCGGCGGCGGCATCGCCGCCATGATCAGCGCATAGGCGCCATCGACCAGAATGCCGTCCGGCTCGCCGGTCAGCGGGTCGCGCACGATGTAGCCGTTGTTGGGGTCCACTGTATCCTTGCTGACGCCTGCCAGCTCCAGCGCCTTGGAGTTGGCCATGCAGCTGCCCCACATCCGGTCCATGATCGCTACCGGCCGGTCGGGGATGAAACTGTCGAGCCAGTCGCGCCCCGGTTTCAGCCCCGCCTTGCGGAAAGCGTAGTGGACGAAATGCTTGCCGAAAATCCACTCGCGGTCCGGGTTTTCCGCGGCATAGCGCAGGATTGCCTCGCGCACCTGATCCGGGGAGGGCGTCTCCAGTCCCACGTCCAGATAGTCGGAGTATTTCGGTCCCAGTGCCAGATCCGGATGGGTATGCATGTCGTAAAGCCCCGGCATCGCAAAGGCGCCCTTCAGGTCATGCACATGGGTGTAATCCGCAATCAGCGGCTCCATTTCGGCATTGCTGCCCACCGCCATGAACCGTCCGTGTTTGATTGCCACCGCTTCGGCCCAGGGCTGGTCCTGATCAACGGTGTAAATCCGCCCGTTCCGCAGCACCATATCCGCCGCAGGCAGCCCTTCGGGCGTGTTGGTCGACCGGATTCCAGCGCTCGAAACCATGCTTTGTCCTTTCCCTTGCCGCGCAGCCACTGCCGCGCGCCATACCGGACCGGAAATGCGGCCGGCTTGTTCCGGCACAGTAAGAACGCAGAAATTCTCACGTCAAATGAAAGAAATTCGGCTGCGTTTCTGAATTTTTCTCATGTAAGCTGTCTGAAACCCTGCAGAGAAAGGTGCCGAACATGGGCAGCATGGCTGAAAGAGACGCAGGCGACGCCCGCCGGGTCTATCCGTCGATGACCGCTCTCAGGATGCTGGAGGCGGTGTCGCGGCTCGGCAGTCTGCACAAGGCATCCGAGGCGATGTTCGTCACCCCCAGCGCGGTCTCCCACCAGTTGCGCAACCTGGAGCAAATGCTGGGCGTCAAACTGATCAGCCGGACAGGCCGCAAGGTCGAACTGACCTCGGCCGGCAACCGCTATGTGCAGGATATCCGCAAGGCGCTGGAGATCGTCGAACGCGCCAATGTGCCGCTTGGCCACAGCGAACCCTTCGGGCCTTTGCGGATCAACTGCGCGTCAGGCTTGGGCAGTTATTGGCTCGCCTATCACATCACCGAGTTCCTGGATCTTTTTCCCAACATCGACCTGGAAATCACCAACGAGACCGACCGCAACGATATCCTCAACGATCAGACCGATTTTTCGATCATCTACGGCGATGGCGCCTGGCCCGGCAAACACGTCCAGCATCTGTTCACGCCGCGCGCTTTCCCGGTCTGCTCGCCTGCCTTTCTCGAGCGCCACGGCCGCATCCGCACGCCTGAGGATCTGGTGAAACTGCCGCTGCTGCACCACCGCAATCAAAGCGACTGGGTGGTCTGGCTGTCTGCCGCCAGCAAGAAGAGTTTCGAGCTGAGCAAAGGCATTGTGTTCTCGGATGTGACCCACAATATCAACGCAGCCATTGCCGGGACAGGGATCGCCATCGGAGACGACATCCTGGGCCGCCACGCGCTGAGCGAAGGCAAGCTGGTGCGCCTGTTCGACACCGAAATCCGCGGCCCGCACGCCTACTACATTGTTGCCCAGAAAGAGCGGATGCAGCGCCGGGTTTGCCAGCTTGCAATTGATTGGCTGTCGCGGTGGTTCCAGGAATACACGCTGCAAACCCAAAGTTAGTTTCCTGAAACGCACAGTATTTCAACCGGCACTACGGCAGGTTCGCGCCCGCCCTGGGGGGCGGGGCCGGGCGCGAACCGGATCGCGGGGCGATCCGGGGAGATTTCCATTAGTGAAGCGGATCACAACTCCAGAAGAGAGGCACCGAAATAACGTGAAAATATCTCACGAGAACACGGCAATTACTTTCATTTGACGTGAAAAAAACTGACTGCAATCCTCCCGCCAACGCTCAGGGCCTTGCCAGAGCCAGGAACGACGGGGAGCCAGTCAGTGTCACAAATCGCGGCCAGCAGCATCTGCAAGTCCTATGGCGACTTCAAGGCACTGCACGACGTCAGCATGGAGATCAGCAAGGGCGAGTTCCTGACCTTCCTCGGCCCCTCCGGCTCGGGCAAGACCACCTTCCTGATGATCCTCGCAGGCTTTACCGAACAAACCTCGGGCCAGCTGATGAAGGATGGCCGGGACATCAGCACGATGGCGGCGGAAGAGCGCAATTTCGGCATGGTGTTCCAGGGCTACGCACTGTTTCCCCATATGACCGTCTGGCAGAACGTCGATTACCCCCTGCGGGTGCGCAAGATGGGCAGCGCCGAGCGCAAGCAGAAGGTGGGGCGGATCATCGAAACCGTTGGCCTTGCCGAACATGCCCACAAGAAACCCTCGCAATTGTCAGGCGGCCAGCAGCAGCGGGTGGCGCTGGCCCGCTCGCTGGTGTTCCAGCCGGATGTGCTGCTGCTGGATGAGCCGCTCTCGGCGCTCGACCGCAATCTGCGGGAACAGATGCAGAGCGAGCTGAAGCGGGTGCATGAGGAAACCGGCACCACCTTTGTCTTTGTCACCCATGATCAGGGCGAGGCGCTGGCGATGTCCGACAAGATCGCCATTTTCAACAAGGGCCGGCTGATGCAGCTGGCGACGCCCGACCGGATCTACAACGCGCCGGATTCGCGCTTCGTCGCGGAATTCCTGGGCCAGATCAACATCTTCCCGGTGGCCAGCCCCGGTATGGATGGTGGGTTGCTGCGCGGCAATCTTGACGGCACGACGCTTTCGGCCGCCAATCCGGGGCACCATGTGAACGGCACCGCCAGCATCGCGGTGCGGCCGGAACACATGACCCTCAGCGCCGAGCGCCCCGCAGATCAGGCCAATGTGCTGCCTGCCCGGGTGATCCAGACCACCTATCAGGGCTCGCACAGCGACCTGGTGCTGCAGACGCCGCAAGGTCACAGCATCAGCGCCTCCACCCACAGCGCCAATGGCGCGCTGCCCAGCGTTGGCAGCGATCTGTGGGTCGGATGGTCGCCCGAAAACAGCATCGTGATTGCCGACTAAAAAACCCGGGCCGCGCCGCCCCGGGCGGTGGATGGACCCGGCTGCACATGACCAGGGAGGATACCATGAACAACTTTCAACGAGACTGCTGCGAGCTATTGGCTGAGCGCTTCCGGGGCGGCAAGCTGGACCGCCGCGGCTTTCTGACCGGGCTGGTGGCACTGGGTGCCGCCACTGTGGCAGCACCTGGCGCCCGCGCTGCGGGCCAGGAACTGGTGGTGGTCAACTGGGGCGGCGATGCGATCGACGCCTACTCCGCCGCCTTTGCCGAGGCTTACGAGGCCGCCACCGGCAACAAGCTGAAAATCGACGGCTCCGGCCCGCTCGAAGGCTCGATGAAAACCCAGTTCGAAAGCAACTCGGTCCGCTGGGACGTCTGCGACGCAGAACCCTATTCCGCGATCCGCCTGGGCCGCGAAGGCATGATGGAGAAGATCGACTATTCCATCGTCGACCGCAGCAAGATCGAGCCCGGCTTTGACGGCGAGTTCTACGTCCCCTCCTATTTCTACAGCAACGTCATCGCCTATGACGCCGCCCGCTTCGGCGATGATGTGCCCAGCACCTGGGCCGATTTCTGGAACGTGGAAAAATACCCGGGCAAGCGCACCCTCTACAAATGGATGACCGGCGTGCTGGAGGCAGCACTTCTGGCCGATGGCGTGGCGCCTGCGGAGCTGTACCCGCTGGACGTGGACCGCGCGCTGGCCAAGATCGAAGCACTGAAGCCGCATATCGTCAGCTTCTGGTCTTCCGGCGCCGAAAGCCAGCAGCTGCTGCGCGACGGCGAGGCCTCGATGGGCCTGCTGTGGCACACCCGCGCCAACCTGACCAAGCAGGACACCGAAGGCGAAGTCGACTGGACCTTTGACCAGGGCTTGGTGTCGCCCTCCGGCTGGACCGTGATCAAGGGCAACCCGGCGGGCGCCAAGGCCGCGATGGAATTCATCGCCCTGGCCCAGAACCCGGACAATCAGGTGACGCTGCTGAATGAGCTTGGCAACGGCCCGGCCAACCCCGCCGCCCATGCGCTGGTCTCGGAAGAGATGAAGCCGGTGGATGCGAGCTCCAAAGAGAACCTGGAGCGGCAGATCGTGCTGCAGGCGGAATGGTACGCCGATCACTACGGCACCGCGCTGGACAAGTATCTGGCCCTGGTCAGCAGCTAAACAGCCAAGGGGAGGGGCAGCGAAATGGCCGCACGGCTCAATATACACACCATTGCCATGTGGCTGCTGCCCGCCCTGTTCCTGGCGGTCTATCTGGCACCGCTTCTGGGCGTCTTCGGCTGGTCCGTCTCCCGGCCTGAGCCAGGTGCCGAGAACTATGTGCGGATGCTGACCGATGCTGACGCGCTCAACATTATGCTGCGCACGGCGCGGGTCTGCATCCTGGTCACCCTTACCTCGGTGCTGCTGGCCTATCTTCTGGCCTACCACTGGGTCTTCGGCTCTCCGGCGCGCAAGCTGTTCATGGAGCTCTGCATTTTCATCCCCTTCTGGATCTCGGTTCTGATCCGCGCCTTCGGCTGGGTGGTGATCCTGCGCAATAAGGGCATTCTGAACGAGACCCTGCTGTCCATCGGCGCCATTGCCGAGCCGCTGACGCTGGTGCGGACCGAATTCTCGGTGATCCTGGGCATGGTGCATTTCCTGGTGCCCTTTGCGGTCTTCCCGATTGCCTCGGTCATGCGCCAGATCGACAGCCGCGTCCTTCTGGCCTCCCGCGGCATGGGCGCCAGCCCGGGTTTCACCTTCTGGAATGTGTTCCTGCCGCTCACTGTGCCTGGAATCCTGGCCTCGGTGATCATCGTCTTTGTCTTTGCGCTTGGCTTCTTCATCACGCCGGCAATTCTCGGCGGCGGCAAGATCGTGATGATTGCTGAATACATCTACATCCAGATGTTCCAGACCTCAAACTGGGGCTTTGGCGCCGCACTCAGCATCGGCGTGCTGGCGGTGGTCGCAGCAATGGCCGGGCTCCTGTTCAAGGTCATCCGCCCGGAAAGGCTGGTCAAATGACGCGCAAGCCCCTGAACCTGCAAAGCTGGCTGCTGAAACTTGCCGCCGTGCTCACCGGCCTCTTCATGCTGATGCCGCTGGTGGCAGTGATCCCGGTTTCCTTCACCCCCAAGCGCTTCCTGTCGCTGCCCAAGGGCGACTGGTCCCTGCGCCACTACCAGGCGCTGCTGACGGACGAAGCCTGGCTTGCCAGCATCTCCGACAGCGTTCTGGTGGCGCTGGCCAGCAGCGTGATCGCCACGGTTCTGGCAGCAGCATTCGCCCTGGGCCTGTGGTTCCGCCAGCCGCGTTATGGCGGCGCGCTGGTCGGGCTGGCGCTGCTGCCGATGGCAGTGCCGCCGGTGGTCTCCGCCGTAATCATCTACTTCCTGCAAGCGCGCATCGGCCTGATCGATACCTATGCGGGGCTGATCCTGACCCATGTGATCATGGTGACGCCTTTTGCGGTGATCGTGATGCTGACCGCCACCTCGCGGCTCGACAAGTCGCTGGAGCTTGCCTCCCGCAACCTAGGCGCGTCGCGGATGCAGACCACCTTCTGGGTGGTGCTGCCGAACCTCAAATTCGGCCTGTTCTCGGCCTGGTTCCTGAGCCTGGTGCTGTCCTGGGAGGAGATCGCCGTCACCCTGTTTGTCAGCGGTATCGACGTGATCACCCTGCCCAAGCGGATCTGGGACGGGCTGCGCCTGAACGTCGACCCGATCATTGCCGCGGTCTCGGTGATCCTGATGGTTCTGACCACCATCGCCATTGTCGCCAAGACCCTGCACGAGCACCGCAAAGGCAAGTCCGGCAGCTAGGACCGGTCGTAACGAAAGCACTCCTGATGGACATCAACAAGATTTCCGAGCTGTTCGCCCCGGTGATCGGCGCCAAGAACGTGATCACCGGCGAGCGGCTCTCCCTGCGCGGCACCGGCTATTGCGCCGCGAGCTATGACGGCGGCGTGCTGTTGACGCCCGGCTCGGCACAGGACGTCAGCGAGATCTGCCGGCTGGCCGCCGAACACGGGCTGGCCATTGTTCCGCACGGCGGGCTGACCGGGCTGGTTCAGGGCACCGCAACCGCGCCGGGGCAGGTTGCGCTTTCGCTGGAGAAGATGAACCGCATTCTGGACCTCGACCCAGTGCAGGGTGTTGTCACCGCCGAAGCCGGCGTCACCCTGCAGCAGGTGATCGACGCCGCCGAGCCGCACGGTCTTGCCCCCGGCGTCGACCTGCCGTCCCGCGGCAGCTGCACCCTGGGCGGGCTCGCCTCCACTAATGCCGGCGGCATCCAGGCCATCCGTTACGGCATGGCGCGCGACAACATCCTGGGGCTGGAAGCGGTGCTGGCGGACGGCACCGTCCTCGATCTGAACAACACCCTGCTCAAGAACAACGCAGGCTACGACCTGAAGCAGCTGTTCATCGGTTCCGAAGGCACGCTGGGCATCATTACCAAGATCACCCTGCGCCTGCACAGCCGCCCATCCTCGGTGCAAACCGCGCTGATCGGCTGCGCCGGAACCGAAGATCTGTTCCAAGTGCTGGCCAGTGCCCGCAAAGCCTTTGGCGGCAGCCTGTTGTCCTTTGAGGCCATGTGGCCGGAGTTCTTCACCCAAATCGCCACGCATCTGGGCAACCGCCTGGTGTCCCCCGATTGCGGTATCTACGGGGTGATCGAGACCGGCCACTGGGGCGGTACAGAGCACGAGGATGCTCTCACTGCCTTCCTGGCCCAATGTTTCGAGGACGGCCTTCTGCAGGACGGCACCGTCGCCCAGTCCGAAACCCAGCGCCGCACCATCTGGCAGCTGCGCGAGGACGCGGATGTGATCGAAAGCCTGTGCGGCCCCTGCCTGTCCTACGACGTCGGCCTGCGCCTCAATGACATCCCCGGCTATGTCGAGCAGCTGCAGGAACGGATCGCAAAGGATTGCCCGGGTGTCGGCTGCTATGTCTTCGGGCATATGGGCGACGGGAACCTGCACATCATGGCAGGGCCCGCTCCTGACCCCGCCAGCCACACCGCAATTGACGGCGCGGTCTACGGCGTGCTGCAGCAGTTTGCAGGCACCACGGTTTCGGCCGAACACGGCATCGGGCTGGAAAAACGCGCGCATCTGCCGCTCAGCCGCCCTGAAGCCGCAATTGCAGCGATGAAGCAGCTCAAGGCTGCACTAGACCCTAAGTGCATGCTTAACCCCGGCAAGATCTTTACCTGCTAGGCTTACAATTCTCGGGCGCCGCATTGGCCATTTTCGCCACCGGATCGCCTGCGATCCGGTTCGCGCCCGTCCCCGCCCCCCAGGGCGGGCGCGAACCTGCCGTTGTGACCGAATTCATGGACACAAATTTTGCCTCAGGCGGGCTCAGCCGCCTTGCTCTCCGCCTCGATCATCTTCTGCAGGCGCCGCCGGAACAGCAGCGGGCCGGCATCAATCGCCAGGTCCACATTGCGGGTGGTCTTGGCATCCATGCCCTTTTGCACTTCGATCAAAATGTCGCGGTCCTCGTTAAAGGCAAACTCCACCGAGTCGCTCATATACTGCGAAATCTCCGCATCATCGGCGTGCACGTTGCGGATCTGGAACCAGTAGTAGCGGGTGGTCTTCTCATCCACCGGAGTCATGAAGTTGTAGCTGTCCATCTGGAAATACTGCCCCTCGGGCAGGTTGGTGGCATCGCCGCCCGTGCCCGCAGGCGTGAAGACCGCCTTGATATAGGCGAGCGACGGATAACGGACCTCGTAATGCTGCTCGCGGTCGCAGTTGCCCTCAAACGGCACCAGTTTCTTGTAGAAAGGCGCCACCTCCACGTCATACATCCAGCGCGACACGATCACGCCGCTGTTTGTGCCGGTAACAGTCAGCGGTTCCTCCTCGCAAGCGGCATTCCCGAACGAGCTCTGATGCACCCAGGCGACATGGCTGGGGTCCAGCAGGTTGTCGGTGATGTAGAGGTAATTGCAGGGAAACGGCATCGCGTCGCCCTTGTTGATGCCCCAGCCCGGCTCCTCGAAATGCTCGACCGTGAAGATCTTATCCGTGTCCGCCAGCGCCGGGTCGCCCATCCAAATCCAGACCAGGCCATAGCGGCTCTCGACCGGGTAGGAGTGGATGTTGGTGGCTGCCGGGATCTTGTCCTGCCCAGGCACGCGGACGCAGCTGCCGGAGCAGTCAAAGGTCAGCCCGTGGTAGCCGCATTCGATATGATCGCCCTTGATGCGGCCCTTGCTGAGCGGCAGCTTGCGGTGCGGGCAGGCGTCGATCAGCGCAACCGGCGCGCCGGCCTCGGTGCGGTAGATCACGATCTTTTCGCCCAGCACCTTGATCTGGCGCGGCTCGCGGGTGACTTCGCTGTCCCAGGCAGCGACATACCAGGTGTTGCGGAGATACATGTTCAGCCTCTTCTGTCTGGGGCGCCGGGAGTGACCGGGCGCGGATAGGTGGATGGATCGGCAGGGTCGTGACGGAGCGCCAGGGCGCGCAGGTGGTCCGCAAAGGACTGCGCGGCAGAGCGGAAAACCACCGCATGCACATCGCGGGTGTTGTGCCACCAAAGGGTAACATCATAGCCGCCCAGCCGGCTGCGGACACAGCGGGCCTGGCGGATGCGCGGCGCAAAAAGGTCGGCGCAGGTGTAATGGTCCAGGAAATGCAGCGCCTCAACCCCGCGCAGGCGAAAGCGGGTCAACCCGTGGCCGATATCGGCCGTACGGTAACTGCCCGCAGGCAGCGGACCGCTGCTCCAGATTGTGCCAGGCCAGAGCCGCAGCAGGAAAGCCGCGCCGTACTGACGCATCTGGCCAAAGGGCAGCAGGCTGTCCAGAACCTCTGGCTTTGCATTCAACGCAGTCAGGGGCAGGAATTCTTCGTCCAGCCGCAGTCCCAGCGGGCCGGGCAGAAAGCCGTCCGCATCGCTTGCGCGGATGATTTCCAGTGCATCAGCCATGCAGCCGCTCCCCCTCCGGATCATAGAAACAAGGGGCTGTCACCCGCACCCTTACCGATGTGCCTGCCACCGGAGAATGCGCCCAAAGCACATCCCCCATCCGGTTGCGGCCATCCCGCAGGAAGCCAAGCGCAATCGGGTGTCCCAGGGCGGGGCTTTCAATCGCAGCTGTCAGATGGCCGATGGTTTCGGCGCAACCCTTGGCGTCGAGTTCTCTGTCACTCAGATGAGCGGCATAGGGGATGATCGTGGAACCATCCTCCGGCAGCAGCCCCATCAGCTGCTCGCGGCCTTCGGCCTGCAGCCCCGGACGCTGCAGCAGGGCCCGGCCCAGGAAGTCCTTTTTCTTCGAGACCATTCCGTCCATGCCCAAGTCACCCGGCGTGCGGCGGCCGTCGATCTCGGTGCCCACCGACAAATGCCCCTTTTCGATCCGCAGCACATCCAGCGTTTCCAGGCCGTAAGGCGTGATGTCCCATTCCGCGCCGCGCTCCATGACACGCGCAAGCAAGGTGTCCGCAAAGCCTGCAGGCACATTAATCTCATAGCTCAGCTCGCCCGAGAAGCTGACCGAGAACACCCGCGCGGGCAGCCCGTCCAATTGTCCCTCCCGCACAGCTGCAAAGGGGAACGACTCGAGGGAGGTTTCGAAATCCGGCCCCAGCGCCTCCAGCAGCTTGCGCGCATTTGGTCCTGCTATCGCCAGCGAGGCCCAGTGGTCGCTGGTATCCGTCAGGCTCACATCCAGTTCCGGCCATTCCACTTGCGCGCATTTCTGCATGTGGCGCCAGACCGAGCCCGCGTTGGCGGTGGTTGCGGTCACCAGGAAATGCTCCGCGCCCAGGCAGGCAATGGTGCCGTCATCAAACACATAGCCGTCCTCGCGCAGCATCAGCGCATAGCGGAGGCGGCCTGGTTTGATAGCAGCAAAGTTGTTGCAGTAAAGGCGGGAGAGGAACTCCAGCGCATCCGGCCCCTGCACGTCGATCTTGCCGAGGGTGGACATGTCCACGCAGCCGAGCGAGCTGCGCACCGCGCGGGTTTCCCGCTCAACGGCATGCGCCATGGTCTCACCCGGCTGCGGGAAGTAGCGGGAATACAGCCAATCGCCCGAGGTCTGGAACACGCAGCCCAGCTTCTCGAACCCCGCATGAAACGGCGTGCGCAGGGTAGGCGTCATCTGTGTTCCGGTCTCTGGCCCCACCAGCGCGCCCAGCGGCACCGGAGAATAGGGCGGGCGGTAGGTTGTGTGACCGATCTCCGCCGCATCGCGGCCTGACAAAGCAGCAATCTCCAGCACCCCGTTGGTCCAGCTGGTCTTGCCCTGGTCGGTGCCCATGCCAAGGGTCGTGTAGCGTTTGGTCAGCTCCACATCCCGGTAGCCCTCGCGCTGCGCCAGGGCGATGTCGTCGCGGGTGACGTCGTTCTGGAAGTCCACAAAGGCCTTGCCCTTGCCTGCCGCGAAGACCTCAGCAGGGGCCGGCGCGGGAGACGGGCGCGGCAGGTTCAGGTGCTTGTGCATCTCCAGCTCGGCCATCGCCTGATGCGCCGCAGCCTTGCCATCGGCAATGCAATCGGCGCTGTCCAGCACCCCGCGGGCGCCGCCGATGGGGCGCAGCGGGCCGTCTGTTTCCGGCGGCAGCAGGCTTTGCGTCCGATCCGAGAAGCTCAGCCGCTCTCCCATCTGCGCAAACAGATGCGCGGTGGGCATCCAGCCCGCCGACATGGCGAGAAGGTCGCAAGGCGTGCGCTGCTTGCGTCCCTGCGCGTCGCGCCAAGTAAGCCCGGTCAAATGCCGCTTGCCTTGCGTGGAGAGCAGCCGGGCACCGGCAGGCAGCTCTGCAGCAATCGTAACCCCCGCTTCTTGCAGGGCAGCCATAGTGGCAGCCCGTTCCTGCGGGTCGGCAACCGCAACCACAGCACTGCTGCCAAGGGCCACGCCAAACCGGCGGATGTAACTGCGCACCGCACCTGCCAGCATGATGCCCGGGCGATCGTTGCCGGGAAACACCAGCGGCCGCTCGATAGCGCCCGCGGCCAGCAGGATGCGCCTGGCCCGGATCTTCCAGAACACCGCCCGGCAGCTGCTGCCTTCGGGCAGGGTTTCGACTGCCTGCACCAGCCCGTGGTCATACTGGCCAAACGCCAGGGTACGCGGCATTACGGTGACATTGGACAGAACCCGCAGCGCATCTTCCGCATCCTCTGCCCAGTCCTGCGCGGACAGGCCTTGCAGCGTTGCATCAGAAGACAGCAGCGAGCCGCCCAATACATGATCCTGCTCCATCAGGATCACCGTGGCGCCGGACTGCGCCGCTGTCACCGCCGCCGACAGCCCCGCCGGGCCGCTGCCGATCACCAGCACATCGCAGCTTTTGCGCCGCTTGTCATAGAGCGCGGGATCCGGCGATGGATCCACCTTCCCATGCCCGGCTGCTTGCCGGATCAGCGGTGCAAACCGCTGGTGCCATGCGCCGCGCGGCCACATGAAAGTCTTGTAATAAAAACCCGCGCTGATGGTCTTGCCCATCAGCCCCAGCGCCGCGGCCCGGTCTTTGTCCAAAGAAGGGAGGGCATTCTGACTGGAGACGTGCAGCCCCTCACGCAGGGGCACTTCGGTCACTTTCAGGTTCGGTGTGCTGCCGGTTTCGTCCCGGACGGTGACCATGGCCGAGGGTTCCTCCAGCCCGGCTGACATAATCCCGCGCGGGCGGTGGTACTTCAGCGACCGCGCCGCCAGATGGCGGCCGCCCGCCAGCAGCGCCGA
>NZ_JWLD01000088.1 GCF_000813725.1 Leisingera sp. ANG-Vp
GTCCTCGCCGCTGAGGTTTCCTGGGTTGAAGACGCCTCCGAAGCCTGAGTTGTTGCCTGCGGGCTGGGTGGCCTGCGGGGCGGTTTCGCCCTGCTCCTGCTGCTGCTGCAGGCGGCGCTCTTCGCGCTGGCGGCGCAGCTCCTGGATGCGCTCCTCGGTCTCCAGGCGCTTCTGCTCCTGGACATCCGCAATGCACTGCTGCGGGCTGTAGACCGAGGCGGTGCCGACCACCGCCACGGTGGCGCAGGCGACAACCACCAGCGCCACCGCCGCGGCGTTGGAGCTGAGGAAGCCCGGCAGCCGCAGCTTGCCGCTTTCCAGCTCTTCCACCGTGGCCTTCTTGCGCGCCGCCGCGACCAGCTCCTTGCGGCGGATCGAGGCCTCGTTGGCAAGGGCGGCAAACACCGTCAGCACCACGATGATGAAGGCCAGCGCCGAGATCGCGGGCGTGATGCCGTAGCGCACCTTCTGCGCCAGCTCGATGGTCAGCGTCGGGTATTCGCCGAAGGTGAAGGTGGTGGTGTTGTAGTTCTCGAACGACGCCAGGAACGCCAGCACCGCAGCCGAAGCAATGGCAGGCCGCATGAACGGCAGGAGCACCTTGCGGAAGGCCTGGGCATGGGTGGCGCCCAGGTCCAGCGCCGCCTCAGTGAGGGCGATGTCATAGCGCTGCAGGCGGGCCACCAGCACCAGCATGCAGTAGCTGGCGATGAAGGTGGACTGGCCGATGATGGTCAGGAACAACCCGTTGGAGAGCCAGCTGTCCGCCCCCAGGCCCAGCAGCCGGTTGATCCGGTCCCAGAACACCAGGGTCGAGATCCCCAGCACCACGCCGGGAATGAGGATCGGCGCGATGATGATGGTGTAATAGGTGGCCCTGAGCTTGGGCCAGATCTGGGTCAGCATCAGCGCGCCCGCCAGGCCCATCGCCACCGACAAGACCACCGTGCCCGCGCCCACCAGGATCGAGTTCCAGATGCCGTTGAGGATCCGCTCGTCCTGGAACAGGGCCGAGAACCACTCGAATGTCAGGCACTCCCAGGGGGTCATCCGCGGGAACGACGGCGAGTTGAAGGCGGTCGCCGACATGATCACCAAGGGGCCCAGCAGATAGGCAAAGAAAATGCCCAAGTAAACCCAGAGGCTTACGCGCATGAAAGAGAAGTTCTTCATTTGCCGATATCCCCCATGTTGACCTTGAAGAGGCGCATCACGGCCAGAACCAGCAGGATACAGGTGACCAGCAGCACCACCGCATAAGCCGCGCCCTGCGGCCAGTCGGAGTTGTCATTGAACTGCTGATAGATCAGCTGGGTGAACCACAGGGAGGACGGACCGCCGAGGATCTGCGGTGCCGCCAGCGCGCCTGCCGACAGCATGAACACCATGGTGCAGCCCGAGGAGATGCCCGGCTTGGCGTAGGGAATGACCACCCGCTGGTGGATCTTGGCCCAGCTCGCGCCCATATCGCGCGCCGCCTCGATCTGGTTGCGGTCGAGGCTCTCGATCACATTGTAGATCGGGAAGATCATCAACAGGATGTAGGCGTATCCCAGGCCTGCATAGAGCGCGATGTCATTGCGGATGAAGTCAAACGGCGTGTCAAAGATGCCAAGGCCGACAAACATGTTGTTCAGCACCCCGGTCTCGCCAAAGATGATGCGCAGCGCAAAGGCCCGCAGGATCTCGTTGATCCAATAGGGGATGATCAGCATCAGCGCGAAGATGCGAATGTGATTGCCCTTGGTCTGGGCCAGGTAATAGGCGATCGGATAGCACAGGATCAGGTTGAAGATGGTGACGCAGACCGCCGCCACCAGGGTGCGGAAGAACACCTTGAGGTCGACCGCGTTGTAATCCTGGCTGCCGCCTTCCGGCCCGTAGATCAGGTATTTGTAATTCTCCAGCGTATAGACGTCCTTGGGGCCGCCGATCTCCGGCGGCGGCAGGTTGGGACGGAACGAGAAGTCGAGCATCGACAGCTGCGGCAGGATGATGAGGCCGATGGTCCAAAACAGGACCAGCCCCAGCATCAGGCTGCCCATGCCGGTGCCGTTGCGTTTGAAGAACTCCCTCAGGAAGCTTGGCATGGCTTGGCCTCCTTATTCCGCGGCCAGCTCACCGGCCGGAACACAGACGGCGTTGTTCGTCTCGTATTCCAGGGTGATGTTCTGGCCGGTGTGGTCCTCGAACGACTGGCCCAGGTTGGGGATCGAGACCTTCAGCTCCTTGCCGCCCTCGCCTTCCATGAAGATGTTGAAGACATTGCCCTCGAACTCCTCGTGGTTGACGCGTGCCGTCACGAAGTGGTCGCCGGAAGCCCCCTGCGGCGCCAGCGCAAAGGCCTCGGGGCGGATGAACATCATCGCCTCGTCGCCTTCTTTCATCCGGCCCTGGTTGGCGGTGGAGATCCGCGCCACCAGCTCGCCGGAGCGGTTGGTGGCGATCAGCGCCTCATTGCCCATGACGCGCTTGATACGGCCGCGGAAGACGTTGTTTTCGCCGACAAAAGACGCCGCAAAGGCGGTCGAGGGGTCGTTGTAGATGGTCTTGCCGTCAGCGATCTGGTCAATGACGCCCGCCTTCATCACCGCGATATTGTCGGACATGGTCAGCGCCTCGCCCTGGTCGTGGGTGATGTAGATGAAGGTGATGCCGACCCGCTGCTGGATTTCGCGCAGCTCGGTGCGCATGTGCTGGCGCAGCTTCAGATCAAGCGCCGACAAGGGCTCATCCAGCAAGAGCACATCCGGCTCGGCGCAGAGCGCCCGCGCAATCGCCACCCGCTGGCGCTGGCCGCCGGAGAGTTCCGAGGGCAGCTTGTCGCCCTGCCCCGGCAGCGCGATCATGTCCAAGAGCTCATCGGCGCGCTTCCTGCGCTCCTTGGCCGAGGCGCCCTTGATCTCCATCGAGAAGGTGATGTTCTCCCAGATCTTCATCAGCGGGAACAGCGCCAGGTTCTGGAAGATCAGCGCTGTCGGGCGCTTGTTGGGCCCGATCCCTTTCATGTCGTTGCCGCCGATCAGCACCCGGCCGTCGCTCGGGTCCAGAAAGCCGGAAACCGCGCGCAGGATGGTGGTTTTGCCGCAGCCCGACGGCCCCAGGAAGGAGAAGAAATCCCCCCCATTGATGTTCACATTGGCATCGCGCACGGCGACAAAGTCGCCAAAGCGGATCCACAGGTTCTCGAGATCAACGCCGACCCCAGCACTCATTTGGCTTCTCCCCAGGGCACAGGTCCCCAATCCGGCGGCACGCCGCCGGCCCCGCAAGGCCTGTTTCCTGTTTCATGTTCTTGTGTGATTGCGCCGCAGATGCGCGGCCGGCCCCCGGAAGATCCGCCGGGGGCCGGTTTTGTTCAAACGCTCAGATCAGGCGCTCTTGAACTTGTTGACGAACTCGGTGCGCACATCCGCATACCAGGGCGCTTCCGCAGGCCAGGGGTTCAGATTGGCCAGCGAGCTGCCCGGATAGGCCTCCGCAAAGTTCTTCTTGTAGACATCGCCCGAGAAGCCGTCGGCGCCCAGAACCGGCGAGTTGTAGCCGTGGCTGTCGATCGCCTTGCCTGCGGGCTCCTGCTCGTAAGCATAAGAGATGAAGGCATAAACCTGCTCTTCATTCTGTGCGCCCACCGGCATCGAGATGCCGTCGACCCAGGCCATCGCGCCTTCGACCGGCGCTTGGTAATGCACCGGCTCGCCTGCGGACTTCAGGGCCAGCGGCGGGCCGTCCCAAGTCTGGCCAACCACCACGCCTTCGTTCAAGAGGCCGTTCTTCTGGGTATCCGCATCGTTCCAGATCAGCTTGATCCGGTTCTTGCGTGCAACGCACCAATCGGTGACCTGGCCCCAGACCTGACGCATGGTTTCCTCGTCGTCATAAGCCGCCCAGATCGAGCCCGGCTCCATCTCGCCGGAGGCTTCCATATAGAGGCCCGCGCCCAGCATCATCGAATGCGCCCGGCCCATGGTCTTGCCGGCGTTTTCCTCGGACCAGACATCGCCGTAGGACGGTGCGTCACCGGCCGGCAGCCATTTGTCGGTGCGGTAGGCGATGCCCTCGGTGCCCCAGATGTGCGGCAGCCAGTGCACGCCAGCGCCCTCAAAGTTCCAGGCGTCTGTGCCGATCTTGGCCATCGCCGGGTTCACCGCGTCGATATTGACCTTGCTCATGTCAAACGGCTTCAGCAGCTCCAAAGGCCCCCACTGCAGCGAGCGGTTGTTGGTCGGGCTGACGATGTCGAAGCCCTGGCCCTTGGTGGCCTTCATCTTGTTGATGATTTCCTCGTTCGAGCCGATGCCGGTGTAATTCACCTTGATGCCGGTCTTGGCTTCAAAACCTGCAATGAACTCCGGCGGCAGGTAGTCCGACCACATCAGGATGTTGATCTCGCCCGAAGACGCCAGCGCGCTTTTCGAATAAAGCGGCGCCGCCAGCGCAGCAGCACCGGCGCTCTTCAGCAGCGTGCGGCGCGAAACGTTCGTCTTTACAGTCATTTGTAATTATCTCCCTTTGGACTGTGATTTGTTGTTCTTGTTGTTCCAACTGTGAAACCTTGCGGATGCTTCCTGGTCTCCTACAGTGACAGTTTCAAAAATTGATAAGTCCAGATCATCCTCCAACCTTCAAAACATGGTGCCAGTTACGGCAGCAGGGGAGATGACCGGCAAATTTTGCTCGTGCATTGAAAACTATCACTGTGGCTGCAGTGTGCGCCTGCCAGAGCGAAGCGTCAATGTCCCTGCCGCGGGTTCCGGACAGAGAGCTTCAATGCTTCCGTAAGGGAAACGCAAACTCAGGCGGCAGAAGCAGGGTGTTCTGCAGCCGGTTGAAATAGCTGGAAGATGCTGGATTTACCTGGCGCAGAGCGCAGCGGCGTCAGGAGGCACGTGCAGTTTCGTGTTCAGCAGCTGGGCCGGAGCGGTAGGGCAGCAGCGCCGCCAGCAAGTCCTCTGCACCGATGACCCCCGCAGGCTGACCGTCTCGGGTCACTGAAATGATGGCCCCAGGGCGGCCGTTCACCCGCTCGATCACAACCTCCAGAGGGTCGTTCCAGTCCACCTCGCCGGTTACCGGGCCTGCCGGTGCCTGCTGCCGCGCGATGGTGCCTGCTCGCAGCACCCGCGCGCGATTGATATCGCCAACGAAGGCCTCGATGTAGGGGTCGGCGGGGTTCATCACGATATGCTGCGGCGCCCCCTGCTGCATCACAGCGCCATCCTTGAGGATCACCAGGTGATCCGCCAGTTTCAGCGCCTCATCCAGGTCGTGGGTGATAAAGACGATGGTCTTGTGCAGCTCGGTCTGCAGCTCCAGCAGCAGGTCCTGCATGTCGGTGCGGATCAGCGGATCCAGGGCTGAGAAAGCCTCGTCCATCAAGAGGATGTCACTGTCTGCCGCCAATGCCCGGGCAATCCCGACGCGCTGCTGCATGCCGCCCGAGAGCTGGCTGGGGTAACGGCTCTCAAAGCCCTCGAGCCCGACACGGGCCAGCCACTTGCGGGCTTCCGCCTCACAATCGCCGCGTTGAAGCCCTCGGATTTTCAACGCTGTTGCGGCATTTTCCAGCACTGTTTTGTGCGGCAGCAGGGCAAATTTCTGAAACACCATCGACATGGCATTCTGGCGCAATGCCTGCAGCTCTGCCGCGCCCATCGCCATCACGTCGCGCCCGTCCAGCAGGATCTCTCCGGCGGTGGGTTCGATCAGCCGGTTCAAATGCCGGATCAGGGTCGACTTGCCAGAGCCCGACAGCCCCATGATCACCGTGATCCCGCCTGCCTGCATGTCGATGCTGATGTCCTGCAGACCCAGCACATGCTGATGCTGCTCCAGCAGTGCCGTCTTGCCAAGGCCCTGCTCGCGCACCAGCGGCAGCACCTCAGAAGGCCGGGCGCCAAATATCTTGTAGAGATTGCGGATGCTGATCTTGGGAGTGCTCATCGCCGGCTCCTATTGGCTCTTGTGGGCAGGGTCGATGCGCTGCAGCGCAGCCTTGGAGCAGCGGTCCAGCACCACCGCCAGCAGCACGATGCCAAAGCCCGCGACCAGGCCGACGCCCAGCTCCAGATTGCGGATGCCGCGCAAGACCAGAACGCCCAGCCCCGGTGCCGAGACCAGCGAGGCAATCACCACCATTGCGAGGCTCATCATGATGGTCTGGTTCACACCCGCCATGATATTGGGCAGCGCCAGCGGCAGCTGCACCCCGAACAGTTTCTGCCGTTCCGACATGCCAAACGCGTCTGCCGCCTCGATCACATCGCGGTCCACCAGGCGGATACCCAGATCGGTCAGCCGGATCACCGGCACAATGGCATAAAGGATGATGGCAATGCCGTAGAGCTTCGGCTCGGTCACCGAGAACAGGAAGATCAGCGGGATCAGGTAGACGAAACTGGGCAGGGTCTGCAGCATGTCCAGAACCGGCAGCATCACCCTTTGGGTGCGGTCAGAGCGGGACATCAGGATACCGATGGGCACTCCGAACAGCACGCATAGACCGGTACAGACAAAGATGATCGACAGGGTTTGCAGCGCCACATCCAGATGGTCGATCAGACCGAAGAACAGGAACACCACAGCCACAAAGCCGGTCACCGCCCGGCGCCGGGTCGCGGCCCAGGTGGCCCAGATCAGCAAGGGGATAAGCACCCACCAGGGCACTGCGGTAAAGACGTAAAGCGCTGCCTCCAGCAGCCAGGACAGGGGCTGGGTCAGCGGGTCCAGCACAAACTTCAGCCCGTCTTTCACGGCCAGAAAGGCCGCTTCGACACCGGCAGTCATGTCGCGGGTCTGCGGGATCGCGCCGCAGGCCTCGTGCAGCGTGTCCAGCGACGGGAACGGCAGCGCCTCGCCGCCTTCCGCGTTACTGCCATTTGCCTGGGCCAGCAGCTGCGCCATGCTCATCGGCGTATCGGCGGCGCCGTCTTCGCACCAGCTGCGCAACCCCAGCCGGTCAATTGCGGTGTCGTAAAATGCCATTGCTGCCGTGCCCGTTCTGTCTTCTGCGAAGAGGCCCCGCTGCAGCAGGACCTCTCCAAAGGTCAAATTACTTCAGCAGCGCCGAGACGTTTTCGCGCGCGCCATCGCTCAGCCACTCGGGCCAGACGTCCTTGTGGGTGGTCAGGAAGTACACCGCCCCCTCCTCGGCCGAGGCGTTGTTGTCTTCCATCCAGGCCAGGATCCCGTTCATCTGCGCATTGGTGAAAGTGACCTTGGACATCAGCTCGGCAATCTCCGGCTCGCGCTCCTGGAAGCTGGCGGTGGCTGCGGTCTTCACCGCCGCGCTGGGATAGGCGGAAACACCGGGCTCGGCGCAGTCCTTGTCGCCGTTGCAGGTGTGGGTCTCCGCGTCATGCCCGCCCATGTCGACCAGGACCATCGGATACTTCCCCAGCACCGCTGTCGGCGCCCAGTAGAAGCCGAACCAGGGCTTTTCGTCCGCATAGGCCGAGGCCAGCGCAGTTGCCAGGGTTTCGCCCGAGCCGTGGTTGAACACCTCGATGCCCTTGCCTTCCAGGCCGATCACCTTGTTCATGTTGTCGTTGACCGTGCGGCAGCCCCAGCCGTCCGGGCAGTTGTCAAACCGGCCGCCGACCAGCGCCGGATTGGCCAGGATACCCTTCAGCGTCGCCGCCTCGGGGTTGGCATCGACCACATACTGCGGCACCCACCAGCCCTCGACACCGCCATCGGACAGCACGTCGGCCAGCTCCACCAGCTTGCCCTCGGCCACCAGCTCGGCATAGGCCGGCGCGGTGTTGACCCACAGCTCGGTCAGCACATCCGGCGTGCCGGTCTCCGCCACCGAGGTCAGCGCGGTCGGCGTCGATGACGGCACCGTGGTCACCTTGCAGCCGTATCCCTGCTCCATCAGAAACTTCGACACCGAGGTCACCACATTGGCCGAAGCCCAGTCCATCTGGGTGATGGTCACCTCGCCGCAGCTCCCGGCCCAGGCAGGCGCCGCAAAGCCCAAGGCGCATACGGATGATAACAGCAGTCTTTTCATTCTGATCTCCCTGAAAAAGCTGGCAGGGCTCCGCGGCCCGGCAGGTTGTTATGGGAGGGAACGCTTCCACATTTCCCGGGATCAGCAGACACAGAACGCACTGGTCCAAGTTTTTGCTATCATTATTCAGAATTTTTGCGAAACCTCATGACGCAGCCCTGTGTCTGTGGAAGAGATGCGCCATGCCTAGCCAAACCGCCCGCAAAGACCTGAGCCTCAAGGGGCTGGAACTGTTTCAGATCACCGCCCGCAAGGGCTCGCTGCAGGACGTCTCCGAGGAGACCGGCCTGTCGGTCAGCACCATCTCGCACCATCTGCGCAATCTAGAGGACCATCTGGGCGTGGAGCTGTTCAATCACAGCCGCCGCCCGATGGTGCTGACGCCCAAAGGCCAGGTGTTCCTGCGCAATATCGATGATGCGCTGCACGCGATCCGTAAAGCCAAGGCGGAAGCCTCAGCCGGCAATATCTCGGAAGCAAGCTATCTGCGGCTTGGTACGATCGAGGATTTCGACAGCGACATCATGCCGGAGCTGGCGGTGTTCCTGTCCTCCAGCATGCCGCGCTGCGATTTCATGTATCACACCGATTCCAGCCACGCGATCCTGGCCATGCTGCGCGACAGGCAGCTGGACCTTGGTATCACCACAACTCCGGCCGAGCGCCTGCGCGACCTGCAGGATGCGCCGCTGTTGCGCGACCCCTTTGTGGTGGTGCTTCCCAAGGCCGGGGAGCACCTGCTGCAGGAAGTCATCGAAGGCAAAAGCAAACTGCCCTTCCTGCGGTTTTCCGGCAGCCTGATCATCGCCCGGCAGATCGAATCGCAGCTGCGGCGCATGGGGCTGTCGCTGCCGCACCGGTTTGAATGCGCCAGCAATCAGACGCTGATGGCGATGGTCGCCGCAGGCGCCGGCTGGACCATCACCACGCCGCTGCTGTTCTCCCGCGCCAAGCGGTTTCAGCCCAAGCTGAAGATGGTCGCTTTTCCGGGCAAAAGCTTCTCACGCACACTGGCAATTGTCTCCACCCCGGACTGCTCCCGCTCGATCCTCGATCTGGTGGACAGCCGGATGCGCAGCCTGATCACCGACCACGCGATCAAGCCGTTCCACCAGAGCACGCCCTGGCTGGCAGACAGTTTCAAACTGATTTCATAAAGCTCCGGCAGATTAGCGCCGCACCCAAGGATACAAACCCAGATTTTCACACTGAGGGCCTCTGAGACCCGCGGGGTGGCGCAATCGCGCCGCCCCATGGGGGGCGGGTCATGCCGGAGGCATGCTTTCAGCATGACGCGGCCCGGCCTGCGGCCGTGCGGAACAGGCTAATGAAGTTTACTTCATTTTCAACCGGGTCAAAGGATCTTGAACCGCGCCCGGATCTCCCGGTCCTGCTCTGCAGTCAAATACTCCGGGTGGTGCGTCCGCAGGATCTCCTGCGCCTTGCCCCGTGCCTGCGCCCAGGCGTCCAATGCGCCCTTCTCGGCCCAGGTGCGCGGTTCATCGCGATCAGCCAAGGCCGGGTAGAAATAGTCCCGCTCCATCGCCGCGTAGGTGTGCTGCCCGCCCAGGAAATGCCCCTCGCCCAGAACGGCCTCGCAGATCGCCTCGAACCCGAGGTTCTCCTCGCTCACCTCGATCCCCCGCAAAGCCCGGTAGGTGTGCGAGTGCATCTCGTCATCCAGCACAAACCCCTCGAAACTCGCCCCCAGCAAGGACGCTGTCATGCCAGAGCTTTCATAAATCAGGTTCCCCCCAGCCAGCGCCGCCGCCAGCGAGGTCAACCCCTTCTCCATCCCGTACTGCGCATCAATCGCCTTGGCGTCGGTCATCGAACAGGCCACGCCCGAGGGCAGCCCCAGCCAGTTCGACAGCTGCGCCGAGGCCGCATTCAGCACAGCCGTCTCGCCGCTGCCGCCGGAAAACGCGCCGGTGCGCAGGTCGATCACCAGCGGCCAGTTGGAGAACACCATCGGAAAGCCCGGCTGGATTGCATGCACCATCACCAGGCTGGCCAGGGTCTCGGCCAGCGACTGCGCCAGGAACCCCGCCAGCGTCGCCGGTGCCGTGGCCCCTGCCTGCGCCGCGGTGATGCAGGACATCGGGATGTTGTGCTTGATGCACTCATAGACGACTTCCACCGCATCCTCGCCGTACCGCATCGGCGAGATCACCGGGCTGATATGCGCCTTGACGAAAGGCCGCTTGGAGAACTCCCCCGGCCCGCCCGCGGCGATATCCAGCATCTCCACAATCGGCGCCACATGCTCCGCCAGGGTGAAGGAGGTTGCCACCGGCTTGGTCGTGTTCTTCAGCAGTGCGTAGACCGTGTTCACGTCCAGATCGTAATTGTCCGGCACATCGGTTGCCACGCAGCAGCGGGTGAACCAGCTGACATTGGCCAGCGTGTCCTGCAGCCGGGTGAAGTCATGCAAGTCCTCCAGAGTCGAGGGCCGGTAAAGTCCGCTTGCGATATCCAGCGTCTGCACCGCGGCGCCGCCTGTGCCAAAATGCACCGCATTGCCGCCCACGGTGATGGAGCGGCTCTCGTCCCGTCCATGCAGCACAAAGGTCTTGGCCGCCTGATCTATTGCCTGTTCCACCAGCACCGGCGGAAACAGCAGCCGCCCCGCGCCATTGTCCTCTGCGCCCGCCTTCACCAGATCATCATGCAGCCGCGGCGGCACCTCGCCCATGCCCAGCTTGGCCAGAAGATCCAGCGCGGTGGAATAGATCCGCTCGCACTCTGCCTCTGTCAGCGGTTTGTATGCGCCGCCAACCTGACCCGGAGGACAGGGGTCCAACGCCGGCTTTGCCGCCCGCTGCGCCAGCCGCTCCCGGCGCCCGCCTCTCTTCGCTCGCTGCTCTGTCATATCCCGGCCTCCTGCGGCAACTCTTGCCCCAACTCTTCCCGCCGCAGCCTCTGGCTGGCAATCGCCGCCGCCATCCTTGCAATTCATTCAAATAAGTTTTCGAATTTCTGAGAATAGGCGCTGCCCGCATTGCAGCCCCTGCCGCCAAGGCGCTTAGTCACTGCAAATCTGTCCGGAGGCACATTCCATGAAATCGCGCACCAAGGTTGTTGTGATCGGCGGCGGCATCGCCGGCTGCTCCACCCTCTACCACCTCACCCAGGAAGGCTGGAGCGACGTCGTCCTGGTCGAACGCAACGAGCTGACCAGCGGCACCACCTGGCATTCGGCAGCGCAGGTGACCAACTTCGGTATGAACCAGACCATGGTCGGGCTGAAAACCCACTCGATCAACCTCTACAAAAAACTGGCCGAAGACCCGGAATACCCGATCAACTACCATCACGGCGACGGCGGCATCCGCATGGCCAACACCGAGGCCCAGATGCAGGGCTACCGCCATTTCGCCTCAATGGCGCGGGGCATGGATGTGCATTTCGAGGTGATCGACGCCGAAGAATGCGCACGCCGCCACCCGCTGATCTCCACCGACAACCTGATTGGGGGCCTGTGGGACCCACTGGACGGCGATATCGATCCGGCGCAGCTGTGCCAGGCACTGGCCTACCACGCCCGCAAGGCAGGCGCCGAGGTTTACCGCAACACACCGGTGACTGCTCTCACCCAGCACAAGGACGACACCTGGACGGTGCACACCGAACACGGCGATATCGACTGCGATATCGTGGTCAACGCCTGCGGCTACCGGGTGAACGAGGTGGGCGCGATGATGGGCGTCCACCACCCCGTCGCCTCGATGGAGCACCAGTATTTCCTGACCGAGGATATCCCCGGCATTGTCGAAGCAGGCCACCGGATGCCGCTGATCCGCTGCCCGATCTCGGACTACTACTGCCGCCAGGAAAAGAACGGCCTGCTGATCGGCTTCTACGAGCAGGACTGCAAGACCTGGGGCATGGACGGGATCGACCCGAACTTTGTCAACGCGCTCTGCCCCGATGATCTGGAGCGCGTCATGGATGTTCTGGAAGGCGCCTTTGCCCGCATGCCCGCCCTGCGTGAGACCGGCATCCGCTCGATTGTGAACGGTCCTATCACCTATACCATCGACGGTGCACCGCTGATCGGCCCGATCCCGGGCAAGCGCAACGCCTTCTGCGCCATCGGCCTGCGTGCGGGCCTTGGCGAAGGCGGCGGCCACGGCTGGCTGCTGGCGCAGATGATCGTGCATGGCGAGGCCTGCTATGACACCTGGTGCCTCGATCCGTGCCGCTTCACCGGCCACACCAACGTTGAGCTGACCGCACTGAAGGCCATTGAGGATTACCAGAACGAATTCCGCTTCCACTTCCCGCATGAGCACCGCCCCGCAGGCCGCCCGGCGAAGACCACACCGCTCACCCCCGTCATGGCCGCCGAGGGCGCCGAGTTCACCGTGGTGAACGGCTGGGAGCGGGTGGAGTACATCAAGCCATCGCCGGACTTCCATCCTTCGCTCAGCTTCAACTTCGACGAAGCCTTCGGCGTGGTCGCCGCGGAAGTGAAGAATGTGCAGGAGAACGCCGGTATCGCCGAGGTCAACGGTTTCAACCGCTTTGAAATCACCGGTGAAGACCGCCACAGCTTCCTCGACCGCATGTTCTGCGGCGCCGTCACCAAACGCACAGGCCGCGTCGGGCTGGGATACCTCTTGAACCACCACGGCATGATCAAAGGCGAGGCCACCGTGGCCAACCTCCCCGCCTCGGACCGCGGGCCCGAACGGGTCTGGTACGGCTCCGCCGCTGCCAGCGAATTCCACGACATGGACTGGCTGACCCAGCACATCGGCGCGGATGAAGACGTGCAGATCCGCTCCCTCACCAATGACCAGACCATCCTGGTCCTGGCCGGCCCCCGGGCAAGGGACGTGCTCTCAGCCTGCGCCCGGGGCGACTGGTCGCGTGAGGCCTTCCCTTGGCTCTCGGTGCGCGAATGCTTCATCGGCTTTGCCCCGGCAACAGTAATGGGCGTCAGCTTCTCCGGCGAGCTGGCCTATGAAATCCACGTCCCCAACGCCTCGCTCTATGCTGCCTATCTGGCACTGCGGCAGGCGGGTGAGGAACATGGGCTCAAACTCTTCGGTGCCCGCGCGGTCGAGTCGATGCGGATGGAGAAAGGCTTCCTGCATTGGAAAGCCGACCTGATCACTGAATTCGACCCGTTCGAGACCGGGCTGGACCGTTTCGTGAAGCTGGAGAAAGGCGGTTTCATCGGCCGTGATGCCCTGCTGAAACGCCAACCCGAAGGCCCCCGCAAGAAGCTGGTCACTCTGCAGATCGACGCCACCCACGCCCCGGCCCATGGCGGCGCCTCGCTGATGCAGGGGGACAAGGTCGTGGGCACCGTGACATCCGGCGATTGGGGCCACCGGGTGGGGATGAACCTGGCCTATGCCTTTGTTGAGCCGGAGCAGGCCGCCGAGGGCAGCACGATGCAGCTCGACCTCTGCGGAGATCTGGTTGCGGCAACAGTCATCGCTGCCTCCCCCTACGATCCGGAGCTGGCCCGGATCCGCGGATAGTTCTCCGCCCGGCCGATAGGCCGGGCAGCGCCCGACCCTCCTCCTGGGAGGGCGCTTCGCACCCGCCCAGGGTCAGGCGCTGCACTCAGAGTATTCCTTCACTTTTCCAACTCTGAAATGCAAAACGCCCGGGGGCTTCCCCGGGCGTCTCCTTTTGTCTTGCAGCCTCAGATCAGCTGCGGCCTTTCCACGGCACCAGCCAGTTCTCGGCCTTGCGCATCAGGATATCGATGCCATAGCCGATGATGCCGATCAGCACGATGCCCATGATCACGATATCGGTCAGCTGGAACTTGGACGCCGCGATGATCATCATGCCGGCCCCTTTCTGCGCGGCGACCAGTTCGGCAGCCACAACCGTGCCCCAGCAGACCCCCATCGCCACCCGCGCCCCGGTGAAGATTTCGGGCAGCGAGTTCGGCACGATCACATGGCGCATGATCTGCCATTTAGAAGCGCCCAGCGAATAGGCCGCGTGGATTTTCGAGATATTCACCCCGGACACCCCGGCCCGCGCCGCAATCGTCATGATCCAAAGCGCCGCCAGGAACAGCAGCACGATCTTGCCGGTCTCCCAGATGCCGAACCAGATGATCACCAGCGGGATCAGAGCAAGCGGCGGCACCGGGCGCATAAACTCCACAATCGGGTCGAACCAGCCGCGGAACCAGCCGCTCAGGCCCATAGCATAGCCCAGCGGAATGCCGACAATCGCACCGGTCACAAAGCCCGCAATCACCCGGGTCAGCGACCAGCCCAGATGCTGCCACAGCGAGAAGTTCTGATAGCCTTCATTGGCAATCTCGAAGAACCTGCCCACCACAGTCTCGGGCGCAGGCAGCCAGATCGGGTTCATCTGCATACCCTGATGCGGGGTAAAGCTGATCGCCCCCTTGCCAGTCAGCGTAACAGTGCCGTCGCCGGTATCCACCGCACCATCCGCACCAATCGCCTCGCCGTTGATGGCAACGATCTTGGCGCCTTCCTTGCGCTTGGCTTCGTCGTTCTTGTCAAACAGCAGCGTGGTCGAGCGCCCGGCCTGCGCTGCCAGCGCATCATTGCTGGCAAAACCGTCTCCGGCTTCGACTTCGAACTTCTCGACGTCCTCGCCAAACCCGAACACACGCACGGTGACTTCGGCATCATCCGTGGCACCTTCCGCATTTTCCAGCGTGTAGGTAAAGGATGTGTCACCGGTAAACGGCCCCGGCACATGGATCGGGATCAGCTTTGAGCCGGTGAACGCCCCCCAGATGATAAAGATCACCAGGACCGAGATGATCGACGCCGCCCGGTCCGGCGTGACGGCGCTTTCATCGCCGAAGGTCACGGTTTTCAGGCTGGTGAAATCCTGCCGGGACTGCATGCCGCGGCGGATCAGATGCACCAGGAAAAAGGCCCCGGCAAACAGCGCGAGGTAGAAGATAAGAACCGTCATGCCACTTGCTCCGTCCGGCCCATGATTTCCTCTTCCATCTCCCAGATCATCGAGAGGATCTCATCCCGGGTCTCGGCAAAGCCTTCGGATTTCTTGACGTCGCGCAGATCGGCATTCACGCCGCGCTCGGCAAAGGGGAGGTTGTACTCGCGGTGAATGCGCCCCGGCCGCGGCGCCATCACGATCAAACGCTCGCCCAGCAAAAGCGCTTCCTCGACCGAGTGGGTGATCAGGATGATGGTCTTGCCGGTCTCTTTCCACAGCTTCAGCACCAGGCCTTGCATCTTCTCCCGCGTCAGCGCGTCCAGTGCGCCCAGCGGTTCGTCCATCAGGATCACATCCGGCTCATTGGCCAGGCAGCGGGCCAGCGCAACACGCTGCTGCATGCCGCCGGACAGCTCGTACACCGCCTTTTCCTTAAAGTCCTGCAGGCCGACAATATCCAGCAGCCGGTCCGAGATCTTCTCCCGCTCCGCTTTGGCCATGCCCTTCATCCGGGGGCCGAATTCCACGTTGTCACGCACGTTCATCCATTCGAATAGGGCGCCTTTCTGGAACACCATGCCGCGTTCGGCGTCCGGCCCTTCGACCACATGGCCATTCAGCTCCACCGCGCCTTCGGTCGGCGCCAGAAACCCGGCCAGAATGTTCAGAAGCGTGGTCTTGCCGCAGCCCGAGGGCCCCAGCACCGACATCAGCTCGCCTGCTTTCAAATTCAGTGAAACGTCCTTCAGCGCCTGGACCGAGCTGCCGTTGGGCAGATCGAAACGCATGGAGACACTCTTGATGTCCAGTCCCGACATCTTTCCCCCTTTTCTTCTTAGAGCCTGATTCCGTTTACGCTGTTGCGCCGTCCGGAAGGCTCAGAAACCGCGGATGCAAACGGCCCGGGAACCGGGCCGTTCACAATAAATCAAAGTGCTGCGGCTCAGTTCTGTGCGTCTGCCAGCGGTGCGCTGTCAACGGTGCCGTCATAGGAGTCCAGCGCCGCTTCGATGCTGCCCGCATTCACGAACACATCCGCCACGCCTTTCATGAAGCTCTGCGCACCGCCGCCCAGCCACTTCTCGGACAGCTGCTCTTCGGCGGAAGGGAAGCTGAAGGTCGCAATGGTCGCGGCAGTTTCGTCCACATCCATGCCCGCATCTTTGGCGATTACTGGCAGCATCTTGTCGTTGTGCTCGCCTGAGTTCCACATGGCGTTGGCATCCGCCGTCACCTTCAGGAACTTGCTCAGCAATACGCCCTCTTCAGCGATGAAATCCGCCGGCGCGCTGGTCACGTCAAACACCAGGATGCCCAGCTCTTCCTTTTCGGCGCCGGTCAGCAGCACGTTGCCATGCTCCAGCATCCGCCGCAGGCCGCCGCCCCAGCCGCAGACCATGTCCAGGTTGCCCTGGGCAAAGGCCGCAGCACCGTCCGCTGGCGCCATGTCGACGATTTCCATCGAGCCGACGTCCACACCGAAATGCGCCATCTGCGACAGGAAGCCGTAATGCGCGGCGGTGCCGATCGGCACGCCAACCTTCTTGCCGTTCAGTTCACCGGCGTTGGTTTTGTCGATCTCCAGCGCCTCAGCCACCACGCAGTTGTCGTTGTCGGAATAGCTGACCGCCACATCCACGGTCTGG
>NZ_JWLD01000089.1 GCF_000813725.1 Leisingera sp. ANG-Vp
GACTTGATTGAGTGGCGGGGAGACAGGGATTCGAACCCTGGGAACGCTCTCACGTTCAACGGTTTTCAAGTCCAGAAAAAACCGTTGAATTCAAAGGATTTTTTTGTAAACCAAGGTCACAAAAGATCCAATAAGATCAATACCGAACTAAAACGCTGTAAACCGCCTTTGAGCCTTCAGATCCCAACCAGACTGGAAAGTTATGAAGACAGATTGGGCAACACTACTAGCGTAAAGGCCAGTCACTCAACGAAAATACTTGAACGATTTCGCGTCTCAGCACGACATAGCGCACGCGCCCCACGTGCGGAAGAGGCCACCAAGGAGCACAATCAGGATTGAGAAGACATGAGCCCCAGGTCACCGAACAAAGCGCTCCACCCCGTCGCGTTTACTGCTCTGATGTCCAATCAATCCGAAACATACCTTCTCCTAACCGGCCTAGACAACTGAAACGGTGGTTTCAGATTAGCGAATCGAAGGCCGAATGGATGTGGAAGTTGCTACCTCCGAAGGAGGTCATGTTCAACAATCGAGCGCAGCGCCTCGCACAGCTCTACTCTATTGGAGTTCGAAGAGGCTGACTGAAGCAATTTGTCGAAGTTGACAGCGAGACCGTAGTTCCGACGTGGATTTAGAAGTAAACAATCCGTCCAGACCTCATGGTCGCTTTCAATCGCACTCGCATACTTCAAAAGCCAATACATCAATACTTGCCTGAAGTCGCCGGCGACGAAGTTCCTATCAGTGTGCTTCACCTCGATTAAGACCTTGCCGATGGCGAAGTCGCCCGTTCCCGAGGCGATCCACCCCATTCCAGGAATGACCGGACTAAGTTCGATTTGGAGGCCTCT
Source organism: Leisingera sp. ANG-Vp (assembly GCF_000813725.1). Taxonomy (GTDB): domain Bacteria; phylum Pseudomonadota; class Alphaproteobacteria; order Rhodobacterales; family Rhodobacteraceae; genus Leisingera. The sequence goes on from NZ_JWLD01000089.1 coordinate 855, forward strand.
TTCTTCCGAAATCCGACGCAACATTTCTACAAGGTTTCGGGCTGCATGCTCCGCTACCTTCTGGTCGCTTTCTTCAATCGTGTCGGGCCGCCGAGCATCGTAGTGTCGGTTTTGCCGCTCTAAGGCAATTTTTATACATTCCTGCCACTCCGGTTCCGCCGACTTGGAGAGAATGAGTTCAGCACGCGCAACCGCTAACTCAAAGAGCATCGCCTTTTGAAGCTGGCTTTGCTCCACTAGCTCATTTGGCACTGGATCCAACCCGTTGTAACGGAACGCATCTCGATTCAGTGAAGCAACCAAGCCTCCGCTGAGCCGAGGGAACAGAATATCTAGAACACCAGGAATGTCCCTTGCTACCGTCCTAGGATCACGAAAAGGAAGTCTTTTAAGCGCCATTTTTGACCCAGTCCTGGTAACATGCCGAGAATTTTGGCCCTTCCTCAGTCTCGAATCCGAGACGCCAAGATTGCGCCAGTGATCCTAGGAGCTGTTGACGCGCATGCTTCCCTTCATCGCCAAAGTTCCCAGCGGCAAGCCAGAACATCCGCTGCTCATCGGCAGTCAGGTTTTGCCATCTGTTACGTACATAATTGAACCCCGTCCTATCGGACCAGTGATGCCAACAATCAATGCAGGCCCTTCGGACCGCTGCTGACGAGCTGCGGTCATAGGTTCCTCTAACGAACGTTCCGCGGGCATCTGATCGCGCGAAACGAATGGCCCGTAGGAAATGCAGCACATTCGCTTCCGGCATGAGCAAGTGTGGAGCTCTAACTATCACTCGATCAAGAAGCTCGTCTATCTGGGCGTGGAAATCCGAGAACTCACCGTTTGCTCGGACTGCATAGACACCGCGCATAATTTTGGACCAAGACGCACGAAACGAGTCAAGGTTCCTGGCATCCAGTAGTGTTTCACAGAGCTGGGCCGCAACCTTGGGTTCCTGGAACTTCAGCGCTCGAGTGATTTGCGCAACTACGAAGCTATCTGGCTGGGATTTCTCTTTTTCCAGGTCAATGAGGAATTGAACATCGATCTTCTTGAACGACTCTTTGAGTTGTTCGTACTCCGCCTGCGCCGTATCAGAGTAAGGATCGAAGTGAAGATCCAAGTCTCTCAAGTCAGCACTTGCGTCTTCACCTTCGCCGAGCTGGGCTGCTACGAAGTCGCTATAGTGCTTAGCACTCAGCGTCGTAGTCTTAGTGCGATTCAGCGAAAGGCCATAGTCGGCAAGAGCATGGGACAACACAGACAGCGCCTCGTACGCATGCTGCCGTGAGTCACAGATTAATGTGAAGTCGTCAACGTACCGATGCCAGACAATACCTGCATCAGACAACGATCTGTCAATCGGCGTCATCATAGCTTCGGCGAGAATACGAGCGCATTGGCCTCCAACGGGAAGCCCGAAAGATCGCCCAGCTGCTAGCTTGCTGAGGATGCGATCGATCTGCAAGGCCACAGTAGAGTTCGCTTCGCCGAGATCCTTGATAACGTTCTCGAGCCGATGGTGGTATATGTGCTCATAAAAACTGGAAATGTCAGTTTGGACTATGACGCATCCGTCTTTCTGTAGCGCTTCTTCTCTAAGGGTCGCCTCCTTGTACGTTCTCCAAGAACGAGCCCGATCAAAGAAAGCCGGAGCTTCTCCTCCCAACCTGTATGAATGTACCCGCTCGCTTCGGTTCGGTTCATTCGCCTCTGCCACTGCAAGACCAAGACCATTCAGGTACAAATTCCAGAAAGGGTGAATTTTCGTCGTGATCCGGAAGCCGTTGGAACCAGATGGGGCGAGAAGTCGCTCTGCAACGACCGTGAGTTCGTTCAAAAAGTTTCTCGCCTCTTTGAAGCTCTTCCCATCGATCTTCTGGAACAGTGCAAAGCAGATATCCGCAAAATCTTCAGCCTTGTCGCGAACAAAACCAGCATCGATATCATATGGGAGCGTATCATTCTCGCCGCTTTGACCAATTTCTAGAGCAGCTCTTTGGAAGTGATTACGCGAAACCTGCAAGATGTAACCTTTCTATGCCCTACCTGTAGCAACTTGAGCTACCAGACGGTGTAGTTTCAGAAAGAGTCCAGCAAGGTTCACCTCTGTAGCCCGCAGCATTACCCAACGGCACTCGCGACGGATCGCTATTATCGGCTGAGATCGATCAGGATCTCATCTTCCGCCTACAAAGAACGCCAAAACTTCACTTCCAAACTGGCAATTCACTTTGGAAAAAGTGGGTAAGTCAGGCCGAGAACCTCAAGCTGTGTAAACCAGAGTGTAAACTGACCGGTTTCGAAGCCACCCGCAGACTTTAGGCAGAATATCTATTTCATTGATTTAGTGGCGGGG
>NZ_JWLD01000009.1:0-2227 GCF_000813725.1 Leisingera sp. ANG-Vp
GGGCGCGGGCCGGCCGCAGACACAGAACGCGCAATCGGAGCGGCACCCGGGATTTTCCCTAAGCCCGACTACCCTGCGGCGTCCGACAGCAGGTCCTGCACATACGCCTTCCAGGCCCCGGCAAAACTTGCCGCAAGCTGCGACAGCGGCCGCTCGCTGGGAGTCAGGATCGAGTAGCCAAAGGGAATTTGCGGATCGAAAGGCAGGAAACGGATCCGGTCTTCACCTGCATTGCTGCGGCGGTAGCTTTCTGCGCTCAGCACGTCGACCACGGCACAGGCCTGCCCGGCGGCAATGAAGTGGAACAGCGGCAGGAAGTACTGGGCGTCGTAACGCAGGTTGAATTCGGCACCTGCCGCCTGGAACGCCTGGGACGTGGCCTGATACGTATTGTGATCAGGCTGCAGCGCCCCCATCGGCAAACCGTTCAGATCGGCAGCGGTAATCACCGCACGCTCTGCCAGGCGATGGCTGGCAGGAACCGCGCAAAGGCAATTGCTGGGCAGCTCTTCCGCCGCATAGAGCTTCCGGTCGCCGCGGAACCGGGTCATATCGCAGAACCCGATATCGAAACTGCTGGCGGCCACCAGGCTGCGCACTTGCGGTGAAGAGCGCGTCGCCAATGTGACCCGCACCTCGGGTTTGCCGGTTACAAAGCGGCTGATAAACTCCGGCAGCAGGTAGGTCGAGGGCCCCGGCATCGCCACGATGCGGATCGAGCCCTGCACCCGGTCGCGCATATTGGCGAGGTTCTGCTGTGCGGTTTCCATCCGCGACAGAATCTCGGTGGCCTCCTCCATCAGGTACTGCGCCTCAGGCACCGGCACCAGGCGGCGCCCCTCGCGCAGGAACAGGGTGAGGCCCAGCTCCTCCTCCAGCGTCTTGATGGCGGCGCTGATCGCAGGCTGGGTGCGGTGCAGGTTGCGCGCCGCCTGGCTGACCGAGCCGGTCTTCATCACCTCATGGAACACCGCAAGCTGATGTGAGTTCATGGACCCGCCCCTTTCAGCGTAAAGCCAACATAAATTCAATCTATACATACCGTATAATTTTAAATTTGTACTTATGCTTTTCCTTTCCCATGATGCAAAGATCAAAAGTATTCGCTGCGCCAGAGGAGACGCAGCCAATAATCCAGGGAGACTGTTATGGGACTTTTCAAGAAACTGACCGGGGCCGCATTGGCCTGCACCATGCTGACCGGCGCCGCGGTGGCGCAGGATATGACCTTCTTCCGCATCGGCACCGGCGGTGCAGGCGGCACCTATTTCCCGATCGGCGGCATCATTGCCAACGCGATTTCCAACCCGCCCGGCTCGCGCGCCTGCGGCGAGGGCGGCAACTGCGGCGTGCCCGGCCTGGTGGCGATGGCGCAGTCGACCAACGCCTCGGCGCATAACGTGAACGCCATCCAGGCAGGCCAGATGGAAGCGGGCCTCTCCGGCGCCGCCACCCTGCACTTTGCCTATCACGGCAAGGGCAAGTTTGAAGGCAACGCCAAGCCCGACCTGCGGGTGATCGCCAACCTCTATCCGGAAGATCTGCACCTAGTGCTGCCCGAAGGCCACAAGCTGGACGGCCTGGCCAGCCTCAAGGGCAAGCGCGTGGGCATCGCCCAGGCCGGCTCTGGCACCCAGATCGCAGTCGAGCTGATCCTGGACGACCACGGGGTGAACCGCGATAACATCGACGAAGCCGAACTGAACAACGCCCAGTCTGCCGAGCGCATCGCCGACGGCCAGCTGGATGCTTATTTCTATGCGGCCGGCACCCCGGTTGCTGCGATGATCCAGCTCGACAACACCAAAGGCATGGAGCTGCACAACTGGTCGGCGGAAGAGGTCAAGATGGCCAACACCACCGTGCCATACTACATCCCCTCGACCATTCCGGCCGGCACCTACCCGGGTGTGGACTATGACGTGAACACCGTGGCGGTCTCCGGCATGCTGGTCACCAACGCCAACCAGTCCGAAGATCTGATCTACGAGATCACCAAAGCGATGTGGTCCGACACTGCCCGCAAGCTCTTGGACAACGGCCACCCGAAGGGCAAGGCGATCACGCTGGAAACCGCGCTGGACGGGATCGACGGCATCGGCGTGCCGCTGCACCCGGGTGCCGAGCGTTTCTACCGCGAAGTGGGCCTGCTGAAGTAAACTCTCAAATGAGCGTTTCAAATACATAAGGAACCGCCCGGCCGATAGGCCGGGCCGCGCCCGACCCT
>NZ_JWLD01000009.1:2756-75180 GCF_000813725.1 Leisingera sp. ANG-Vp
CCCAGGGTCGGGCGCGGCCCTCAGTGCCACAAATGTACCTGGCCCCTGCTTCAAACTACTGACGGATGGCATAAGCTGCCACTGCGGGCCGAACCTTGCAGCCGTTTTGCTTTCCTCGGCGCCGCCTCTTACGGCCCCCGAATTGGAGACCCCGATGTCCTTGGACACCCATCTCGACAACAAAGCGCTTGAGGAGCTGGAGAAACAGTACGACTCCGCTCTGAACACGCGCGACAACGGACCCAAGCTGACCGGCGTCATCTATTGGGCCTCCATCGCTTTTGCCCTTTACCACCTGTGGACGGCCGGCTTCGGCACGCCGGTGGACCATGTGCATATGGGCATTCACCTGGCAGGGCTGTTCCTGTTCATCTTTGTGGGCTTCCCGCTGATCAAATCGGCGCGCAGCCTGGAATGGCGCGGGCCGAACCCGCTGCGCCCCGGCAATGTGCCCCTTTATGACTGGGCGCTCACAGGCCTCAGCATGGCGGCGGCGCTGTTCCTCTGGGTCAGCTGGCGCGGCTTTGACATGTTCGGCTTTGACATTGCCGAGCAGGCGCTGCGGCAGGGCAATCCTTCAGGCCTCGACGTGTTCTTCGGCTCGGTGCTGATCCTGACAGTGCTGGAGATCGCCCGCCGCACCATCGGCTTTGTGCTGCCGCTGATCATCCTGGTGTTCATGATCTATGCGCTGTTTGGCCCCTACATGCCCGCGCAGATCCTGAAGCATCCAGGCGTCAACTGGCAGCAGTTCGTCAACAACATGTATTTCCCGTCCGAAGGCATTTTCGGCGTGACGCTGTGGGTGGTCTCCACCGTGGTGTTCCACTTTGTGCTGTTCGGCGTGGTGGCGCAGCGGATGGGGCTGGGGCAGTTCTTTGTCGACAACGCCATGCTGCTGGCCGGCCGCTATACTGGCGGCCCGGCAAAGGTGTCGGTTGTGTCCTCAGCCTTCTTCGGCACCATTTCCGGCTCTTCGATTGCCAACACGGTCTCCACCGGCTCGCTGACCATCCCCAACATGAAGAAACTCGGGTATCCCGGCCATTTCGCGGGCGGGGTTGAGGCTGCGGCGTCGGCTGGCGGACAGATCACACCACCGATCATGGGGGCTGCGTCCTTCCTGATGGCCGAGTATCTGGAGGTGCCCTACACCACCATCGTGATTGCGGCGATTGTGCCGGCGATGATGCATTACATCGGGGTGATCTCGATTGTGCATTTCACCGCCAAAAAGCTGGGGCTGACCGCTTATCCCAAGGATCAGCTTCCCAAGTTCCTGCAGGTCTGGAAAGACGGCTGGTATACGATCATTCCGCTGATTGCGCTGCTGCTGGTCTTGTTCTCGGGCTACTCGCCGAACATGGCGGCCTTTATCGGCCTGAGCCTTTGTATTGTCGTCGGCTTCTGCGCCTTCAACAAGCCGGCAACCATGCTGATCCCGCTGGCCTTGCTCGGCTTTATCTTCTGGAAGGCCTCACCCTATTCCGGTGAGGGGTATACACCGGTGATGGCAGGCATGCTGGCCGCACTCACCCTGATCGGCTGCCTGCACCGCAACGAACGGCAGAACTTCCGGGATCTGTTCGACAGCTTCCACGTCGGCGTGCAGTATGCGCTGGCTGTGGGTGCCGCCTCGGCTGCGGTGGGTATCGTGGTGGGTGTGATCAACACCACCGGCGTCGGCTTCCGCCTGGGCTTCATGGTCACCGGCGGCGCGGCGGATATGGCAGCTGCCCTGGCACCGCTCTTGGACTGGACCACCATCGAGGCCTTCAGCCAGCCGTCAATCCAGCAGTTCCTGTCGCTGGTGCTGATTGCCATGGCCTGCATCCTGATGGGCGCCGGCCTGCCAACCACGGCGCTTTACATCATGCTGGTCGCGGTTGCGACGCCGGCGCTGAGCCAGCTGGGCGTGCCGCCGCTCGCTACCCATATGTTCGTGCTCTACTACGGTGTGATTTCCGAAATCACCCCGCCGGTTTGCGCATCGGCTTATGCGGCGGCGGGGATTGCGGGCTCCAACCCGTTCCGCACCGGGCTCAATGCCTTCACCCTTGGTCTGGGCAAGCTGATGGTGCCGATGGTGTTTGTCTATGCGCCGGTGATGCTGATCGTGCTGCCGGAGTATTTCACCTGGGTCGGTTTCATCCAGGTGACCGGGACCTGCGCACTGGGTGTGTTTGCCATCGCCACCGCTGTGTCGGCCTACTTCCTGGCGCCGCTCAGCGGGATCTGGCGGCTGCTGATGGCCATTGGCGGGCTGCTGCTGGTGGCACCGTCCGGCGGCTCGGACCTCGCCGCTCTGGTGATCATGGCGCCGGCCCTGGTCCAGCAGCTGGGCCGGCAGCGCAAACTGCAGGCTGAGGCCGCTCAATGAGCGGCCCAGCCTCCCCCGGTCTGCACACCACCCCGGATGTGACGGTTCTGGGCGCCGGGATTGTCGGCATCTGCTCGGCCTTGTCTTTGGCCGAGCGGGGGCTGAAAGTCCGGCTCATTGACCGGGACGCGCCGGGACAGGCGACCTCTTACGGCAATGCCGGCATCATCTCGCCGTGGTCGGTGGTGCCGCAATCGATGCCGGGCCTGTGGAAGAAAGTGCCGGGCTGGCTGCTGGATCCGCTTGGTCCGGTGACCGTGAAGCCCGGCTATCTGCCCAAGGTTGCGCCCTGGGGGCTGCGGTTCCTGTCCGAGGGGCGCGCGGGGCGGATCCAGCAAATCTCCGACGCAATGGATACGCTCAACCGCAACTGCGTGGAGCTGTACCGTCTGCATCTGGCAGGCACTGGCCACGAGGATCTGGTCCGGGACAGCTATTACGTCCATGCCTTTCGCAATGCAGCGGCTGCGGATCTGAATTCAACGGATTACCGGATGCGCCGGGAGCGCGGTGCGGATCTGGAGCGGATCGGAGCCACTGAACTGCGCGAATTGGAACCGGCGCTGACACCGGAGTTTCAGGCCGCAATCCTGATCAAGGGCCAGGCGCGGGCATTATCTCCAGGCCGCATCTGCACAGTCCTGTCGGAGAAGTTCCTTTCCATGGGCGGCGAGATCCTGGCCCAGACCGTGCGGGCCATCCTGCCTGCCGAGCGCGGCGGCTGGACCTATACCACCGCCGAAGGCCAGGAGTGGACGCCGAAGCTGGTCCTGGCCATGGGTGTCTGGTCCGGAGAGCTGCTGAAACCGCTTGGCATCAGGATCCCGATGGAATCTGAGCGCGGCTACCATGTGTCGTTCCGCAACCCCGGTGTCGCGCTGAACAACTCGATCATGGATATGGACATGAAATTCGTGGCCTCCTCGATGGAGGAAGGGCTGCGGGTCGCTGGTACTGCCGAGTTTGCGGGGCTTGATCAGCCGCTCAATCAAAAACGGCTTGATGGCCTGGTGGAGCTGGCCAAGGCGTTGTTGCCCGGCCTGCAGGCTGACGACATGGACACCTGGTCCGGCCAGCGCCCCAGCCTGCCCGACAGCCTGCCCTGCATTGGCGAGGTCGAGGGCTTCCCGGACCTGATCGCCGCTTTCGGCCACAGCCATTACGGGCTGATGATGGCGCCGAAAACCGGGCGGCTGGTGGCGGATATCGTCAGCCAGACCCCGATGAACGAAGACCTCGCGCCGTTCCGCGCGCGGCGGTATGAAAGGATCAAGACATGACCATCCACCCCGGCGGGCAGAACATCTGCGGCGTCTCTATCGGCGTCCTTGCGTTGGAAAGCTATTTCCCCAAACCGCCCGGCCATATCAAGAACCCCTCCAGCCTGGGGTTCACCACGCTTTATGAGATGCTGGACGGGATCACGGTGCCAAAACTGCTGGCCAACCCGACCGGTGAAATGAAGGATCGGCTGATCGATGCCGCCAAGCGGCTGGAGGCCAAGGGCGTGCGGGCGATCACCGGCTCCTGCGGGTTCCTGGCGATCTTCCAGAAGGAAATCGCGGCGGCGGTGAATGTGCCGGTGTTTGTCTCCTCGCTGATCCAGGTGCCGCTGGCGCATCAGATGACCGGGCGCACCGTGGGGGTGATCACCGCGTCCTCCGGCAGTCTGACCGAGGCGCATCTGAAGGGCGTCGGCGCCGAGCACACGCCGATTGCGGTGCAGGGGCTGGATGATGCCGAGGAGTTTTCCACCGTGATCCTGCGCAATGAGCGCACCGCGATGGATTTGGCCAAGGTCGAGGCCGAACTGCTGGCCGCCGCCAAAGGCATGATCGCCCGCAACCCGGAGATCGGCCCGATTGTGCTGGAATGCACCGACCTGCCGCCCTATGCGCATGCGCTGCAGGCGGAGCTGAACCGGCCGGTGTTTGATATCATCACTTTGACTGAGATGGTGCATCGGGCTGCATTGCGCACTCCCTTCTCAGGTTTCATTACCTGAGATCGGGCAAGCTCCCTGCCCGTCGCGCTAGCGGCAGGCATGCGTCCGCCCGCCCCACGGCGGGCGCGTTCCGCTCCCGCCCAGGGGTACGCTCACCGTGAAAAGCTACCCTGCTCCACAGGGGAAACTGGCTTTAACCGACCCTTCTCCCACAGAGATTTCCGGCTCTCAGCCCCCAAATCTTTTGCATGTGGAGCGAAGCCCTGGCCCTTAATCTGGCGCGGAAACGCACATTCCGCCTGATAGGACCATCATGAGCCAGATCACCGACACCCTCCTCGAGCAAATCCGCGGCCGCTTTGCCCAGGTTGACAGCTGCCCGCAGCAGGGCAGCCGCATCTTCTTTGAAAACGCCGGCGGCGCGCTGACGCTGAAATCGGTGGTTGAGACTTCAGCGCAATACGCTGCCATCGCCGACAACCAGGGCCGCGACAACCCGGGCAGCCACGAACTGGTGCGGGTGATCAACAAGGCCAAGGACGACATGCGCGTGTTCATGAATGCGCCGGGCGGCCAGTTCTTTGCCGGCGAAAGCGGCACCGAGCTGTTGTTCCGCCTGATCATGAACGCTTGCCTCGGCAGGGGCGAAGGCGGCACCGTGCTGGGCTCGACGCTGGAGCATCCGGCCACCCGTTCGGCCTGCGCCCGCTGGGCCGGGGTAGCGCGGCAAAAACATGTTCTGATCGAGCATGACAACGCCAGCGGCACCCTCACCGCCGATGCCTATGCCAAGGCGGTCACGCCGGACACCGTGGTGGCGACCATCGTCCATACCTCGCCTGTGACCGGCATGGGTGTCGACCTGGCGGCTTGCGCTGCCGCCATCCGCGAGGTGGCGCCGGACTGCCTGATTATCGTCGACGGCATCCAGCACGCCGCCCACGGGCGCATTGACCTGGAGGCCTATGACGTCGACGGCTATGTGATCTCGCCCTACAAGATGTTCTCGCGCCACGGCTATGGCTTGGCCTGGATCTCTGACCGGATGACCCATGTGCCGCATAACGCGCTGATCGACGGGCCGGAGGACAACTGGGAAATGGGCACCCGCGACACCGGAAGCTATGCCACGCTTTCGGATGTGGCCGAATACCTGGAGTGGCTCGGCGGCGAAGTCAGCGATGCCACCGGCCGGCGCGCGAAATTCGTGGCCGCGGGCGAGGCAATCCACGCGCATGAGAAGGCCCTAACCGACGCGATGATCCATGGCACCGGCAACCTGCCCGGGCTGGCTGAGATGGAAGGCGTCACCATCCTGGGCGGTGCAGACAACCCCGCGCGCGAGGGGCTGGTGTCCCTGACTGTTGAGGGCGTGCCGTCGGTGGATGTGGTGAAGCGGCTGAACGAACAGGGCATCCGCACGCATCTGCGCAAGGCAGATCATTACTCAGGCAACATTCTGACGCCTCTGGACATGGACAGCTGCGTGCGGGTCTCCATGTGCCATTACAACAGCATAGGCGAAGTGGCGAAGTTCCTCGGCGTGATGAAAGAGATCACCGGCTGACACCCCTCGTCTTGGCCGCCGCACTCTGCTGAGAGCTGTGCCCAAGCCAATGAGCGCTGAGCGCTGCCTGTGCCTTGGAAGCTTGCAAAGAGGCGCAGGCGCTTGAAATCGCCACTGGTTTCAAGCCCTGTGTGAACCACAACCGGTCCGGTAGAGCCATCTGTGTCAGGTCTTCAGCGAATTTGACCGCATCTGGGCAGGGCCTGGCGACGTCAATGAACCAGAGGCAATCATTTCTTCCCAGCCAGCCGCATGAAATCGAAGCTGCCCGCCGCACTTTCTGTTTTGGAATGCGGCGGGCGGGGTTAAGCTGTCTGCTCTACTTGGCTGGCAGTTCCTCTTTCAAGGCCTTGTACAGGCTGATCATCATCAGAAGAATGACGATTGAGAACGGCAAAGCGGCAGCGATCGATGCAGTCTGCAACGCAACCAATCCCCCGGCGACCAGCAGCACGCTGGCGACAACGCCTTCGGTGACGCCCCAGAAGATCCGCACCAGCCGTGGCGGATGCTGGCTGCCCATGGCCAGCATGGTGCAGATCACCAGGGTGCCGGAGTCCGATGAGGTGATGAAGTAGGAGGCAATCAGAAAGGTGACGATGGCGGCAAAGGCGGTGCCCCAAAGGCCCACATCCATGCCCTCAAGCGTCGCATAAAGCGCCAGGGTCGGGCTTTCGTTGACCGCTTCGATGATGCCGCCCGCGCCCTGCAGTTCGATGCTGACGGCATTGCCGCCGAACATTGCCAGCAGGAACATGGTGACCAGCGGCGGCACGATCAGCAGCGCCACTACAAACTCGCGCAGAGTTCGGCCCTTGGAGACGCGGGCGATGAACAGCCCCACAAAAGGCGACCAGGCGATCCACCAGCCCCAGTAAAAGACGGTCCACCAGCCCTGCCACTGCCGGCCCTGCTCTTCATCGACCCACAGGCCCATAGGCACGAAGTTCTGCACGTAGTTGCCGACCAGATTGACGAATTGACCCAGCAGGTAGACGGTCGGGCCGGCAAACAAAAAGAAGGCCAGAATGGCAAAGGTCAGCCACATGTTCAGCTCGCTGATGATGCGGATGCCCTTCGACACGCCCGAGACCGCGGACAGGGTGGCAATACCAGTTACGATGGCGATCAGGATGATCTGGTTGGTTGTCGAATTGGCAATGCCGGTCAGCAGGCTCAGGCCGGTGTTCATCTGCTGGACGCCCAGCCCCAGGGTGGTGGCAACGCCGAAGATGGTGCCAAAGATCGCCAAGAGGTCGGCTGCATGGCCCCAGAAGCCGTAGATGCGGTCTCCGATCAGCGGGTACAGAGTGGAGCGCATCGAAAGCGGCAGACCTTTACGGTAAGCGAAATAGGCCAGCGACAAAGCCACGATCACATAGACCGCCCAGCCGTGCACCCCCCAGTGGAAGGCGGTGATCAGCATGGCGGTGCTGGCAGCCAGGGCTGAGTTCGCCTCGGTTCCGGCCATCTCGATAAACGGGTTGCCCTGCAGGTGGTACATCGGCTCGGCGATGCTCCAGAACAGCACGCCATTGCCCATGCCGGCGCTGAACAGCATGGCAAACCACGAGAAGTTGCCGAACTCCGGCCGGTCGCTGTCCTTGCCCAGCCGGATATGGCCATAGCGGCTGAAGGCCAGCCAGATGCTGAACAGCAGAAAGATGCTGATCATCAGGATGTAGTACCAGCTGAGCGTGCTGGTGATCCACGACTTGACCCCGTCGAACACGCCCGAAGCAAATTCGACATTGGCGACGGTGAACACAACAAAGGCGATCACCATGAGCTTCGAGGCGATGCTCATCCGTGCATGGACGCCTTTCAGCAGGCCGGTACTGGCGACGGCGTTGTAAGGGTAGCGGCCGTCAAAGCCCTGTTCGAGTGACATTGTTTCTCCCTGTTTTTGTGTTTCGGCCGGGCCCGGAGGGACGGCCATGGCCCCGCCTCCCCTGCCGCCAACAGGCACTGTGTGTTCAGCCTGGGACCTTAGCGGAGCATTGGATAAGCGGAGAATGAGAACTGCAAATGCTTGGATTTACGATGCTTATGGCGGGCTGCTGCAAAGCGACCAGGATTTGCGGAAGCTATGCGGCGAACGGTCGAACTTGCGCTTGAACTGCCGCGAGAAATACGAGGTGTTTTCAAAACCGGAAGCCATGGCAATCTCGTGCACGCTCAGGTCGGTTTCGTTGAGCAGGGAGAACGCCCGATCCAGCCGCAGGCCGAAATAGAACTGCCAGGGCGACTGCCCGACATATTTTTGAAACAGCCGCTCCAGCTGACGGCGGGAGACAGACAGTTCTTCGGCGATCCCGTCCATGTCCAGCGGTTCTTCGAGGTTGGCCTGCATCAGCCGCACAGCGCGGACCAGGCTGGGATTGCGGCTGCCGAGCATCGGGGAGACCGGTGAAATCTGCTGCGACATGCCCGCGCCCGGGCGCTTGTGCAGGCACATGTCCGCCACGCAGGAGGCCAGATGGGTGCCGCAGTGCGCCTCGATGATGTCCAGCATCATATCAGTGGCCGCGTGCCCGCCACCGCAGGTGTAAAGGCCGCGGTCAGCCTCGTAGAAATTGCCGGTCGGGGTGAGGTGCGGAAACAATTCGGCAAACCCCGGGGCGTTTTCCCAATGCAGGGTGAAACGCCGCCCGGCCAAAGCGCCTGCCGCCGCCAAGGCGAAAGCGCCGGTGCAGATGCTGCCAAGGCTGACGCCGTGCGCCTTTTGCCGGCTGATCCAGCTGACGGCGCGGCTATCGTAGGATTGCGCGGGCTCTGTTCCTGCGCAGACAAACAGCGAAGCATTGCGGTCCAGATCGCACAGGCCGGCATCCACATGTATCGGAATGCCGTTAGAGCAGCTGACCGGCAACCCGTCGGGGCTGTGCGCATACCATTCGAACAGCGGCTTCTGGGTCAGCTGATTGGCGATCCGCAACGGCTCGATTGCGGCGCTGAAGGCTAGCATAGTGGTTTTCGGCAGCAGCAGAAAATGGAACGTCTTCGGCGGTGCATCGCTGTCAAAGCGCACCGTGGCAGCGCCTTTGGGGAGGAAGCGGGAGTCTTGCATGGTCTTCTCCTGAACGGCTGCTGGCGGGCAGCGCTCCGGGGTTATTGCTGTTCTAGCAGGTCCTGGCGCTGCGCCCCGAAGGGCGCAGCAAGATGTTATTGCGGAACGGGAAAGGCCAGGCGCAGGTAGACCCACTGAGCCCCTTCGGAACTGGTGCGCTGCGGGTCAGGCGCCAGCGCCAGCAGGCAGATGGACCCGGCCAGGACGGCCAGACAGGCCAGCCCCTGCAGCAGTATGCCGGCCTTCCCCGCCATCTTACGCCTTGGCCCCGACGATGTTGTGCTCGGGGCCATAGGGGAAGCCGGTGATATTTTCGGCGCCGTCTTCACCAACGATCAGAATGTCATGCTCGCGGTAGCCGCCCGCGCCGGGCGTGCCTTCGGGCAGCATCACCATCGGCTCCATCGACACCACCATTCCGGGCTTCAGCTCGGTATCGATATCCTCGCGCAGCTCGACCCCGGCCTCGCGACCGTAGTAGTGGCTCAGGACGCCAAAGCTGTGGCCGTAGCCGAAGGAGCGGTACTTCAGCAGGTCCCACTCGCGGTACATCTCATTGAGCTCCAATGCGATGTCCTTGCATTTCGCTCCGGGCTTGATCAGCTCCAGCCCGCGTTCATGCACGGCAACGTTCTTTTGCCAGATGTCGAGGCTGGCGTCGTCCACGTGATCGCAGAACAGCGTCCGCTCCAGCGCAGTGTAGTAGCCGAAGATCATCGGGAAGGTGTTCAGGCTGAGGATATCGCCGGATTGAACGATGCGGTTAGTGACCGGGTTGTGCGCGCCGTCGGTGTTGATGCCGGACTGGAACCAGGTCCAGGTGTCCATCAGCTCGACAAAGGGGAATGAGGCAGCGATTTCGCGGATCATTGCATTGGTGCCGGCAATGGCCACCTCATGCTCGGCCACCCCTGCCTGCACTGCACCCGCAACGGCAGCGCCGCCAACGTCGCAGATGCGCGCGCCTTCGCGGATCAGTTTCAGCTCCTCGGTTGATTTGATGGTGCGCATCCACATCGACGGACCCGAGACATCAACTAACTCGACACCGGGCAGGGCATCCTGCAGCGCCTGGCGGTAGTCCAGCGACACATGGTCGAACTCAATCCCGACCCGCTTGGCGCCCTTTGTCAGGTCCTGCACAGCGCGGTAGAAGTTGTCCCGGCGCCAGTCGGTATAGGTGATGTTATTGCCAAAGCTGCGGCGCCAAGGCTGGCCGCCGTCAATGCCCGCCGAAATCGTGGTGGCGTTCTTCTGATCGATGACCATGCCGTATTTGCGGCCGAAATAGCAGTACAGCCAGCCGGAGTAGTAGTTGATGCAGTGATAGGAGGTGAACAGCGCCGCATCGACGTTCTGCTTCGCCATCCAGGCGCGCAGCTCATCCTGGCGGCGCTTCATTTCCTGGTCGGAGAACGGCGAATAATCCTTGTCGCCGTTGTGCCATTCCATGACGTGGAGCATATCTTCAGACATGTTTGATCCTTTCTTCGGGGCCTGCCTTTGTCGGTAGCACCGGAGAAGGATGTCAAAAAATTAATAGATATGATCCATCCATAAGGATTGGAAATACCCCTACCCGGACGCGGGTTTAATCGTCTTGCGGAAACCGCCCACGCCTTCGGCAATCTGCTCGATTAGTTTCAGCGCTGCGTCGCCCTGGCGCACATGCTTGTAGAACAGCCCGACGTGTATCCGCGCCAGCTCAGGGAAACCGATATCCGGTGTCAGGATGCGCATGCCCGGCAGCAAGGTCTTGGTTGTCAGGGCTGAAATGCCCCAGCCGCTGGCTACCGCGTTCTGCAGCGCTGAGATGCCCGGGCTTTCAAAAGCAATCCGCCATTTGCGCCCCTCACCGTTCAGTGACTCGATCACCCGGTCGCGGTAGACGCAGCCCTCCGGGTGCAGCACCAGCGGCAGCGGCTCATCCGGATTGAAATGGAAGTCTTTGGCACAGACCCATTTGGGGCGCTCAGACCAATAGTGCGAGACATATGGCGCGGGCATTGAATCGGTGATGGCGATGGTCATGTCCAGCTCATCAGCATGCAGCCTGCTGAGCAGATCCCGGCTCCAGTGGCACCGGATGTCCAGTGTGACTGCCGGGTTGGCTTTGACAAAGTCCGAGATGATGGTCTGGAAGAACTCGGTGGCATAGTCGATTGGCAGGCCGACCCGCAGCACGCCCTGAATACTGGAGCGCGACAGGCGCGCAACCGCGCTGTCGTTCAGCCGCAGGATCTCGCGCGCGTATCCGATCAGCGCGTGGCCATCCTCGGTCAGCGTCAGCTCCTTGCCCTGATGCACAATCAGCTTGCAGCCGCTGAGTTCTTCCAAGCGGCGGATCTGCAGGGAAATCGCGGGCTGCGTCCGGCCAAGCGCCTGTCCGGTCTCGGTATAATTGCCAAGGTCAACCGCTGTCACAAAGGTGCGCAGCAGGTCGGTCTGCAGGTTGGTGAACTTTCTAGACATTTACAATTCTTATTCTTGCATTGTTACTATCAATTTCTCACATGGAAGATCCGGAGTCAAAGTAAAGCAAGCCTTAACTTTCCCGGATTGAGCTTTCCCATGAAGAACAACTCTGTATTTGCCGTTGAGCGGACCTGGCCGCAGTACAAGTCGCTTGTTGAAGACGGTCAAACCCCCATTCTGATCCCCGTCGGCTCCATGGAGCAGCACGGGCATCACATGGCGATGAATGTCGATGTGCTGCTGCCTAACGAGTTTGCCCGCCGGATCGCGGAGCAGATCGGCGGTCTTGTCGCGCCGCCTTTTATGTACGGCTACAAGTCGCATCAGAAGTCCGGCGGCGGCAATTTCTTTTCCGGCACCACCAGCCTGGACGGCGGCACTCTGGTCAGCGCCTTGAAAGACCTGATCAAGGAGTTCGTGCGCCACGGCAACCGCAACTTCTGCCTGGTGAACGGCCACTTTGAGAATTCCTGGTTCATTTCCGAAGGCATTGATCTGGCCCTCAGAGAGCTGAAGTGGGACGGCATCACCGGTGTGAAAGCGGTTGTCCTGTCGTACTGGGATTTCGTTGACGAAGACACGCTCGCCGCTCTCTACCCAAATGGTTTCCCGGGTTGGGAAATGGAGCACGCGGGGGTGATGGAAACCTCGCTGATGCTCAAGCTGCACCCGGAACTGGTGAAGCTGGAGGATGCAATCGATCACGCGCCGCCCGCCTTTCCGCCCTATGACGTCTACCCGCCGCACCAGGACTGGACCCCGGCCACCGGCACGCTGTCGTCGCCGGTAGAGGCCACGGCCGAAAAGGGCGAACTGCTGCTGAGTGTCTGCACCAAGAGGATCGTCACGGCGCTCAAGAAGGAATTCGCAGACCGCTCTGCAGTAAGCGCGGCGGCAACAGCTGCGCAATAGAACCAGCAAGGAGACTGACATGCTTAGGAAATCCACCCACCCCAGCCGGCGCGCGCTGCTAAAAATGTCGGCAGGCGCCGCCCTGGCCACCCCGTTCCTGTCGATCCGGGCCGCGGCGCAAACCGTGAACCTGTCGATGCTGGCCTGGTACGGCCACGCCGAACCGGATGTGGTCGGAGAGTTTGAAGAACTGCACAATGTGAAGTTCACCCCCAAGTACTACACCGGGGGCGACAATATGCTGGGGCTGATCGCCCAGTCGCCGCCGGGCACCTATGACGTGATCCTCTCCGACGCTGAGTATGTGCAGCAGCTGAATGCCGCAGGCTACATCGAGGAACTGGACCCGAACGACTATGCGTTTGACGATTTCTTCCCGGAATTCCAGCAGTTCCCGGGCCACTGGCAGGACGGCAAGCTTTTCTCGGTGATCACCCGGTTCGGTTTCCTTGGCATTTCCTACAATGCCGGCGTGCTGAGCGAGGCGGATGCCGCCAGCTACAATATCTTCAGCGACAGCCGCCTGACCGGCAAGCTGGGGCATTTCGACTGGCACTTGCCGAACCTTGGCCAGGTGAGCCTGCTGAACGGCAACGCAGATCCCTTCAATCTGAGCGATGCCGCCTGGCAGCAGGTGCAGGACAGCACCATGGCGCTGCGCGGCCAGGTGGGCGGGTTCTTTGACTATGGCGGCACTTTCTCTTCCTTGAAGAACGGCCAGATGACGGCCTTTGCCGGCATCGGCGACTGGATCACCGGCGTGCTGGAGAAGAACGGCGCAAATGTGCGCACCGCTATTCCTGAGGAAGGCGGTCTGCAATGGACCGAGAGCTTCTCGATCGGCAAGGGCTCGCGCAACCAGGAGATGGCGCGCAAGTGGATCCAGTACATCACCTCGCCTGAAGGGCAGGCGAAATCAGCGGATATGGCGGCCTACCCGGCAATGATCCCCAACAAGAAGGGCTGGGTGGCGCTGAATGAAGCCAACCCGGGCGAAGCCAAGCGGCAGAACATGGTGCTGGGCCAGAATAACGCCATCGACCTGATCCGCGACGGCCGCATCAAGTACCGCCAGCTGCCCGGACAGCAGAGCCTGGAGGATTGGAACGACTTCTGGTCCGACTACAAGGGCGCCTAATCTCTCCCCCGCTCCGGAAGCCTCTCTTCCCCGGCTTCCGGCGCCTTACTGAAGGCCAGCTGCCGCCCGGCGCTGGAAAACCGATGAATACACGGCCATCTCTGTTTTCTCTGACCTTTTCACTGCCGCTTCTGATCTGGCAGCTGGCCTTCTTTTTGTTCCCGCTGGCCTTTCTCGTGGCGCTCAGCTTCTGGACGGTGCGGAACTTTCAGATGCAGCCGGACTTCGACACCGTGAACTGGATCAAGATCTATTCCCGCGGTGTTTTCTGGGATGCCTATTTCCGGACCCTGCTGATGGCCTCGGCCAGTGCGGTGCTGATCAGCCTGTTGGCGTTTCCGGCCTCTTATGCGATCTCGTTCAAGCTGCGGGACAGTGTCAAACGCTGGATGATCTTCATCCTGATCATCCCTTTCTTCACCAGTTACCTGGTCCGGGTCTATTCGCTGCAGGTCTTCCTGTCCGATGCTGGCATTCTGAATGCTTTCCTGGGCTATCTGGGCCTTGGCCCCTACCCGATGCTCAACAACACATTCGGCACGCTTGCGGGCTATGCCACATTGTGCCTGCCGCTGGTGATCCTGCTGCAGGTGTTCAGCCTCAACTTCGTGAACCGTGACCTGGTCGAGGCTGCCCATAACATGCGCTGCGGACGGCTGCAGACAGTTCTGGAAGTCATTATCCCCTCGGCCAAGGCAGGGCTGGTGATTGCCGCGCTCTTTGCCTTCATCCTCAGCTTTGGCGACTTCGTCAGCCCGCTCTATCTGGGCGGAGGCAACCCGCCGACCCTGTCAATCATGATCACAGATATCACCAAATCCGGACAGCAATGGCCGCGTGCGGCAGTGGTGGCACTGACAATGATCGCCACTTTGCTGACCGTTGCCTTCGCCGCCATCAAATTTGCTTACAGGGAGGCAGGAAAATGACCGGCAACCGCAATCCCCTCATCGACGGCCTGCTCAAACTGCATATCGCGCTGTGCCTCATCTTCATCTTCGCCCCCATTGCAGGCAGCTTCGTGTTCTCACTGAACTCCGACCGCTTCCCCTCGCTGCCGCTGGGCTCCTTCTCAACCGAATGGTACCGGCTGATTTGGGAGGACCCGCTGGTCTGGGCCGGTTTCTTCAACACCCTGCTGGTCGGCGCCTGTGTTGCAGCAATCGCCACACTGCTGGGATTTGGCGGCGCCTATACCGACTTCCGCTACAAGTTCTTTGGCAAGACTGCCTATCTGGCCCTGGCCCTGCTGCCGCCGACCATCCCGGTGGTGATCATGGGGCTGGCGATGCTTGCCTTCCTCTCCCGCGTCAGCCTGTCGGGCAATGTGGTCTCGGTGATCATCGCCCACGGCGTGATGTGCAGCCCCTTTGCCATGGCCATTATCCGCCTGCGGCTGTCGCAGATGGATCCCGATCTGGAAGCGGCAGCCTGGAACCTGGGCGGCAATGAATGGGTGACGATGCGCCATGTGATCATCCCCTTCACCAAGCCCGCGATCTATGCCGCGCTGTTCATCACCATGGCGGTCTCTTTCGACGAGTTTGCAGTGGCCTGGTTTGTTTCCGGCCTGAACGAAACGCTGCCGGTCAAGGTGCTGGGCTTCCTCCAGGGCCAGGTCAGCCCGCGGATCAATGCCATCGGCTCGCTCGCCTTTGTCAGTTCGATCTCCTTCATCGTGATTGCCCAGCTCCTGATGCGCAATCCGGACACCAAGACCCCTTAACAGACAGGACAGAGCCATGCTGGACACCCCAATCGTGCATTTCGACAATGTTGTGAAAAGGTTCGGCAGCTTCACCGCTGTTGAAAAGGCCGACTTCCAGATCGCCCGCGGCGAGTTCCTGGCGATCATGGGCTCTTCGGGATGCGGCAAGACCACCACCTTAAGGATGCTGGCCGGGCTGGAGGATCCGACCGAAGGCAGTATTCTGCTCGATGGCGAGCAGATCAACGGCAAGCCGACCTGGGAGCGGGACACGCCGATGGTCTGGCAGAGCCTGGCGCTGTTCCCTTTCCTCACAGTGCAGGAAAACGTCGAATTCAGCCTGAAAATGCGCAAGGTGCCCAAAGCCGAGCGGCGAGAGCGTGCCCGCAAATGGCTGGACCGGCTGGATATTCTGGAGTTTGCCGACCGCAACATCTCGCAGCTGTCCGGCGGCCAGCGCCAGCGGGTGGCCCTGGCCCGTTCCTTGGTGACCGAGCCCAAGATCCTGCTGCTGGACGAACCGCTTTCCGCACTTGATGCCCATCTGAAAGTACGCATGCAGTCAGTGCTGTCCAGCCTGCAAAAAGATCTGGGCATCACCTTTGTCTATGTGACCCACTCGATGTCCGAGGCATTTTCCATGGCCGACCGGGTGGTCATCATGAGCCGCGGCAAGATTGAACAGATCGGCACACCCGAGGAAATCTACCGCGAGCCCCACAACCGCTTTGTTGCGGACTTCCTGGGGTCCTCAAATGTGTTTTCCGGCCGCCTCGCGTCCGACGGCAGCAGCGTTTGGACCGTTAAGGCCGAACACGCCGCCTTCACGGTGAAAGCCCCGGCAGAGCTGCAAAGGGCACCAGGCGCCAATGTTGCCTTTGCCGTAAGCTCCGAGAACATGTCATTGGCCCCTGCCGGAGCGTCCTGTACCGGAAACTGTGTTGAAGCCGTGGTCGTCGGCGGAGAATTTGCCGGCGCCTCTGCCACTGTCTTTCTTGAAACAGACCAGGGCCAAGAGCTGAAAGTGCAAAAAGGGCATGACGAGCTAAAGTCCGTGGACATCAGGGCTGGGCAGAAACTCCTGGTGCACTGGCTGCCGGAGCATTGCCACGTTCTGCCGGGGGAGTAGCGTTTCTGCAGTGGCTGGCTCCTCGCTTTCAGCCATCTGAAAATGCCAGAATAGGAGAGAAACCGGCTTCGCCCGCGGCCAGAAGCTGATTTTGGCCCCCGGTCCGGCTTCTGCGGCTTTGCAGGCAGACTTTGACCTTGCGGCAGACACCTCTGTTTTCACCGCAACATCAAAAGATTTTCTGATACTCATGCCCGCAGCTTGTCAGAACTTGATAAGCTCGTGTCCGCAAGAAGAACATTCGCCGCGAGGGAAGGCGCAGCCGGTCAGGCGCGGCGGCCTACCTCGGCAGTCAATGACGCCTCCTGCGGCAACCTGGACAGTACAAACAATCGAGTCCTAAGCATGGCAACAGAAGAACAGAACATCCGGCAGGCACGCCCTCTTCCGCTTAACGCAAGCGACCTGCCGGAAGGCCTTTGGTCCCAGCCCCATGTGTTCCGGCACGGCCAATGCGATCCGGCTGGCATCGTCTATACTCCAAAGTTCTTTGACGTCTTCAATCAGGTGATCGAAGCCTGGTTCTGCGAGTGCCTGAATATCGACTACTACGACATCATCGGCCCGCGCCGCACAGGCCTTGGCTATGCGAATGCGGGAGCCACCTTTTTCACCCCCTGCATGATGGGAGATGAAATCGAAATCTTCGTCTCTGTCACGGCGATCGGCGGCAAGTCCTATCAATTGCAGCTGCACGCGATGAAAGACGGCCGCGAAGCCCTGCGCGGAAGTTTTACCACTGTTGCAACATGCCTGAACGAACACCGTGCGATCGGTATTCCCGAGGATATCAGGGAAGCATTGTCCGCTTATGCGGAACATTGCGGCTGACCTAGCCCAAGGCCGGACCTATACCATGTTTGGAACGAAGCCACTCTGGCCGCTTGCGTCAAAAAACGAAAATGGTAACGCGGTTCGGGCTGAGAGTCGTGGATGATCACCAGTTCATACTCGGCGGCGGCTTCGCCGCTTGCCGTAAACTCAGTACTTTCAGTACTGCGGCTCAAGGCCTACCGAGAAACAGCCGTTCAAGCTGGTTCGGACGTGGGCATTGTGATCACGCAAGCCTCGAATGGCTGCATGCCCATGGCACGGTCGCGGCGTTTAGAAGCTGGCTGTTAAGGTAGCCGTTTGCGTGCCGTCCGCTAGGAAAATGGAATTGCGAACAAACTCGGGCACTTCGGGGTGTCCGCTCTTGTAGGCGCCGCAACGCTGCAGAGTCTCCCGCAGGTCCGGTGATTTTCCCAGAAACTCCCACACCACACGGGTGCCGTACAGCATATGCCCGCCTTCAGGTTCGATCCCCTGGAGCAGCCCGGGAAGAAACGATGGCTCATCATAGTCCGACGCGATAAGCGCCGTGGTCCACATGCCGTTGCCTTGCCCCTGTTCGCGGCTTGTGATGAAAATCCGCTTGTGCGCCTCGAACACGAGGCCTGAGTGCTTCAGCGTCGAGGGCACAGCGAATTCATCGTCCTCATAGCGCTCCACTTCTTTTGAAAACCAGTCCTGCCCGCTGCCAAAAATGTGCCCGATACTCTTGAGCAAGTAATTCTTGGCGGGGTCCGGACTCATGTAGATGTGGTAGTAGCCGGCGTGGCGTTCCAGCAGGCCGGTATCACGGCGGTCGCGGCGGATGACCTTCTCCATATGCGTGGCCAGCGGATCCTCTGCCCGGTTCAGAACCGGCGGGCGCAGCCGCACCAGTTTGGCAAAGGCTGCATGGTCCTGCAGGATCTCGGCCTCATCCACGCCGAAAAAGTCGCAGATCCGGCGCAGCGTCGCCAGCGAAGGAGCGGTCTGGCCGGTGAGGTATTTGTTGAATTGCTGCCGGTTGATGCCGATTCGACGGCACACATCCGAAACTGAACGGCCATAGCTGCACAGCAGCCGGAGGTTAGCGGAGAGACGGGTTTCAGACATATCTTTATGCTAATTTATGCTCTTTAGCTTCGTCCAGCTTAATTTCTGGGGTCTGACAGTGCGTGATTTGCGGCGCGGCTGCCCTCTAGACTGATGGAAAAGATGCCAACAGACGGAGAGGAAAATGACCCAAACTGCCAAAGACCGGGCAAAGCGCGCATCCGCATGTGCCAGCACAGCCGCCGCATTCTGGGCTGCTGCAGCGGGGGCCGCCCAGGCCGAAACCCTCCGCATTGCGGTGGCTGCAGATCCAGGGTACCTGGACCCGGCCTATTGGGGGTCCAGTTCAGAGCAGCTGCTGATCGACAACCTCTATCCGCGGCTGGCCAAATATGCGGCGGGCAACAGCTGGCAGGCCGAACTGGATGCGGCCAAGTCGGTTGATCTTTCGGACCCGCAGCATATCGCGTTTGAACTGAAGCCCGGCATCATGTGGTCCGGCGGCTTTGGCGAGCTGACCGCAGAAGACGTGGAATACTCCTTTGAACGCCATCTGGATCCGGATCTGGAATCGGGCGTTTCTGCGGAGTTTTCCCTGCTGGAAGATGTTGAGGTTACTGGGAAATACACCGGTATCATCCATCTGAGCGCACCGTCGCCTGCGTTCTGGAGCGCGACGCTGTCCTACACTTCGGGTGCGATCATCTCCAAGGCGGCAGCCGAGGCTTCGGAGGGATATTTCGAGGCCACCCCGGTCGCAACTGCGGGCCCTTACAGGTTCAAGTCGCATGAGCCGGGCCAGCCCTTCATGCTGGAGAAAGACCCGGACTGGAGCGGCGCGGCGGCAGAGTTCGAGGAAGTGGCCATCATCGCCATTGCCGACGACAACGCTGCCCGGGTAGCCTTTGACGCGGGCGAGATAGACTACACCTATGCCGCCTCGGCGCTGGAGTATGACAATTGGTCCAAGAGTTCCGGCAACACCGAACTGCGGTCTTCGCTTGATCCGCTGTGGATGGGCATTTCGGAGACCTACGAGGGGTTGTCGGATATCCGCGTGCGCCAGGCCATCCAGAAGGCCGTGGATGTGCCCACAATTCTGGCAGCCATCTCGAACGGGCGGGCGGATCACGCCACCGGTATCGTGGCGCCGGGGCTGCTGGGCTACCGCGACGCCGCTCCGGCGCCGCGGGATGTCGACGCCGCCCGCGCGCTGATTGCCGAGGCGGGGGCCGAAGGAACCGTGCTGCGGCTGGATTTCGTCAACACCGCCAACCGTGCCACCATTGCCCAGATCATTCAGGCCAATCTGGCCGAGATCGGGCTGATCGTGGAGCTGAACGGTCAGGATGAGGGCACCTTCTGGAGCGTTGACGAAGCCCGCGCGGCGGATCTGCAGCTGCATGTGAAGTCCTGGACCGGCAATCCCGACGGCATCTACACCATGCAGTATTTCACCTCTAACCAGGTTGGTGTCTGGAACTGGGAAGGCCTCAGCAGCCCGGAGTATGACGCCCTGGTCGAGAAAGCGCGCCGCAGCACCGATGAGCAAGAGCGCGGCCGGCTCTACGCCAGGATGCAGGATCTGATGGTGGAGTCCGGCAACTTCCTGTTCCTGACCAATGAGCCGCTGACCATTCTGTGGAACGACAAGGTGGTTCCGGCAGTGCTCCCCGACGGCCGCCCGGTCTTTGCCGGCTTCAAGAAGGCCGCGGACTGATCTCCCTCCTGCCGGGCGGCGGCCCCGTGCCACGCCCGGATCTTTCTTCCGAGGAAATTCCAACATGCTTGGCTATATCTTCCGCCGCACCTGTCTTGGGGTGGCTGTGCTGATCCTGGCGGTCTCGTCGCTTTATGTGCTGGTGCAGCTGGCTCCGGGTGATCCGGCCAGCGCCATGCTGGGGCCGCGGGCCACTCCGGCGATCAAGGCAGAGTTTGCCGAGCGGCTGGGGCTGGACCGGCCGATGCCGGTGCAGATCGTGAAATACCTGGGCGCGGTTGCGCATGGCGATCTGGGCACCGACCTGCGCAGCCGCCTGCCGGTCAGGGAAGTTCTGCTGGCGCATCTGCCGCATACGGTGCAGCTGGTGGCAGCGGCGATGCTGCTGGCGGCGGGGCTTGGCATCCCGCTGGGCTGCCTGGCGGCGGTGAAGCGCAACGGGGTGTTCGACCGGCTGATCGGTGTGCTGTCGGTCAGCGTCATTGCGGTGCCCTCGGTGATCATCGCGATTTACGGCATGCTGCTTTTCTCGGCGCGCTTGGGCTGGCTGCCTGCAATCGGCGCCGGCGAGGGCGGCGTCTGGTCGGCACTGCACCATCTGATCATGCCCGCGGTGGCAGTCGGCATCGGCTGGGTCGGCTATCTGGCCCGGCTAGTGCGCGCCTCGATGATCGAGGTGCTGTCGGCGAACTATATCCGCAATGCCCGCTCTTTCGGGCTGACCGAGCCGCGCATCATCCGGACTTATGCGCTGCGGGTGGCTGTGGCGCCGACCATCACCGTTCTGGGCGTGGGCGTCGGCTATATGCTGGGCAGCGCGGTCTTTGCCGAGATCGTCTTTGCCCGGCCCGGCATCGGCAAGCTGATGTATGACGCGGTGATCCTGCGCAACTACCCGGTGACACTGGGCGCGGTGCTGGCCTCCAGCGCGCTGCTGATCGCGGCGACCACCGCCGCCGATATCCTTAACGCCATCATCGATCCCCGTTTCAAGGAAGGCCAGGAGCAATGACCGCTGTTGAAATCCAACCCGTCAGCAAGCCGGTGCGCTCCAGCGGTTTTGTCCGGCTGATGCAGGATCCGATGGGCATGTTCGGGCTGGTCCTGGCGGTGCTGCTGATCCTTTCGGCGGTGCTGGCCCCCTGGATCGCGCCTTATGGGCCAAACGCCATGGACATTCCGTCAAAGCTGCAGGGGCCAAGTGCGGCCCATTGGCTGGGCACCGATCAGCTGGGCCGCGATGTGCTGTCGCGCGCGCTTTACGGCGGGCGGATTGCACTGACCGTGGCGCTGGTCTCGACCGCGCTGTCGGTGATCCTGGGCTGCATCCTGGGCATGGCGGCGGCCATGGGCCCGCGCTGGCTGGATTATGTGCTGACGCTAGGGTTTGACACCGTGCGCGCCTATCCGGTGATCATTCTGGCGCTGGCCATCGGCCCGATCTTCGGCGGCGGCATGGTGGTTCTGGTCGGCCTGCTGGTGGCAACCTCGGTGCCCTACTACGGGCGGATCATGCGCGCCTCGGTGATGGCGCAGGCCAATGCCGAATACGTCGAGGCGCTGCGGGCAATGGGCGCCGGCCGCGTGCGCATCGTGGCGCGCCACATCCTGCCCAATGTGATCGGCCCGGTGCTGATCGTCGCTTCGATGGACATTCCAACCTTCATTGCCGCAGAGGCCGGCCTCAGCTTCCTGGGCGTGGGGGTCAAGCCGCCTGCCTCCAGCTGGGGCCTGATGCTGCAGGACGGCTTCGACTTCGTCGGCCACACCCCGTGGCTGGTGGTGGCGGGGGGCATTCCGCTGGTGCTGGCGACGCTTGGCTTCACCTTCCTGGGCGAAGCGCTGCGCGATGCCTTTGACCCGAAACTCGGCGGAAAGGGCTGACCGATGGCAGAGACACTTCTGGAAGTTTGCGAGCTTGCGGTGCGCTTTGGCCCCGTTCAGGCGGTGAAATGGGCCTCGTTCTCGCTGCAGAGCGGCCAGACCCTGGGCATTGTCGGCGAGAGCGGCTCGGGCAAATCCACCCTTTTGTGGGCGCTGACCCGGCTGCTGCCGGATGCGGCCACGCTGAATTCAGGCGAAGTCTGGTTTGACGGCGAGGATCTGCTGCGCTTGCAGCCCGCCCGGATGCGGGCGCTGCGCGGCACCCGGATCTCTTATGTCTCGCAGGACCCGATGACCTCCTTGGCGCCGGGGCTGACCATCGGCCGGCAGATGACCGATCTTCTGTACCGCGAGCCCTGGTCCAAGCGAGAGAAATGGCAGCGTGCCATTGATGCTTTGGACTGGGTCAGCCTGCCGGACCCGGCGGCGCGGATGAACATGTATCCGCATGAGCTGTCCGGCGGCCAGCGCCAGCGGGTGTCCATCGCCATGGCGCTGATGCTGGGGCCGGATCTGGTGCTGGCGGATGAGCCCACCACGGCGCTGGACCCGACACTGGAAGTGGAAATCCTGGAGCTGCTGCAGCGCCTGCAGCGGGAAACCGGCTGCGCTATCATCTTTGTGACCCACCATCTGGGGGTAGTTGCCTCGCTCTGCGACGAAGTGCTGGTGATGAAGTCCGGCGAGATACGCGAGGCGGGACCGGTGCAGAACGTCTTCACCGAGCCGCAGGACGATTACACCAAGGCCCTGCTGCGCTGCGACCCGGCACAGATCGAAACCCCGACCCGGCGGTTGCCCACGATGAGCGAGGCGCTGGAGCGTCCTGTGCAAATCGTTCAGGGCCCATTGGAACGGATCGGGCCGGAGGACGCGCCGGTTCTGCGAGTCGAGGATCTGTCCGTCACTTTCACCCGCTCGGGCCTGCTGCCGCCGGTCTTGGGCGGCTGGCGCGAGGAGATCCCGGCGGTCCGCAACGTGAGTTTTGACATCCGCAGCGGCGAAACGCTGGCGCTGATCGGCGAGAGCGGTTCGGGCAAGACCACGGTGGCGCGCTCCATCATGGGGCTGGTGCGCCCTGACAGCGGCAGGATCAACTTGAATGGCAGCGAACTGACTGGAGCGGATGCCGCAGGCTGGAGCCGCGCGCGCGAGCAGGTTGCGATGATGTTTCAGGATCCGGCCGGATCGCTGTCGCCCCGGGCAACTATCGCTGAACAGGTGGTTGAGCCGCTGATCGTGCATGGCCGCCGCGGCGAGGCAACCCGAGCCCGCGCGATTGAGCTGCTGACCCAGGCCGGGCTTGGCGAAGCCTATGCAGACCGCTTTCCGCATGAGCTGTCCGGCGGGCAGGCACGCCGCGCGGGCGTGGCCCGGGCGCTGGCGCTCTCACCTTCGCTGGTGGTCGCGGATGAGCCCACCGCCGGGCTGGACGTTTCGGTCCAGGGCGAGGTGGTGAACCTGCTGAACGCACTGCAGGAGCAGATGGGCCTGTCGATCCTGCTGATCACCCACAACATGAGCGTCGTCCGCCACGCCGCCGACCGCATGATCGTCATGCTGAAGGGCGAGCTGGTGGAGACCGGCCCTACCGCCCGGCTCTTTGCCGGAGCGGGCCACGGCTACACCCGAAGCCTGATTGCGGCGTCGTATCACGCCCTTCCTGATCAACAACAGACACCTAACCAAGAGAGAAAACTCCATGCCGTTGAATGAAACCCTTGCCATGTCCGGTCTCGACCTGTGCTACCTGCCCGCAACCGAGCAGATCGCCCTGTTCAAGTCCGGCGAGCTGTCGCCAGTGGATGTGGTAAAAGCGCAATTTGCCCGCGCTGAGGCTGTCGAGCCGGTGATCAACGCCTTTACTGAGACCTTCTACGAGCAAGCCATGGATGCTGCCCGCGCTGCGGAGGAAGTCTATGTGAACCGTCCCGGCGATGCCCGGCCGCTGGAAGGGATCACGGTTGCGATCAAGGATGAGATGTCCGTGGAAGGGCAGCGCAATACCCAAGGCTCGCTGATCTACAAGGACTATGTCGCTGACGAAACCCACCCGGTGGCACAGCGGCTGCGCGATGCAGGCGCGATTTTCCATGCACGCTCGGCCACGCCTGAATTCTGCAGCGCCTGGACAACCGAAACCCGTCTGCACGGGGTGACCCGTAATCCCTGGAACCCGGACTACACCCCCTCGGGCTCCTCCGGCGGGGCGGGGGCCGCATTGGCGGCGGGCACCACTACCTTGGCCACCGGCTCGGACATCGGCGGCTCGATCCGCGGCCCGGCGGCGATGTGCGGAGTGGTTGGTTTCAAACCGCCTTACGGGAGGGTTCCGGATGCGGCGCCCTTCAACTTGGATCCATACTGCCACGTCGGCGCCATGGCCCGGACGGTTGCCGACTGCGCGCTGATGCAGAACGTGATTTCCGGCCACCACCCGCAGGACATCGCCACGGTCCGGCAGAAAATGACCATCCCAATGGAATACGGCAGTCTGCAGGGCAAGCGCATTGGCTACAGCCTGGATATCAGCAATGAAGTGGTGACGAAGGACGTTGCCGATCAGACTTTCAAGGTGCTGGACGCGCTGTCGGATGCCGGCGCCATTGTGGAGGAGGTGAAGCTCGGCTGGGGCCATGAGGTGCGGGAGGGGTGCAAGAATTACCTCAACCACCTGATGGGGGCTGCACTGGCGCGTGAAGTCGAGGCGCACCCGGATCAGGTCTGCGACTACACCAAATACTTTGCCGAATGCGCCGCCAAGACCACGGCGGAGGATTTCTTGGCAGCCTTTGACACAGCGGCGGACATCTACAGCCGGTTCGGACCGATGATGGAGAACAGCTATTACGCCTTCGTCTGCCCGGCCTTCGCCAGCTACGAGATGCTTGCCGAGCAAAAACCCTGGGACCGCATCACCATCGGAGACCGGGATTTCGACAGCGAGTACGACCTCAATACACTGGCCGTCTTCAACATGCTGTCGCGCCTGCCGACCTTGGCGGTTCCGGCCGGAATCGGCGCCAACGGGCGGCCGGTCGGCGTGCAGATCGTGGCCCGCGCCTTTGACGACCCGCGGGCCTTCCACGTGGCCTCGGTGCTGCAGCAGAGAATGCCCTGGCTGGATCAGGCGTCGCGGCGCCCGAACTTGTGACAATCCAACCAGTCAGTGAAGAAAGAGGTGCTGCCGAAGGCAGCGCCGTACACCAAACACCTAATTGCAGAAGGCGGATAACACACAGCCGCCTTCTATAGTCCGGATCGGCGGGTGTTTTGCCGGGCCAGCGAATTTCTGCAGCGATGCACCGGTTGAATGAGGGGGAAGGATTCTGTGCGGGTGCATTCAGCACCCGCAGCAATGGCGCGCAGCCTGCGTGCGGCTTCAGCCCAGAACGGCCTGGACTGCCCGCAGAGTGGCGGCAACCACCTGATCGGCCTCAGCACGGCTCAGGCAGAACGGCGGGGCAAAGCCCAGGATGTCGCCCTGCGGCATGGCGCGGGCAATGACCTTGTCCTGCTCCAGCAGCTTTGCAGAGATCTGCGGGCCGATCTTGTCCGCGGCATCAAAGAAGCTGCGGCTGTCCTTGTCCTTCACGAATTCCACCGCACACAGCATCCCCTCGCCGCGCACCTCGCCGACATTGGCGTGGCTGGACAAGGCTTCAGCCATTGTGGCATTCAGGTAGGCGCCGGTTTCGCCTGCGTTTTTCACCAGGTTCAGCTCGTCGATCAGCTTCAAGTTGGCAACACCGGCGGCGGCACCGATCGGGTGCGCAGAATAGGTCCAGCCGTGGCCGATCGGGCCATTCTCGTCGGTGCCCTGTTCAAGCACTTTCCAGACCTTGTCCGACACGATGGAGCCGCTGAGCGGCGCGTAAGCCGAGGTGAGGCCCTTGGCGATGGTGATGATATCCGCTTCGATCCCGTAGTGATCGGAGCCGAACATTGTGCCAAGACGGCCGAAACCGGTGACAACCTCGTCGGCAACCAGCAGAATGTCGTGCTTTTTCAGAACTGCCTGAATTGCCTCCCAGTAGCCTGCAGGCGGCGGCACGATGCCGCCGGTGCCCAAAACCGGCTCGCCGATGAAGGCGGCGATGGTGTCCGCACCCTCGCGTTCGATCAGCGCTTCCAGTTCGGCGGCACAGTGGGCGGCGAACTGCTCCTCGGTCTGGCTGAGGTCTTCCCGGCGGTAGTAATAGGGCGCCTCGGTGTGGATCACCTGCTCCACCGGCAGGTCGAACTTCTTGTGGAACAGCTCCAGCCCGGTCAGCGAACCGGTCACCAAACCCGAGCCGTGATAGCCGCGCCAGCGGGAGATGATCTTCTTCTTTTCCGGGCGCCCCAGAATGTTGTTGTAGTACCAGATCAGCTTGACGTTGGTTTCATTGGCGTCAGAGCCGCCGAGGCCGAAATAGACCTTGGACATGTTCTTCGGCGCCCGGTCCAGGATCATCTTGGCCAGCGTGATCGAAGCTTCGGTGCCATGGCCGACATAAGAATGGTAATAGGCCAGCTCCCGCGCCTGGTCGGCGATGGCTTCGGCGATCTCCTGGCGGCCATAGCCCGCGTTCACACAGTAAAGCCCGGCAAAGGCGTCCAGCAGCCTGTTCCCGTCGCGGTCCTCGATAAAGACACCGGAGGCGGTCTTGATCACCCGATTCGGGCTCTCCCCGCGGGCATGCTGGGCCAGATGGGTTGAGGGGTGGAAAAAGTTTTCCCGGTCCCACTGGTCGAGCTGGTCGTTCTTCAGCATTTGCTTTCCTTTCTCATCCGCGTGCGGGTTAGGCCCAGTCGCGGCAAACGTATTTAACCTCAGTGAATTCTTCCATGCCCAGCCGGGCGCCCTCGCGGCCCAGGCCGGATTGTTTGGTGCCGCCAAAGGGGATTGGCGCGCCCGTTACTTTGGTGCGGTTCACCGCCACCATGCCGTATTGCAGCGCCCGGCTCAGGCGGTAGATGCGGCGCGGGTCGTGGCTGTGGACATAGGCTACCAGCCCGTATTCGCTGTCATTGGCGCAGGCGATCACCTCTTCCTCGGTATCGAAAGGGGCAATGGGGGCCACCGGGCCAAAGGTCTCCTCGGACAGGATCAGCGCATCGGCTGGCACATCGGTCAGCACAGTCGCCTGATAGAACAGCGGCCCCAGCGGATGCCTGCCGCCGCCGCAGGCCAGTTTTGCGCCTTTGGCGAGCGCGTCGGCTACATGCTCTTCCTGCTTCTGCACTGCCTTTTCGTTCATCAGCGGGCCGAGGTCGCAGTCATCCAGCCCGGGGCCGATGGTCAACGCCTTGGCAGCTTGGGTGAACCTGGCACAGAACTCTGCATAGACGGGGCGTTCGACAAAGATCCGGTTGGCCCCCAGGCAGTCCTGACCGGAGGTAGCAAACTTTGCCTTGATGGCTTCCGCCACTGCCTTGTCCAGGTCGCAGCCCTTGAAGACGATCACCGGCGCGTGGCCGCCCAGTTCCATGACCAGCCGTTTCACCGTATCCGCTGACTGCCGGTACAAGAGCTTGCCTATGCCGGTGGAGCCGGTGAAAGAGAGCGCCCGGACCCGGGTGTCGCGGGTCCAGGGTCCGACAATGGTGGACGCCTTGCCGGTCACCACATTGAACACCCCGGCCGGGACGCCTGCACGCTCGGCCAGCTCCGCCAGCGCCAGTGCGCTGAAGGGCGTTTCGCCAGAGGGGTGCGCCACGACGGTGCAGCCCGCCGCCAGCGCCGCAGCGGCTTTGCGGGTCAGCATGGCCGAGGGGAAATTCCAAGGCGTGATCAGCGCCGCCACGCCCACCGGCTCGCGCCACAATTCAACCTCGGCATCCGGCAGATGGCTGGTGACGCCCTCGATATTGGGGCGCTTGGATTCTTCGGCGTAGAATTCCGCAAAGGCTGCGCCGTAATCGATCTCGCCGCGCGCCTCCGACAGGGGTTTGCCCTGCTCCAGCACCATGATGCGGGCCAGATCTTCCTTATGTTCCTGCTGCAGCTCGAACCAGCGGCGCAGGATGGCCGCGCGCTGCTGCGGCAGCAGCGCTG
The DNA here is from genome assembly GCF_000813725.1 of Leisingera sp. ANG-Vp. Taxonomy (GTDB): domain Bacteria; phylum Pseudomonadota; class Alphaproteobacteria; order Rhodobacterales; family Rhodobacteraceae; genus Leisingera. The sequence continues at coordinate 30,588 of NZ_JWLD01000009.1, forward strand.
CCCAGTCCGCAAAGGCTGCCTGGGCAGCATCCACAGCAGCAGAGGATTCTTCTGCCGAGAGGCTGGCCACATGGCCGAGAACCGAACCATCCGCCGGATCAGCCACAGGAAAGCATTCACCGTTCGAGGCGGCTTTCCATTTTCCGTTTATATAGGAAAAAGAACGCACTAACGTCTTGTCGGCGATATCGTCACGGGCCGAGAGAGCAGTCTCTGTCATGATGTCCTCCTCATGTCTTGAAGAGGAATCTGCCTGTTTCGCAAAGAGGAAGTGACTGAAGTTGGCAGCACAGGCAGAGGATTCCTCTGCTGCAGGGGCGCCTTGCGTCAAGAGTCAGCTGTTGCCCAGCAGAATGTCCAGCGGCGGCACGCCCGCGCCTTTCACCGGTTTGGTGACCACATAGGTGAAATAGCGGCTGAGACCGATGCGGGCGTCCAGCATTTCGTCGATCAAGCGCTGGTAAGCGTCGATATCACGGGTGACGATCTGCAGCAGGTAATCAAATCCGCCGCCCAGGGCCCAGCAGGCGGTGACCTCGTCATAGCGCTGCATGGCGGCTTCAAAGGCCTGGAAACTGGCGGCGGTGTGATCGGCAAGCTCAGCCGCGACAAAGACGGTCACATGCGGCCCGAGCTTTCTAAGGTTGATGCGGGCGCCGTAGCCCTCGATCAGCCCGGCCTGTTCCAGCTTGCGCAGCCGGTCCCAGCAGGGGGTTGGCGACAGGCCGATCCTGTCGGCCAGCGCGGCCTTGGTGATGCGGCCCTCGGTTGAGAGCACGCGCAGAATTTCGAGGTCGCGCTGGTCCAGTTGCATGGGGCAGGTCAGTCTCCGGTAACACCGATGACGGCAGCACAATCGCCGGCCTGGATCAACCCCGGAAAGTGGCGGCTGATCAGCAGGCCGTCCCGGCCGGCGCGGTATTCGGCCGGCGCCTCGCCGGTGCGGTCAACCGGCCAGACGCGGGCGACCAGATCGCCCTTGGCCACTGGTTCGCCCAGGTCCTTCATGATCTCGAAAAGCCCCGCGCCCTGGCTGAAAATGAAACAGTCATCATCAGGCATGCTGAGCGAAACCGTGGGATCAATCTGCTTCTGCCCCTGCAGGATGCCAAAGTGGATCAGCACGTTGCGCAGACCCTTCTTGGCAATTGCATTGCTGCGGGCAGATGAGGAACCGCCGCCGCCAAGTTCGGTGGTGACCAGAACCTTGCCCATCTCTTCGACTGCGGTGTCATACATGCCTGCGCTGTCGATCTCCAAGAGCTGCACCGAGTACGGCGCATTGAACGCTTTCATGGCCGAGAAACAGGCTTCCTCGGTCGTTTTGTCGTCCAGGATATGCGCCGCGGCAAAAGGCACGAAGTCCAGCGTCTTGCCGCCTGAATGGAAGTCAACCGCCACATCCGCCAGCGGCAGCAATGTGCGCTGGAAGTAGTCGGCGATCTTCTCGGTCACAGTACCGTCCGGGCGGCCCGGAAACGACCGGTTCATATTGCCCCTGTCTATGGGCGAGGTGCGCGTGCCGGCCCGGAAGGCGGGATAGTTGAAAGCCGGCACAATGATCAGCCTGCCGGTCACATCCTCTGCTTTGGTGTTTGCTGCCAGTTCCTGCAGCGCAATCGGGCCTTCGTATTCATCGCCATGGTTGGCACCGGTCAGAAGGGCCGTCGGCCCCTCGCCGTTCCTGATCACCGTCAGCGGGATCATCACAGATCCCCAGGCCGAGTCATCCCGGCTGTAGGGCAGCTTTAGAAAGCCGTGGTGCACCCCGTCCTGATCCAGAGGAATGGTGGGTGAAATGGGATTTTCCTTCATGGATCAGTCCTTTACCAGCATCTTGCGCGGCACATCTGAGAGGCATTCCGGCCCGTCTGCGCCGATGCGGATGCTTTCTGTGATTTCAAAACCCCAGTCCTCCATCCAGAGGCCGGTCATGAAGTGGAAGGTCATATTTTCCTGCAGAACCGTAGTGTCTCCGGGGCGCAGGGACATGGTGCGCTCGCCCCAGTCCGGAGGATAGCTGACGCCGATCGGATACCCTGTGCGGTTGTCCTTTTCGATGCCGTATTTCTTCAGCACTTTGAAGAAGGCCTTGGCAATGTCCTCGCAGGTGTTGCCGGCTCTGGCCATTTCCAGCCCGGCCTCCATGCCTTCCAGAACGGCTTTCTCTGCATCCAGGAAGGTTTGGGTGGGTTTGCCGAGGAAGACAGTGCGCGACAGCGGGCAGTGGTAGCGGTGCACGACCCCGGCGATCTCAAAAAATGTGCCTTCGCCGGATCTCATCGGCTGATCGTCCCAGGTCAGATGCGGCGCAGCAGCATCCGGGCCGGAAGGGAGCAGCGGCACGATGGCCGGATAGTCGCCGCCAAAACCCAAGGCCTCATCATGGCGCAGGCCGGCATCATAGATATCAGCCACCAGATCGCATTTGCGCATCCCCGGCTCCACCTTGTCAAAGATCCGCTGGTGCATGCGTTCCACCAGCTTGCCCGCCTGGCGCATATAGGCAAGCTCGGCTTCGGATTTCACCGCACGCTGCCAGTTTACCAGGGCGTTGGCGTCGCCAAAGCGGGCATTCGGTAGGTGCTTTTGCAGAGAGGCGTAGGCCGCGGCCGTGAAATAGTAGTTGTCCATCTCGACGCCGATATTGCCGCCGTCCAGACCGCGGTCCTTCAGCTGGGCCGAGAGGTAATCCATCGGGTGCCGCTCGGTCGACTGCACGTAGTGATCCGGATAGCCGATGATACTGGCGGGATCCATGTAGCAGGTCCGCAGGGCACCATTGGCGTCCTGGCTGCGGCCGTACCAGATGGGCTCACCGGTGAGGCCCAGCACCACGCATTGGTGCACATAGAAGGACCAGCCATCATAGCCGGTCAGCCAGTTCATGTTGGAGGGGTCGGTGACGATCAGAAGATCAAGGCCCCGGCGGGACATCTCGGCCCGGGTCTTGTCCAGGCGCTCTTGGTATTCAGCGCGGGAGAAATACAGCTTGGGGTCTGCCATATGCGTGTTCCTGGTTGATCAGCTGGTGAAAGTGGCGCCTGCACCCGCCGCGTTGGCACGGGAGCAGGCAAGGGTTGCGATGGCGGTGTCCTGAACACCGGTGCCGGTCAAATCGGCAATGATCAGTTCACTGGCGGAGCTGCGCCCGGCAGCCTGGCCGGAGGTGATGCCGCCTAGTTCGGCAAAGCTCTGGTCCTCCGCGATCAGCCCAGCACCCAAGGCGCTGCGCAGCTCGCCTTTGACGGCGCATTGGGACTGGCTGTCAGGGACATACAGATCCGCCTTGGTCAAGCAGGCAGGCTCCAATTCGCATTTGTGCTCCTGATCCGATCCCATGGCGATGACCAGTTGTCCCGGCTGCAGCCACTCTGCCATGATCACAGGCTCTGCCGCCGGGGTTGTTGCTACAACGATATCCGCCGAGGAAACCGCTTGTTCAATACTGGTGCTGACATGGATCTCAATCCCGAGTTCCTCACGCAGGCCTGCCGCGGCGGCCTCTGCCTTGGCCGCATCCCTTGCCCAGATCGCCGCGCTTTTGACATCGCGTACAAGGGTCATGGCTTTGAGCTGCATTTTCGCCTGGACGCCGGCGCCGATGATGCAGACATGCGAGGCGTCCGCCCGCGCAAGGTGGCGCGCAGCCACCGCCCCTGCCGCAGCCGTGCGCACATCGGTCAGATAACCGTTGTCCAGGAGCAGCGCTTCAAGAAGGCCGGTCCTGCTGGAGAACACCACCATCAGCCCCGTGGTGCTGGGCAGGCCAATTTTGGGATTGTCAAAAAAACCTGGGCTCATCTTCATGGCAAAGCTGTCAAGCCCAGGCACATAGGCGGTTTTCACGCAAACCTCGCCATTTTGGTCAGACACCGGCAGCGTCATGATCGGCGGCATCACCACCTTGCCGCCGGCCAGGGTCGTGAAGCCCTGTTCGACGCAGTCCACCGCATCACTGTCCAGCGGCACCAGGCCGCGCAGCTCCGCTTCGGTCAGGATTTTGATGTCAGGCATCTGCGCCTCCCTTTGTCTCCGCTTCAGCATCCACGTCTTCGCCATCAATGATCCGTTTGTGCAGGTCCATGCCGATGTTCTGCCCGCTCACCAGCACCACGCAGCGCCCCGGGTTTTCGATCTTGCCCGCCAGCAGCGCAGCAATGCCGACGCTGCCAGAGCCTTCGATCACCTGGCGCTCCTCAGAATAGGCGTGGCGAATGGCGGCGGCGATTTCGGCTTCGGAAACCAGTACCACATCATCCACCAGGGCCTTGGTCATTTCGAAGGTGTAGGCATTGTCCAACCCGATGCCGCCACCCAGGGAATCGGCCAGCGTGGGCAGCTCCTCGACCTGAACAGGTCTGCCGGCCTTCAGGCACTCATGCATTGCGGCACCACGCTCCATTGAAATGCCGATGACGCGGATGGCCGGGTTTACGGCTTTCATCACCATCGCAACGCCAGAAATCAGCCCGCCGCCCGACAGGGGCACAAGAACTGTCTCCAGATCCGGCGCCTGCTCCAGCATCTCAAGCGCCACGGTGCTTTGGCCCGCGATGATATCAGGGTGATCAAACGGCGGCAGCAGGGTCATGCCATCCGCCACCAGCCGGTCGACCTCCACCTGGGCATCGTCCTGCGAGCGGCCTTTGATCCGCACCTCCGCACCGTGGGACCTGATGCCGTCGACCTTGTTCTGCGGTACCAGTTCGGACATGCAAATGACGCAGCGCACACCGGCCTGTGCCGCCGCATAGGCCAGCCCGCGCCCGTGGTTGCCGGTGGAAACACCGACAACACCCGCCGCGCGCTGTTCCTCTGTCAGCGACAGCACCGCGTTGGTGGCGCCGCGCAGCTTGAAACTGCCGGTGATCTGGGTGCTCTCCAGTTTCAGCGAGACTCGCCCGCCGACAAGCGCGCTCAGGGAAGGCGAGTCAACCAATGCCGTGCGGCGGATGCGCCCGGCGATGCGTGCGCGGGCCTTGAAGCTGTCCTGAAGGGTTAGTTTTGCTGTCATATCACTCGTCTTGCCTGATTAGAGTTCAAAAAGCCTGCCGTAACCCTGCACCGGATCACTGATCCCGGCCAAGCGCAGACAACGCCAGACCATTGCCTGGTTCGAGGTGACAACAGGTTTGCCCAGCCGGTCCTCAATCTGCTGCGCACAAGCCGCGGCGCGCAGCGCGGTACAGGACAGGAACAGGGCATCTGCCGCCGGGTCACAGGCCGCTATTCCGGCTTCGATGATGCTGTCTTCGGAGATCCGCGCCATCTGGCGGTCGTCTGTCAGACCGAAGCAAGCTGCGTTGACCACGTTCGGACCGTGGGCAGCAAAATACTGCGTCAGCTCATCCGTCACCGCTGGGCTGTAGGGGGTCAGGACCGAAACCCGCTTGGCACCCAGAGCCTCAAAGGCATCAAAGGCGGCAGAGCTTGGCGTGACGCACGGCGTGTCCGGCTTGGCGGCGTTCAGGTAACGGGTGACCGCATCATTTCCCAGCACGATGGACGCCGCAGTGCAGCCGTAGGCGATGACGTCGACGTCCTCATCCGGCAGGATTTGCGCGGCAGCTTCTGTCAGGCGCGGGCCGGTCTCCAGCAATGTTTCCCTGGTCGTCGGGTTTTCGAAGGCGATGCGGTTCACATAGACGCCCGCCTGGTCCGGGTCGCAGATGCGGGCGAAGTCGCGCTCAGAGGTATGGTCCGTGGCAAGTGCCACCAGCGCGATCCTCTTTTTCACCGGGCGGGCGTCCAGCCGCGCAGGAATGCGCGAGGGCGTGGAATGAATATCAAGAGCCATTTTTGCTTTCCTAAACAACAAGTACCGGGGGCTCCGCCAGGCTGGTCACCTTGTGGGACACGCTGCCCAGCAGCACCCCTTCCAGAGAGCCCAGCCCGCGGCTGCCGATTACGATCAGATCATGCCCGTGTTCCGTGGCAAAACCTGTGATGGAGCGGGCCACCGGGCCGCCTTTGACAAAGGCGCGGGGGGCGGAAACGCCTCGGGCCGCCGCCAGCGCCTTGCCATGTTCGGCAACCTGTTTGGCGTGGCTGCGCATAATGTCGTCCAGATTGTCTGGCTGACCCGCTTGCACCACATGCATAGAGGCCTCCAGCAGCGAATGGTGCCGGTAGACGGTCAGCAGCGTCAGCTCCGCCCCGCACAGCCCGGCCAGTTCTGCTGCCTTGGCCAGCGCGGCCTCGGCGCCTTGCGAGCCGTCGAAGGGGACCAGAATGGATTTGAACATCTTTGCCCTCTTATTTCGCAAAAGCCAGGTCGCGCAGGAACAGCGCAATTTGCGGGAAAAAGATCAGCGCCACCGACACCCCCAGCAGCATCAGGATAAAGGGAGGCGTGCCGCGCACCACCTCTGCGTAAGGACGTTTGAAGACTGCGATGGCGGTGAAAATATCGCAGCCGAAAGGCGGGGTGGCAGAGCCGATGGCGACCTGCAGCGTGATGATGGTGCCGACCAGTACCGGGTCCAGCCCCACTGATTTCACCACCGGCGCAAAAACCGGCACCAGCACCAGGATCACCACAATGGGGTCGACAAACATGCAGCCGATGAAGAAGGCGATGGAGATCACAAACAGCACGCCAATGGTGCCCATTTCGGCAATGCCGATGGCTCCCAGGATCTGCTGCGGCACCTGCGCGAAGGAGATCACCCAGGAAAACGCCGCGCCCGCGCCGACCAGAATGAACACGATGGCGGTGATCAGCCCGGTGGACTTGGCGGTTTCATAGACATCGGCCAGAGCCATTGACCGGAACACGCCAACCTCGAGGACCAGCGCGTATAGCACGCAGGCGGCTGCCGCCTCGGTCGGGCTGAAGACACCGCCGTAGATGCCGCCAATGATGATTACCGGAAATCCCATCGGCCACAGCGCCTGGCGCATTGTTTGCAAACGCTGGCCCCAGCTCGCTTTTGGTTCGGTGGGCACATTGTTGCGCACCGCATAGATGTAGGCATAGGCGGAAAACAGCAGCAGGATCAGCAGGCCGGGCCCGATGCCCGCGATGAACAGCTCGGCAATCGAGGTGCTGGAGACCACCCCGTAGATGATCATTCCGATAGAGGGCGGGATCAGAAAGGCAATGTCGCTGGCGTTCACAATCAATGCCAGCACAAAACTGTCCTTGTAGCCCGCTTGCAGCATCCGCGGCCGCAGAGGCGAGCCGATGGCCACCACAGTGGCCTGGGTCGAGCCGGAGACGGCGCCGAACATGGTGCAGGCGGCGGCGGTGGAGATTGCCAGCCCGCCGCGGATGTGGCCCATGTAAGCCATCACCACATTGATCAGCCGCCCGGCCGACTGGCCGCGGGTCATGATGTCTGCTGCAAAAATAAACATCGGCACTGCAATCAGCGAGGCAGGCCGGATTCCGGCCATCATCTGCTGCACCATGGTCTCGGTCCGGGCCAGATCACCGAACAGCATCAGGAAACCGACCAGAGCGCCGGCAATCAGCGGGATCATCATCGGAAAGCCCAGAAGCAGCAGAGCAATCATGGTCAGGAAAATCGTAGCAGCCATGGCTTGGTCCTCAGATTTCGATTTCTTCCGCGTCCTCGTACCCCTCCTGCACATGGGTCGAGAGGTAGATGCCGGAAGACGTCAGGTTGCGCACCGCTGTCAGCAGGTATTGAGCACCGGTCATGAAGAAGCCCGCCGGCACCCAGACCAGAATGACCCAGACCGGGATCTGCAGGGCCGGCAGCACCCGCCCGCGCTCGGCCTGCGACCCGATGTATTTGACCGCGTAGAAGCACAGCAGGAACATGAACCCGGCTGTGACAACGGAAATCACCACCACCATGACCTTGCGCAGATGCGGCGGCAGCAGGTCATAGACCGCCGACATCCGGATGTGCCGGGCATTGCGTGCCGCATAGCTGATACCGGCAAAAGTGATCAGGATGATCAGGATCCGGTTCAGCTCCTCGGAAAAGAAGATGGAATTGCCCAGCACAAAACGGCCCACCACATTGGCGACGGTATTTGCTGCCATCAGCAGCACGCCCGCCGCCAGCAGAAAGGATTCTATGCGGCTGATGGCGCTGTCGATCACGCCCAGAATCCCGGGCAGAGCGGTGTGATGTGTCTGCTGCATTCCTTCCTCCCAAGGCCTGCGCACCGCTGAGCGGGCAATGCCCGCTCAGCAGCAACTGCGGTGAAAGCGTCAGTTGGCGGTTGCGGCCAGATCAGCCTTCAGCTGAGCCAGAATTGCCGCGCCGCTGTCACCGGTCATCTCGATGAACTTGGCTTCAACCTCGGCTGCCGCTGCCTTGAAGCAGCTGCGCTGGTCGTCTGAGAGAACCGTCACCTGCATCTCCGGCTTGGCCTCCATGATCTTGGCCAGCTCAGTCTCAGCCGCCTGCTGCTGATAGACCACAGTGTGATCATAGGCCGCCTGCGCCGCATTCTGCACAACCTGCTGATCCTCAGCGCTCAGCCCGTCATAGAAATCCTTGTTGGCCATTACCGCCGTGGTGAAATTGTTGTGTCCGGCGTAGGTGATGTAGTCGGTAACCTCATAGATCTTGGTCGAGTAAAGGAAGAAGGTCGGGTTCTCCTGGCCCTGGATCACGTTGGTCTGCAACCCGCCGTACACCTCGCCCCACGGCAGCGGTGTCGGGGTGGCGCCAAAGGCCTTGTAGCTTTCCACCAGAAGCGGATTGGTCATCACCCGGAATTTCACCTCGTCCAGATCAGCACAGGTGGTGACCGGGGTTTTGGTGGTCATCGCCACTTCGCCTTCCGGGAACATGTTCAGCAGTTCCAGCCCCTGCTCGGCATAAAGCGGCTTGAACATGCCGTTGATCGCCTTGCTCTCTTTGTAGAAGCGCGCCAGGTGCTCCTGATCGGTGGGCAGCAGGTAGGGGACAAAGAACACCTGCGCCTCGGGAATCAGCGAGCCGGTAAAGCCCGGCGACTGGTCCACGAACTGCAGAATGCCATCCTGGGTCTGCTCCATGATGTCAGCAGATTCGCCCAGCGTGCCATATGGGAACAGCTGGATCTCGTGATCCGAGTTCGCCTCGATCTCTTCCTTGAATTTCTGTGCATAGACGCCTTGCACATCGGTCATCGCCTCTTCGAAGGCATAACGCCAAGTGTCCGCCTGAGCCGCACCGGCAGCCAATGCAATCCCTGCGGCCGCAACGGCCCCAAAGGTGAATGTGATGGATTGAGCCATGATTTCCTCCCAAGTCTTATCAGTGCCTGAGCACTGCTGCGCCAGACTTGGGAAATATTGTACTGCATGTCAATTTTTTTATTGACGCGTGACAATTCTAATAAGTGAAGGGGGCAACTCCTTCTGGCGGGCGGCTGAGCATGCCGGCGATCAGTTCCAGCGCCTGCCGGAACCGGTCCGGGTCCTGAATACTGCCAAGCGAGACGCGCACTGCATTTTGCGTTGGCGTCTTAGGGGTGAGGAAAGGAGCATCCGGCGCCACCGCCACTTTCAATTCCCTGGCGTAGGAGACAAAGCTTGCAGTGCTCCAGCCTTCAGTCAGCGGCAGCCAAAGATGCAGGGCGGAAGGGTGTCCGCGCCACGGGTTCCCCTGCAGCACGTCTGCTGCGATGCCGTACCGTTCCGCAAGCGCCCGGCGCTGCCATTGCGCCAATTCCGCTGCGGTTCCGTCCAGCACCCAGCGGGTGGCCAGCTCGCACATCAGCGGCGTCGCCATCCAGCCGAACACAACCAGGCGTCCGGTCAGGGCCGGCAGCAAATGTTCGGGTGCCGCCATATAGCCCGCCCGAAGGCCTGAGATGGTGCATTTGGTAAATGTTGTGAGGTAAATCGACCTCTCTGGCGCCAGCGCGGACACAGGCACCGGACGGTCATCGGCAACCGGTCCGAAGGCATCGTTTTCGATGATGTGCAAATCGTGTTTGCGGGCAATGCCCACCAGATCGCGGCGGCGCTCCTCTGGCATCATTCCCGCGGTAGCGTTTGCCAAAGATGGAAGCAGAAACAATACCTTCACAGAATTCTCGTGACAGTACCGGTCCAATGCCTCCGGCAGAATACCCTCTGCATCGGCCTCCAGGCCGGCGAGGTTCAAACCAAGGTAAGAGCAGCCTGAAACCAGCAGGTGATGCGTGATCAGGTCCGACACCACCGTGTCGCCCGGCCGGGTCAGTGCAGACAAGGCTGCGGACATTCCATGGCTGACCCCATTGGTCATGATAATCCGCTCCATCGGAACCTCCAGCCCGCAGAGCTGCAGCCAACGGGCTCCGGCCGCGCGGTGGGCATCATGGCCGACATTCGGGCGGCAGGACAGGTAGTAGCTCGGGTCCAGTCCCTCAGGCAAATCTCTCAGCGTCTGCTGAAACCGCTCCGCATGCTGATGCGAGACCACCGGGCGCGAGATAGACAGATCGAAATTACCGCTCTTTTCAGAGCTCAGCTGGAACGGCTGGTCATTAGGTTTGTCAGGATCCAGCACATAGCTGCCGCGCCCCACCTGACCATCAATCAGCCGCTGCCGCCGCAGACTCTCGTAAGCTTTGCTGACGGTGTGCACACTAAGATTCAGCTCTTCCGCCATCTTCCGATGCGTCGGAAGCTGCGCGCCCTTGGGCAGCCTGCCGTCTGAAATGGCCTTGGCGATGGCCTGGGCAAGACTGGAATGCAAAGGGGATGTAAGAGCGGAGGGGTCGGGAAGCCAAATTGTCATGCGACAATTCTATAATTGAATGCGCTTAGTTTGCAATGAGAATACCCTGCAATTTACATGCATGGCATTGGCTGCGGCTCAAGTTGCTCCGAAGGCTGAGACACCATTCGCAGCCGTATGCCCCCCTGCCCGCTCCCCCGGTTCCAGGGACCGCAAAGCGTACTGGCGGGCAGCTCTCATTGGCCTATGCTCTCCCTATCATCGGAGCAGCGTCTATTCCTGCGGTCCGGAATGCCTCCCGGAGTCGTTTGGCAGTCACATCAGCAGAAGCCGTGTCACCATGCAGGCAAATGGTGTCGATGCACGTGGAAATCCTGGTTCCATCCGTGGCTATGATTGCCCCTGCTTTTAGCATTCTGACCACGCGCTGCGATATTTCACCGGCATCATGAATAACGGCGCCGGGTTCGCCGCGGCTGACCAGGGTTCCGTCCGGATTGTAGGCCCGGTCAGCAAAAATCTCACAGGCGCTCTTGCAGCCAAGCTCCCTGGCTGCGGCCTGCTGTTCAGTGGCGGCCATGGCAACGACGATGATGTCCGGTGCGACCGACAAGGCAGCATCATAGCAGGCTAGGGCCACGTGCCGCTCCTCGGCCGCCAGATTGGCTAAGGCGCCGTGCAGCTTGAGATGCCTGATTTCCGCCCCGCACGCCCGTGCCATCGCCTGGGCCGCGCCGAGCTGGTAACGCACGATGTTGCCGAGGCTTTCCGGCGGGATGCACATCTTGCGCCGGCCAAAGCCTTGCAGATCAGGAAAACCCGGATGCGCACCGATACCGATGCCTCTGTCATGGGCGGCGGCGATGGTGCGCGCCATTACATCGGGGTCGCCCGCGTGGAAGCCGCACGCAATATTGACCGACGTCACAGACCCCAGCAGGGCCAGATCGTTGCCCATTCGCCAGGAGCCGAAGCTCTCGCCCATATCTGCATTCAGGTCGACAGTTTTGGCCATTAGTGGTCCCTCTCAAGGTCGTCGCCGGCGGTGGCGCCGCTGATCAGCTGATAGGACAGCAGATCGAACATGCTGCGGGGGTCGCGCAGCAGCGGCCGCAGCGTTGCCCCCAGGGTTTTGCGGCGCTCCTGCTCGGCGGCTTCAATTTCCACCGCTTCCTCCAGCGGCACGAAGCGGAAGCGGAACAGGGTTCCGGGCCGCGCCTGCGCTGCCAGCGGCAGGTCCGCGGGCAGCACCGTGCCGATCCGCGGGTAGCCGCCGGTTGTCTGGCATTCGCTGAGCAGCACGAAGGGCGAGCCGTCGCCGGTAATCTGAATGTCGCCTGGCACGATGACTTCCGAGACCACTGTCAGCCCGCCGCCGGGTTTCAGCGCCGCAGCCTCCGAGGTCAGCCGCACGCCCATCCGATTGCCCCGCACGTCGCGCCGGAAGGAGGTGTTTTCAAAAGCCCGGATCTGCTCCGGAGTGAACAGGCCGGTCTGCGGGCCTGCCACAACCCGCAGGGTGCCGCCTTCGCACCGCGCAGCCGGGTCCAGCCGCTGGCCGGTGCCGCGCAGGCCGGGATCCGCGCCAATTGGCAGGCGGTCGCCCGCCTGCAGCGTACGGCCCAGCCCGGCGCCCAGATGCGCCGAGCGCGATCCCAGCATCGGAACGGTTGCGATGCCGCCGCCAAGATGCAGGTAGCCGTAGCTGCCGGCCTCGCAGCCGCCGATCTTCAGTCGGCCGCCGCACGGCAGCAGATGGCTGGCATTCCAGACCAGCGGGGCACCATCCAGGCTGGCCCGCATCGGCGCGCCGGTCAGGGCGATGCGGATGTCTTCGGAGGCCTCGAACTCCCCGCCGGCGCCCGCCATCTCCAGCGCCGCGGTTCCGGCATCCTGCCCCAGCAGGGCAGCGCCTTCGGCCAGCGCCAGCCGGTCGGCGGCGCCGCCGCGCGACAGCCCGCCGGCCAGATGGCCGGGACGGCCAAGGTCCTGCACACTCACGCCCGGCCCGGCGCTGCGGATGATCAGGGTTCTGGTCATCGGATCACCTCCGCACGGGCGCCGCCGTCCGGGTCCGCTTTCATCCGCTCCAGCGTCTCCGCGTCCACCGGGGTAAACAGCACCTCGTCGCCGGGGCGGAGCACAAAGGGCTGCTCCGTTTCCGGACGGAACAGGCGGAACTGCGTCTGGCCGATGTGCCGCCAGCCGGTGGGCGCGGGCACCGGGAACAGGACCAGCTGCCGGATCGCCACAGCCAGCGCACAGGCCGGAACCTGGCTGGTCAGCTTGCTTTGGCGCGGGATGTCCCAGGCAGGGGGCAGCTCGCCCAGGTACGGCTGGCCAGGGGCAAAGCCGATGGTCTGCACCCGTACTGGATTCTTGGTGAGCGAGGCCACGGCCTCTTCCACGGTCAGCCCGGCAGCATGTGCGGCCTCCCCGAGCTGCGGCGCCAAAGAGGTGCCGAAAACCGCGGGCACCCGCCACAGCCTGCGCCCCTGCGGCAGCGGTGCGGCGAACCAGTCCTGCCGACCTAGCAGGCCGCGCAGCGCTGTCAGCAATTCCGCGTGGCTGATGCCGCGGGGATCGAACCGCAGATAGGCAGAGACCAGCGAGGCCGAGGTTTCCTGCACCGCGCTCCAGCCGCTGCGCTCCACCGCGTCGCGGAAGGACAGGGCTGCCCGGTTTGCCGGCTCGCTCAGGCTGTCTGCGAAGGTCACAAGGAACCCGTCAGTGCCAAGCGCACTGATCCGGGGCCATTCAGAAGCGATGGCCATCGTTCACATCCTTTTTTGCGGAGTTAGTAGAACAGGGCGGGCAGCCAGAGCGCGAGGCCCGGGAAGGCCAGCAGCAGCCCCAGCATGACGAACATGGTCAGCACGAACGGCAGCGCGCCCTGCATCACATCCATCATCGGGCCGGATTTGCGCAGCCCCTGCACCACATAGAGGTTGATGCCGATCGGAGGGGTGATCAGGGCGGTTTCCAGCAGCACCATCAGCAGGATACCGAACCACACCGGATCAAAGCCGAGTGCCACCACGATGGGCGTCACCAGCGGCGCCATGGTCAGGAGCATCGACAGGGTCTCCATGAAGCAGCCGATCAGCACCAGAATGGCCACGATCATCAGCATCGTCTGCATCGGCCCCCAGCCAAGGCCGGTGACAAAGTCGGTCAGCGCCTGGGTGAGACCGATGATCGACAGGACGAAGTTCAGGAACACCGCCGCGATGATGATCAGCATGATCATGGCGGTGGTGCGCATGGTGCCCTCGATGGCTTCGCGCATCATGGTGATCGAGAATTTGCCATTGAAAGCCGCCAGCGCCATGGCCGCAACCACGCCCAGGGCGGCGGCTTCGGTCGGGGTGGCGATGCCTGCGTAGATCGAGCCGACGACAACCAGGAAAATCCCCAGCGGCGGCACAAGCGCGGGCAGCGCCCGCATCCGCTCGCCCCAGGAGTAGCTGAGTTTCTCGCCGCCCCAGCCCGGGCGCAGGATGCAGGTGGCCGCCACGGTTGCGATGAACAGCGCCGCCAGCAGGAAGCCGGGCAGGAAACCCGCCAGATACAGCTCGGGCACCGAGGTGTTGGTCAAAAGGCCGTAAAGGATCAGGTTGATCGAGGGCGGGATCAGGATGCCCAGCGTGCCGCCCGCCGCGATGGTGCCGAGGAACAGCGGCTCGTTATAGCCGCGTTTTTGGATCTGCGGGATTGCCACGGTGCCGATGGTCGCGGCTGTTGCCACCGAGGAGCCGGAGGTGGCGGCGAACAGCGCCGAGGAACCGATGTTGGAGTGCATCAGCCCGCCGGGCAGCCAGCCCAGCCATTTGACGATGCCGTCATACATCTTTTCGGTGATGCCCGCCCGCAGCAGGATCTCACCCAGCATGACGAACATCGGGATCGCCACCAGCAGGAAGTCTGTGCTGGTCTGCCAGGCCATGTCCGAGATGGCGCGGTGCAGCGGCATCGGGCTGTCGGTCCATTGCAGGATCAGGCCGAGCCAGCCAAGGGAGGCCGCGATGGGCACGGCAAGACCGATCAGGGCCAGCAGGATAAGGAGTGTCTTCAGCAGCATGGGTCAGACGCTTTCGTCTTCGATTTGTTCATCAATAGATTTCACTCCGATCAGGTCCTGCACGCCGGCCTGATCGCCCTTGGCCAGCCGTTGCAGCGCAACCAGCCCGATCAGGACCCCGGAGACGACAAACAGCAGCCAGCCCAGCAGCCAGGGGATCTGCGGGATCGAGAGCGGAACCCGCAGCGGGGTGATCGAGCGCGAGCCGTGCTGGACGGTGTCGCCCACCATGCCCCAGACCATCACCGCGACAATCCCGGCAAAGCCGATCAGCAGCACCAGCCCCAGAATGTTGATCAGCGGATGCAGCTTGCGCGGCAAAACACCCATCAGCGCATCGACCCGGATATGGGCGCGTTCAAACAGTGCAAAGCTGAAGGCAAAGGCGGTGGCGACCCCGAAGGCATAGCCGGAAATCTCATCCGCGCCGCCCAGAGACACGTTGAAAATCTTGCGCAGCAGCACTTCCAGCGTCACCAGGAACGCAGAGAGCACAATCAGGGTTCCGCCGGCCCAGGTCAGCCACAGGCTAAGTTTGCGGGTGCGGTTCAAAAGGGACACAAGCATGGTCCTGCCTTTCGGATGCAATAAGGGCGGCCGGATGGAACAGGCCGCCCCTTTGTGTTGGAGTTCAGTTGGCCTTGGCGGTCATGCCCAGGACCTTGCCGACGGTGTTGTTCCAATTCTCGGCGCAGTCTTCGCCGCAGCGCTCGGCCCAGCGGGCCAGCACCACGTCAGCGGCGATCTTGTCACGGATGGCGAGGTCCTCGGCGGAAGGCTCCACCAGCTTCATGCCGCCCTTTTCGCCAATCGCGCAGTCGCCGCCGGTGATGCAGGAGATCGCAATGCCGTCCTCGGTGGCGGTCTCGGCCCACATGCGTTCATTCAGCGCCGCGATTTCGGTCTGCATCAGGTCCTGCTGCTCAGGCGACATGGAGTTCCACTTATCCATATTCATCGCCCCGAAGGCGAGCCCCCAGCCGACCCGAAGCGTATAGGCATGGGTGGCAACCTGCTGCCAGTTGGCGGTGTAGGCCGACATGGTGCCGGTGATGCCGCAGTCCACCACGCCCTTTTCCAGCGCCGGGATCACTTCCGAGAAGGCTACGGTAACAGAGGTGCCCCCCGCCCCTTCGACAAAATCACCCAGGGTGGTGGCATAGACGCGGATCTTTTTGCCTTCCAGATCCTCGATCCCGTTCACCTCGGCATTGCACCACAGGGTCTGGCTGGGGAACGGGTACAGCATCAGGAGCTTGGCGTTGTAGTATTCGGCAAAGGCCTCCTCCAGCGTCGGGAAATAGGCATCCGCCACCTTGCGCTGGGTTTCGATGTCCTGGGTTACCGAGCTGAGGTCGGCGCCTTCAAAGACCGCGTTCTCAGCCGCCACATAACCGGGCAGGCCGAAGGCAAAGTCAAAGACGCCGTTCTTGACCAGCCGCATGATCTCAAAGCCTTTCAGGCCCAGGCCGGATTGCGACTGGATCTCGCCGACAATCTGCCCGCCCGAGGCCTCGGCCAGGCGCTCGTTGAAAAACGGGCCTTCGTGTTTTTGGTAGTTGGTGAGGCTGGACCAGGTGCCCACGGCCTTCAGCACAACCGGGCTATCGGCCAGTGCCGCGCCTGCGCTCAGCGCCAGTGCGGCGGTCAATGCGGTCAGTTTTTTCATCTCTCTCTCCCTGAAGATTTATGTCCGGTAATCGGGAACCTCGGCACTTTCGCTGACATCGGTGATCAGCATGCAGCCGGGTTTGTGTGTGATGCAGAGCGGCAGCGCTGCAGTTTCGATGGCAACCTGGGGGGTGACGCCGCAGGCCCAGAACACCGGGGTTTCGCCGGCACCGACCGGGGCCGCGTCGCCCCAGTCCGGGCTGCTCAGATCGTGAATGCCGATTTCAGCCGGGTCGCCCCAATGCACCGGAGCACCATGGGCCAGCGGGTATCGGCGCGAAACCTCGGCCGCCTGCTCTACCCGGCCGCGCGGCAAAGCCCGCATGCTGACAACCATCTTGCCGCTGAACGGACCCGAGGGGGTGGTGTCGATCGCAGTCCGGAACATCGGCACGGTCTTGTTGTTTTCGACATGCCACAAAGGCAGCCCGGCGCGCTGCAGGGCGTGCTCGAAGGTAAACGAGCAGCCGAGTGCAAAACCCACGAAATCATCCTGCCACAACTCCTGGATGTCTGGGGCCGTCTCCGCCAGCTTGCCATCGCGGTAGACATTGTAGGCCGGCACATCGGTGCGGATGTCGATGTCCCGGCCCAGCGTGGCCATCATCGGATTGCCAGTGTCAGAAACGCCTGTCAGAGGGCAAGGCTTGGGGTTGCGCTGGCAGTAGCGCATGAAATCCAGGGCATATTTTTCCGGCATGATTGCCAGGTTGGCCTGCAGAAAACCGCTCGCAAGCCCGGCTGTATGGCCCTGGTACCGCCCGGCCCGGATGGCTGCGCGAACCTCGGCTGCGCTGCCGTTTTTCAGATCCTGATATGTGGTGATCACAGGCTTCCCTCCGCTTGGCGAAAGGGTCACAAGAATTGCCTATAAGATCAAATCGAATGTTTTTTGCAGTTTTGATCAGGAATTTTTATCGGCAAAGAAGCGGACAGCAACCTCCCGGGCCAATTGCGCTGCGGTTTCGGTGACATGGCTTTTGGGTTCGCCCAGATAAGACGCGGTAAAGCTCAAGGGGCCGGGAACCCAGCCGGGATCAAACTCGACAATCCGGCCTGCCGCCACCAGGTCTTCACCCAGAACCCGGGGCAGCACGGCAACGCCCAGATCGGCCTCAACCAGCCGGAAACAGGCGGAAAGCGAGGAAGACGGGAACAGCGAAACATCCGGCCCGACCCGTTCGAACAGCATTTCCTTCAGCTCCCGGTGCGGGCGGGTGTGGCGCGCATAGGTCAGAACCGGGCGCTGCAAATAGGCTGCAGGATCCAGCTCTGCGCCGCCGTTGGCAGCCGCGTACCAAGCCAGCGGAAATCCGGGCAGATCAATGTTATTGACGGAAAAATCCGATACCGGCCCCAGCAGAACCGCCAAGTCGATCTCGCGGTCCATCAGCCCGGCCCGCAAGTTGACCGAGATATCCACGTTGAACTCGATCTCCAGCTTAGGAAAGCGATCATGCAGCGCCGTGACCAGTTCCGGCAGCCAGCACTGTGCAATAGTTTCCGAGACGCCCAGGCGCAGCCGGCCTTCGATGCCGCCCGGCTCGACAACGTCCTTTTCAACCAGCTCGGACAATTGCTCGAACTTCTCGGCATGCGCTACGAGAAGCTCACCGCGCTTGGTCAGCTTCATGCCGCCCGAGGTACGGTCAAACAGCTCGCAGGACAGCGAGTCCTCAAGGTTCTTAATCCGGGCAGTTACCGCGGGCTGGGTCAGGTTCAGGGCATTGGCTGCCCGCCGGACCCCGCCCAGCCGGACCACATTCAGAAAGGTTTTGAGTTGTTCAAAGTTGATTCTCGCCATTTCCGATTAGTCGCATGAAGTCATCATGAATGCACCGGAACCACGGCCTTTCGGGCAAAACTGCGTCAAACCCGGCTCAGCACCAAGCGTGCCAGGAACCGGGTTGCCCGTGCTGTTGCTCGGCGGCCTGCTGGCCGCCCTGGATGCTCCCGCGATCTTTTCGGTATGCTGCCCCCCTGCAAGGGGTAAAACCGTGGGTGTCTGCGCCCGCCAGATGCTTGCCCCCTTTTGCCCCTCATCATCTCAGCAGCAAAACAACCTCGCTTTGGCGAATTCCGCCGAAGGCTGAGGTCGGCAAAAGCAATGGTTTCGAATGCCTGAAATACCGCTGTGCCAACCAGTTTGAGACCCGCCTCCTAAGCGGTCCACCTCAACTACGTCCCGCAGACATTTTTGTCATGGCGGGCATCTCCATCTGCGACCTAACAAAGTTTCCAAACTGCTCCAGGTACTCTGCCCGGGGATCGCTATTGCGCCAAACCAGCCTGATGTTACGCCCAAAGTTTCCGTCTTCGATAGGGTGCAGCGTTGCCAACCCGCCGAAACGGTCAGGACCGCTAACGGACAACGCCGGGAAAAGAGCTGCCCCGTCGCCCAAGGCTACCATCTGGCGCAGCATTTCAAGACTACTGGCGACGCGGTGCCCGGGCCTGTCGATCCGGTCGCAAAGCGCCATTGTCTGATCACGCATGCAATGTTCTTCGGACAACAGGATCAGCTTGGATGCCAGAACCCCGGACCAGCGAACGGTCTTTCCTGGTTTCCTTTGCAGCTCCTTTGGACAGGCAAGAATGAAATGCTCGAAGAACAATGCAAGTGAATCAAGCATCTGCTGCCTTGGTTCGGTAGCGGCTAGAGCCGTGTCAAGTTCACGTTTCATGAGCATCTCTTCCAGTATGTGCGTTGGTTCTTCGAACAGCGAAATCTGCACATTCGGGTAGGCCGATTTAATAGGTTTCAAGATCAACGGCAGAAGATACGGTCCCAATGTCGGGATAACACCGATGCGAAGTTCCCCTTCCAGGCTGTTGTTCAGGCCGAGGGACAGCTCCAAGAGTTCTCTGGCCTCGGCCAGGAGGATCTCGGCCTTGCGAACAACGATCTGCCCGTTCGGCGTCAGGGACACATGTTTGCCTTGCCGTTCAAAAATCGAAAACCCCAAGCGGGCCTCCAATTTCAGTACCTGCTGGCTGATGGCAGGCTGGGACACCCCGCAGATCGAGGCAGCGCGCCCGAAATGCCCCTCTTCAGCAATGCTTTGAATGTATTCGAGATCCCGGAGCGAAAGACCAGCGACGGATGTGCGTTTTGTCATGGATCATCTCAGCTTATCGGACGGATAATTTATATAAGTTGGAGTAGTTTGGCGGTTTCCGGTTGGGTGCTCCCGTACGCAAGTTCAGGAGAATGACATGACCAGCAAACCCAAACTGACCACCGCGTTTGGTGCGCCTGTGCCCGACAATCAGAACATCCAGACTGCCGGTGCGCGCGGCCCGGTGCTGCTTCAGGATGTCTGGTTTCTGGAGAAGATGGCGCATTTTGACCGCGAAGTGATCCCGGAGCGCCGCATGCATGCCAAAGGCTCCGGCGCCTATGGTACTTTCACCGTTACCCATGACATCACCAAGTACACCCGGGCCAGGCTGTTTTCCGAAGTTGGCAAGAAGACGGACCTGTTCCTGCGGTTTTCGACTGTTGCCGGGGAGCGCGGGGCAGCAGACGCAGAACGGGACATCCGCGGCTTTGCCGTCAAATTCTACACCGAAGAAGGCAACTGGGATCTGGTTGGCAACAACACCCCGGTGTTCTTCCTGCGCGACCCGCTGAAGTTTCCCGACCTCAATCACGCCGTCAAACGCGATCCGCGCACCAATATGCGCAGTGCGGACAACAATTGGGACTTCTGGACCAGCCTGCCCGAAGCCTTGCATCAGGTCACAATTGTTATGTCTGACCGCGGTATCCCTGCCAGCTACCGGCATATGGACGGGTTCGGCAGCCACACCTTCAGCTTCATCAATGCGGAAAATGAGCGCTTCTGGGTCAAGTTCCACTTCAAGACACAGCAGGGCATCAAAAACCTGACGGATGAGGAGGCAGCCCAGATCATCGCAGGCGACCGCGAAAGCCATCAGCGTGATCTTTTTGAAGCGATCGAGAAGCGGAACTTTCCGAAATGGACGCTCTATGTCCAGATCATGCCTGAGAAGGAGGCAGGCGGATACCATCTCAATCCGTTCGATCTGACCAAGGTGTGGCCGCATGGCGACTACCCTTTGATCGAGGTCGGCGAGCTTGAGCTGAACCGCAACCCGGAGAACTATTTTGCCGAAGTGGAGCAGGCAGCCTTTGCGCCGTCCACTGTTGTTCCCGGGATCAGCTTTTCGCCGGATAAAATGCTGCAGGGGCGGCTGTTTTCCTACGGCGACACCCAGCGCTACCGGCTGGGGGTCAACCATTCCTCCATTCCGGTGAACGCACCCCGCTGCCCGTTCCATTCCTACCACCGCGACGGGGCAATGCGGGTCGACGGCAATGCGGGATCGCGGATCGGCTATGAACCGAACACGCTTGGAGAGTGGAGTGAACAGCCGGATTACTCGGAACCGCCCCTGTCGCTTGAGGGGGCTGCGGATCATTGGAACCACCGGGTGGACGAGGACTATTTCTCGCAGCCCGGAGACTTGTTCCGGCTGATACCGCCGGACCAGCAGAACGTGCTGTTTAAAAACACAGCCCGCGCCCTCGGCGGCGCCCGGGAAGACATTCAGCGCCGCCACATTGCGAATTGCCTGCAAGCTGATCCAGCCTACGGGGCCGGAGTTGCCAAGGCGCTTGGGCTGAACGTCAGCGATACGGCTCAGGTGTAAGGATGCAAGGCGGTATTCCGGCCCTCCACTCCTGAAAAAGTACCGCCTTACAAACCTGGGCTGGCCGGACGCAACCGCATCCGGCCAGCCATTTTGGATCTGCCGGGGCCATTTGGCAGACGGCCGCACAAAGGCGGTCATGTTTTTGCGCAACGGCTGGCCTGGCTCCGAAGAAACCTTCGCCTTTGCCTGCAGCCAGGCCGCAGGCATTTCACACGGTGCAGCCATCGCCGCCGCACCGGCCAGAGGAACCGGGCTGCCGGCCTGCGGCAGCAGCAGCAGCTTTGCCGGCAAGCAGGCTGCCAATCTCCGCACCCACCTGCAGCTTCGAGACCTGGCCAAAATGATGTGCCGCAATCCGGCCCGACTGATCCAGCAGAACCAAGCTGGGCGTCCCATGCATCCCGTATGCAGCCATAGTTTCCGGCAGCGGCCCTGCCCCCTGTTTGTCGACCGCCACAGGAAACGTAATGCGGTATTCATGCAAAAAGGCCTTCAGCGATACCGGGGTCATGGCCTCGTGGTGTTCAAAGACAGTGTGCAGCCCGATCACTGCCACCTGATCGCCGGGAAAATGCCGATGCACCTCCTGTGCCAGGGGAATGCCATGGACGACACAGCCGGGGCACAGCATCTGGAAAGCTTCAATCAGGACAACCTTTCCATGGAAATCCGTCAGCTTGGGGTTTCCGTCAGTGTTGAACCATTCGGATACCTGAAGTTCAGGCGCTTGCATCTTGGTCTCTCCTGTTCAGCTGCCGGCCGCCTGTTTGAAGCGGCCGGCTGATACCGGTTACTGAAGCTTGCCCGGCAGGCTCAGATCGCCTGAGGCAACGTCAAACACATCGGTGACGCACAGCAGCGGCGCGTGAATGCTGGCGTTCACCCGAAGGGCGGCCGTGACACCGTCATAAGCAACGCCCTCCAGATCAACGCCGCTGGCAAAGCCCGCATTCACCGTGATCTCAGGCCCATCAAACAGCGGCGTGAACCCCGGGCTGTCCAGGAAGATCGGGAAACCAGGCCATGTCGCGGGCAGCTGCGGAGATGTGCCTTCCGGGATGTCGCGCACCGCAAGGGCACCCGGGCCGCAGGCTTCTGTCGGGGTCAGCACAACCCAATGGCTATGCCATACGATGCCGTCGTTCGCCGGGTCGCCATCGCCGTTTTCATCAAAAAGCGGGGTGTCGTCAAAATCCGGATGGCTGGTCGCAGCCATTGCCAGAATACCTGTGCCGCCCTCAAATCCAACTGCCGAGGGGTCAAGAGATGTGGGCCACACATAGGACCAGACATCTGACCCGCCCACTGCACCGGTTGCCGCTGGGACCGAGGCCCCGGCGGTGCCGCTGGTAGTCATGTGGAAGGTAACAGTGTTGCCACTGCGGTGTGCATGCGCCGCAAGAATGTCGAAGTCAGCCACCTTACCCGCATCAGCCGGAGAGATGACGGCCCCCTCCTGATGAAGGGCGTGATTGCCGTCTGCTGCAGCAGACGAAGCTCCCAGCGCAACGGCGGCAAAGAAAATCCAGGGTCGTTTCATGTCGTATCTCCAGTGTTTTGATGTCGACTCGCCATTAGTATCGACTCGCTACTATATCAAAAAACACATTGCAACTTTAATTTCGACTCGCTACTTGTTGAGCATGAAACCCGACCATGGCATCCGCATCCTCATCAACCGCCTTGCCAGAATTGATTCCGCTGCCGGCTGGGCCGGCGGCCTGAACCCAACACAAAGGGCAGCGCTGGAATATCTGTCTGAGGCCAATCAGTTTTCCCGCTCGCCGTCGCATGTCGCCGACTATCTGGGAACCACGCGCGGGACGATGTCGCAGACACTGAAGGCGCTGGTGCGCAAGGGCTATGCGGCTGAACACCGGCAAAAATCCGACCAGCGGTCAATTTCCTATGAGCTGACCGAGGCTGGCGCGGCCGCTGTGACTGAACCCAACCCGATTGCAGATGCCATTGGCAGCCTGCCCGCCAGCGTTCAGGCCGCGCTCAAAGAAGGGTTGCTTCAAAGCTTGAGACTGGCTCTGGCGGCTAACGGCGGCCAGTCTTTCGGAAAGTGCAAGACCTGCGCTTACCATGACGCCGCTTCCGAAAGTGGCTTCTGCACTTTGCTGGGGCTCGGTCTGGAACCCGGCGAAAGTGACAAAATCTGCGTTGAGCACAAAGAGGCCTGAATGACCCTTCCTGACCTATCGGCAGAAATCGGTGGAATTTTCCTAGGCAAAGTTCAGGACCGCTGGGAGGGAAAACCACCCTCTGCCATTCAAAAAGACCATGCCCGCGGCCGCCAGGCCATAACGCTGACGGGTTTCTCCAGCGATTCACAAGCGGATCTGACTGTGCACGGCGGCGAAGAAAAAGCCATCCATCACTATGCGCTGGATCACTATGCCGCTTGGCAAATCGAAGGACATATGGCCACCGGCACAGTCCCTGCTGCCTTTGGGGAAAACATCACAACAACCGGTTTGACCGAGGCAAACCTCTGCATCGGCGATATCCTGAAACTGGGCACAGCAACCGTTCAAATCAGCCAGGGCCGCCAGCCCTGCTGGAAGCTGGGACGCCACACCGGCAATGAAAAAATGCCCTACCAGTTCCAGAAAACAGGACGCACCGGATGGTATTACCGGGTGCTGGAAACCGGCACCGCTGCTGCGGGTGACAGGATCACGCTCATAGAAAGACTCAACCCGGGCTGGACTGTCCTGCGCGTAACCCGTGCCCGGCTGACACGCAGGGTTTCCAGTGAAGATGCCGAAGCTCTGGCAGCGCTGGCTGATCTCGCCACCGGCTGGCGGCAGGCATTCGCACGCATGGCCGGAGGCGATACAAAGGAAGACACAAGGGCAAGGCTTAGCGGTTAGCGCTGATACCGGTGCATTGCCTGCCGATGCAGCATTTCCGTAAACCGGGCCGCGCCAAGGCGGGACATTGCCGCCGCTCACCAAAAGCGCAGGTCAGGTGATCCCCCGGGCAAGGTTTGCGCGGTCAGTGGTTTCGAAATTGCTCGTCCAATAAATGCCGGCGGTACGGCAGCCCTTCCCAAAGCCTACGCATCGAAAAATTTGACCGCGCGGATTGATCAATCATCTTAACTGTATGTTTGACAGGCGCTCAGCAATGAAGCTGCAGCTCGATTGAGCGAGGTCCGCAACATGCCTGAACTGGCGCGGAAGACCTATTTGCGCGACACCCACCGCCTGCGCGATCCGGCGCAGACGCTGGAACAGGTCAAGCCGCATTTGGCCGGCATGGGCATAACCCGCATTGCCAATCTTACCGGGCTTGACCGAATCGGCCTTCCCACCGTTATGGTCACCCGGCCGAACTCCCGTTCAGTAGCGGTTGCCTTGGGCAAGGGATTGTCGCTGGAAGCCGCGCAGGCTTCGGGGGTTATGGAGGCAATCGAGACCTGGCATGCAGAGCGGATCTCGCTGCCGCTTCGCCTGGCAACATTTGCGGACCTGGAGCGGGAAGCACCAGTTGCAGACGTCATGCGCTTGCCCCGGGTTGCCGGACGCAGCTTTGATCCATTCCGCCCCATGCTCTGGATAGAAGGCAACGATCTTGCCAGCAAAGTTTCCCGGTGGCTGCCATACGAGATGGTGGATACCGACTACACCGCCCCGCCCAGCAGCGGACAGGGGGCGTTTCCACGCTCCACCAACGGGCTTGCCTCGGGCAATGACGTTCTGGAGGCCGCTTGTCATGCGGTTTGCGAGTTGATTGAACGGGACGCCACAACGCTGTGGCACTCTGCGTCTTCCGGACGGCGCATTGATCCAGCTACGGTTCAAGACCCGCGCTGCAGGCAGGCGCTTGACTGTTTGACTGCGGCCGGGATCGATTATGCGGTCTGGGATACTGCCACGGACATTGGCGTTGCCTGCTTTCACTGCGTCATCTGCGAAGCAGGCAGCCAGCCCGGCCACATCGGGATTGGTGATGGCTGCCACCCTGATCGTTCCATCGCCTTGCTGCGGGCTGTGACCGAGGCCGCGCAGACCCGCCTGACTTACATTTCGGGTGCCCGCGATGATCTGGACCCTGACGAGTTCACCACAGAGGCGGTTGCCTCTCGGGCGCAATATGCACATGGGCTGATCCGAGGGGGTGTGCCGGCGGGAAGCTTTCAGGACTGCCCGGACTTCAGCTCGCCATCATTTGATGAGGACCTCGATTGGCTGCTGAACCGTCTGAAGTCCGCCGGCATGGATCAGGCGCTGATCGTTGACCTGTCCCGCGATGGCATTGGCATTGCTGTCGTGAGGGCTGTGATACCAGGCCTTGAGGCGCCGCATGACGATCCCGGTTTTGTCCCGGGCCCGCGCGCGCGGCAAGTTAGGGAGACGGCGGGATGACTGCAGTTGTCTTTGCAGGTCCCACCATTGCGGCGGACGAAGTCAAGGCAGTGATTGAAGCAAAGGTCCTGCCTCCAGCCGGTCAGGGGGACATCTACAGGGCAGCCCGGAAAAAACCGTCTGCCATCGGTTTGATTGATGGCTATTTCGAAGGCGTCCCATCGGTCTGGCACAAGGAAATTCTCTGGGCGATGGAGCGGGGCATTGCGGTCTTTGGCAGTGCCAGCATGGGGGCTTTGCGGGCGGCTGAGCTGTCCGTTTTCGGCATGATCGGAGTTGGCCGTATCTTTGAAAGCTACGAATCCGGTCGTCTGAGCGATGATGATGAAGTTGCAGTTCTTCACAGCCCGGAAGAGTTGGGATTCAAGCCGCTAAGCGAACCTATGGTTTCGATCCGTGCGACTGCCGAGCATGCTGTTTGCGAGGGGCTGCTGGCACCTAATGAGGCTGCGCAACTGCTAAACGCGGCAAAGGCGTTTTATTACAAGGATAGGAACTGGGACAGAATTCTGGCGGAGTTCAAAGGATCCCATTGGCATGGCGCATTTTCGGACTGGCTGCCATCGGGGCACATTGATGCCAAGCGCCAGGATGCTTGTGAGATGCTGGTACAGATGTCGGCTTTTCTGACTGGCGATGCACGCGATGAGGAGCCGCAGAGGCACCGGGTCGAGCGCACGCTTGCCTGGCAATGTCTGGCAAGCCGCGTCGACGCAGAAAGAACTGGCACAAACGAAGATGCACGCGGCCTGCTTGACGAATTGCGCCTCAATCCGGCGCGCTATGCCGGATTCCGCACAAAGGCCGCTCTTCGCGTGCTGGCGCTGCAAGAAGCAGAAGGCACAGCGAAGCGTATCGAACGCACTGCGTTGCTGGATCAAATGGCCCGCCACCGAGCAGCGCGGGGGCTAGCTCAAAGCCGTGACTTGCAACATTGGCTGAGAGAAAACGGATTAGACGGAGCTGGATACGAAGAGTTGCTCCGGGACACTCTTAGCATGGAGGAAGTCGTAAGCGCCCTTGGGGATCAGCTGGAACCGCAAATACTGGCCGAACTCCGGTATGCAGGCGCTTATGCGGGGCTGCAGGAGCGCGCGGTGGAAAAAGAAAAGAGACTGCAAAAGCTGGACGCGGCCTCAGGCAATTTGCCGGGTGCGGACAAACTTCAGGTTCTCATCTGGTATTTTGAAACCTTGCTGGGCCGTGATGTGCCTTCGAACCTTGAGTCCCATGCCAAAACCCTTGGTCTTGCGGGCGTTGAAGAATTCTATGCGCTGATCACCCGCGAATTCATGTATCATCAAAGCTGCATAAACCAGCCAGCGGCGGGAAAAATGGAATAGGCAGGAGATACAGGGGGCTCAGCGGTTCTGGAGGGACGCATGCACAACCCTGATGACTTTGACGAAGAGGCACCGGGCACCCGGTTCCTTCTGTTCCCGCAGGCGCCGTTCCGCAAGCCGGATGCCGTCCCCGAACTGGTTGAAATCTCCGCACCGCGGGGCACCATCGGCCCTGGCCCTTCGGGGCCGCGCATGTATACCGTCAATCCTGTCAGCAAGCGTATCCCCTACGGCGCCATCATTGACCGCTCAGAGGGCCCAAGCATGTATCTGCCGCCCTGGGACGGTTATATCCAGCCGCCGCCCGAACCGGATCAGTTCGGCAACTTCAACCATATCCTGCCGTCTGATCCTGCATTTGAGGCGGCGCATCTGTTTGGTGCGGCGCATTTCACCATGGATGTCTGGGAAGGGTATTTCGACCACCCGATACCCTGGCACTTTGCGCGGGATTTCGAGCGGCTTGAACTGTCGCTTTTGCCCAGTCTGGACAATGCCCATATCGGCTGGGGTTTTCTGGAAACCGGAGGCACCAGCGAACATGGAGGCGAATACCGCGCTTACAGCCTGAATTTTGATGTTGTTGCCCATGAGATCGGCCACGCCATCATCTACAGCGTGGTAGGGATGCCGCCCTCGGAGGATGTGCCCGGCGAGTATTACGGTTTCCATGAGTCTGCCGCGGATATGGTCGCGCTGCTTGCATCCCTGCATTTCGGATCTGTTATAGAAGAGCTTCTGGAGAACACCCGGGGCAACCTGTACACGTTCAATCAGCTCAGCCGGTTTGCAGAGCTTTCCGGAAACGCACAGATCCGGATGGCGGCCAATACCCGGACCCTGCCGGAATTCGCGCATGGCTGGACCAGCGAGCACGCTTTGTCCGAACCGCTGACCGGCGCCATGTTCGACATCTTTGTCGACATTTTCCATGAAAGGCTGCTGGTTCACGGACTGATCACCCGGGAGATGGAGGAGCTCTCGGACCGGCTGGAAGAAACACCTTTCTACAGCGACGTCATGCAGGCGCTTTTTGATACCCGCTATGCGCTTGACCCTGAAGGTTTTCGCGTGTCCCTGCTGGAGGCTCGCGATTTTCTCGGCTCTTATCTGGCCGATGCCTGGAGCCTTCTGGAAGCGGAGAATCTCACGTATTCAGCTGTCGAACAGGCTCTGCTGGCTGTTGACGCGGAGATTACCGGCGGCGCCTTCCAAATGATCATCAAAGAGAATTTCAGAATGCGCGGCATCGGCCTGGTGCGGGCCGGTCCCCGCTTGCAATCCGCCGATGATACAAGCCACGCGGTTTCGGTCCGCACACGAGTGCCCGAATGGTAGAGATTCAATAACCTTTAAATTTTAACCTTTTTGTGGCATTTTATCTGCAGGGGGACTTTCTCAAACAATCGGGCTCGCACGTGTTTCGGCTCATGCATTGGGAGAAAATCTTCTGGTGTTGTTTCCATAGCCACGGGAGTGAGTAAGGTGGCCGAGACGTTACTCAGTTTTTCAGAAGTGTTACTATTTGGACGTTTGGTGAAGGACCTGAAGATCAAGGACAGGAGCCGGGGAGAGCGTTGCGGCGACAACGGGTTTCTTGCAAAACAACTGCAGGAAGGAACGGATCCAAGGCTCGCCCGCATCTACGGGTTTTCCTATGAAGGCACCTATCATCAGCTGCCTGAGCCAGTCATCCTGCTGGTGCACGGCAAAGGGGAAGACGCCTTTGCTGACAGCGGCGAATTCGCCCGCTCACCATTGAGCCCTTCGAAATCAGGTGTTGCTGCGGCTGATTTCCAGATGGCCGACAAGGTCAAGTTCTGGGAATACGACAAGGCTGACTACACAATACGCATGGACCTGATGACCGGCATGCTGGAGCAGGTGTTGCTGGACGTGTATTTCGGCTCAGCAGGCCCAGCCGTCAGCGGAGCCAAGGTGAGTGGCGCCAAAGTGAGCGGTGCAAAGGTGAGCGGTGCAAAAGTCAGCGGCGCCAAGGTGAGCGGCGCAAAGGTCTCAGGCGACTGAAACGCGCTTGAGCGCCGCACCGCATCAGAAACCGGCTTTCCTCAGCCCTTCAACAAAGTGCTGCGTATCTTCTTCCAGGCGATCAGGCTGCACTTTGGCCCAGCGTTCCAGCGAGAAATTCGGGTGAGCCTCCTGGTGTTTCCGGGTCATTTCCTGTGCCTGATCCATTCGGCCTAGCTGGGCATAGCTGGCCGCAAGCATCCGCTGGCCTTCAGTTGGGTTGTTCATCTTCGTCAGCGTATCGATTACCGCCTGATATTCCTTGAGATTGTAGTAGGCGCCGCCAAGGTGCCACAGGTACTGGTCCGGGAAATAAGGGTTCAGGCGCATTGCTTGCTTCAGGTGCTCGATCGCTGCTTCGTTGTCGCCGGAATGCGCCATCGCATCCGCAAAATCTGAGCGCAGATCCGCATCATTGGGATTGAGAGCGAGCGCGCGCTTGTAAGCACCGATAGAGGCGTCGTGCTCCTTGCGGTAGAGATGCACAAAACCAAGTTCGCCAAAACCCCGCGCATCCGTTGGATCCAGGTCAACAGCCCGCTGCGCAAAGCCCAATGCGGTATCAAGCGCGTGGTCCGCATCCTTGGCCCAGGAGTAGCGCCAATCGATGTTCATCGTACGGGATATTGCCGCTGAAGCCCGGGCGTAGTCCTGATCGCAGGCAAGCGCCCGTTCATAGAGCACATGGGCTTCATGATTGTCCTGGCGGGTATACCTGAAGATAAACTGCTGGCCACGGAGCACGTACCCGTAGGCGGCAAGGTCTGCGGGTGCCCTTTGCGCCATCCGTTTGCGTTCCTGTGTTTCAATCAGGACCGCAGTTGCCGCAACAATGGCATCCGTGACTTCGTCCTGTATTTCAAAAATGTCGTCAATGTTGCGGTCATAGCGTTCCCCCCAGATGGTTCTGCCGCTGTCCGCGTCAATCAGCTCAACCGCCACCCGCACCCGCGAAGCTGCCCGCCGGACACTGCCGCGCGCAATATAGCGTACTCCCAATTCCCGCGCGGCGTCCTGGGGCGGCATCGCTTGCGATTTGAAGAAAAAGGCGGAATTCCGGGCAATCACAAACAGGTTCTTGAACTTGGAAAGGTTCAGGATGATGTCGTCGGTCAGACCTTCGGCAAACCAGCTGTCGGATGGATCCCCGCCCTGGCTGGCAAAGGGCAGAATGGCGACTGAAGGTATTTCAGGCCGTTCCGGTTCAGATTTCTGAAAGTCCGGCCGGCGGCTTGGCGCCATGGTCACGCCCGCAACCTCGCTCCTGACGCAATACGTCTGCACTGGATCGGCAATGTTCTTGAGCGTGCAAGGGCCCAGAAACTCATAGCCGAACCGCAGCCGGTTGCGGATCTGCTCATAGACAGCCGCACTGACAAACACGCGGCCGGGTTCGGCAATCTCCTGCAGACGGGCGGCAATGTTGACATTGTCGCCATGAATGCCGCGGTCGTCTTCCAAAATTTCGCCAAGATGCACCCCGGCGCGGAACCGGATTTTCTGGTTATGGGGGCGGGCCTGATTGCTCAACTCTGCAATACGATGCAGTTCGACGCCGAATTGAACGGCATCGGTCGCCGTCTCAAACAAAGCTAAAACGCCATCTCCGCGCACAGCAATCACTTGGCCGTCATACGTTCCACAGGCTGCTTCGAGCTGCATAATCAACGACTTCAGCGTGCTGTAGGTGTCGACCTCATTGGCCCCCATCAGCCGGGCATAACCAACAACATCGGCAAAAAGAACTGCGCCGAGTCTTCGCCGGAACGAAGGGTTTTTGTTCTGATCGCCCATTGGATGTCCCTCGTGCGTCAATCCCTCTTGATCTGCTCAGTGCCCTGCTGCCTCGTCGTTCCGCTTAACCGGCTGTATAAGTGGATGGGCACGGCGGCCAAACCCAGCCGGGGGTCTCTTCAGAGCCAAAACAGACCGCCAAATCTGCCTTGAGCTTCCGGGCTAGCCCCTCGCGGTGCGCATCCCATTCCTCCCGCAGTATCCCAACCGC
This sequence comes from Leisingera sp. ANG-Vp, assembly GCF_000813725.1. GTDB lineage: Bacteria > Pseudomonadota > Alphaproteobacteria > Rhodobacterales > Rhodobacteraceae > Leisingera. The sequence continues at coordinate 61,412 of NZ_JWLD01000009.1, forward strand.
TACCATGTCAAAGCACTGGCCTTCCGCAAACCAGGCCCGGCGCATCCTGCCTTCGGTTTCAAAGCCAAGCTGTTCGGTCAAATTCCGGGTGCGCGTGTTGTCTTCGCGGTAGTATGATGTGACCCGGTTCAACCCCAGTTGGCGGAATGCAAAATCCAGCACCAAAGCCATGGAGCGGATGCCTATTCCTTGCCGGCGTCTCTCCTTCCCAATGAACAGGGCGATCACTGCATCCCGGTTTACCGGCGAAATGGCTTCAAGTCCGGCGATCCCGGCAAGCTCGCCGCCGTCAGCCGCAATCGCAAACCAGCATTGACGCATCCCGCCGGCTGCATCCACCGCGGCTTCCCAGGCCTGCTCGGTGGCGGCAGAGTTTAGAGGAGCGCGCGCAGAACGGTCAAAACATGCAAGGTCCGCTACATCCTGAAACCAGCAGGATGCCACCGCAATATCCGCCTTTTCGAGGGGCCTGAGCGTGAATAGACAGCCGGACATGGGCCTGATCTCCCTTTCCTCCCAGGATGTTTCTTTTCTTCCGTGCAATCCCAGTATGAAAAACCCTGCAAAGCAATTGTAACATGGTTTGGTCTTTCGAGGGACAGCGTATGATTGCAAAGTTGGAAACAAGGTTTTCTCCGCGACCAATCATGCTTCCTTGAGGCAGATTTTCCTGACCGGGAAGCCAACGCAGGTCTTGGCTGCCTTACAGAGAACGTGTTTGGAAACCGGTCCGGAGGCTGGGCTGGTAGGGTTCGTCCGCGGCTGACAAGGTCGGAACAAGACCGCTCTGCAAACGCGCTCGGCTGGACCAACTTCATTCTGTGCACCCATCCGCAGGTTTGCTCTGTGTCACCGATGTTTTTGACATCGCGTCAGGCGATTTGAGCCTACCCGGCAAGCTTTAGTAGATACCATAGGGCAGCCGAAGAAGACGGTACGGCTGCCCGCTTTTGAGGAGAATGCAAATGCAAGCGCCTGAACTGCAGGTATCCGAATGGTTCAATATGCGAGAGAAACTGAAACTTTCAGGCTTGAAGGGGAAAGCTATTCTGATCGAAGCTTTCCAGATGCTGTGCCTGAGGTGTGTTCTTCATGGAATCCCCCTGGCCCAGGCTGTCCAAAGAACTTTCCCTGCTGGTAAGGTCTCTGTGATCGGGCTGCACTTCTTCTTTGAGCACCAAGAGACCAAACGCAGGCCGATCGGTAACTTCAAGCCGGTGCAGCCATTTGACATTGGTGTTGCCTTCCCAGCCCGGCAGGAACAGGCGCATCGGATAACCTTGTGCCGGCCGCAGGCGCTCGCCGTTCTGGTAAAGCGCGATGATTGCGTCATCTATCAGTTTTTCCAGCGGAATACTGCGGGCCAGACCGCCAGCATCCGCTCCAACTGCGATGACCCATTTTGCCTTGGGATCGATACCCGCCTCCTGCAGGAGGAGCTTGACCGGCACGCCGATCCACTCCGCCCCGGACAGAAGACCGTAGAGGTACTGAAGCGGCATCTGCTGCGGGTCCGAGTGATAGCCGTTGGGGGCCGTGTTGCCGCCGCACTCAAGGAAATTGATGCCGCCGGTCATTGGATAGCGCAAAAGATCACTTGCTTTGAATTTCAAAGCCCGCTCGGTCATCCCGTGGATGATGAGCTCATGCGTTTCCGGATCGACATCCGGAACACCGGAATGGTGGGCGCCGAAATGCAGCCCCGAAGGGGTAATAATCCCTTTCTGGACGTGCAGGGGCGAAAAGGACGCCGTCAGGGTGGACTGCCCGTGCTGCGGGAAGATCTTGCGCACGACGTCAGACTCGTGCGGAGACGGGCTGCCATAGGCCTCATCCTCGACACCCGGATACAGCATATTGTCGGGGAACTCCCTGGCATTTGCAGATCCGCTTGCTGCAATGGCGGCCGGAACAGCCGCAGCACTGGCGGTGAGCAGCGTGGCTCCTGATTTCAGGAAGTCGCGCCTTCCTATAAATCCTGTGTAGCTTGTCTTGATTTTGAACTCCTGAAGTGGTTCTCGGTCAGAGAGCGAACCGCCCTTTTGGCCAGGTTCGCAGGTGCCTCTGCTGATGTGTTGCGGCGGGGGCATGGGGGATTCAGATCATTGGGCCTTCCTTTTTCCGATGCTTTCCTGACGGCTGTGAAAAAGGATGGAGAGGCCGGTCAGCCCGATCCAAGGCAGCAGCACCAGATTGAGGGTTTGCCAGCCCAGCGAAGCCTGCATAAATCCGGCGCTTGCGGAGCAAGCGAGGCCAACGGCAAAGATAATCAAGTCATTCATTGCCTGCGCCTTGGATTTCTCCGATGGCGCATAAGCTTTTGTCAGGAGGCTGGTGCCGCCAATGTAGAGAAAGTTCCAGCCGACCCCGAGCAGGATGAGCGCTCCAGCGAAAGAGTAGAAATCCGTACCTGAAAACGTGAACCACACATGCAGGAGGAAGAAGAAGACTCCTGCCAGCATCACCGGGCGAACCCCGAAGCAGCTGATCAAAGACCCGGTGAAGAAGGATGGCAGGAACATGCCCAGGACATGCAGCTGGATAACCGTTGCCGTGACGCCGTCGCCATGACCATGGTGTCCCATCGCCAGCGGCGTGGCGGTCATTGCCAAAATCATTATTCCGTACCCGGAAGCTGCGGAGAATAGCGCCACCAGGTAGGTTGGCTGCATAAAGATCTGAAAAAGCGGGCGGGCTTCCTTCGCCTCGGCATGCGGCCCGGTGTCAGCACCGGGAATGTTCAAGAACATAAGTGTGCCCATCCCGACCAGCGATACCGCACCAGCAATCAGGAAGGAGGCGGTGTAGGAAGGCTCAAGAAGAGTTCCGCCCCATACTCCCAGCTTGGGGCCCGCAATGGAGGCAACAACACCGCCGGCCAGAACGTATCCTATCGCACGGGGGCGGTAATCTTCATCGGCAACTTCCGAAGCCGCAAACCTGAAAAACTGGGCAAACCCCTGGTAGACACCAACCAAAAACGTACCGGCGCACAGCAGCCACAAGGACGCTGTAAAGACACCTCCAGCAGCTAGAACCCCGCCGGCTGCACCCAGACCTGCACCAGTGAGAAAACCGGCCCTGCGGCCCGCTCGGGACATGAACATTGATGCGGGCACGGTTGCGGCCGCGGTTCCCAAGAACATCGCTGCGATTGGCAGCGTGGCAAACCCGGGTGTGCTTGCGATTTGAAAGCCGGCTAGTGCTCCGACCGTTGCGACAAGCACGGATACTGTTTGGAACAGAGCTTGAGAAACCGCGAGGATCCATACTTGCTGGTACATTTGGGTTTTGGATTGAAGTGCGGTCATCGGATCTGATTGGTTCTTGTCGGTGTTAGTATTGAGCGGGCAGCCCGTCGTGCTGCCCTTGGCGGTCATTTCTGTGCAGGGTTTCGCTCCGCTGCGAAATTGCCGGCACCCGCCCCAGCCATTTGATAGAAATGTCTGGAACAGGCATTCATCGCATCTGGCGGCCGGTCACAGCACCTGCCAGGCTTGAAACAGAAGCCCCGCTGCAAAGGCGCCGCTGAGCGACAGGCCGAGGTAGAGAGCAAAGACCTTGGGCTTTGCCAGCGCCCAGACAGCCATCGCTGCGGGGATCGAAGTGACGCCGCCGGCCACCAGGAAGGCCAGACCTGCGCCAGGCGCCATTCCCTGCTCGATCAGCCCGCCAACCAGCGGCAGTGCGGCGTAGCCGTTCAGGTAGGCGGGCACGCCAACCAGAGTTGCAGTAATGATTGGCAGCAGCCCTTCGCCGCCCAGGGTGGACGTGACGGTCTCGGCCGGGATCCACGCCAGCATCAGGCTTTCCAGGATGAAGGCCAGCAGCAGCCATTTGGCCAGGAACAGCGTTGTGGTCCACGCGGTCTTGGCAAACTTGGCCCTGCGCTCGGCCTCCTGCCAGAACTTCCAGACAACAGGTTTGGGCGTCCGCATTCTCGAGCCGCCGCAGCCGCCGTTGCCGACCCCGTCCCGCAGGGGATCGGTCAGCGCCCCTCGGTGGCTCAGCAAGTGAACCGCAAGACCGCCGAAGAGGCCCAGGCCCACAGCCGCGAAGGTCTTGGCCACTGCGAATTCAATCCCCAGAACACCAGCGGTCAGGAAGAACATGGAAGGATCCATAATTGGCGAAGCGAGCCAGAAGGCCATCACAGCCGACAGCGGCACGCCCATGGTCAGCAGAGCAGCGATCAGAGGGATTACACCGCAAGAACAAAAGGGCGACAGCCCGCCCGCAAGCGCGCCAAGGGCGATCATCAAAAGCGGTGAGCCGGTAAAGGCCTTTGCCACCAGATTGTCTGCCTCGGTTGCGCCTGCCCAGGCGGCAACAGCAATGGAAAACAAGAGATACGGGGCTGTGTGAAGCAGTGCCGCGCCTGCAAAACCCGCGCTTTGCGGGGCCTGGGCAGGGTCAAATACTGCCAGCAGGAGAAGGATAGCGGCAGATGCCAGCCAGACCCGCTGGTCCTTGAGGAATTGCCAGATAGCGGCGCCGTGCCGTGGCGAGTTCTCTGTTGTGCTTGTCATATCCAAACTTCCAGTTTTTTGGTTGTTTTGAGGTCAAAAAAAGGCCGATGAATATCACACGGCCTCTTCCTTGGCTTCAAGCTTTACACCCTCGCAGCACCCTGAAGTCAGAAAAGTAGAGAGCCTGAGCATTACAGGATAGTCGATCCGGTTAAACACTTCGCGCCCCCGCTTCTCCTGGATAACCAGCCTGGCATCCACAAGGGTGGAGAGATGGTGTGCCAGGGTGGATGCGGCAAGCCCCAGATGCTCGGCAATGTCGCCGACCCTCAATCCTTCCTCGCCCGCTTTCACGAGTATTCGGTAGATGTCCAGACGGGCATCATGGCCAAGGGCCGCAAGGGCACGGGCATTGGAGCTTGAAATAGTCATGAGGCAAAAATAACTAAAAAACCGGTTTTGTCAATATGGTCCGGAAAGTACTTCGAAACACCATATTAACCCGCTTGCGAGGGCATGAAGAACACCAGGGCTCGGAGCACTTTCTTCCGGCAGAAGACAAAGCCGCCCCAACATCAACAATGGAAGAAAAACGCTATGGCGCAAAATTTTACCAAAGGGATCAAAGACCTGATGGGTGAGGCAAACAGCGTGGTTGCCGTCATGCCTATTGACGAAGCAAAGGAAAAATATTCCGACGGGAACTATGTGTTTGTCGATATCCGCGATGGCACTGAAGTGCAGCGGACCGGACTTATCCCGGGTGCGGTACATTGCTCCCGCGGCACCATGGAGTTCCAGATCGCCCCGGACAGCCCGCACCACAAGCCCGTGTTCAACCAGGATAAGACTTATGTGTTCTATTGCGCAGCTGCCGGCCGCTCCGCTCTGGCGGCCAAACTGGCAATGGACATGGGCATGTCCCCGGTGATGCACATGGCAGGCGGGTTTGATGAATGGGTCAAACAGAACGGTCCTGTGGAGACCTCAAACGGCTGAACGTGCCTTCAGGCAGATTCACGGGGGGGGGGCGCAGCTGTGCTCCCCCGGCCCGAATGGCACCCGTTAGAATGGCTACGCAAGCTGAGGACATCAAAGGACCGGTGAAAAGATTTCCTGCATCTCCCAAAGTATCGCTGAAGATGCTCTGAGCGATTTTGACGAAGCCGCAGTGCTTGAGCGGGCTTGCCGGAGCTTAATGAAAGCGGGCGTGCCCATTGTCAGGTTCAATGTATCCCAGCCAGTGCTTCATCCGACAATCGGGAGCCATTTGAACCTTTGGACCCGGGACAGAGACCGCATCAAAACAGAAAGCGGGCTGCGCGCATCGCAGGAAGCTGGCTCCGACTTTACCCCCACCAATGGCAGTTTTCTCCTGAGACCGACATCCGACAGCCGTTCCCACCGGAAAGAACATTCTGAATGCGGCCCTGATGACCAAGAAAATCCGGGGGCATTGGGTTTGAATTCTTCACGGGTCATCCCCGACACCCGCAGCTAGGGTCCCGGTGAAGGACACAGCGGCACTCCCGGGCCTGCAGGGGGCGGCGCATCTCACTCGCAGGCAAGGGAACATGACGCATGAAAACCCATGCACAGGCAGTTGTCATCGGCGGCGGACTGGTCGGCTGTTCAATCCTCTACCATCTGGCCAAGCTCGGCTGGACCGACGTGGTACTGCTGGAGCGCGACGAGCTGACAGCCGGCTCCACATGGCACGCTGCGGCCAACATCCATGGGCTGCACGACAACAACAACGTGACCCGCGTCCAGCACTACACGATGAACCTCTATAAGGAGCTGGAGAAGGAAACCGGCCAGGGCTGCGGTGTGTTCCAGCCGGGCTCGCTGTACCTTGCCAAGACCGAAGAGCGCGAGCACCAGCTGCGCCTGCAGGAGGCCAAGGCGAAATACTATGGCTTGAACTTCCACGAGGTCAGCCGCGAACAGGCCAAGGAATTGCATCCGCTGGCGCAGTTCGACGACATCCGCTGCATCATGTATGAACCCGATGGCGGCAACGTCGACCCCTCGGGCGTGACCATGGCCTATGCCGCCGGCGCCCGCGCCATGGGTGCCGAGGTGGAACGGTTCTGCCCGGTGATCGGCACAGAGCAGCAGCCCGACGGCTCCTGGATCGTGAAGACCGAGAAGGGCGACATCCACACCCAGTGGGTGGTCAATGCTGGCGGCCTCTGGGGCCGCGAAGTCGCTGCCATGGCGGGACTCACCCTGCCGCTGCAGCCGACCGAGCACCAGTATTTCGTGACCGAGACCATCGACGAGGTCGCCAACCTGGGCCGCCGCCTGCCTTCGATCGCTGACCGCGACGGCGAATACTACTTCCGCCAGGAAGGCAACGGCTTCCTGATCGGCGCCTATGAAAAAGACATGCGGTTCTGGGCCGAAGAGGGCACGCCCTGGGACTTTGCCCACGAGCTGTTCCCCGACGATCTGGACCGGATTATGGAAAACGTGATCCGCGCCACCGAACGCGTGCCCTGCGCTGAAACCGCAGGCGTCAAGCGCGTCATCAACGGCCCGATGATCTGGTCTCCGGATTCAAACGCCATCTGGGGTCCGGTTCCGGAGCTGAAAAACTACTTCTGCTGCACCGGCATCATCCCCGGCTTCTCGCAGTCCGGCGGGTTGGGCCTGCTGGCGGCCCAGTGGATGATCGAGGGCGAGCCGCAATACGACATGTTCGCCTGGGATCTCGCCCGTTTTGGCGACTGGGCCGATAAGAAGTTCACGAAGGCCCGCGTCGAGGACCAATACGCGCACCGCTTTGCCATCCACTTCCCGAACGAGGAACGCAGCGCCGGCCGTCCGGCCCGTGTGCGCCCCGCCTACGAGATGCAAAAGGAAATGGGCTGCGTCTTTGGCCTCAACTGCGGCTGGGAGCATCCCTTGTGGTTCTCTGGCACCCCCGGCACAACCGACACCAACAGCTTCACCCGCCAGAACTGGTGGGAGCCGGTTGGCCGCGAAGTGAATATGCTGCGCGAAAACGTCGGCGTCATCGACATCTCGAACTTCGCCAATTACGTGATCAAAGGCCCGGGCGCCTATGACTGGCTGGACAAGCTGGTTGCCAACAAGGTGCCGACCGAGGTTGGCCGCTCCTGCCTGACCCCGCTGATCTCGGTCCGCGGCGGCGTGGCCGGCGACTTCACCATCACCAAGGTGGCGGATGACGAATACATGATGGTCGGCTCCGGGATGGCGGAACGCTATCACCAGCGCTTCTTCAACATGGTGGAGCTGCCCGAAGGCACCACATTCGAAGTCGCCACCAACCGCATTGCGGGCTTCAACGTGGCCGGCCCCAAGTCGCGCGACATGCTGCAGCGGATGACCAATGCGGATCTGTCGAACGAGGGTTTCCGCTTCATGCGCTCGCGCACCATCGACGTCGCTGGCGTGGAGTGTCTGGCGATCCGCGTCTCCTTCACCGGTGACCTGGGCTGGGAGCTGCATTGCGCCGAGGAAGACCAGGTCAAGCTGTACTCCGCGCTGCTGGCAGCTGCCGCAGAATTCGACGGCGGCCCGGTCGGCGGCCGTGCGCTTGGCAGCTTGCGGATCGAAAAGGGCTATGGCTCCTGGGGCCGTGAGTACAGCCAGGAATACTGGCCGCAGGAAGTCGGGCTGGCCGGTCTGGTCAAGCTGGACAAGGACTTCCTCAACAAGGAGGCCTATCTGAAGGTCAAGGACAAGGCCCCGCGCGAAGTTCTGGTCGGGTTCGAAATCGACGCCGTAAACAATGCCGACGCCTCTGGCGGGGAGCCGGTCTTTACCCCTGGCGGCGAGCCGGTCGGCCGGGTCACCTCGGGCGCCTATGGCTACTCGGTCGGCAAATCGCTGGCGCTGGGTTACGCAAACCCCGAAACCGCCAAACCTGGTGACGAGGTTGAGGTTTACATCCTGGGCAAGCCGCATACGGCGCGGATCCTGGAAACCGCCGCTTTCGACCCTTCGGGCGCACGTCTGCGGGCCTGATCAGGAAATAACACTTAGCCCGCCGCGTCAGCGGCGGGCGCGTTCCGCTCCCGACCGGCGAACGCTCACCGTGATGTATTCAGGTAAGGCGCAAGTTCAGACTCGCGTCATCCCTGCCGTCAGCCACTCTGCAAAACTGGCCTCGTCCACATCCCCAGTGGCGAGGTCTTCCATCATCCGAACCCCCTCAACCGGGTCCGGGCGGAACTGATAGCCATTCAGGCGCAGGAAGGTCACAGCCGTCACAAAGGCCGTGCGCTTGTTGCCATCGACAAAAGCATGCGCCTTGGCGATGCCGAATGCATAAGCCGCAGCCACTTCGGCGAGACCCGCATCCGAATAGGCCGCCAGGTTCATGGCGCGGGCGCATCCCATCTCCAACAGCGCCTTGTCGCGCATCCCTGCCGCGCCGCCATGGCGGGCAATCTGCCGGTCATGAAAAACAGTAACGGCTGCCAGCGGCACCCATTTGTAGCGGCTCACGCCAGCGCCTGAAGCAGGTCGCGGTTCTCATCCATCACGATCTCGGCTGCGGCCAGCGCCTCAGCCACCGAAGGGTCATGCGCCATCACTTTGAGACTGCCGTCATCGCCGCGCACCACAAACAGCGTGTCGCCTTCCTTGGCGTCCAGCATGGTCAGCATCTCCGTCGTCAAAGTGATGACGGCGGAATTTCCGACTTTCCTGATCTTGGTCTCAATCATGGGCGGGCCTCACGTATATATACCCGTATATACGCCAGCCGCCGCGAAATTTCAATGCCGCCCGCACCCGTCGCGAAGCGGCTACAATTCCATCTCCGCCGCCGCCTTCAGCAGCCAGGTCTTGAAATGCTTCACTGAAGGCGTCGCTGCCTTATCCTTGAAGGTAGCAAAATAGGTCCAGGGGCAGTCCAGGTCGAAATCGAACGGCTCCACCAGCCGGCCGTCCGCCACATGCGCGCGGACAAGGGATTTCGGCAGCACCACGCAGCCAAGCCTGTTGACGGCAAACTCCAGCCCCATGTTGGACGAGTTGGTCTGCAGCCCGCCTTTATGCTCGATCCCGGTCAGCCCATAATGCTTGGCGATTTTCTCCCAATAGATCGGGCGGCCCAGGATATGGATCAGCTTGGAGTCCGCCAATTGCTCAGGCCGGGTCAAAGCCTCGCCGCCGACGCGGTAGTCCGGCGAACAGACCAGCGCCAGTTTCTCGTCCCAGAGTTTCACCGCAGGCCCCATCACATCGTCCACATGGTTGATGGTGATCGAAATGTCCGAGACATTGGTCTCCACGTCCACCCAGATGGTGCTGTGAATGGTGAGATCTATGTCCGGATGCACCTTGGTGAAATCCTCCACCACGTTGATCAGCCACTTTTCTGCCAGGCTGACCGGGCAGGAGATCACCACCTCCCGTTTGTGGCTTTGCGAGATCAAGAGCTGTGTCGCAGAGTCGATCTCCTGAAGCGCATGGCGCACCGACGGCAAATAGGCCTCCCCCACATCCGTCAGCGAAAGCGACCGCGGGTGGCGGACAAACAGCGGCCGTCCGATGAATTCCTCCAGGCTGCGCACATGGTTGGAGACCGCCGACTGGGTGCAGTTCAGCTCATCCGCTGCAGAAGTGAAGCTTAGATACCGCGCCGCGGCTTCAAACGAGCGGAGAAAGGTCAGGTGGGGGAGATTCTTCATCATGGGTCCGGCAGCGGTTTCGGGGTCATGTTCCCATGCTTTGGATTGACCCGCAATTCCTTAGAGTTAGCGCCCCGGGAAGGTCAGAAAACGACGTCTATCACCGCTTTCACGAAATATCCCGCGGCTATGACCCTCTTTAATTTGTGTGTCACTCCGGCCGGCACCCCCTACCCTGACGCGAGAGATTTGCCCCGACCCGCTTCAGCGAAAGAACCGCCATGACCGCCACCTTCGACCGCGCCGCCGATTTCACCTTTGACCTTGCTCCCGGCGACCTGCCGGAAAGCACCCGCGAGGCGGCGGCGCTGATGTTCCTGGACACCATCGGCATCACCATCGGCGCAGGCCCGATGGAGGCCGGCCGCATCGCCCGCGAAACCGCCGTCGCTCTGTATGGCTGCGGCGAGGAGGGCCTGGGCGCGCGGATGATGTTCGACGGCCGCAAAGTAAGCGCCGCCGGCGCCGCCTTTGCCTCGGCCACCGCCACCGACAACCTCGATGGCCACGACGGCTATTACCCGACCAAGGGCCACATCGGCGTGGTGGTGATCCCGGCGATTGCGGCGCTGGCGGAAACCGTGCCGGATTTCTCAGGTCCGGAAGCGCTGGCGATCACAACGCTTGGCTATGAGCTGTCGGGCCGCGCCGCAATCTCGCTGCACAACACTGTCAGCGACTATCACACCTCCGGTGCCTGGAACGCGCTGGGTGTCGCCGCCATGGCGGCCCGGATGCGCGGCCTCAGCCGCGATCAGCTGCGCCAGGCACTGGGGATTGCCGAATACCATGGCCCCCGCAGCCAGATGATGCGCGAGATCGCCAACCCTACGATGCTGCACGATGGTTCCGGCTGGGGCGCGATGGTGGGCATGTCCTCGGCAATTCTGGCCGAAAAGGGCTTTACCGGCGCACCTGCGATCACCATCGAGGAAGACCGGGTCGCGGAATACTGGGAAGACCTGGGCAGCTTCTGGCAGATGGAGCACCAGTATGTGAAACCCTACCCGATCTGCCGCTGGGCCCATGCCCCGATCGACGCGGTGCGCCAGGTGATGCTGGACAACAACCTGACCCATGAGCAGATCGCCAAGATCCACATCAACACCTTCCACGAAAGCGCCTGCCTCTACCCGGGCATCCCCACCACCACCAGCCAGGCGCAGTATTCGCTGCCCTTCGCGGTGGCGACCCAGGCGGCATACGGCCGGATCGGGGTCGAGCACATCTCGGGCCAAGGCCTGAACGATCCGCTGGTTGCCTCGATCCACGAGCGTATTTCGGTCTCCGAAGCCGCACGCCACTCGGTCCGGTTCCCGATGTGCCGGGTCGCAGATGTTGTGATCACACTGACCAACGGCCAAGTGATCGAATCCGGCGATGTTCACGCCCGCGGCGGCCCGGAATCACCGCTCACCCGCGAGCAGGTGATCCAAAAATTCATGGAGTTCGCCTCTCCATCCCTGGGCGAAGCGCGTGCCAGCGAAATCCGCGACGCAGTTCTCGGCTTTACCAGCGAAGGCAGCAAGTTCTCCGACCTCGGCCGCCTGATCTACGACGCGCCCGCAAACTGACAAGAACAGCGCCCGGCAAAGGGCGCGGCATTTGAAGGACCGGCCATGCCCCTCCGGCTACTGAAATACGGGTTGTCCAAGGACTACCCGGTCACTGGCGATATTCCGGCGACCCCCGATCTGAAACCCTCATATGACGTGGTCATCGTCGGCGGCGGCGGCCATGGCCTCGCCTGCGCCCATTACCTGTCGAAGTACCACGGCATCACCAATGTGGCGGTGCTGGAGAAGGGCTATCTGGCCGGCGGAAACACCGCCCGCAACACCACCACCATCCGCTCCAACTACATCACCAAGGAAGGCATCGCCTTCTACAAGGAAGGCGTGCAGCTTTATGAGGAGATGAGCGGGGAGCTGGACTTCAACGTGATGTTCAGCCAGCGCGGCCAGCTGACCCTGGCGCATACCGAGGCCACCCTGCGCTCATTCCATTTGCGCGCCGAGATGGGCAAGCATGCGGGCACCAACATCGAGGTGGTCGACGCCCAGACGGTCAAGGAACTCTCGCCGCATTTGAACATGGACGAGGGCGGCCCGCTGGAGATCATCGGCGGCCTCTGGCACTCCGACGGCGGCACTGCGCGTCATGACGCTGTGGCCTGGGGCTATGCCGCGCAGGCCTCGCGCCGGGGCGTCGAGATCCACCAGCGCACCGAGGTCGAAGGCTTCGGCATTGAAGTCGGCAACATCACAAAGGTGCGCACCAACCGCGGCACCATCAGCGCCGGTCAGGTGATGATCGCTGTGGGCGGCATGAATTACGACATGGCGATGAAAGCCGGTGTCGAACTGCCAATCCGCTGCTTCCCGCTGCAGGCGATGGTCACCCAGCCGCTGAAGCCCTGGCTGCACACGCTGGTCAGCTCCGTCTCCTTGCACACCTATCTGGTGCAGTCCTCGCGCGGCGAGATTGTGATCGGCGGCGGCTCGGACCCTTATCAGCTTTATTCCACCCGCTCGACGCTCGACATGAAGGAGCACCTGGCCGAGGGCGCCACCCATCTGTTCCCCTTCCTGCACGGAGTGCGCCTGTTGCGCCAATGGGCGGGCATTACCGACATGACCCCGGACTATTCGCCGATCATGGGCGCCAGCCCGCTAAAGAACCTCTGGCTCGATTGCGGCTGGGGCACTTGGGGCTTCAAGGCAACCCCGGTGGCCGGCAAATACATGGCCCAGACCATCGCCAATCAGAAAGTGGCGCCCATGCTGGAGCCCTTCACCATGGAACGCTTTGCCAGTTTCGATCTGCTCAACGAAATGGGCGCCACGGCTGCGAGCCACTGATATGAAGATCCTGACCTGCCCGATGAACGGGCCCCGCAACATCAACGAATTCCAAAGCTTCGGACCCCTGAAGGCCAACCCCGACCCGGAGACCACCTCCGACCAGGACTGGGCCCGCCACCTGTTCCGCGCCGACAACACCCGCGGTGTGATCGTCGAATGGTGGCGCCATGTGCCGTCCAACTACTTCTTCCTGGCCGAGCGCAACGCCACCACCAACGAGGTGATCCGCACCTTTGACCCGTCCGAGCTGGAGGCTGCCCAATGACCCGCCTCCCCGCCCCCTACGGTTCCCGCATCAACCGCACCAAGACTGTACGGTTCTCTTTCGAAAACAAGCCCTTCGAAGGTTTCGAAGGCGACGTCATCGCCTCTGCCCTGGCGGCAGGCGGCCAATGGATGCTGTCGCGCTCCTTCAAGTACCACCGCCCGCGCGGGCTGATGTCGATGGCAGGCGCCGAGGCCGACACGCTGGTGCAGCTGCCCTCGGACCCTAACGCGCAGGCTGACCTCACCCCGGTGACCGAGGGCCTGCAGGTCACCGCCCAGAACGTTAACGGCTCGCTGGAGAACGACCGCGATGCCTTCATGGACAAGCTCGGCCGCTTCATGCCGGTCGGGTTCTACTACCGCACCTTCATGGGGCCGGCACGCTCCAGCTGGCTGAAACTGTGGGAGCCGCTGATCCGCAAGAAGGCGGGCCTGGGCGTCATTGACCTGAAAGCGCCGCACAAAGACTATGAGAAAGCCAACCTCTACTGCGACGT
>NZ_JWLD01000090.1 GCF_000813725.1 Leisingera sp. ANG-Vp
CCCGCCGATGGAACTCTTCCCTCAATCAGTGCCTCCCTGAACCGCTCGGCACCCGGAGCAAGTTTCCGGAAACTGCCGGCGGGACGGTCCCGCATGCAGTTTGCCGCGGCGGCGAATAGTTATGAGAGGAGCAATGTGAAGTGAATCACCGTTCCTGATTGCACCTCAGGATCGCACCAGATTCTGCCATTGTGCCGCTTAGCGATTTTGGTGCAGGTCGCCAGGCCAAGTCCGGTTCCCGGCGCATCGCCGGTGTTCTGCAGGCGTTTGAAAGGTTCGAAAATCCGTTCACGGTACTGTTTCGGCACCCCGATCCCGTTGTCTTGGACAGAAATCCGGACACCGCCGGGCTCCGCGGCCGCTTCCACCTTAATCTCCGGCCTGCCTCCGCCGGAGTATTTGATCGAATTTCCGATCAAGTTCTGCAGCAGTTGCGTAACTTCCGGAGGAAAGCAGAGAACCGTCAACCCGCCGTCTTCCCAGGTAATCTGCGCGCTGGATGCCAGGATGTCGTGGGCCATGGCCATTTGCGCGTCTTCGAACAGTTTCTCCACTGGAATTAACCGGGATTTCCCTTCGCTGTCGGGGCGGATATGCGTGGCCAGCTGTTCAATAAGCTCGGACATCTTCTGGACCGACATCTTCATCAGATCGAACTCGCGGGCGACTTCTTCGACCTCGCCTGCTTCGTAGTCCTCAAGGATCTGATCGCACAGAAACTTCACCGCTCTGATTGGCGCCCGCAAATCATGTACAAGAACGTCCGAAAACAGTTTCAGCTCGTTCTGATGCTCGTTGATCTGCCAGCGCATGTCGGCCAGCTCGCTACCGTTTTGAATCATGCGCTTCAATGCTGAAGGGGTGATGGCAGCTTTGGGGATATAGTCGTTGGCGCCAGCGAGAATCGCGTTTTTGGCGATCCCTTCATCACCTTGCGAAGTCATGATGAATAGCAGCGCCCGCGGCCAGGTCAGGGAGAAGTTTGACAGCAGGTCCAGTCCAGTGCCGCCGGGCAGCTGATAGTCCACAAAGGCCGCATCCACTTCTGCTTCCGAAAGCGCAAGCGCCTGCTCCCCGCTGGATGCCTCATGAATGTTGGCGCCAGGGTAAAGGTTCAGCAAATGTTTGTGCACGATCTTTCTGTCGCCTGCGTCATCGTCAACGATCAAGATGTTCTTTGCACACATTGTCCGGTCTTTTTTCTGCGTCTGCCTCAATGCCCCGCCGCCTCCCGCTCGGGGCGGGGGCAGGGATTCTTTGCGCTGCGGCCGGCCTTACTGAAGGCTGGAGGGCCGCTCGCTGTAGGAAAGCGCCCAGCCTTCGGCTATGACGGTCTCCAGATCATCCATGAACACAACAAGATCCTTGCAGCTCCGCTCCAGCAGGGAGAAGTCCGAAAGAGCTTCGGGATTGAAGGCCCCGTCCGATTTCGCTTCCGACTTGATCACCCGCACGCTTGCAAGCGCCCGCCGCAGCAGAACCCTGAGCTCCGGGCCGCAGCCGGCCATGAAGCGGTGAAACACCTGCTTCAGCTCGGTCTCCGCCCGCTTGGCGCTGGTCAGCTGCCCGTAGAGCGCCCGCCGTTCGATTGCTGCAGCCACGGATTTGATCAGTGAATCCACCGAAAGCTCTTCCTTGACGATGTAGTCCGCACATCCGCGGCGCATCGCCTCGACCGCCAGCTGGTAGCTGGTGGAGCTTGTCAGCATGATGGGGATAGCCTGTACCTGATCTTCGTGGGCCAGCAGGATCTTCAGTGCGTCCAGGCCGGTGTCCATGCCCAGGTTGTGATCCAGGAACACCAGGTCAAAGCTATCTACGTCCAGCTTCCGCCGCATTTCCTGAAGGTTCGCCGCTTCGTGAAAGTCGGTCATCAGCCCGGCCTTGCTGCAGATTTTCTGCAATCGGAGCCGGTCAACCTCGTCATCATCGACGATCAGAACCCTGAGAAGCACCGGCTGGTGTCCTCTTTCCAGGGAGAATTCGGGCATTTGCATGCTTGTCATCGTTGCCACCCCTTAAAACTTCACAATTTACCCCCTCAGGATGCATATCGGAATACGCCAGGGGGATTCCGGGTTATTCATGATTCCAGTATACACGTTATCCGGGTTAACGAAGGGTGATTTTCATCGCAACATTAATGCAAAATTCTGCATCATCATTGTCGGTGTGGATAATACTGATGAATTTCAGCGGCTTGCGCTTCTGTTGCGAAACCGGAGTACAAAGAAGTTGCACGAATTTATTAACCTTTCAGACGCAATATTGACAGGGCGGTTGCTTTCAGACTTCATGGAGATGACACGCGAACATTGGCAGATTGCAGGCCGGCGTCGACAAAACTGCAATTCATAGTGGTATAATATGATTTTCCGCCGGGGAAAGAGAGGCGCGGGATGACAAGCAACAGCCTTGGCGGCTCTGCTCTGCAAGGCAATGGCTGGCTGCCCGGTAAGAAACGGGTTCTTGCCGCCTCTGGTGCTATTGCAGCGGCCGGTCTGACGTTTGACTTCCTGACCCCATTAGGAGTCGCTGGCGGCCTCATCTATGTGGTTTTCATCCTAAGCGCCGTCTGGTGGCGGCATCCCAATACAGCGCTTGTTTTTGCTGCGCTGGCGACCGCGTTCACCCTGTCCGGCTTCTGGCTGATTCCCGCAGTGGCGGCGCCGCCTGAGGTGGTGCTGCTGAACCGCAAGCTGACGCTGCTGGCCTTATGGGCCGTGGCCTTCATCCTGCGCTCGCAGAAACAGGCGGCAGCCACCCTGCAGCACAGCGAGGGCAAGCTGCGGGCGGTGCTGGACGGCACGGTGGACGGGATTATCACCATCGGTGAAGACGGCACCGTTGAAAGCTACAACGCGGCCTGCGAGCGGATTTTTGGCTATACCGCAGCGGAGGTAACCGGGCAGAACGTCAAGATGCTGATGCCGGATCCCTATCAGGCAGACCATGACCGCTATATCCAGAACTACCGCCGCACCGGCACCAGGAAGATCATCGGGATCGGGCGCGAGGTGCAGGGGCTGCGCAAAGACGGGTCCGTTTTTCCGATGGATCTCTCTGTCAATGAGGCGCAGACTGACGGCAAAAGAATTTTCACCGGCATCGTGCGCGACATTACCAGCCGCAAGCAGGCTGAGGCCGAGCGCGAGCATTTTATCGAACAGCTTGAACGCTCCAACCGGGAGCTCGACAATTTTGCCTATATCGCTTCCCATGATTTGAAAGCGCCGCTGCGGGTGATTGATAACACTTCGCGCTGGCTGGAAGAGGATCTCGCAGAGCATCTGGACGACGAGAACCGGGAAAACATGGAGATGCTGCGCAACCGCGTGAGGCGCATGGAAAAGCTGCTGGATGACCTGCTGGTGTATTCACGGATCGGGCGGCAGGCTCAGGATCCGGGGCAGGAATGGCTTGACGGCGGCAAGCTGGTCCAGGACGCCGCTCTGCTCAGCGACCTTCCGCAGGAGTTCGAGCTGGATGTGAGCGCCGCACTGTCGGAGATCGTACTGCCGCACATGCCCTTGCAGCAGGTGTTTGCCAATCTCATCAACAACGCGGTCAAGCATCATGACAAGGCGGCAGGGAAAATCAGCGTCACGATGCGGGAACAGGGCGGAAAGCACTTGTTTTCGGTGAAAGACGACGGGCCTGGCATAGACCCGCAGTTTCATCAGAGGGTTTTCAAAATGTTCACCACGCTGCAGCCGCGGGACAAGGTCGAGGGCAGCGGCATGGGCCTCGCCATGGTGCAAAAGACCATGGAGCACTTCGGCGAAGAAATCACCCTCGAGTCCGCGCCCGGCCATGGCTGCACCTTTACGTTTTCCTGGCCGGTGCCTTCCAGCGCCCGTCCACAGCAGAACCAATGAGACAGGAACCATGACTTCACCCCAAGACACTGAAAGCACAACGCGGCCTTTGACATTGCTCCTTGTCGAAGATGATGACGGCGACGCCAAGGCGGTCCAGCGGGCCTTCAAGCAGGTCAAGATCAAGAACACCATTATCCGCGCTGTTGACGGGGTTGAGGCTCTGGAAATGCTGCGGGGGGAAAACGGCCATCGCCAGATCGACCCGCCGTATATGCTGCTGGTGGATATCAACATGCCGCGGATGAATGGGATCGAATTTGTCGAGGAGCTGCGCAAGGACCCGGCCCTGAAGCAGTCGCTGATCTTCATGCTTACCACCTCCAAGATCGAGGAGGACAAGATCGCGGCCTACAACCTGAACGTTGCCGGCTTCATCTACAAGGAAACCGCAGGCCGTGATTTTCTTAAGCTGGTCAACATGATCGACCGCTACTGGAAGGTTGTCGAAGTGCCCATGTAGCTCCAGCTGCCCGGATTCTGCGAGCGGAGGCAAGCGGCCTCTAATTTCCAATTGTTTTTAGGGTACTGCTGGCGACCCCGGCAGGATTCGAACCTGCAACCTGCCCCTTAGGAGGGGGCTGCTCTATCCAGTTGAGCCACGGGGCCGCGCGCTTTAACGCGATAGCAAATCCCTCCTGCGATCACAATGGGATGGGCGCAGCCGAAAGCCGTTTTGCCGCGCTCAGTTTCCATTGTGCAGCATCCGGTGTCTGCGCTAACGTTGCAGACAGCAGTAACAAGAGGCTCAGGAACGTGACCACGGACAGCAAGCGCCCTCTCACCCTTCGCGATGTATCCGAAGCAACCGGTGTTTCCGAAATGACTGTGAGCCGCGTGCTGCGCAACCGCGGGGACGTGTCGGAGAAAACACGGACCAAGGTTCTGACTGCCGCCAAGGAGCTGGGCTATGTGCCCAACAAGATTGCCGGCGCGCTGGCCTCGAACCGGGTCAATCTGGTGGCGGTGATCATCCCGTCGCTGTCCAACATGGTCTTTCCCGAGGTGCTGACCGGTATCAACAAGGTGCTGGAGAACACCGAGCTGCAGCCTGTGGTCGGCGTCACCGACTACAAGCCGGAGAAAGAGGAAAAAGTGCTGTACGAGATGCTCTCGTGGCGCCCCTCCGGCGTGATCATCGCGGGGCTTGAGCACACGGATGCGGCCCGCGCAATGCTGAACAATGCGGGCATCCCGGTTGTGGAAATCATGGATACGGACGGCAAGCCCGTGGATTCGATGGTCGGCATTTCGCACCGCCGGGCAGGCCGGGAAATGGCCAAGGCGATCCTGAAGGCGGGCTACCAGCACATCGGCTTCATGGGCACCAAGATGCCGCTGGACCACCGGGCCCGGAAGCGGTTCGAAGGCTTCACCGAGGCGCTGGCCAAAGAAGGCGTCGAGATCGAGGACCGCGAATTCTATTCCGGAGGCTCGGCGCTGGCCAAGGGACGCGAGATGACCCAGGCGATGCTGGAACGTTCACCCGAGCTGGATTTCCTTTATTTCTCCAATGACATGATTGGAGCCGGCGGGCTGTTGTATCTGCTGGAGAAAGGGATTGATGTCCCTGGCCAGATCGGTTTGGCCGGCTTCAACGGGGTTGAGCTTCTGCAGGGGCTGCCGCGCAAGCTTGCGACCATGGACGCCTGCAGGCAGGAGATCGGCAGAAAGGCCGCAGAGATCATCGCGGCCCAGCTGGAAGATCCGGATGCCGAGCTTGAGCAGCATGTGACGCTGACACCGACCATTTCTTATGGCGATACGCTGAAACGCCGCTGATGGCGCTTCAACGGCTGGACAACCAAAGTGCGCGGCGGCTGTTTCTGGACCGTCATGCCCTGCTGGAGCAGCCAGCCGGCCCGGCAAAGGGCGACGATCTGCTGGCGCTGATCCAGCGGCTGGGCTTTGTGCAGCTCGACAGCATCAACACGGTGGCGCGCGCGCATGATGTGATCCTTTATTCGCGGCGGCCAGGCTACCGTGCCAAGCACCTGAAGCAGCTCTATGAACGGGACCGCGGGCTGTTTGAGCACTGGACCCATGATGCCGCGATGATACCGATGGCGTTTTACCCCCATTGGCATCTGCGGTTCCTGCGCGATACCGAGATGCTGCGCAAACGCTGGCGCAATTGGCGGCGTGACGGGTTTGAGGCGCGGTTTGAGACCGTCTTGAACCATGTGCGCGATCACGGGCCGGTCAGCTCGTCCGACGTGGGCAAGGATGAAAAGAAGGGCTCCGGCGGCTGGTGGGACTGGCATCCGTCCAAAACCGCGCTGGAATACCTCTGGCGCTCCGGCGCGCTGACCGTGGTGGGGCGCGAGGGGTTTCAGAAACGCTATGACCTGACAGAACGGGTGATCGAGGAGCAGCTCTGCCCTGGGCGCCGTCCCTGCGATGCACAGGCGACAGTCAACTGGCTCTGCTCAGCCGCCTTGGACCGCCTGGGCTTTGCCAGATCCGGCGAGCTGGCCGCCTTCTGGGACACCGCGTCTGCGGCTGAGGCCAAGGCCTGGTGCGCCGGGCAGCTGCGTCTGGGAGAGCTGGAAGAGATCGAAGTCGAGCAGGCGGACGGAAAACTGCGCAAGGTGTTCGCCCGCCCCGGCACGGGTGAGGCCGCTGCAGAACTGGGACCACCCCCTGGGCGCATGCGGGTGCTGAGCCCCTTTGACCCGGCCCTGCGCGACCGCAAACGGGCCGAGCGGCTGTTCGGCTTTCATTACCGGATCGAAGTCTTCACCCCGGCACCCAAACGGCAGTACGGCTATTACGTCTTTCCGCTGATGGAAGGCGCCCGGCTGGTGGGCCGTATCGATATGAAAGCTGAGCGCGACGCGGATATCCTGCGCGTCACCGCTGTCTGGCCGGAGCGGGGTGTGAAATGGTCTGCCGCCCGCACCAGGCGGCTGGAGGCAGAGCTGGACCGTATGGCGCGCTTCGCCGGCGTCGCCAGCGTCGTCTTCTCTGATGGCTGGCTGCGCCTGTAGAAAGCTGCGCTAGGTATTGCTGCGCTTGCGCGACAGGATCAGGTCCGGCAGCACCAGCGTGTCAATCAGCGCGTCGCACAGGCCGACGCAATTGGTGCAGCCGACACAGGGCCCCTGCAATTCGGAAACTTCCGTCGCCAGCGCTTTGACACGGGGCGCGGTGGATTTGCTGCGGCTGATCTGCATGGCGGGTCTCCCCATTTGCTGCGGCGCGTTCCGGTAAGCCCAACCCGGAAAGGTGATTCAGGTCAATCCAAGCCTATGTCACAAAATATTTCGATTTCCTGCATCGGCCCGGAAACTGCCTCTCCCCGGCAAGCCGGGAAGAGGCAGAATGTCTTACTGTGTCAGCATCAAGGGGAGCAGCGTGATCACCGGGAAGGCGACCAGGATGATGACCCGGATGATGTCGGAGGCGACAAAGAACATCACGGCCTTGTAGGTGTCGATCATCTTGGTCTTGCGGTCCATCGCATTGATGATGAACAGGTTCATGCCAACCGGCGGGGTGATCAAGCCGACCTCCACCACGATCAGAACCAGCACGCCGAACCAGATGGCGACATATTCCGCCTCGATCCGGTTCACCCGGCCTTCGGTCACCCGGATGCCCAGCTCTTTCATCTGTTCGCGGCTCAGTTCGGCACCGTTGGCGATTGCCATCTTGATGGATTCAACCATGTCAGGAGCCATCGTTGAGCAATGCAGGAAGGTATCTTTTGGCAGGGTCACAATGTCCCAGAGAACCTGCAAGAAAAAGCGAGGTTCGCAGTACTTAAGCACTTCCTGCGCTGCATTGGCCTGCATCTCGGCGAGCGACAATAAGCCGAAATCCATCGCCGAGATCACCGGGAAGAAGATCGGGATGGTCAGCAGGATCATCGACAGCGAGTCCATCAGGCATCCGAACACCAGATAGAAGGCGAGGATCAGCGTCAGCACCACCCAGGGGCTGAGGCCCTGGCTGACCACAAAATCCGCCAGTTCCTGCGGCACCTTGGTCAGTGCCAGGAAGCCGTTGTAAAACCCCGCGCCCAGCACAATGAAGAAGATCATCGCGGTAGAGCGCGCCGTGACCATAAAGCTCTCGCCCAGGGTTTCGCGGTTCAGCCCGCCATTCATCCAGGCAATCAGCCCGGTGCCGAAAGCTCCGACAGCTGCGCCCTCGGTCGGGGTGAACCAGCCGAGATAGATGCCGCCAACCACCAGGCCAAAGACCAGCAGCACCGGCCAGACATGGAACAGCGCCGCAAAACGTTCGGCCCAGGGAACCGGCGGACGGGTGCCCGCGCTTTCCGGGAACAGGCGCACGTAGATGGAGATCGCAATGACATAACCCAGGGCCGCCAGCAGGCCGGGGATGAAGGCCGACAGGAACAGCTTGGCGATGTTCTGCTCGGTCAGGATGGCATAGATCACCAGCACCACCGAAGGCGGGATCAGGATGCCCAGCGTGCCGCCCGCCGCCAGCGTTGCAGTAGAGAAGCCGCCGGCATAGCCGTATTGCTTCAGCTCGGGCAGCGCCACGCGGCCCATAGTGGCCGCGGTTGCCAGCGACGAGCCGCAGATGGCGCCAAAGCCCGCGCAGGCGCCAATCGAGGCCATCGCCACGCCGCCCTTGCGGTGCCCCAGGAAGCCCTCGGCCGCCTTGAACAGGGCTGTCGACATGCCGCCCAGTGTTGCGAAATGTCCCATCAGCAGGAACATCGGCACGATGGTCAGCGAATAGGAAGAGAAGGTCGTATAGGTCTCGCTTTTCAGCCGCCCGAATGCCACCTGGGTGCCATCCGTCACCCAGATCAGCCCGCCAAGCCCGACCAGAAACATCGAGAGCCCGATCGGCACCCGCAGGAAAATCAGCAGCATCAGGACCGGAAAGGAGGCGATGCCAATCTCAAGAGCCGTCACGTTTCGCCCTCCACGCCGTCCCAAACCAGGATGCGGCCGGTAAAGAATTCAATGGTGCGCACCGCACCCATGTAGATGCCCACGATGGCGGCCACGACCGCGGCCACCATGCTGATGGCGTAGGCCCACCAGACCGGGAACTCGAGCAGGAAGGAGGTCTCGCCGTTGGAATACTTGCCGGCCAGACCGGCCCCCAGGCGCCAGGCGATCAGTATCAGAACGGCCGCAAACAGCAGCTCGGTCACCATCCGCAGGAACCGTTTCACCCCGCGCGGAAAGGCATTGGCCACCACATCCACCGAGGCATGGCCCGCAGTGATCTGGCACAGCGGCAGGAACGCGAAGATGGCAAAGGCCACGCCTGCCTCGACCAGCTCAAAGTCGCCGTTAACCGGGCCGACCCAGCCCGTCATCCATTTCGAAAACCCAGGTGCAATCCGCTCCATCAGATCGCCATGGAACAGCCCGTTCAGCAGCCGCCCGGCGATTGAAACACATGTCAGAATGATCAGGAGAGTGAGGACCGCACCGCCCAGGTAGGCCATGGCCTTGGCCAGCCGCATCATGAGCTTGTGCATGGTAGTGTTGCCTTATTCCGGTGTGCAAAGGGCCGCAGTGCCAATGCCGCGCGGCCCCTCACCTTTATCAATCAAAACGCCTTACTGATACTGCGGCGTGTATTTCTCGATCAGGCCGCTGGCCTCTTCGATCAGCGCGGCACCGTCGATGCCTTTTTCGTTCATGTCAGCGATCCACTTGTCATAGATCGGCTGCGCACGCTCGCGCCACAGGGCGGTCTGTTCGGCGTCCAGGGTGATGACGTTGTTGCCCAGATCCAGCGCCATTTCGCGCGAGGGGCCGTCGGAATCCGCCTGGGTGCCGCCGGCAAAGACCGAGAACTCCAGGCCGGAGTTGTCGTCGATGGCCTTCTTCAGGTCATCCGGCAGGCTTTCGTACTTGTCCTTGTTCATCGCCAGCACGAAGGTCAGGGTATACAGCGCCTTGCCGGTGAACTCGGTGTGGTTTTCAACCAGCTCCGGAACCTTCAGCGCCGCGGTCACTTCCCACGGGATGGTGGTGCCGTCGATCACGCCTTTGGACAGGCCTTCCGGAACCGCCGGAACCGGCATGCCGACGGGGGTGGCACCCAGCTCGGTCAGCAGCGCGTTGACCGACCGGCCGCCGCCGCGGATTTTCATGCCTTCCAGATCTTCAGGCGCTTCCACCGGGTCCGAAGTGTGGATCATGCCGGGGCCATGCACCCAAGTGCCCAGGATATGGACGTCCTTGAACTCGGTGTCCTTCATGTGTTTCTCGAACATTTCCCAATAGGCATGCGACACCGCGCGTGCGTTGGTCATCATGAAGGGCAGTTCGAACACTTCGGTCGAGGGATAGCGGCCCGGGGTGTAGCCCACCACGGTCCAGACAACATCCGCCACGCCGTCGATGGCCTGGTCCATCAGCTCCGGCGGCTTGCCGCCCAGCTGCATCGACGGGAAGCGGTCGACCTTGATCCGCCCGCCCGAGGATTCCTCGACGTTGTCCGCCCAGACATCCAGGATCAGCTTCGGCACATTGGCCTGCGCCGGCAGGAACTGGTGCAGTTTCAGGGTGACTTCCTGGGCAAATGCCGGTGCCGCGCACATCGCTGCGACGGCTGCCGCGCCGACTGCGCCCAGTAGCTTTCTCCGAGTGGTCATGTCGTCCTCCCTTTGACCTATTCACGTACCGGGGCACCATCTTGCGCAAGATTGCTGCGGTGGCCGGCCAAAATCTTTCCGTTTCTGCCGTCAAAGCCCCGTTTCAGGTTCATTTAACGAACCGCTTGCATCCCTGCTATTAGGTGCGTTTGTAACTATCAACAGCAGATCATGCATTTTTTCCTCATGAAATCCGCCTGCGTACTTGGTTTGCAGACAAATTCACGATCTTATATGTTACGAACCTCTCGATATCTGTCTGTAAATTGATACATATCGAATCGGCCTTATGGCAACAACATTTGTGCCAGACCGGCGTCTTGCGTCATTCCGCTGCAGCCAATGGCAGCGGAATCTGGGGGCTCTTTCATCCTAACTCTTTGGCAGCCGGTTTCTCCTCAATAAAAACCAGAGCCGTAACGGAAGGGCCTGTAAACCCTCCTTCACCGTTGCAGAGGTTCGAATTCTCCGCCTATGCGCTTGGCAGCGACGCTCGTGTCGCAGTTCCGCCAGAAGCGTCGGCCGGTTCAGGCAGCCTGCAGCTCCCACATGAGGAGTCGCGCGATGGCTGTAACAGAAGCAGATACAACAGATTATGCCCGGCAAGCAGTCCAGGCTGAGGACACTCCGGACTCGCGGCCGATGGCCGGGATTCTGTTTCTGCTGCTGGCCACCACGCTGTTTCCGGTACAGGACGTGATCATCAAAAGCCTCAGCGGCGATTTCGCGGTGCATCAGATCGTGTTCTGGCGCGGCGTCTTTGCGCTGCCGATTGTGGCCGTCATCGCCTGGTATGACGGCACTTTGTGGCCGCTGCGGCTGGGTTCGATCCCGCTGCAGCTTTTGCGTGCCGCGGCCGGCTTCAGCTCCTATCTGGTCTATTACATGGCGCTGGCCGCCATTGGCCTGGCAGAGACGGCTGCCATTACCTTCTCCACCCCGATCTTTGTCACCATGCTGGCGACAGTCTTTCTGGGTGAGAAAATCGGCCTGTTCCGCTGGTTTGCCGTTTTTATCGGCCTTGCAGGCGTGATGGTGATCGTGCGGCCCGGCGCCGGGGTATTCGAGCCGGCGGCAGTGCTCGCGCTGCTTGCGGCCGTCGCCTATGCGGTGTCGATCATCACCACCCGCAAGCTGGGAAAACGCACCAATGGCGGCTCGATGACCCTGTTCACGCTGGTATTCTTCATCACCGCAGGCGCGGTGCTGGGGCTGATCTTTTCCAACCTGCAGACCGACTCCCCGCACCCGAGCCTCGCCTTTCTTTTCCGCGAGTGGGCCGCACCCAGCCAGCGCGATTGGCTGCTGCTGCTGGCGCTTGGCGGGATTTCCGGTGTCGGGTTCTTTGCCCTGTCTCAGGCCTACCGCCTGGCCGAGGCGTCGGTGGTCACCCCGTTTGAGTATACTTATCTGCCGTGGTCGGTGTTCTGGGGCTGGATGATCTTTGGCAGCCTGCCGGGCACCGCAACCTGGATCGGCCTGTCGATGATTGTCGGGGCCGGGCTGCTGATCGTCTTCCGCGAAGCCGTCAAGGGCCGCCGGCTGGTGCGCCGCAAGGGGCTGGGCATCCTGCGCCAGCGCTAGGGCGGCTGCAAACAGCCCGGGTATCCAGGTCGGAATACTGAGAAACCGGACTGTATCCACGCTCGCTCATTCCATTTTGGAATGAGCAAAGAACACAATCTCATTGGCGCCGGGGGCTTGGGTCGCGGATAAATGGAGCCAGCAATTGCTCCAAAGGAGGCCGCATGGACCGCGCCCAGATTGTGCATCAGAATTTCCTCGGCCGGGTTGCCGCCGGGGATTTCCCGGCAGGCACGGCACCTGACGGGCCGCTTGCGGCTTCTGAGGCCGTTGCCGCTTTCCGCGCCCAGGTGCTGAGCCGGGCGCTGGACCTGACCAGCCGGGCCATGCAGAAGGCCGGGGAAGGCTTCTATACTATCGGCTCTTCCGGGCACGAAGGCATGGCGGCTGTTGCCCGTGCGCTGCGCCCCACCGACATGGCTTTCCTGCATTACCGGGATGCGGCGTTCCAGATTGCCCGCGCTGATCAGGTGCCGGGGCAGCGGATTGCCTGGGACATGCTGCTGTCCTTTGCCTGCTCCAGCGAAGACCCGACCTCAGGCGGACGGCACAAGGTGCTGGGTTCCAAGGAGCTGATGATCCCGCCGCAGACCTCGACCATTGCCTCGCATCTGCCAAAGGCGGTGGGGGCGGCCTATTCCGTCGGGGCTGCGAAGCGGCACAAGCCGGAGCATCAGGTGCTGCCGGAGGATGCCATTGTCATGTGCTCCTTCGGGGATGCCTCGGCCAACCACTCGACAGCGCAGGGGGCGATCAACACGGCGGGCTGGACCTCAGTCCAGTCGACTCCGCTGCCGCTGCTGTTTGTCTGCGAGGACAATGGCATCGGTATTTCCGTGAAGACGCCGAAAGGGTGGATCGAGGCCTCGATGGCCGGGCGGCCCGGCATCAAGTACTTCAAGGCGGACGGGCTGGATATCTACAACGCCTACCAGGTGGCGCAGGAGGCGGCGGACTATGTGCGCACGCGCAGGAAACCGGCCTTCCTGCATCTGCGCACGGTGCGGCTGTATGGTCATGCCGGGGCGGATGTGCCGACCACCTATATGAGCAAAGCGGAAGTGGAGGCAGATGAGGCCAATGATCCGCTGCTGCATTCGGTGCGGCTGATGGCAGAGGCGGGTGCGCTGCGCCCCGAGGAAGCGCTGAAGATCTATCAGGACACCTGCGCCCGGGTGGAACGGATCCGGACAGAGGCGGTGACGCGGCCTCATCTGAAGACCGCTGAGGATGTCGCGGCCAGCCTGATTCCGCCAAAACGGACCTGCGCGCCCACCAACGGCCCAAGTGCCGAGGCACGCGCAGCCGCCTTTGGCAGCGACATGCGGGCGATGGAGGAGCCGCAGCCGATGTCGCGGCTGATCAATTGGACGCTGACCGATCTGATGCTGGAGCACGGCGAGATCGTCATGATGGGCGAGGATGTGGGCCGCAAGGGCGGGGTTTACGGCGTCAGCCAGAAGCTGCAGCAGAGGTTTGGCCCGGACCGGGTGATCGATACACTGCTGGATGAACAGTCGATCCTGGGGCTGGCGATTGGCATGGGGCACAACGGCTTCCTGCCGGTGCCGGAAATCCAGTTCCTCGCCTATCTGCACAATGCCGAGGACCAGCTGCGCGGCGAGGCTGCGACCTTGCCGTTTTTCTCGGGCGGGCAGTTTTCCAATCCGATGGTGCTGCGGATTGCCGGACTTGGCTACCAGAAGGGGTTTGGGGGGCATTTCCACAACGACAATTCGCTGGCAGTGCTGCGGGATATTCCCGGGCTAGTGATTGCCTGTCCCTCGGACGGGGCCGAGGCTGCAATGATGATGCGCGAGGCGGTGCGGCTGGCGCGCGAGGAGCAGCGGGTGGCGGTGTTTGTCGAGCCGATTGCGCTTTATCCGATGCGGGATCTGCATGAGGTGAAGGACGGCGGCTGGATGCGCAGCTATCCCTCGCCGGACCGCCGCATTGGCCTGGGCGAAGTTGGCGTGCATGGGGATGGCACTGACTTGGCGATCGTGACCTATGGCAATGGCCGCTATCTCTCGACGCAAGCGCAGGCGGAGCTGGCGGTGCAGGGCGTGAACGCGCGGATTGTGGACCTGCGCTGGCTGGCGCCGTTGCCGGAGGCGGCGCTGCTGGAGGCGGTGCAGGGCTGCAAGCATGTGCTGATTGTCGATGAATGCCGCATCACCGGCAGCCAGTCGGAGGCTTTGATGGCGCTGTTTGCTGAGCAATCTGAGGTTCCCGCCGCGCGGATTGCGGCCAGTGACTGCTTTATTGCAACCGGTCCTGCCTATGGGGCCACGCTGCCCTCGAAAGACAGCATTGTTGAGGCTGCAATGACGCTGGCTGGAGGCAAATCATGACCCGCACTGCTGTTCTGATCTGCCCGGGCCGGGGCACATACAACAAGGCTGAATTGGGATATCTGCACCGCTTTCACGCAGACAAGGCGGCGTTGTTTGCAGGCTTTGATGCGCAGCGCAAAGAGGCCGGGCAGGAGGAGATCACAGCGCTGGACGGGGCAACCCGGTTTTCGGTGTCGAAGTACTCCCGCGGGGATATTGCCTCGCCTTTGATTTATGCTTCGGCGCTGGCCGATGCACAGTCGCTGGCAGAAGACATTGAGGTGGTTGCAGTCACCGGCAATTCGATGGGCTGGTACATCGCGCTGGCGGCGGCCGGGGCGCTGGGCGCTGACGGCGGGTTCAACGTTGTGAACACCATGGGCACGCTGATGCAGCAGCAGCTGATCGGCGGCCAGCTGGTTTATCCTTTTGCCGGAGCCGATTGGCAGAACGATCCCGCGCGCAAATCGGAGCTGCTGGCACTGGCAGCTGAGATCGGTGCGCGCGAGGGGCATGATCTGGCGCTGTCGATTGATCTCGGCGGGACGCTGGTGCTGGCCGGGAACGAGGCCGGGCTGACAGCGTTTGAGGCGGCGGTGCCGGTGGCGGATGAGCGCTTCCCGATGCGGCTGGCCAATCACGCAGCATTTCACACCAGTTTGCAGGCGCCAGTGGCAGCGGAAGGCCGCAGGCGGCTTGGGGCGGAGATGTTTGTCCAGCCCA
The DNA here is from genome assembly GCF_000813725.1 of Leisingera sp. ANG-Vp. Classification (GTDB taxonomy): domain Bacteria; phylum Pseudomonadota; class Alphaproteobacteria; order Rhodobacterales; family Rhodobacteraceae; genus Leisingera. Next base: position 15,123 of record NZ_JWLD01000090.1, read on the forward strand.
AGGTGCCGCTGATCGACGGGCGCGGCCAGATCTGGTGGCCGGGGGCAACGGATACTGCAGCGCTCTGGGACTACACGCTGGGGCATCAGGTGGTGGAACCTTATGATTTCACCCGTGCGGTGCAGACCGCCGCCTGCGAGTTTGCGCCGGACCTGTTCATCGTGACCGGCCCCGGCACCACGCTGGGCGGTGCGGTGGCGCAATCGCTGGTGCACTGCGGCTGGCAGGGAATGGCCACCAAGGACATCTTCAAATCACGGCAGGCTGAGGCGCCGTTGCTGGTATCGATGGGGGATGCGGCGCAGCGCGCGTTGGTGGCGGGTTGAACCTGCCGCAAGGGGAGGGGCTCCCGCGCCTGTTGCCTGCATCTGAGATGCAGGCAAAGCAGCCTTGGGCGTGGCCCTGCCCTGCGGGCAGGGCGTAGGTTTTTTGCTGAGAAGGCCTTCAGGGGCAGGTTTGCCCTGAAGGCCGGTATTGATTATGGAGGGTTCATCCCCGCCTCAAGGGTGAACCGCGCGGTGCGCGCGGCGGCTGCGCCGCCCTTGACCCGGGAATGAACGGCAGAGGTGTTATTCGGCGGCGGCTTGCGGTTCGGTTTGCGACGGAACCGCAAAGCAGGTGACGGGCCGGGAGACATTGTGCAGGCTGACTTCCCCCAGTGAGACACCTTGGGACGGGTCGCTCAGGATGTCGCGGCTGACGACCACCGGATAGTTCACAGTCTTGCCGTAGTCGCCGAGCCGGGCGGCGATATTGGCGGCCTGGCCGATCACGGTGAAGTCGAGACGCTCGCGGGAGCCGACGTTGCCGTAGGTCACCCGGCCGTAGGCAATGCCGATGGCAGCCTCGCAGCGGTGGCCGTCCGGCTGATGGGCGATTTCCTCCAGCCGGGCCACGATGGCACGGGCGCTGTCCAAAGCCTGCTGCCGGGCCTTTGCCGGGTCGCTGCCGGCCGGGAACACGGCCAGCACAGCGTCGCCGATGAACTTCAGCACCTCGCCGCCGTGATCATGCACGATGGTCGAGGCGGTCTCGAAGAACTGGTTCAGGAGCGAGATATAGTCCTGACGTCCCAGCTGCTCTTCCAGCCTGGTGGAGCCGCGCAGGTCGCAGAACATGATGGCGGCGTCGATCTCGTCGCCGTCGCCGCGGCGGATCTCGCCGCCCAGCACCCGGGCGCCGGTACGTTTGCCGACATAGGTTTCCAAGAGCGACTGGGCGTTTTCGCGCTGCATGAAGATTTCGTAGTAGCGGGCGATCACGTCGGAGCATTCGAAGATCAGCCCCAGGTTGGCGGTGGAAAAGCCGTTGGGGTGGTTGCTGGTGAGGGTCAGCACATTGATGCGCCCGTCGGAGAAGCGCAGCGGCATTGCAACATAATCGGTGGCGCCTTCCTTGCGCAGGTCTTCGAGGATCGGGAAGGCATCCTCGGAGCAGCAGCTGCCGAGCCGGTGGCGCACGCCGCCTAAACCGTTGGAGACGTGGCGCAGCGGGCTGTTCCGATAGGCCGGGTGGTCGTGGATCTCGTAGGAGGGTGCGTAGGTGGTGACCTCGCCGGTCTTTTTCTGCCAGATGAAATTCTTGCCGGCGATCAGCGGGTGCAGCGACCAGGCCATGACGGAAAGGCGCGACAGGTAGATGCCTTGCTCGACAAATTTTTCCGCCAGGGCTGAGGTCAGCTCCTCGGGTGTCTGCACCAAGGCCGCGTCTCTCAGAAGCCAGTCGATCACCGGGCCGGAGATATTGCCGTAATCCGGCATCTCCACAGTATTTGCTCCAAAGTCGAACTCAGCGCCTGCTCCGGGCATGAAACCGACGTGGCCCGCTATGGCCGAAGCTTCGGGCATGGCTTCCTCGTAAGCCCAGACCCCGTTTTGCACACCGTCGCCTGGCAGCAGGATGTCCCGGTAGCTGGCGGTGCCTTTGAAAGGGCAGAAGGTCTGGAGGTCCGTATGCGGCGAGAGCGGGGCTTGCACATCTTCTGCCGGGAAATAGATGGCGGGCGGAAGCCGGGTCTCATACATCACTTTGGCGCGCGTGCTTTGCGCCAGGATGGTGCCATTTCGCCGGGCCGTGATCAGGCCCTGCAGCGGTTCGACAATGATGCCGTAGCCTTGTCGCGGTGCGTGCACCTGTGTGTCCATCCCAGAGGTCCTTGTCCTTGTGCCGAAACGTGCCAAAACCAGGACCGGCCGGCGTGGGCCGGTTCTGAGCTATTTGGGGTCCCGGTGCAGGAATTCCAGAGGGGAACACAGGATATTGAGCAAAGCGGAGCAAGGGCCTCCTGGGTCAGACCATGCGGATCACATCCTTGCTGATCGACAGCACATAGCCGCGTTTGGCGATGTTCTTGACCAGCAGCTCGCTGACCATCTGGTTGCCCAGAGTGTCGCGCAGGCGTTTGATGCGGGTGGCGCCGGCGGCCTCCTCGCAGTCGGCGGAGGCGCGGCCGGAGATTACCGCTTCGATCTCGGCGCCAGACAGCACGTCATCGTCCAGCCGCGCCTCGGCCAGCACCGAGAGCGTCTCCATCGCGGCCGGAGTCAGCTTGAAGCCCATGTTGTTGAGGTAGACGGTGTTCTCATCGCGGCTGATCAGCAGTTCGGTAACCTGGATGCCCGCCCGTTCTATCTGCGCCATGCGGCGGTTCAGCATCACCAGCATGCCCAGCACTGCCAGTGCAGCCACCATCATCGCAGTGGCAAAGACCAGGAGCACGAAGATCACCATCCGGTAACTGGTCAGGGTATCTGCAAAGGCGGTGCCGGACTGAGCCAGGATCTCCAGCAGCTTGATTTCCGCCTGGGTGGTCAGGTCGTTCTCGATGAACAAAGTCTCGACACGGGCATTGAAGGCGTTGGCATCGGGCAGAGTCAGCAGCAGAACCGTGCCGGCAATCACCAGTAGTGCAACAATGGCGGCTATGCCCAGGGCAATCACCCGGCTGCCGGAGGCGCGGGCCTCAGAAACGGAGATAGTAGGATCCGGCATTGGCCTTCCTCTGCTGCAGGCCTTCGGGGCCAAAGACGGACAGGACGTTCAGAAGTTTCCATCCGCCAGGTGCAATACGGGCCTGGATCTCGCGGCGGGCGGCTTGCTTCTGGCAAGCGCCGGAAAGCTGGATGACGCCGTAGTGCAGGCGCAGCGGATTGTCCTGCTTGGCCTTGTAATCGGCATAGCAGTCAGCCGCCTGGGCCGGCGATGAGAGCGCCAGAAGGGCAGCCGCAAGTGCGGGTATCAGGAGATGCTGTTTCATGGGGCCATCCTGCGGTGACGAGTGGTGAAATTCAATAACCGCAGGGGGTTGGGGCAGCTGATATCCGATAACAATCGGCCGATATTGCCTGTCTGAAGGGGGTGCGGCCAGGTTGGGGTCATTCAGCGCACAGGCTGCGCATCAGACAATCAAAACAGAAAGGTCCCGACATGGCCAAAACACAAGGTCCGAAACCGCACCGCAAATTCATCGCGCTGATCGTGGCGGCCTCGATTGCCATCACCGGATTTTCGGCAGCTCCGGCCCGCGCCGACGAGGACGTTGCCAAGTTCATTGCCGGGATGGCTCTGCTGGGCATCCTGGGTGCAGCGATCAATGACGCCCGCAAGGACGACGGCCGCCATGTAAGCCGTACATACAACCCGCCGAACCAGCACCGGCATGGCCACAAGCCCCATGCCCACAACCGCCATGGAGGCCATGTGAAACCGCTGCCGCCGCGGGTCCGCCGCTATGATCTGCCGGCCCATTGCGTGCGCTACTTCCCGCGCTACAGCCAAAACCGCCCGCTGGCCGCCAAGGGCTGCCTAGACCGCAACTATGGCCGGACCCACCGCTTGCCGCAGGCCTGCAAGGTGACTTTCTGGAACGGCCAGCGCCACCGCACCGGTTTCAAACCCCGCTGCCTGAAGCGGCACGGCTACCGGATGGTCAACTGGTAAGCAGGCGCCTTGAATTCGAGCAGCAGCAAACCTGGGGGGCTTCGGCCCCCCTTTTTTCATGCGGCTTGCATCCTGTGCCGGGATTGGCTTTGACAGAGGCATGACACAGCCTGACTACACACTGGAAGACGCCGCCCTGGCCAAAGGGTACCTGAGAATTGCCGGCGTAGATGAGGTCGGCCGCGGCCCGCTGGCAGGCCCGGTGACCGCCGCGGCGGTGGTGCTGGACGTTTCTGCCATTCCCGCAGGGCTCAACGACTCCAAGAAGCTGAGCCCGAAAAAACGCGAGGCGGTGGAAGGGGAAATTCTGGCCGCCGCCCAGGTCGCGATTGCCCATGCCTCGGTGGAAGAGATTGATTCCCTGAACATTCTGCGCGCCTCGCATCTGGCGATGGAACGCGCGGTGGCAGCGCTGGATCCGGCGCCGGACTATTTGCTGATCGACGGCAATCTGATCCCCAAGGGGTTAAGCCTGCCATCGGAAGCGGTGGTCAAAGGCGACGCCAAATCACTCTCCATCGCGGCGGCTTCGATTGTTGCCAAACTGGCGCGCGACAGGATCATGGTGGATTTGGCGCAACAGTTCCCGGGATATGGATGGGAGAAAAACGCAGGCTACCCCTCGAAACAGCACCGGGATGCACTAGTTGATCTCGGGGTGACCCCACATCATCGGCGGTCATTCAAACCCGTACACAACATCTTGTATCAAGACTGAACCGCAGGCTGTTGTTCTAAAAAACAAATTGACCTCGAATCCGCGATGACTCATCCTGTGGACAACCTAATGAGCGCAAAAATGCGCCGTGGTTTTGAGGCAGAGCAATGAATACAACCATCAAAAAGGGCGCGGCAGCGCTCCCTTTAAACACGATTATTGGCGGCGACTGTATCGAGGCAATGAACAGCCTGCCGGCCAATTCGGTCGATCTGATCTTCGCAGATCCGCCCTATAACCTGCAGCTGAAAGGCCAGCTGCACCGTCCTGACAACTCCAAAGTTGATGCCGTGGATGACCACTGGGACCAGTTTTCCAGTTTCCAGGCCTATGACAAATTCACCCGCGAGTGGCTGAAGGCGGCGCGCCGCCTGCTGAAGCCGAACGGCTCGATCTGGGTGATCGGCTCCTACCACAACATCTTCCGCGTCGGCTCGGTGCTGCAGGACGAAGGTTATTGGGTGCTGAACGACGTTGTCTGGCGCAAGTCGAACCCGATGCCGAACTTCCGCGGCAAACGGTTCACCAACGCGCATGAGACGATGATCTGGGCGTCGAAGTCCGAAGGCGCAAAATACACCTTCAACTATGAGGCGCTGAAGGCGCTGAACGAGGGCATCCAGATGCGCTCGGACTGGGTGCTGCCGATCTGCACCGGCCATGAGCGGCTGAAGGACGAGAACGGCGACAAGGCGCATCCGACGCAGAAGCCGGAATCGCTGCTGCACCGGATCCTGGTCGGCTCGACCAACCCGGGCGATGTGGTGCTGGATCCGTTCTTTGGCACCGGCACCACAGGCGCAGTTGCCAAGATGCTGGGCCGCGAGTTCATCGGCATCGAGCGCGAGGAAGCCTACCGCAAGGTGGCTGAGAAACGCATCAAGGCGGTGCGCAAGTTCGATCGCGAAGCGCTGGAGGTTTCCGCCAGCAAGCGCGCGGCGCCGCGGGTGCCCTTCGGCCAGCTGGTCGAGCGCGGCATGCTGCGCCCGGGCGAGGAGCTTTACTCGATGAACCGCCGCCACAAGGCCAAGGTGCGGGCTGACGGCACTCTGGTTGGCGACAACGTCAAGGGCTCGATCCATCAGGTGGGTGCGCATTTGGAGAACGCGCCATCCTGCAACGGCTGGACCTACTGGTGCTTCAAGCGCGAAGGCAAGACGGTGCCGATCGACGTGCTGCGCCAGCAGATCCGGGCCGAGATGCAGAATTGAGCCCCGGCTTTACAGAACACAACAACCTATTGCAGGTGCCTGTGCCTAGCGCACAGGCGCACACCTTGCCCCGCCTGTAGAAGGCGGG
>NZ_JWLD01000091.1 GCF_000813725.1 Leisingera sp. ANG-Vp
GGGTATTTGGGACCAGAAAGAAGCATGAGTGCCGCGCTGAAAGAGAAGCTGGTGGCGCAGGCGCTGGCAGAGGGGTTTGTGTCCTGCCGGATCTGCCGGCCTTGGGATGTGCCTGAGGTGCCTGCGCGGCTGCAGGCATTTCTGGATGCGGGTTATCACGGGCAGATGGGCTGGATGGCAGAGCGCATCCACTGGCGCGGCGATCCGGGCCAGCTGTGGCCGGAGGCGCGCTCGGTGATCATGCTGGCAGAAAGCTATACGCCGGATGAGGACCCGATGGCGGTTGTGGGGCAGGCGGACCGCGGGGCGGTGTCGGTCTATGCCCGCAACAAGGACTATCACGACCTGGTCAAGAAGCGGCTGAAGCGGCTGGCCCGCTGGCTGATAGCGGAGGCCGGCGAGGACTGCGAAGTGAAGGTCTTTGTCGATACCGCGCCGGTGCCGGAAAAGGCGCTGGGGCAGGCGGCGGGGCTGGGCTGGCAGGGCAAGCACAGCAATCTGGTGAGCCGGGATTGGGGAAATTGGGCCTTTATAGGCTCTGTTTTCACCACATTGGAGCTGCCTGCAGATGCGGCGGAGCGGGATCGTTGCGGGTCCTGCCGAGCCTGTCTGGACAGCTGCCCGACCGATGCCTTTCCGGCGCCCTACCAAGTGGATGCGCGGCGCTGCATTTCCTACCTGACCATCGAGCATAAGGGGCCGGTAGAGGAAGAACTGCGCGGCAAGCTGGGCAACCGGATCTATGGCTGCGACGACTGCCTGGCGGCCTGTCCCTGGAACAAGTTTGCGGTGGCGGCCAGCGACATGCGCTATGCCGCGCGCGAGGAGCTGAAGGCGCCGAGGCTGGCGGAGCTGGCCGCTTTGGACGATGCGGCGTTCCGGGCGATGTTTTCCGGCTCGCCGATCAAGCGGATCGGGCGTGACCGCTTTGTGCGCAATGTTCTGTATGCCATCGGCAATTCCGGGCTGCCGGAACTGCGTGTTGTGGCGCAGGGGCTGACGGATGATCCGGATGCGGCGGTGGCGGATGCTGCGGTCTGGGCGGTTCAAAGGCTTTCGTGACGCAAACAGGATGGACGCGGCGCAATTAGGCGTTAGTACCTGTGCGGCGAACAGAAGCGGAAAGGACCGGGCATGACGCTGCTCTTGGGTGTGGACACTGGCGGAACCTATACGGATGCGGTGCTGATCCGCGACGAGAAGGAGGTGATCGCCTCGGCCAAGTCGCTGACCACACGCCAGGATCTGGCGATTGGCGTTGGCGGCGCGATTCAGGCGGTGCTGGAGCAGTCCGGCGTCAAGCCGCAGGACGTGTCGCTGGCGGCGCTATCGACCACTTTGGCCACCAATGCGCTGGTTGAGGGGCAGGGCGGCCGGGTGGCGCTGATCTATATCGGCTTTGCCGAGAGCGATCTGGACCGGCACGGGCTGAAAGACGCGCTGAAGGGCGATCCGGCGCTGGTGCTGGCGGGCGGCCATACTCATGCGGGCAGCGAGGCGGCGCCTTTGGATGTGGCGGCGCTGGAGGCGTTTCTGCGCACCGAAGGGCCGGGGGTGACCGGTTTTGCCGTGGCCGGGGTCTTTGCCACCCGCAACCCGGCGCATGAGGCTGAGGCGGCGCGGATCATTCACGAGCTGACCGGCGCGCCGGTGACCTGCTCGCACCAGCTGTCGGCCAAGCTGAACGGGCCGAAGCGGGCGGTGACCGCAGTGCTGAATGCGCGTCTCATCGGGATGATCGACCGGCTGATCGGGCGGGCGCAGGATACGCTTGCCGACATGGGTATCGAGGCGCCGATGATGGTGGTGCGCGGCGACGGGGCGCTGATGAGCAGCGAGCAGGCCCGGGAGCGACCGATCGAGACGATTTTGTCGGGGCCGGCGGCGTCGATTGTCGGCGCGCGCTGGATGACCGGCGTGGACCATGCGCTGGTGAGCGACATTGGCGGCACCACCACGGATGTGGCGCTGATCAAGGACGGCAAGCCGGCCATTGATCCGGCGGGCGCCCGTGTTGGCGAATTCCGCACCATGGTGGAAGCGGTGGCGATGCGGACCACTGGCCTTGGCGGCGACAGCCAGGTGCATCTGCAGGCCAGCGGCATGCAGGGCGGGCTGTTCCTAGGGCCGCGGCGGGTGGTGCCGGTCTCGCTGATTGCCACCGACGCGCCGGAGGTGGTGCATGCGGCGCTGGATGAGCAGCTGCGCGCCACCACGGTGGGAGAATATGACGGGCGCTTTGTCCGTGCTGTGCCCGGGGTGCCGGTTGCGGGACTGAGCGAGCGCGAGGCGGGGCTGCTGGCGCGGATCGGCATGCATGTGCATCCGCTGGGCAAGATCCTGCGGACCCGAATGGAGCAGGGCTCGCTGAACCGGCTGGTGGACCGCGGGCTGGTGCAGGTCTCGGGCATAACGCCGTCGGATGCCAGCCATGTTCTGGGCCGGGTCGATGCCTGGGACCGGGAGGCGGCGGAAAAGGCGATGACTCTGGTGGCCCGCAAGCGGCTGGGCAGCGGCGATATGGTGGCAAAGGATGCTGAAACTCTGGCGCAGATGATCATTGATCAGCTCACAGAGCAGACCGCATTGACCCTGTTAGAGTCTGCTTTTGCCGAAGAGGCAAAGGATTTCGGCCTGCCTGCGGATCAGCTGGCGCGGCATGTGCTGATGCAGAAGGGACTGGCCAGGCACCGCGGGCTGCTGGCGCTGGATGCGTCGGTAAACGTGGATGTGGTGGGGCTGGGCGCCTCGGCGCCGAGCTATTATCCGGCGGTGGGCGAGCGGCTGCATTGCAAGATGATCCTGCCGGAGCATGCTGGTGTGGCCAATGCCATCGGCGCGGTGGTGGGCCGGATCACCATGCGGCGCAGCGGCACCGTGACCGCGCCGTCCGAGGGCCGGTTCCGGGTGCATCTGGAAAGCGGGCCGGAGGATTTCCAAAGTGCGGATGAAGCGATGGAAGCGCTGGAGGCGGCGCTGACCGAAGAGGCCCGCGGCGCGGCGGAAGCGGCCGGAGCCGAGGATATTCACGTGCATACGGAGCGTGACGTCCGGACTGCCGAGGTGGAAGGCAAGGACGTGTTTTTTGAAGCGTCCCTGACGGTGGAAGCCAGCGGCCGTCCGCGGGTGGCGCACGATTGACCCAGTTTCCGGGAAGCGGGTTTTCAGGGAAAACCCGCGGCCTCCGGCGGGAGTATTTTTGACCAGAAAGAAGCGCCGGGGTCTAGAACAGCCTGCATACGAAAAGCCCCGCCGGGATGGGCGGGGCTGAAAACTGCTTGGTTAGAGCCTATTCTGCGGCGGCATCCCGTTTCGGCAGCACCCAATCGGGGCGGGCGAAATGGCAGGTGTAGCCATTGGGCAGGCGTTGCAGATAGTCCTGATGCTCGGGCTCAGCCTCCCAAAAATCGCCGACCGGCTCCAGTTCGGTGACCACCTTGCCGGGCCACAGGCCGGAGGCATCGACATCCGCGATGGTGTCGAGCGCCACCTGCTTCTGGGTTTCGTCTGCGTAGTAGATCGCCGAGCGGTAGCTGGCGCCAAGATCGTTGCCCTGGCGGTTCGGCGTGGTCGGGTCGTGGATCTGGAAGAAGAACTCCAGCTGTTCCCGGAAAGAGGTGACGGCTGGGTCGAAGATGATCTCGATCCCCTCGGCATGGGTGCCGTGGTTTTTATAGGTGGCATTGGGCACATCGCCGCCGGTATAGCCGACACGGGTGCTGATGACGCCGGGGCGTTTGCGGATCAGTTCCTGCATGCCCCAGAAACAGCCGCCTGCCAGGACGGCGCGTTCGGTGGTGCTCATTTCACGACCTCCACTTGGTTGATGTAGGCGCCATAGCCCTCGGCCTCCATGTCGTCCAGATGCACAAAGCGCAAAGACGCTGAGTTGATGCAGTAGCGCAGGCCGCCGCGGTCCATCGGCCCGTCTGGGAAGACATGGCCCAAATGGCTGTCGCCATGGGTCGAGCGGACCTCGGTGCGGATCATGCCGAGGGTGCGGTCTTCCAGCTCCTGGATATGGGCGGCTTCGATTGGTTTGGTGAAGCTGGGCCAGCCGCAGCCGGATTCATATTTATCCGAAGAGGCAAACAGCGGCTCGCCTGAAACGATGTCCACATAGATGCCCGGCTCCTTGTTGGAGAGCAGCTTGCCGGTGCCGGGGCGTTCGGTGCCGGAATTCTGGGTCACATAGAACTCTTCTTCCGACAGCGCGGCGATGGCGTCCGGGTTCTTGAAGTATTTGGTCATAATGTCCTCCCGCCTGTTCGCGTTTGGTGCAGAACATGGGGTCTGGATGCGGAAATGCAAATCCTGTTACAGGCGGCTCGCGAAACCGTGCAGCGGTGGGTGGTCAGGCAGCAAAGGCGCCGGCCAGATCGCCGGGCAGCTCGAACTCCCGCAGCACCCGGGCGCGGGCGTCTGCCGACATCTTGCGGGCTGTCTTCTCAACGATGCGCTGGACCTTGTCGGCCGGGTGCTTCGCGGCGAAGGGGGCAAAGTACCATTTCAGGAAGACAAAGCAGATGATATCCTCCAGCGCCTGCACCTGGTCGTCGCGCTTGATGCCTTCCTTGCGCAGCATTTTTGCCGCCGCGTCCACGTCATCAGCGCCATAGCCTGCGTTCTGCATCAGGGCGGTGACCACTTCGGCATGATGCTCGGCTTCCGCCTTGCGCCAGGCGAGGTAGCCGGCACGCCCCTCAGGGAAACTTGCGCGCTCCAGCTTCCAGCGTTCCACATGCTGGCCCCGGGCGGCGATTTGCAGCGCGTCGGAGGCATCGGGGAACAGACGGGCCTGCTCTGCGCTCATCCGCTGGCCATAGAGCAGCGCGGCGGGCTGGCCGTCTTCCAAGGTAGGGTCCTGGGTATTGGCGGTGTCGATGGCCTCCAGCACCTGGGTCAGTTGCGCGCTCATGCCGCGTCCTCCTGCTAAGTCTTTGAAACGCAGGTTACGCTCTTAACGCAACGGGTTGCAACGGGCCTGCGCCGCGGCAGCGGCGCCGGGCCCAAGGGGCAGGGATGGGCGTCAGCCCGGCTTTGCCGCGCGGGAGGGTTCCGTTTGCGGCGGGGCGGGCTGCCGCGCCAATTGCACGGCCAGGATGCCTGCGGTGACGATAGCCACGCCGAGGAGGTCCAGCGGGCCCAGCTTTTCACCCAGCAGCACGCTGGCAACCGCAACGCCGAACACCGGGTTCAGGAAGTGGAAGGTGGCCGCCCGCACTGCACCGATGCGGTTCAACAGCAGCACCCAGATAAAGGTGGCCATCAGCCCCGGCACAATCGTGGTGTAGGTGAAGGCGGCAGCCAGGCGCCAGGTGGGGGTGACAAAGATATCCTCGGTCAGCGGCGCCGCGATGAACAGGATGGCAGAGCCGACCAGCATCTGCAGCCCGACCACCATCATAAAGTTGCCGCCCGAAGTGGCGCCGCGCAGGGCCAGCGTTGCGGTGGTCAGCGCCAGAACGCCGATCACACAGAGGCCGACGCCGAGCAGGTCCACGCCGGCGCTGAGGCGGGTGCCCATGATCAGGGCGACGCCCAGAATGCCTGCGGCCAGCCCGGCATAACCCATCGGCCGCAGCCGCTCGCCGAACAGCATCCAGCCGGCCAGCGCCACCAAGAGCGGCATGGTGGAGGCGATGATGGCAGCGAGCGAGGCTTCAATCCATTGCATGGCGACAAAGTTCAGGCCGAGATAGAGCGCGTTCTGGCAGATCCCGAAGATCACCGTGGCCCGCCACTGGCCCGGGGTCAGGCGCCATGTCTGGCCCATGGCACGGGCGATGGCCACGCCGATCAGGCCGGAGATCAGGAAACGCACCGCCAGGGAGAACAGCGGCGAGGCGTCCTGCACGATGATCCGGGCCGAAGTAAAGGCCGAGGACCACATCAGGGCAAAGGCCAGCCCCATGGCAATAGCGCGCGCATCCATCGTGAGTTCCTTTCTCCCGCGGCGGACCTTCGGGGAATTGGAGGCAGAGTTCAAGCGGGGACGGTCTTTTGGCTGACCGGCCAGGTCAGCCCAGGCGTGCCACCAGTATCTGCCAGCTGGCAGCGCCGAACGCGGCGGCAAAGACGGCTTCAAAGCCTCGGCGCAGGCGCAAGTAGAGGCGGCTGGCGGCAGCGCTGGAGAACAGCAGCGCGTAGCCGTGGAACACCAGCGTGCTTTGCACTGCAATAGCGCCGATCACCACCAGAAGCACCGATGGTTCGGTGCCGGGCGGGATGCCGATGGCATAGACAGAGCCGAAGAACAGCACCGCCTTGGGATTAGTCAGATGCAGCGCCAGCCCCTTGGCAAAGGCGGCGCGCAGGGAGGTGGCGGAAGAGGCCCGCAGCTCGGGTGTGCCGGTGCGCAGGGCAGAGCGGGCCGAGCGCAGCGCCAGATACATCAGGTAACCTGCACCGAAATAGCGGACGACCTCAAAGATCCAGGCATTGGCCAGCATCACGGCGCCCAGGCCGAAAGCGGCAGAGACCGACCAGATCAGCGATCCGCTGCTGATGCCGGCTGCCACCGCCAGCCCGGCCGCGCGGCCGCGCTGCATGGCGGTTCCGGCAATGGTCAGTGTGGCAGGCCCGGGACTGCAGGCAGCCAGAAGCCCGGCCCCGAGGATCAGGGCAAGATTGACGTTTTCCATGTCGCAGCTCCCTTGCGGCGTGACGGCAGGGTGCGCCTCTGCGCTGGCCTTTGCAATCAGGAACGCTGCGGCGGAGGGCGAAGAGTTTAGCTGCGGGATCCCGGACAAAAGAAAAGGGCCGCCCGATGGGGCAGCCCTGAAACCGTCCGGATGGTCTCCGGTATCAGCCGTTCACGCTGTCTTTCAGCGCTTTGGCGATGGTCATCTTCACCACCTTGTCGGCTTCCTTGGTGAACTTCTCGCCGGTGGCCGGGTTGCGCACTTCGCGCTCGGGGCGCTCGCGGCAATAGATCTTGCCGACGCCCGGCAGAGTCACGGCGCCGCCGCCCGACACTTCACGGGTGATCAGCGAGCAGACTGCTTCCAGCGCGGAGCCAGCGGTTTTCTTGTCGCTGCCCATTTCCTCGGCCAGAGCGGCCACAAGCTGGGTTTTGGTCATCGGTTTGGACATTCTTCGTCTCCTTAAACTGCCCGAACTGTGGGGCCTCATTGCGCGACATTATCGTTATGTTGTGAGCTAACACAACTTCTTGTGTGCGCTGGAGGCAGTAAAACAGGCATTTTTTCGGGGAAATCTGCGATTTTCGGCCTTAGAGGAAGGCTGTTTCGTCAAACGAGCGCAGTTTCCGGCTGTGCAACCGCTCCAAAGGCATGCCGCGCAGCTGTTCCATAGCTCTTATGCCGATTTGCAGATGGCGCGCAACCTGGGTCCTGTAAAAGTCCGAAGCCATGCCCGGCAGCTTCAGCTCGCCGTGCAACGGTTTGTCGGAAACGCACAGCAGCGTGCCATAGGGAACCCGGAAGCGGTAGCCGTTGGCGGCGATGGTGGCGCTCTCCATATCCAGCGCCACGGCGCGGGACTGGCTGAGGCGCTGCACCGGGCCGGATTGGTCGCGCAGTTCCCAGTTGCGGTTGTCGATGGTGGCAACGGTGCCGGTGCGCATGATCCGCTTCAGGTCATAGCCTTCGTATTCGGTCACCTCGGCAACCGCCTCTTCCAAAGCGACCTGGATTTCTGCCAGCGCCGGAATGGGGGTCCAGATCGGCAGGTCATCGTCCAGCACGTGGTCCTCGCGCAGGTAGCCATGGGCCAGCACGAAATCCCCCAGCGCCTGGGTGTTCCTGAGGCCGGCGCAATGGCCGACCATCAGCCAGGCATGGGGACGCAGCACCGCAATGTGGTCGGTGGCGGTCTTGGCGTTCGAAGGCCCGACGCCGATATTGACCAGGGTGATGCCGCCGCCGTCGGGCCGTTTCAGATGGTAGGTTGGCATCTGCGGCAGCTTGGCGGTTTCCGGGATTGCCTCATCCGCGGCGGTGATCTCGTGATCGCCGGTGCTGACAAAGCTGGTGTAGCCGCTGTCCGGATCCGCCAGCTGGGCGCGGGCGTAGGCTTCGAACTCGGCCACATAGAACTGGTAGTTGGTGAACAGCACGTGGTTCTGGAAATGCCCCGCGCTGGTGGCGGTGTAGTGGACCAGCCGCGCCAGCGAGTAGTCGACGCGCTGGGCGGTGAACAGCGCCAGCGGGCCGGTGCCGTTGGCGGGCTGGTAGGTGCCGTTGACGATGTCGTCATTGGTGGTGGCCAGATCCGGCACGTCGAAGACGTCGCGCAGGGTGAACCCGGCCGCGCCGTCCTGCGGCACGGTCAGATCGGGGCGCGAAGCAACAGCGAAATGCACCGGGATCGGGGTATCCGAGACGCCAATGGTGACCGGCTGGCCGTGGTTGCGGATCAGGAGGTTGATCTGCTGGATCAGGTAATTGCGGAACAGGTCCGGCCTGGTCACCGTGGTGGCATACGTGCCAGGCGCCGAGACATGGCCAAAGCTGAGACGGCTGTCCACCTGGGCAAAGGTCAGGGTGGAGAAGCGGATCTCCGGGTAATAGGCGCGGATACGCTGGTTATCCGGGGCACCGTCGGCCATGGCGCGGGCGAATTCCTCGCAGATAAAGCCGGTTGCCTGCCGGTACAGCAGCTCCAGCCGGTCCACGGCCTCGGTGGCGTCATTGAAGGTCTCGTCCGGCGGGTGGCCGGGGTGTTTTGTTGTTATCATGATGCGGGCTCGATCACCGGAATTTTCTGGAAGGTGCGGACATCCACCAGGCCAAGGTCGGATATCCTCAGCTCCGGGATGACCACCAGGGCCAGCAGCGAGTGCTGCATATAGGCATTGTTCAATGTGCAGCCGCAGGCTTGCATGGCTTCGCCCAGCTTCTGTGCTTTGGCCGCAACCTCGGTGGCCGGGCTGTCGGACATCAGGCCTGCAATCGGCAGTTCGACCAGGGCGCATTCTGCGCCATCCTTATAAAGGGTAACGCCGCCGCCGACTTCGGCAAGCCGGTTGGCCGCCAGCGCCATCTGCGCGCGGTCGGTGCCGACCACAATCATATGGTGGCTGTCATGCGCCACGGTGGAGGCCATCGCCATCTTGCCCGTGTAGCCAAAGCCCGAAACAAAAGCGTTGGTGACACCGCCGGTGGCGCGGTGGCGCTCGACCAGGGCGATCTGGCAGACATCACCTGCGCCCTCGACCAGCCCGTCCCTGACCGGCAGCTCTGCCTGCAGCGCCTTGGTCGGCGCCTGGTTCTCGACCACGCCGATCACATTGGCGGTGACCGCATTGGCGCCTTCCGGGGCGGCGAGTTCAAAGTCCTTGGCGGTGAGCTCATGCCCCAGATGCACGGTGCCGCGGGCGCTGGCAGGCCAGTCGAAATGCGGGCAATCCACCTTGATAGAGCCTGATTCTGCCACGATCTGCCCGCGGGCAATCACCATTTCGATGGGCAGCTCGCGCAAGTCAGAGGTCAGGATCACATCGGCGCGCCGGCCTGGGGTGATGGAGCCAATTTCGCGTTCCAGCCCGAAATGGGTGGCGGTGTTGATGGTGGCCATCTGCAGGGCAACCACAGGATCGCAGCCGCAGGCGATGGCGTGGCGCACCACCCGGTTCATGTGGCCGTCGTTGACCAGCGTGCCGGAGTGGCAGTCATCGGTGCACAGGATGAAATTGCGCGGGTCCAGGCCCTTTTCGGTCACCGCGGTGATCTGGCTTTCGACGTCGTACCAGGCAGAGCCCAGACGCATCATCGACCGCATCCCCTGGCGCACCCGGGCGATGGCGTCGGCTTCGCAGGTGCCCTCGTGGTCATCCGCCGGGCCGCCGGCCACATAGGCGGCGAAGTCCGGCCCCAGGTCAGGAGAGGCGTAATGGCCGCCCACGGTCTTGCCCGCGGCTTGGGTGGCGGCGATTTCGGCCAGCATCTTGGGATCGGCATTGGCGACACCGGGGAAGTTCATCATCTCGCCCAGGCCGATGATGCCGGGCCAGCTCATCGCCTCGCTGACATCTTCGGGGGTGATTTCGTGGCCGGTGGTTTCCAGCCCCGGCGCCGAGGGCGCGCAAGAGGGCATCTGGGTGAAGATATTGACCGGCTGCATCAGCGCCTCGTCATGCATATAGCGCACGCCATCCAGACCCAGCACATTGGCGATCTCATGCGGGTCGGTGAACATCGAGGTGGTGCCATGCGGGATCACCGCGCGGGCAAATTCCGCCGGTGTCAGCATGCCGGACTCAATATGCATATGCGCATCGCACAGGCCCGGGATCATGTAACGTCCCTTGGCCTCGATGATCTGCGTGTCCGGCCCGGTGCAGTAAGAGGCATCCGGCCCGACATAGGCAATCCGGCCTGCTTTGATGGCGATATCATGGTCCGGCAGCTGCTCTCGGGTGTGGACATTGACCCAGATCCCCTGCCGGATCACCACGTCCGCAGGGGCGCGGCCGGCAGCAACATCAATCAATTTCGGGGCGGAATCGGGCCAGCTAGGGAATATCTGCTCTGACATATTCCAATTGTTATGATTGCGCGGCGGAGTGCAAGGGCTTTGGCGCTGGGCTGCTAAAACTTCACAACCTATGGCGGTGAGCGGCAAAACCCTGCCGCTTTTCACCTTGCAGGGCGCCGTCTTTCGCCGGAAGCTGATGGCATGGATTATGAAACGGTAGACGGCGACAGCTTTGGCCGCTCGCTGCGCGGGATCGGGCTGAACATTCTGGTGCGCGATGTTCCGGGTGAAATCGCCTTTTTAGAGACTGTTTTTGGCGTGAAAGGCCATCAGGTCACCAAGGATTTTGCCATTGTCACCTATGGCGATCAGGTGTTTCAGCTGCACAGCGACGGCACCTATGCAGAGAATCCTCTGCTCAATCTCCTGCCGGAGAACCCGCCGCGCGGGGCGGGGATTGAAATCCGCCTGTATAACACCGATCCGGACGACGCAGCGGCACGGGCGGAGGCTGCGGGTTTCACCATTCTGCAGGAGCCAACAGACAAGCCACACGGACTGCGCGAGGCCTATATCCTGTGCGAAAACGGTTATGCCTGGGTGCCGAGCCGGCCCAAGGGGTAAGCGTCGGGAATTCCTCCCCTTTCCTCGGGCCAAAGGCCGGTCCATGCTGAGCGAACCCATTGGAATGCCGCGAGGGACCGCTGATGCACGCCATTGCCGATACAACTGCCCTGGTCGAAGAGGGGGTCCTGACTGAAGGTCAGGCCCGCGCCATCGAGGCGCGTTCGCGCGAGGTGATGGTCTCGCTGGCGGTGAATGCGATCCTGTGTTTGGGCATCATCGCGGCCACCGCCGGGTTCATCTTCTGGCTGGCCGATCCGCTGGCTGTGGCAGTGACCGGCATCCTGATGCTGGGCGGCGGGCTGGCCGTGCTGGCGCGCGGCAGCGAGACGCTGAGGATGTTCGGCAATTCCGCCACGCTGATTGGTGCAGGCATGCTGATGGGCGGCGCCTCTATCGAGCTGGTGGATAAATATGAGGATGTTGCCGGCTGGATCATGATGCCCGGCGGCGCGCTGGTGGCGCTGATCTGCACCTGGCGGTGGCGGCACGGCGCCTGGTCGGCAGGCTTTGTGCTGGGGGCGGTCCTGCTGATGGGGCTGGCCATGCACCTGGGCGGGATTGAGCTGCTGCTGCAGCAATATGAGATCGGCTCGCCGCTGCGCAATCTGGCGCTGCTGTATTATGCCGCCGCGCTGGGTGCCGCCGGCTGGCTGGTGGACGTGCGCTTTGTCACCGCGTTGGCAATTGCGCCCTTTGCCCAGATGCTGGAGACCGGCACGAGGTATTTCCACGCAGCCTATGTGTTCTATTCACCGGAATCGACGCTGACGATCCTGCAGATGGTGCTGCTGATCGTGCTTTGTGTCTGGGGTGCCTCCCGGCTGGCTGAGCGTGACGCTAGGCACCTGCGCATTCTGGCGATCCTGGGGTTTGTGGTGGCTAATCTCTGTGCGCTGGTTGGATCGCTCTGGGGCGATGTGGTTGGCGAATCCGTGTGGGGACCAGGAAGCCGCTACTACAGCAGCGAGTACGACGATTGGGACAGTTACCAAGCCGCCCGCGAGGCCTTCCGCGACAGCGCGCTGTTCATCTCTGAGCATGTCTATTCTGTGCTGTGGGCCGTGGTGCTGGCAGTGGTGATTTTCTGG
This sequence comes from Leisingera sp. ANG-Vp, assembly GCF_000813725.1. GTDB lineage: Bacteria > Pseudomonadota > Alphaproteobacteria > Rhodobacterales > Rhodobacteraceae > Leisingera. Next base: position 12,156 of record NZ_JWLD01000091.1, read on the forward strand.
GCGGCGCAGCGGCATCAGCGCGGATTGTTCAATGCAGCGCTGACCTTTGCCGCGATCCACGGCTATACGCAGATGTTCGAATCCTTCGCCGATGAACCGCTGGCCTATGTGATCGGCGGTCTGGCAGCGATCCCGCTGGCCTGGGGGCTGTGGCGGCTGAATCAGTGGATGGCGGCCAAGCAGGGCTAGCTGCTGCGCAAGATGCGGGGCGTGGTTCCGAACTCTGCCTTAAAGGCGCGGGTGAGGGCACTGGGGTCGTCATAGCCGCAGCGCAGGGCAATCTCGGAGATGTTCAGATTCGTCTCTAACACAAGCTTTCTGGCCTGAATCAGCCGCAGCCGCCGGTAAACAGCCTGCGGTGTGGCGCCGAGATCCGCCTTCATTCGGGCTTCCAGGTCCTTCTGGCTGCGTCCAGCTTGACGCGCCACCGCGGCGATGGGCAGCGGGGCCTCCAGATTGGCCTGCATCACAGCGACTGCCCGGGCAACAGGTTTGCTGCGGGCCAGGATCGGGTCCTGAGTTTCGGTGGCCTCAGGCGCCATGAACAGGGTGGCCACTTCCAGCCGCAGCGCGGCGCCATGCTGGGTGCCGATCAGCTCCATCATGGTGTCAAAGGCCGCCAGGGCGCCGGTGCAGGTGATGCGGTTGCCGTCCCAGACTTGCCGCGCGCGTTCGGCCTGAACCTCTGGGAAGGCCTCGGTAAACCGGCTGAGCTCCTCCCAGTGGATTGTCGCCTGCCGCCCGTCCAGGAGCCCCGCCTGCGCCAGCAGCCAGGCGCCGGTGTCAAACCCGGCCAGCACCTTGTAGCGGCGGGAGGCCGATTTCAGCGCCCGCGCGGTGGCCACCGTGGCATGGCGCAGGAAGTCATATGACGGCATCGCAATCAGCAGATCACCATTGCAATCTGCCAGCCGCCCATGCGCCCGCACCTCCATGCCCGACGACGAAACAGCCGGTTCGCCGTCCAATGTCAGGAACCGCCAGGCATAGACCTGCCGGCCGGCAAAGGTATTGGCCGCGCGCAGAGGTTCCACCGTATTGGCCAGGCAATGGGCCGAGAAAGCATCAAACAGCAGCACATCCGTTTGCTGCGCCGCAGCGTTATCTTTTGTCCAACTCCGCATGATTTCTTCTAACTCTGCATGATATGGGGGCGCAAGGCGCCTAGTCTGATCCGCAACAAATTTGCCGAAGGAAGACCGCCATGCAGTTCGGGATGACCGAAGAACAGTCGATGATCGTTGAGACCACCCGCGCCTTTGTGGAGAAGGAGCTGTATCCCCATGAGGCGGAGATCGAGCGAACCGGCCACCTGGATATGGATGTGATCCGCGATGTGCAGAAGAAGGCGATGGAAGCTGGCCTTTATGCCGCCAACATGCCGGAGGAGGTGGGGGGCGCCGGCCTCGATACCCTGTCCTGGCTGATGTACGAAAAGGAGCTGGGCCGTGCCAACTATGCGCTGCATTGGACCGGTGTTGCGCGCCCGTCGAACATTCTGCTGGCAGGCACTGAGGAGCAGAAAGAAAAGTACCTTGTGCCCTGCATGAAGGGCGAGAAGTGGGACTGCCTGGCGATGACCGAGCCGGACGCCGGTTCCGACCTGCGCGGCATGAAGGCCACTGCCCGCCAGGACGGCGACGACTGGATCCTGAACGGCACCAAGCATTTCATCAGCCACGCCGACATCGCCGACTTTGCGATCTGCTTCATGGCCACCGGTGTGGAAGACACCCCGCGCGGGCCGAAAAAGAAGATCACCGCCTTCTTCGTTGACAAGGGCACGCCGGGCTTTGAGGTCCGCGACGGTTACGGCAACGTCAGCCACCGCGGCTATACCAACGCGGTGCTGGAATTCGACGACTGCCGCCTGCCGTCCTCGGCCATTCTGGGCGAGGTCGACAAGGGTTTCGACGTTGCCAACACCTGGCTGGGCGCCACCCGCCTGCAAGTGGCCGCCACCTGTCTGGGCCGCGCGGAACGGGCGCTGGAACACTCGATCAGCTACGCGGCTGAGCGCAAGCAGTTCGGCCAGCAGATCGGCAAGTTCCAGGGCATCTCCTTTAAGCTGGCCGATATGGCGCTGGAACTGAAGGCGGCAAACCTTTTGACCTGGGAAGCCGGCTGGAAGTTCGACCAGGGCACCGTGACCGAGAGCGACATGTCGATGGCCAAGCTGAAGGCGACTGAGATGCTGGCGATGGTGGCCGATGAGGCGATCCAGATTCACGGCGGCATGGGCCTGATGGATGAACTGCCGCTGGAACGCATCTGGCGCGACGCGCGGGTCGAGCGTATCTGGGAAGGCACCAGTGAAATCCAGCGGCACATCATCAGCCGCGAGATGCTGCGCGCCGTCGGAGGCTGATCCATGACCCTATCCGGGAAACCAATTGTTACCATTACCTACTGCACCGGCTGCAACTGGCTGCTGCGGGCGGGCTGGATGGCGCAGGAGCTGCTGCAGACCTTCCAGGACCAATTGGGCGGGGTGACACTGGTTCCCGGAGATTTGGGCGGGATCTTTGAGATCCATGTTGATAAGGAACTGGTCTGGGAACGCAAACGGGACGGCGGCTTTCCTGATGTGAAAGAACTGAAAACCCGCGTGCGCGACCGGATCAACCCTGAACAAGACCTCGGCCATCTGGACCGCGGCAAGACCGGTGAATAAGATCAAATGCAGTCTCTAAACAGGCTTTTCCGCCCGAAAACCATTGCTGTGATCGGCGGCGGCGCATGGTGCCGCCTGGTGATCGAGCAATGTCAGAAAATGGGGTTCGAGGGCACCATCTGGCCCGTCCACCCCAAGGCCGAAGAAGTCGCCGGCCTGCCAGCCTTCAAGGATGTGGACAGCCTGCCAGAGGCGCCGGATGCGGCCTTTATCGGGGTGAACCGTTTCATCACCATCGAGGTGGTGCGGGCGCTGTCGGCGCGCGGTGCCGGCGGGGCCGTGTGCTTTGCCTCCGGATTCCTTGAGGCGGCCGCTGAGGACGCGGAAGGGGCTGATTTGCAGGCGCAGCTGCTGGAAGCGGCGGGCGATATGCCGTTCCTTGGGCCCAACTGCTATGGTTTCATCAACTATCTGGACGGCGCTCTGCTGTGGCCCGATCAGCATGGCGGCGCGCGGGCGGAGAAAGGCGTGGCGCTGGTCACCCAAAGTTCCAACATCGCCATCAACCTGACCATGCAGAAGCGCGGGCTTCCGGTGGCCTATGTGGTGACTGCCGGCAATCAGGCGCAGTCGGGCATTGCCGCGATTGGCGAGGCGCTGCTGGAAGATGACCGGGTGACTGCGCTTGGCCTGCATATCGAGGGCTTCGGCGATCTGCGCGCCTTTGAGGCGCTGGCAGCACGGGCGCGTGAACTGGGCAAGCCGATCATTGCGCTGAAAGTTGGCAAATCGGCTGAGGCCCAGGCTGCAACTGTTTCTCATACCGCTTCGCTTGCGGGCGGTGACGCGGGAGCCGGGGCTTTGCTCTCACGCCTTGGCATTCCGCGTCTGGATGACCTGCCCTCCTTCCTGGAGACGCTGAAGCTGCTGCATGTGACGGGGCGGCTGCCCTCGAACCGCATTGCAACCATCAGCTGCTCTGGCGGGGAGGCAAGCCTGGCGGCGGATACCGGCCATGCGCGCAACGTTGAGTTCCCGCCGCTGAACGATCAGCAGAAGACCGATCTGCGCGACGCGCTGGGGCCGATGGTGGCATTGGCAAATCCGCTCGACTATCACACCTATATCTGGCGCGACGCCGAGGCGATGACCAAGGCATTCTCGGCGATGATGGATCCGCAGCTGGCAATGACCATGCTGATCGTGGATTTCCCGCGCGAGGACCGCTGTGATGCCTCGGATTGGGAATGCGCCATTCAGGCCGCCATTGGGTCGCACGAGCGGACCGGGGCCAATGTCGGTCTGGTGGCAACCCTGCCGGAACTGCTGCCGGAGGACGTGGCCGCGCGGTTGATGGCGGCAGGTGTGGTGCCTTTTGCGGGTCTCAGCGAAGCAATTGCCGCTTGCGAGGCTGCCAGCATGCCGCTGCCGGCCGCACCGGCCCCCCTGCTGCTGCCGACGCCTGTTGTAGAGCCTGATCTGGTGCCCGAAGCCGAAGCCAAGTTTCAGCTTTCCGGCTATGGCCTGCGCGTCCCGCGCTCCAAGCGGGCGGCCTCTGCGACCAATGCCCGTGCAGTGGCAGTGGATGTCGGCTTTCCCGTGGTGCTGAAGGGGGAAGGCGTTGCGCATAAGACCGAGGCAGGTGCCGTGGCGCTGAACCTGGGATCGGGTCAGGAGGTGAGCGATGCGGCTTTCAACATGCCGGCCTCGCACTTCCTGGTTGAGGAAATGGTGACCGGCGCGGTGGCCGAACTGCTGATTGGTGTGGTCAAGGATTCGGCGCATGGCTTTGTCATGACTCTGGCCGCGGGCGGGACTTTGACTGAGCTGATGGAGGACAGTGCCTCCTTCCTGCTGCCTGCTTCTGATACAGAGGTTGAGACGGCACTGAAGTCGCTGCGCATGGCCAAGCTGCTGGACGGCTACCGCGGTGCCCCGGCAGCAGACCGCGAAGCCATCCTGCGCGCCATCCGGGCGGTTGAGGCCTATGTGATGGAAAACGCGCTGGGGCTGGAGGAGATCGAGATCAACCCGCTTCTCTGCACCCCGTCTGATGCGGTGGCGGCAGATGCGCTGATGCGGAGAAAGTACTGATCCATGCGCACCATCGGGGCGGTCATTTTCGAAGGCTTTGAGATGCTCGATTACTTCGGGCCGCTCCAGATGTTCAAAAACTTCCCCGAAGATTTCCGCATCCTCGCGGTGAGTGAAACCATGGCGCCGGTGCGCTGTTCCGGCGGGCCGGAGGTGGTGCCGGACCGCTGCTTCGCTGACGGTGCGGAGTATGATTTGCTGCTGGTGCCAGGCGGCATGGGTACAAGGAAAGAAGCTGGGAACACGGCAATGCTGTCTTGGCTGCGCCAGGCCGCGGGCCATGCCGGGATCGTGATGAGCGTCTGTACTGGCTCCGCGCTGCTGGCCCGGGCCGGCGTTCTGGATGGCTTGCCTGCGACCTCCAACAAGCGCGCATTTGACTGGGTGCGCAGCCAGTCGGACAAGGTGGACTGGCAGGAGCGCGCCCGCTGGGTGGAGGCGGGCAAGGTTTTCACCTCCTCCGGTGTTTCTGCCGGATTGGACATGAGCCTGGCCGTGCTTGCCCGCTTGCTGGGCCGCGAGGCCGCCGGAAATGCAGCCCTTTGGGCGGAATACCTGCCCAATCTGGACCCCGATAACGACCCTTTCAGCCTGTCAGGAGAGACATGACATGAGCGACAGCCCCGTAAAGACCCGCCGCGACGGCGCCATTCTGGAAGTCACGCTGGACCGGCCCAAGGCCAATGCCATCGATCTGGCCACCAGCAAGGTGATGGGTGAAGTGTTCCGCGATTTCCGGGACGACCCGGAATTGCGGGTGGCGATCCTGACCGGCGGCGGTGAGAAATTCTTCTGCCCCGGCTGGGACTTGAAGGCCGCGGCAGACGGCGATGCGGTGGATGGCGACTATGGCGTCGGCGGATTTGGCGGCTTGCAGGAACTGCGCGACATGAACAAGCCGGTGATTGCCGCGGTGAACGGCATTGCCTGCGGCGGCGGGCTGGAGCTGGCTTTGTCGGCGGATATGATCATTGCCGCGGATCACGCGACATTTGCGCTGCCGGAAATCCGCTCGGGCACCGTCGCGGATGCGGCCAGTGTGAAGCTGCCCAAGCGCATCCCCTATCACATCGCCATGGAGCTCTTGCTCACCGGCCGCTGGTTTGACGCCGAAGAGGCCAACCGCTGGGGGCTGGTGAATGAGATCGTGGCGGCGGACCAGCTGATGGGCCGCGCCTGGGAGCTTGCGCGCCTGCTGGCATCGGGCCCGCCGCTGGTCTATGCGGCGATCAAGGAGATCGTGCGTGATGCTGAGGACAGCAAATTCCAGGATGCCATGAACCGCATCACCCAGCGCCAGCTGGCCACCGTGGATGTGCTCTACGGCTCAGAGGACAATCTGGAAGGTGCCCGCGCCTTTGCCGAAAAACGCGATCCGGTCTGGAAAGGACGCTGACGCAGCGCGCCGCCAGGCGCGCTGCCGGGCCCAAGGCTGAGTGCGGCATCAAAGATGCCTCGCAAAGACGCGGGAGCTCCCGCCTGTTTCGGGAACATCTGAAGATGTCCCTGCGCAGTTGGGCCGGGCGCCGCGCTTCGCGCGGCGGATTCTTCACACTGAGAAGCTCTTGAGGAGCAGGTTTGCTCCTCAAGCAGCCGGCTCGAGTGTTTTATCACCGTGCGCGCGTAAAGGAGCTGCGCCCATGCTTGCGCATGGCGGCCTTTGGCCGTCCTTGACCTGCGCACGGCAAAAGGGCTCATACCTTCTGAAACAAGGCAATCAGGGCCGTATCGTCCCTGTGATCCCCCGTCGCGCGCGGGCCGTAGATGCGCAGTTCCGGCAGGGTCAGGCTCTTGATCCATTGCCCGCGCAGCAGCCGGTCGAAGGCGGCGGCAAAACCGGCCTTCTCGTAGTGTTTTGCATTCACTGAAAGGGCAAACTGGGCATCGGGTGCGGCCGCCCGCAAAAGGGCGGGCAAGGCTTCGGGGCCGACATGGCCGTGGGTGAACGTGCCGGATGAGACCACGCCGCGGTAGGCGCCGCGGGGCACGGGGATGCCGTCCAGCAGGTCGGCTTCAATCACATCCCGGTAGGCATCCTTGCGCAACGCTTCGGCCAGCATCTCGGGGCTGATGTCGGTGGCGTCGATGGGGCCTACTCCAAGCGCCTGCAATGCCTGGCCGCAGAGGCCGGTGCCCGCACCGACGTCCAGCACTGGCCCCTTTCCTCCGGCGGCGGCAAAGGCCTTGGCAGTCAATCCGGGCAGAAGATAATCCTGCCCGGCAGCGAAATCCTGATCGTATGAGCTGGCCCAGCCTGCATAAAGCCGTTTGGAATCTGAGGGCGTCTGCAGGGCGTAGGCGTCTGAAAGTCCCGGTTTCTGTTTGTCCATGGGCGCCATGAAAAGGCGGAAGCGGATTCGAATCAACCCTTGCGCCCGGCCTGCCGCCAACGCATCTAAGAGCCATGAAGAAAACGCTGCTTTGTCTTGGATTTGGCTATACCGCCCGGGCGCTTGCGCCGCGTATGCTGGCTGAGGGCTGGCGGGTCATTGGCACATCGCGCGAGCCGGTTGAGGCGGAAGGTGTGGAGATGCTCACCTGGCCGGGGCAGGAGGTGCCGCTGGAAGGCGTGACGCATGTCCTGAGCTCCATCGGTCCGAATGCGCAGGGCGATCCGGTGCTGGCCGCGATGGGGGAGCGGATTGCCGCGGCCCCGGGCTTGGAGTGGGTTGGCTATCTGTCCACCACCGCGGTTTACGGCCACCGCGACGGCGGCTGGGTTGATGAGGCTTCCGAGATTTCCCCCTCCAGCGAACGCGGCGACTGGCGCGCCTTGGCGGAGGCCCAATGGCAGGATATTCCCGGTTTGCCGCTGCATATCTTCCGCCTGGCCGGCATTTACGGTCCCGGCCGCGGCCCCTTTGCCAAGCTGATGGCAGGCCGGGCGCGGCGGATCGTGAAGCCGGGCCAGGTGTTCTCGCGCATTCATGTGGAGGACATCGCCCAGGTGCTGGCCGCCTCTATCGCGCAGCCGCGCCCGGGTGCCATCTACAACGTCTGCGATGACGACCCGGCGCCGCCGCAGGATGTGCTGGGCCATGCGGCGGAACTGCTGGGCCTGCCGGTGCCGGCCGAAGTGCCCTTTGAAGAGGCCGGCATGACTCCGATGGCGCGCAGCTTTTATGGCGAGAACAAGCGCGTCCGCAACCGCCGGATCAAGGAGGAGCTGGGGGTAGAGCTGCTCTATCCCACCTACCGCGAGGGTCTGCGGGCGGTGCTGGAGGCCGAGGATATGGAGAGCTTTGTGCCGCCAGCCGAGCCGCCGGGGGTGTGACTAGCCATCGGCAAAGTAATCTTCATCGACTGAGCGAAGCACATAGCTTCTACGGGCTCGCACCCCGACTTCGTGTTTGATCATCAGACGTGCTAATCTATCACCGTTGATCAGAACAATTCTATGCTGGACACGATCAACGTACTCTATGGCGTCCTTCGAGAAGTCGCTTGTTGTTACAAAAACACCTTTGCTAGCGCCTTCGCCAGTTAATGAGCCAACGAAAGCGTTTAACGCAGGTCGGCCAACCTTGGTTTCTTTGGCGTACCGTTTTGCCTGGATATAAACTGCGTCAAGACCAAGTTCATCTTCATTGATAATTCCATCAATGCCGCCATCCCCAGAGAGGTTGGTTTGCAGGCCTCTTTCAAGCTCTCCTCCACCGTACCCCATTGAGAGAAGTAGATCGACAACGAGCTTTTCGAACCTTGCTGGAGACAGCGACATCACAGCGTCTACGACGTCATTAGCCAAGTCAGATTCGATCTCCGCAAAGGCTGAAAACATCCTATCTTCAGGTGTTTGAGCGGGTTCTGGGTGCTGAGGTGAAATCCTTTGCCCTTGGTCTCTGCTTGGACGCTCTCTCCATGACGAAAACTCTGCAGATTGAGAAAGAACAGAATTGTCTATCCTATCGGGGTGTTTATGGAGGAACGTTAGCCCCAGATCTGTAACTACGTGGTGATTTCTTTTGACGGTCTGGATCAGGCCAGCCTTAGTCATATAGGTTCTAGCCCAATGTGCTCGGTCACTCAGGTAGGTTTTCTTACCGCTAGGCAAAAGTTCTTCTGCCTCAGCTTCTGAGATGCCAAGTGTTTCGATAAGGCTTGGTAGGGCTTGAGAAACGTTTTTTGCTCCGTCTGCAAAGGCTTGGAGCAGAGGGCGCATCATTTCCTGGTAGTCGGGAATAGGCATTTTGAGAGGCTCGTAGTGACTTGCTTCCCGTCAGAATTGAGCACTGATTGCTAAAGTGCAACCCTAAGCTCGCTTTTCCCCAATCGTTGCCACTCCCAGCACCTCGAGCACCTTGGCTTCGATTTGCGGTGCGTTCATCGCCGCAACCTCATACATATCTGCCGGGCTGGCCTGGTCGATGAAGATGTCGGGCAGCACCATGGAGCGATACTTGAACCCGCTGTCGAACACACCTTCCTCGGCCAAAAGCTGCGCCACATGGGAGCCAAAACCGCCGACGGCGCCTTCTTCGATGGTGATCAGCGCCTCGTGGTCCGCGGCCAGCTGCAGGATCAGATCGCGGTCCAGCGGCTTGGCAAAGCGGGCGTCGGCGATGGTCGGTGTGATGCCCTTGGCAGAGAGCGCCTCGGCAGCTTTGCGGACTTCGCCCAGGCGGGTGCCGAAGGACAGCAGGGCAACGCGCTTGCCCTCCTGGATCATCCTACCCTTGCCGATCTCCAGCACCTCCGGGGTGTCGGGCATCTCGACGCCTTCTCCCTCGCCGCGGGGGTACCGGAAGGCGATGGGGCCGTCGTCATGGGCGGCGGCAGTGGCGACCATATGGGCCAGTTCGGCCTCATCCGCGGCGGCCATCACCACCATGCCAGGGAGGTTGGCCATGAAGCCGATGTCAAAGCTGCCGGCGTGGGTGGCGCCATCAGCGCCCACCAGACCGGCGCGGTCGATGGCAAAGCGCACGGGCAGGCGCTGGATGGCCACGTCATGCACGACCTGGTCGTAACCGCGCTGCAGGAAAGTAGAATACATCGCGCAGAAGGGCTTCATGCCGCCGGCCGCCAGCGCGGCGGCAAAGGTCACGCCGTGCTGTTCGGCAATGCCGACGTCGAAAGTGCGCGAGGGGTAGCGTTCGGCCATCAGGTTCAGCCCGGTGCCGTCGGGCATCGCCGCGGTGACAGCGCAGATCTTGTCGTCCTTGGCGGCAAGCTTCACCAGCTCATTGCCGAAGACCGAGGTATAGGAGGGCGCGTTGGAGGGCGCCTTCTTCTGCTCGCCTGTCACCATGTCGAACTTGGCGGTGGCATGGCCCTTGTCGCGGGCGGCCTCAGCCGGGGCGTAGCCTTTGCCCTTTTTGGTGAGGACGTGGATCAGGATCGGGCCGGTGGCGCGGGCCTTGACGGTGCGCAGCACCGGCAGCAGCTGGTCCATGTCGTGGCCGTCGATGGGGCCGAGGTAGGAGAAGCCAAGCGCCTCAAACATCGTGCCGCCGACGGCCATGCCCTTGAGCATGTCCTTGGCGCGTTTGGCGCCTTCGCGGAAGGGTTCGGGCAGCAGGGAAACCGCGCCCTTGGCGGCGGCTTTCAGCTCCTGGAAGGGCTCGCCGGCATAAAGGCGTGACAGGTAGGAGGACAGCGCACCCACCGGCGGGGCGATCGACATTTCATTGTCATTGAGGATCACGATCAGCCGCTTGCCCAGGTGGCCTGCGTTGTTCATCGCCTCAAACGCCATGCCGGCCGACATCGAGCCGTCGCCGATCACCGCGATGGCGTCGCCGTTGCCCTCGGGGATCACACCGCCGAGGTCGCGCGCCACGGCAAAGCCAAGCGCGGCACTGATCGAGGTGGAGCTGTGGGCGGCGCCGAACGGGTCGTAAGGCGACTCAGAGCGTTTGGTGAAACCGCTGAGACCGTCCTTCATCCGCAGGGTGCGGATGCGGTCGCGGCGCCCGGTCAGGATTTTGTGGGGGTAGCACTGGTGGGAGACGTCCCAGATCACTTTGTCGCGCGGGGTGTCAAACACCGCATGCAGCGCGGTGGTCAGCTCTACCACGCCCAGGCCTGCGCCCAGATGGCCGCCGGTGACGGAGACGGCGGCGATGGTTTCCTGACGGAGTTCGTGGGCAACCTGCACCAGCTGCGCATCCGTCAGCCCCTTCAGATCCGCGGGGCGCGAGATCTGGTCCAGAAGCGGGGTGTGGGGCCTGTCGGACATGGTGTCTCCTTGGGCTGCGCCGAATGGCGTGGCGCGGGGTTAGCTGTCGCGCGAAATAACGAAGCGCGCGGCTTCCTTCAAGGTTGCAGCAGCCTCACCATAGGGTGACAGCGCGGCACAGGCCTCTTCGCAGAGATCTTTTGCGCGGGCTTTTGCCTCTGCCAGGCCCAGAAGCGAGACAAAAGTCGCCTTGCCGGCATCCGCATCCTTGCGCACGGCCTTGCCGACCTTGGCGGCATCGCCCTCCACATCCAAGATGTCATCGGCGATCTGGAAAGCAAGGCCAAGGGCGCGTGCGTATTGCCGCAGCGGTGCCGTATCATCGCCTGCCAGTACTGCGCCGGCAGTGGCGGACCACTCGATCAGGCAGCCGGTTTTGCGGCTTTGCAGCTTGGTGATCTGTTCGAGATTGAGCGGCTCGGCTGCGGTTTCCGCAGCAATGTCCAGCATCTGGCCCGAGACCATGCCGTCCTTGCCGGAGGACTGCGCCAGGCCGCGGATCAGCTCCAGCGCATGGGGGCCAATCTTGGGGTCTGCCAGCAGTTCAAAAGCGAAGGTTTGCAGGCTGTCGCCCGCCAGCACCGCCATCGCCTCATCCCATTTCCTGTGAACGGTGGGCTGGCCGCGGCGCAGGTCGTCATCGTCCATGCAGGGCAGGTCGTCATGCACCAGCGAATACGCATGGATGCATTCGATGGCGAGTGCGGCCTCGATTGCGGCCTCAGCTGGGACACCGTGCAAACGGGCGCTTTCCAGAACCAGGAAACCGCGCATCATCTTGCCGCCGGTGATGGCATAGCGCATTGCCGCGTGCAGTTCGTCACTGCCTGCCAGCCGCATCTCCATATGTGCGGTGATGCGTGTTTGCGCGTCTTTCAGCGCCTCTGCAAAAGGGCGCGCATTTTCAAGGAAAGACTGGGTGTCTGCGGCGGTCATGGTTCAGCCGGCATCCAGCGGCTGGGTGCCTTTGGGGGTGCCGCTTGCGTCCAGTGTGATCGCAGCGACCTTTTCCTCGGCCCGCTTCAGCTCATCCTCGCAGCGCTTCTTCAGCGCGGCGCCGCGCTCATAGAGGGCAATCGAGGCATCCAGCGCCACGTCGCCGCGCTCCAGCTGGTCCACCACGCCTTCCAACTCGCGCATCGCCTGTTCAAAGCTCATCTGGTCCACGGGGGTCTCGGTGCGGGTCTCAGTCATGCCGGTGCCTTCATCAATTCTTCCACATGCGCGCGGGTTGCGGCTGCGAGCGCGTTCAGATCATATCCGCCCTCCAAAGTCGAGACGATACGGCCCCCGCAGAGTTCACTTGCGAGTTTACACAGCTCGGCGGTGATCCAGGCGAAATCGGCGGTGGCCCAGTTGAGGCTGGCAAGCGGGTCGTCCTGATGGGCGTCAAAGCCCGCGGAGATGATAATCAGCTCCGGCTTGAAGGCACGCAGGCGCGGGAAGGCCTGGCCTTCATAGGCGGCCTGCATCTCTGCCCGGCCGGATCCCGGCGCCAGCGGCATGTTCAGGATATTGCCGTGGGCGCCGTCCTCATCCGGGCGGCCGGAGCCGGGCCAGAGCGGCATCTGCTGGCTGGTGATCACCAGTGCGCGCGGCTCGTCCCACAGAAGATCCTGGGTGCCGTTGCCGTGGTGCACGTCGAAATCCACTACCGCGACACGTTTCAGCCCGTGGTGATCCAGCGCGTGTTTCGCGGCCAGCGCCGCATTGCCGAACAGGCAGAACCCCATGGCGGTATCGGTTTCGGCGTGGTGCCCCGGCGGGCGCACGGCGGCAAATGCATTCTGCACCTCGCCGCCCAGCACCATATCGACGCCGCGCACCACAGCGCCGGCCGCGCGGAAGGCGGCATCCAGCGAGCCGGGGGACATGAAAGTGTCGCCGTCGATCTGCGCCCAGCCTTCCGCCGGGGAGGCCTGGCGCAGGTCCGAGAGGTAGCCTGCCGGGTGGATGCGCAGGATGTCGTCCTCCGCCGCCATCGGTGCGGTGACGCGTTTCAGCTCCAAAGCCTCCAGCGCGTGCAGGATGTGCTCCAGCCGTGCAACCTGCTCGGGGTGGCCGTCAGGCGTTACATGGCTCAGGCAGTCGGCATGGGTGATCAGGGCGGTAGTCATGAGCGGTTTCCTCCTGCGGCAGGTCTTGGCGGGACCCTAGGAGGGGGCGGGGGCGGGCTGCAAGGAGAATTCCGGGGCGCTGCCCCGGACCCCGGGGTATTT
>NZ_JWLD01000092.1 GCF_000813725.1 Leisingera sp. ANG-Vp
GCCATGAGCTACAAGAGTGACATTGAGATTGCGCGTGAAGCGCAGAAGAAGCCGATCCAGGAGATTGGTGCGAAGATCGGGATTTCGGACAGCGATCTGCTGCCCTACGGCCACGACAAGGCGAAGGTGAGCCAGGAGTTCATCAACTCGGTGCAGGACCGTGAAGACGGCAAGCTGATCCTGGTGACCGCGATCAACCCGACCCCGGCAGGCGAAGGCAAGACCACCACCACCGTGGGTCTGGGCGACGGCCTGAACCGGATCGGCAAGAACGCGATGATCTGTATCCGCGAAGCGAGCCTCGGCCCGAACTTCGGCATGAAGGGCGGCGCTGCGGGCGGCGGCTATGCACAGGTTGTGCCGATGGAGGAGATGAACCTCCACTTCACCGGCGACTTCCACGCCATCACCTCGGCCCACTCGCTGCTGTCGGCCATGATCGACAACCACATCTACTGGGGCAACGAAGCCGAGATCGACGTGCGCCGCGTTGCATGGCGCCGCGTGGTCGACATGAACGACCGGGCGCTGCGCACCATCACCGCGTCTCTGGGCGGCGTGTCCAACGGCTTCCCGCGCGAAGCCGGCTTTGACATCACCGTGGCCTCGGAAGTCATGGCGATCCTGTGCCTGGCCAACGACCTGCAGGACCTGGAAAAGCGCCTGGGCGACATCATCGTGGCCTACCGCCGCGACAAGACCCCGGTCTACTGCCGCGACATCAAGGCAGAAGGCGCAATGACCGTTCTGCTGAAGGACGCAATGCAGCCGAACCTGGTGCAGACCCTGGAAAACAACCCGGCGTTTGTGCACGGCGGCCCGTTCGCCAACATCGCCCACGGCTGCAACTCCGTGATCGCAACCAAGACCGCGCTGAAAGTTGCCGACTACGTCGTGACCGAAGCAGGCTTCGGCGCGGATCTGGGCGCCGAGAAGTTCATGAACATCAAGTGCCGCAAGGCAGGCATCGCGCCGTCGGCTGTGGTGCTGGTTGCCACCGTGCGCGCGATGAAGATGAACGGCGGCGTTGCCAAGGCGGATCTCGGCGCCGAGAACGTCGACGCGGTGAACTCGGGCTGTGCCAACCTCGGCCGCCACATCGAGAACGTCAAATCCTTCGGCGTGCCGGTTGTGGTTGCGATCAACCACTTCGTGACTGACACCGATGCCGAAGTGCAGGCGGTGAAGGACTACTGCGCCAACCACGGTGTTGAAGCGGTTCTGTCGCGCCACTGGGAGCTGGGCTCGGAAGGCTCTGCGCCGCTGGCCGAGAAAGTTGTCGAGATCGTCGATGCCGGCACCGCCAACTTCGCGCCGATCTACCCGGACGACATGCCGCTGTTCGAGAAGATCGAGACCATCGCCAAGCGCATCTACCGCGCCGACGAGGTGCTGGCGGACAACAAGATCCGCAACCAGCTGAAGGAATGGGAAGACGCGGGCTACGGCAACCTGCCGGTCTGCATGGCGAAGACCCAGTACTCCTTCTCGACCGACCCGTCCCTGCGCGGCGCACCCACCGGCCATTCGGTTCCGGTGCGGGAAGTCCGCCTGTCTGCGGGCGCCGGCTTCATCGTTGCGGTCTGCGGCGAGATCATGACCATGCCGGGCCTGCCGCGCAAACCGGCGGCGGAAACCATCCGCCTGAACGAGGACGGCCAGATCGAAGGCTTGTTCTAAGACGC
>NZ_JWLD01000093.1 GCF_000813725.1 Leisingera sp. ANG-Vp
GAAGGCTTGTTCTAAGACGCAAAATGCGCTTTTTGCGGCCCGGGGGAGCACCCCGGGCCGCAAGAGTTTTAAGACATGAGCACAGAAACACCGCCGCAGGACTGCCAGTCGATGGCAGAGGTGCGGGCCCAGATTGACCGGCTCGACCGGGACCTGATCGCCCTGCTGGCCGTCCGCGCCGGCTATATCGACCGGGCCACCGAACTGAAGCAGCTCAATGGCTGGCCGGCGCGGATCCCGGCACGGGTGGAGGAAGTGGTCATGAATGCCCGCGCCGCCGCGGAAGGAGAGGGGCTTGACCCCGATCTGATCGAAGACTTGTGGCGGCAGCTGGTGGACTGGTCGATTGCCCGCGAGGCGCGGGTCATTCGCGAGGAATAGGCAGGCTTCCGGCCTGCGGCAACAAGGAAGAGATCAAATGGCAGCAACTCTGATTGACGGCAAGGCCTTTGCGGCCAAGGTGCGCGGCCAGGTGGCCGAGCATGTGGCGCGGCTGAAAGAGGAAAACGGCATCACCCCGGGCCTGGCGGTGGTTCTGGTCGGCGAAGACCCGGCCTCCCAGGTCTATGTGCGCTCCAA
>NZ_JWLD01000094.1 GCF_000813725.1 Leisingera sp. ANG-Vp
GAAGGCTTGTTCTAAGACGCGAAATGCGCTTTCTGCGGCCCGGGGGAGCACCCCGGGCCGCAAGAGTTTTAAGACATGACCAAACTGACACCGCCGCAGGACTGCCAGTCGATGGCAGAGGTGCGGGCCGAGATCGACCGGATGGACCGGGAGCTGGTGCGGATGCTGGCGCAGCGCGCGGGCTATATAGACCGGGCGACGGCGCTGAAGCAGCTCAACGGCTGGCCGGCGCGGATCCCGGAGCGGGTTGAGGAAGTGGTCATGAATGCCCGCGCCGCCGCAGACGGGCAGGGGCTGGACCCCGATCTGATCGAAAGCCTGTGGCGGCAGCTGGTGGACTGGTCGATTGCCCGCGAGGCGCGGGTGATCCGGGAGGAGTGATGCTGAGCAGGGCCACCTGCGGCTCGGGCATCGCGACCAACTGAAGTGAATAGGCGGGCCGGAGGCCTGCGGCAAAAGGAAGAGATCAAATGGCAGCAACTCTGATTGACGGCAAGGCCTTTGCGGCCAAGGTGCGCGGCCAGGTGGCCGAGCATGTGGCGCGGCTGAAAGAGGAAAACGGCATCACCCCCGGCCTGGCGGTGGTTCTGGTGGGCGAGGATCCGGCGTCGCAGGTCTATGTGCGCTCCAA
>NZ_JWLD01000095.1 GCF_000813725.1 Leisingera sp. ANG-Vp
AAACACCCGCCGGAGGGGTTCCGGCGGGTGCAAATCTGTTTGAACCTCAGCGGTCTGCGCTTCAGGCCGTCAGGCCTTCGGGCTCGGCCAGGTTGTTGGCGCGGCAGGCTGCGGTGACGGTGTTCGCCAGCAGGCAGGCGATGGTCATCGGGCCGACGCCGCCGGGAACCGGGGTGATGGCGCCGGCGCGTTCCGCCGCGGAGGCGAAGTCGACGTCGCCGACCAGCACGTTCTTGCCGCCGCGCTCGATGCGGTTGATGCCCACGTCGATGACAGTGGCGCCTTCCTTGATCCAGTCGCCCGGCACCATTTCCGGACGGCCCACGGCAGCCACCACGATGTCGGCGCGGCGCACGACCTCGGGCAGGTCCTTGGTGCGCGAATGCGCGATGGTCACGGTGCAGCTGTCGCCCAGCAGCAGCTGCGCCATCGGCTTGCCGACGATGTTGGAGCGGCCGATCACAACCGCGTCCATGCCCGAGAGGCTCCCATGGTGGTCGCGCAGCATCATCAGGCAGCCCAGCGGCGTGCAGGGCACCATGGACTTCTGGCCGGTGCCCAGGAGGCCGACGTTGGAGATGTGGAAGCCATCAACGTCCTTCTCCGGCGCGATCGAGTTGATCACCAGATCCTCGTCCAGGTGCTTCGGCAGCGGCAGCTGCACCAGGATGCCATGCACCGATGCGTCATTGTTCAGCTGATCGATCAGCGCCAGCAGATCCGCCTCAGAGGTGTCCGCCTCCAGCTTGTGCTCATAGGAGTTCATGCCGACCTCAACGGTCTGCTTGCCCTTGGAGCGCACATAGACCTG
>NZ_JWLD01000096.1:2500-5729 GCF_000813725.1 Leisingera sp. ANG-Vp
TCGCAAGATTGCGCAACAAGTTCCTGGTCACCGACATGACCGGGAGCGGGATAGTTTGCTTTTTGGTTCAGAATAAGGGTGCCGGTTGTTACCAGCTTCCAGCACCGCGACGGTTTGCACTGTCTTTTTCTGGATCAAATCAAGCGCGAGAAGGGCGTTTGGCGGATGCCTTGGCAGTAAGAGGCGATGAAAGACGTGATACCCTGCGATAAGCCATGGGGAGCCGGGAATAGGCTTTGATCCATGGATCTCTGAATGGGGGAACCCACCTGAAAGTTCGTTATTGTTACCTCTGGTAATCAATAATGGGCTTAACCAGGTACTTAAGGACTGAATACATAGGTCTTTAAGAGCAAACCCGGGGAACTGAAACATCTAAGTACCCGGAGGAAAGGACATCAATAGAGACTCCGTTAGTAGTGGCGAGCGAACGCGGACCAGCCGAGCCTGATGAGTGACCAGAATGCGTTGGGAAACGCAGCCATAGCGGGTGACAGCCCCGTATGGGAAGCTCTGAGGGACGTATTAAGTAGGGCGGGACACGTGAAATCCTGTTCGAAGACCGGAGGACCACCTCCGAAGGCTAAGTACTCCTTACTGACCGATAGCGAACCAGTACCGTGAGGGAAAGGTGAAAAGCACCCCGGCGAGGGGAGTGAAACAGTACCTGAAACCGAACGCCTACAATCAGTTGGAGGCCCCTTGAGGGCTGACAGCGTACCTTTTGTATAATGGGTCATCGACTTGGTCTCACGAGCAAGCTTAAGCCGCTAGGCGGAGGCGCAGCGAAAGCGAGTCTTAATAGGGCGCATGAGTTCGTGGGATCAGACCCGAAACCGAGTGATCTAGGCATGGCCAGGTTGAAGGTGCGGTAACACGCACTGGAGGACCGAACCCACATCTGTTGAAAAAGATCGGGATGAGCTGTGCCTAGGGGTGAAAGGCCAATCAAACTCGGAGATAGCTGGTTCTCTGCGAAATCTATTTAGGTAGAGCGTCATCCGAATACCCCGGGGGGTAGAGCACTGGATGGGTAATGGGGCCCCACAGGCTTACTGATCCTAACCAAACTCCGAATACCCGGGAGTACTAGATGGCAGACACACTGCGGGTGCTAACGCCCGTAGTGGAGAGGGAAACAACCCTGACCTCCGGCTAAGGCCCCCAATTCATGGCTAAGTGGGAAAGCAGGTGGGATGTCCAAAACAACCAGGAGGTTGGCTTAGAAGCAGCCATCCTTTAAAGATAGCGTAACAGCTCACTGGTCTAAATAAGACGTCCTGCGGCGAAGATGTAACGGGGCTCAAGCCATGAGCCGAAGCCGAGGATGCACATAGTGCATGGTAGCAGAGCGTAGTGTGACATAGTCTCATTCCTCCTTAGTATCTTCGGATACATTGGAGGAGAGAGGCTTTCGATGAAGCCGGGGCGTGAGCCATCCGGTGGAGAGATCACTAGCGAGAATGATGACATGAGTAGCGACAAAGAGTGTGAGAGACACTCTCGCCGAAAGTCCAAGGGTTCCTGCTTAAAGCTAATCTGAGCAGGGTAAGCCGGCCCCTAAGCCGAGGCCGAAAGGCGTAGGCGATGGGAACCAGGTTAATATTCCTGGGCCGTGGAGTGGTGACGGATTGTGAAGGTAGTTCGCTCTTATCGGATTGAGCGGGCTGCTGATCAGTCCCTGGAAATAGCCCTCCTTTCAGACCGTACCCTAAACCGACACAGGTGGACTGGTAGAGAATACCAAGGCGCTTGAGAGAACGATGTTGAAGGAACTCGGCAAAATACCTCCGTAAGTTCGCGAGAAGGAGGCCCGGGTTCAAGGCAACTTGGATCCGGGGGCACAAACCAGGGGGTGGCGACTGTTTATTAAAAACACAGGGCTCTGCGAAGTCGCAAGACGACGTATAGGGTCTGACGCCTGCCCGGTGCCTGAAGGTTAAAAGGAGGGGTGAGAGCTCCGAATTGAAGCCCAGGTAAACGGCGGCCGTAACTATAACGGTCCTAAGGTAGCGAAATTCCTTGTCGGGTAAGTTCCGACCTGCACGAATGGCGTAACGACTTCCCCGCTGTCTCCAACATCGACTCAGCGAAATTGAATTGCCTGTCAAGATGCAGGCTTCCCGCGGTTAGACGGAAAGACCCCGTGCACCTTTACTACAGCTTCGCACTGGCATCAGGATTGTGATGTGCAGGATAGGTGGTAGGCATCGAAGCGGGAACGCAAGTTCCCGTGGAGCCTCCCTTGAGATACCACCCTTCGCACTCTTGATGTCTAACCGCGGTCCGTTATCCGGATCCGGGACCCTGCGTGGCGGGTAGTTTGACTGGGGCGGTCGCCTCCTAAAGAGTAACGGAGGCGCGCGAAGGTTGGCTCAGAGCGGTCGGAAATCGCTCGTTGAGTGCAATGGCAGAAGCCAGCCTGACTGCGAGACTGACAAGTCGAGCAGAGACGAAAGTCGGCCATAGTGATCCGGTGGTCCCGCGTGGAAGGGCCATCGCTCAACGGATAAAAGGTACGCCGGGGATAACAGGCTGATACTGCCCAAGAGTCCATATCGACGGCAGTGTTTGGCACCTCGATGTCGGCTCATCTCATCCTGGGGCTGGAGCAGGTCCCAAGGGTACGGCTGTTCGCCGTTTAAAGAGGTACGTGAGCTGGGTTTAGAACGTCGTGAGACAGTTCGGTCCCTATCTGCCGTGGGTGTAGGATACTTGAGAGGAGTTGCCCCTAGTACGAGAGGACCGGGGTGAACGATCCACTGGTGGACCTGTTGTTGCGCCAGCAGCAGTGCAGGGTAGCTATGATCGGACAGGATAACCGCTGAAGGCATCTAAGCGGGAAGCCCCCCTCAAAACAAGGTATCCCTGAGGGCCGTGGAAGACCACCACGCCGATAGGCCGGAGGTGTAAGCGCAGCAATGCGTTCAGCTGACCGGTACTAATCGCCCGATAGGCTTGATTTGATCCAGTAACAGACAGTGTTACTCGGACACAAAAAGCAAACATCCCTTTGACTTGGACATCGTTGATTGCAGCCGGCGCCTTGCTCCGCAAGGCCGCCGGAATTGGATTTTTCTTGGTTTGGTGGCTATAGCGCAAGTGAAACACCCGGTCCCTTCCCGAACCCGGAAGTTAAGCACTGCCGCGCCGATGGTACTTGGGCTCAAGCCCTGGGAGAGTAGGTCACCGCCAAACCTAGTAAAATCCAAATAATCTCCAAAACGAT
>NZ_JWLD01000097.1:0-16021 GCF_000813725.1 Leisingera sp. ANG-Vp
TTTGTGGATGCCTGCGCGCGGAACGGCATCACCTTCATCGGCCCCAAGGCAGAGACCATGCGGGCGCTTGGCGACAAGGCCTCGGCGCGGAAAGTGGCGATTGCCGCGGGCGTGCCGGTTATCCCGGCGACCGAGGTGCTGGGCGACGACATGGACGCGATCCGCAAGGAAGCCAAGGAAATCGGCTATCCCTTGATGCTGAAAGCCTCCTGGGGCGGCGGCGGCCGCGGCATGCGCCCGATCCTGGGCGAAGCGGAGCTGGAAGAGAAGGTGCTTGAGGGGCGCCGCGAAGCGGAAGCCGCCTTTGGCAACGGCGAGGGCTATCTGGAAAAGATGATCACCCGCGCCCGCCACGTCGAGGTGCAGATCCTCGGCGACAAGCATGGTGAGATCTATCACCTGTGGGAGCGCGACTGCTCGGTGCAGCGCCGCAACCAGAAAGTGGTCGAGCGCGCCCCTGCCCCCTATCTGTCGGAAGAGCAGCGCGCCGAGCTCTGCGACCTGGGCCGCAAGATCTGCGCCCATGTGAACTATGAATGCGCGGGCACCGTCGAATTCCTGATGGATATGGAGTCGGGCAAGTTCTACTTCATCGAAGTGAACCCGCGGGTGCAGGTGGAGCATACCGTGACCGAAGAGGTCACCGGCATCGACATCGTGCAGGCGCAGATCCTGATCGCCGAAGGCAAACCGATTGCCGAAGCCACCGGCAAGGCCAGCCAGGCTGATATCCGCCTCAACGGCCACGCGCTGCAGACGCGCGTCACCACCGAGGATCCGCTGAACAACTTCATCCCGGATTACGGCCGCATCACCGCCTACCGCTCGGCCACCGGCATGGGCATCCGCCTGGACGGCGGCACCGCATATGCGGGCGGCGTGATCACCCGTTATTATGACTCGCTGCTGACCAAGGTCACTGCCTGGGCGCCGACGCCGGAGAAGGCGATTGCCCGCATGGACCGCGCGCTGCGCGAGTTCCGGGTCCGCGGCGTGTCGACCAACATCGCGTTTGTTGAGAACCTGCTGAAGCACCCGACCTTCCTGTCGAATGAATACACCACCAAATTCATCGACGAGACCCCGGACCTGTTCAGCTTCAAGAAGCGGCGCGACCGCGGCACCAAGGTGCTGACCTATATCGCCGACATCACCGTGAACGGCCACCCGGAGACCGAAGGCCGCGCGGCACCCGCTGCCGACCTGAAGGAGCCGCGCGCGCCGCATGCCGAGCCGGGCAACCTGCCCTACGGCACCCGCAACCTTCTGGAGCAGAAAGGCGCCCAGGCCGTTGCCGACTGGATGAAGGCGCAGCGCCAGCTGCTGCTCACCGACACCACCATGCGCGACGGCCACCAGTCGCTGCTCGCGACCCGGATGCGCTCGATCGACATGATCAAAGTGGCGCCGGCCTATGCGCAGCATCTGAACCAGCTGTTCTCGGTGGAATGCTGGGGCGGTGCGACCTTTGACGTGGCCTACCGCTTCCTGCAGGAATGCCCCTGGCAGCGCCTGCGCGACCTGCGCGAGCGGATGCCGAACCTGATGACCCAGATGCTGCTGCGCGCCTCCAACGGCGTCGGCTACACCAACTATCCGGACAATGTGGTGCAGGAGTTTGTGCGCCAGGCGGCGGAGACCGGTGTCGACGTGTTCCGCGTCTTCGACTCGCTGAACTGGGTTGAAAACATGCGCGTTGCCATGGACGCCGTGGTCGAGAGCGGCAAGGTCTGCGAAGGCACCGTCTGCTATACCGGCGACATCCTGGATCCGAACCGCTCCAAGTACGACCTCAAGTATTATGTCGGCATGGCGAAGGAGATGGAGGCCGCAGGCGCCCATATCCTGGGTCTGAAAGACATGGCGGGCCTCTTGAAGCCGGCCTCGGCGCGGGTGCTGATCAAGGCGCTGAAGGAAGAGGTCGGCCTGCCGGTCCACTTCCACACCCACGACACCTCCGGCATTGCCGGCGCCACCATCCTGGCGGCCGCGGATGCGGGCGTCGACGCGGTGGATGCAGCGATGGACGCCTTCTCGGGCGGCACCTCGCAGCCCTGCCTCGGCTCGATTGTCGAGGGCCTGCGCAACACCGACCGCGACACCGGCATCGACATCGCCAAAGTGCGCGAGATCTCCGGTTACTGGGAGCAGGTGCGCGGCCAGTATGCGGCCTTTGAGTCGGGCCTCGCGGCACCGGCCTCCGAGGTTTACCTGCACGAGATGCCGGGCGGCCAGTTCACCAACCTGAAGGCGCAGGCGCGCTCGCTGGGCCTGGAAGAGAAATGGGCCGACGTGGCGCAGACCTATGCCGACGTGAACCAGATGTTCGGCGATATCGTGAAGGTGACCCCGTCGTCCAAGGTGGTTGGCGACATGGCGCTGATGATGGTGTCCCAGGGCCTGACCCGCGATGAGGTGGAAAGCCCGGAAACCGACGTGGCCTTCCCGGACTCGGTTGTCGACATGATGCGCGGCAACCTGGGCCAGCCTCCGGGCGGCTTCCCGGAAGGCATCGTCTCCAAGGTGCTGAAAGGCGAAGCCCCGAATGTCGAGCGCCCCGGCGCCCATCTGGAGCCGGTCGACCTGGAAGCGGTCCGCGCGGAACTGTCGAAAGAGCTGGAAGGCTTTGCCGTCGATGACGAGGATCTGAACGGCTACCTGATGTATCCCAAGGTGTTCCTGGACTACATGGGCCGCCACCGCCAGTACGGCCCGGTCCGCGCCCTGCCGACCAAGACCTTCTTCTACGGTATGGAGCCGGGCGACGAGATCACCGCTGAGATCGATCCGGGCAAGACCCTGGAAATCCGTCTGCAGGCGGTCGGTGAGACCGACGAGAAGGGCGAGGTGAAGGTCTTCTTCGAGCTGAATGGCCAGCCGCGCGTGATCCGGGTGCCGAACCGCCTGGTCAAAGCCTCGACCCAAGCCAACCCCAAGGCGGAAGCCGGCAACCCCAACCACGTCGGCGCGCCGATGCCCGGTGTTGTGGCGAGCGTGGCGGTTCAGGCAGGCCAGCAGGTGCACGAAGGCGACATGCTGCTGACCATCGAAGCGATGAAGATGGAGACCGGCATCCACGCCGAGCGCGATGCAGTGGTCAAAGCCGTCCATGTCAACGCAGGCGGCCAGATCGACGCAAAAGATCTGCTGATCGAGCTGGAATAAGCCAGCGGATCAGCATTAAAGTTCAAGCTGCGGCCAGCCTTTGGCCGCAGCTTTTCTTTTTGGGAGTTTCAAATGATTAAGCCATTGCTTTTGTCGGCCGCTCTGGCCCTTGGCGCGACCGCTGCTGCAGCCGGTGATCCGGTCATTCAATTCGAAACGAGCGATGCGGAAATGAATGCCGCTATCGCCTCGGCCCAGGGCTCTATGGACTCCTTCTTTGCCCATGTCCTCGACAGCCAAGGCAAGGCGGCCGACGGCGCCATGGTCAAGGTGGCGCTGAAAACCAGCTATGGCCACGAGAACATTTGGGTGGACCAAATTACCCTTGCAGCAGATGGCGGGATGACCGGCAGACTGGCCAATGAACCCAATGATCTCCCTGGCAAGCACTTTGGCGATATTGTGAATTTCGACCGGACAGACCTGCGCGATTGGAGCCTGTTTACCGGCTCGGAGCTGTACGGCAATTTCACCACCCGGGTGATGGTGCCGCATTTGGACGAGGAAAACCGGGCACAGATGGAACAGTTGCTGTCGAAGCATCCCCTGCCGGCGGGCTGGTAAGCTGAACCGCGCCGGCGCCGGCTTCCGGCCTGCCGGCGCATTTTATTATCCTTAAACTTGACCTGCAGGCCGGGCGCTCCAAAACTCAAAGCAAGTTGATTTGTTTTGAGGTTTCTGATGGCTGTTCCCAAGCTCTCCGCCCCTGTGGGGCAATCCCCCCGTGAAAGTGAAGGCAAACCGGTCAAGAACAAAGGCGACGATGTGCTGCTGGTCCGCCGGATGCTGGAGGCCAACAAGATCGGCCCGCTGGGCACCTCCAAGAAGGTTGATGCGGGGCTGCTGAAGGCAATCGGCACCTATCAGAAGAAGATCGGTTTCAAGCGGCCCGACCATGTGGTGGATCCGGGCGGGCGCACGGTCACGGCGCTGCTGCCCAAGTTCAAAGCCCAAGTGGCCGCCGAGGAAAAGGCGGCGAAGGAACCCAAGCTGGAGGTGACCTTCCGCGGCAAGAAGATCCTGGTCACCCAGAAGGAATACGACAAGCTGAAGGCGGAGGTGATCAAGAACCTGACGCCCTACATGAAGTCGCTGATCAAAAACCAGAAATCCTGCCTGGAAACCTATCAGAGCTATCTCGACACCGCGATGATCAAGGACGGGGTTCTGAACGCCGTGGCGCAGGCAATCATCATCAAGGCGGGGTCGGTCAAGATGCCCGACAACAAGCTGGCAACCCGCTCAATCAGCGCGGCAGGCAAGCTGGAGCGGGCAATGTCGTCGAAGGATCTGAAACAGATCGACGAGGCGCTGCCTGCGGCGGAAAAGGCGATCAATGCCTTCAGCGACGACCTGCTGCGGTTCCTGAAAGAGTTCACCGGCTCGGCCCAGACCACCGGCACGGTTCTGATGGTCAGTTCAGCCGTGTGTTTTGCGGTGGTGGGCGCGCTGGCGGCGCCGGTGCTGGTCACTGGCGCCGGCATGAGCGCGGGCTCGGCTGCGGTGGTCTCTGGCGCGGGCGTGGGTGTGCTGCAGAGCGCCAGCCAGGAATTGGGCAAACACGCCAGCGGCCAGAAAGTGACCGTGTGGTCCTCGGTGCAGTCCATTGTCATCGACGGCACTATCGGCGGGCTGACAGCGGGCATCGGCAGCAAGATCCCGCTGGGGTTCTGCGACGACATGGCCAAGGCAGTGGCACCGCGGCTGGCCTCGAAGGTGCCCTTTATGGCCACCAAGCAGCTGGAGAAATTTATTTCCAACTACATCGCGGGCTCCGGTCAGGAGGTGATCAAATCGGCAATCGGCGAGGCGATCAAAGTGGTCGGGAAGATCGCCAAATCCGGCAAGGCGCCAACCGAGAAGGACTTCAACGACGCGGTCCAAAGCGTGCTCTATTCGGCGCTATTGGGCGGGCTGGTCAAGAACCTGGGTGGGTTCCAGAAGAAATGGGCCTATAAGAACAAGGACATGCTGCAGGGCAAGATCCTGCCCGACCGCTTTGCCAAGCTGGCCAAGGACAACAAGATCCCCAATACGCTGAAAGCGAAACTGTGGGCTGAAGTGTCCAACAAGGTCAGCGATGAGACGCTGAAAGCGGGTTATGGGGCGGTGATCAGTGCGGCTTCGGGCAAGGAAAGCGAGAGCCAGCTGACCGATATGGCCGCCAAGGCGGTGGAGAAGGACAAGAAGCTTCAGAAACTGGTCGATGCCGAGATGCTGAAGGCAATGAAGAAGCTGAAGATCGAAGCGAAGTGACAATCTGGCAGTTTCGGAAGCAGTGCCGCCTTAGACCGGGCGCTCCAGAACCTGGGGCAATTCTGCGGTTTCAACCTGCACCGGCTTGATTTCCTCGAACCGGTCTGTCCAATCCGCCTGTTTCTGCGGTGCTGCCTGCAGGGCCATGCCCAACGCAATTGCCGCGCTCAGACTGCCAATACGAATACCGTCTTTCAAAAGCATTTCACCAACTCTCCCGTTGCAAATCCGGCTGTTTGGAAATGAAACGCCCCTGCCCGCCCGTTCCGTCGCAGCTTTGAAAGATTTTTTTCATCCGGGATGTTTTTTCCGCTTGCAGCCTGGGCCCGGAGACCCTATTCCACCGCTCACCGGATGGCAGCGCGGGCGTAGCTCAGGGGTAGAGCATTACCTTGCCAAGGTAAGGGTCGTGAGTTCGAATCTCATCGCCCGCTCCATCGGAAAACGAACAGGCCGTCCCTCGGGGCGGCCTTTCGCTTTTCAGCAATTGCGCATAGTCTGGCCGGGGCGGAAATCCTTGTGCGGAATCACCTTATCGCTTAGGAACAGAGCAAGAACGCGAACGGACAGGCAGAGCAGAATGCTGACATCGGTAGAACTATGCGCAGGTGCGGGCGGCCAGGCCCTTGGGCTGGAAAAGGCAGGCTTTGACCACACTGCGCTGGTGGAGATCGACAAGCATTGCTGTGCCACCCTGCGCCACAACCGCCCTCAGTGGAACGTGCTGGAAGAAGACGTGCGCAAGTTCAAGGACGTTGCCGGTGACTACAAGGGCATCGACCTTCTGGCAGGCGGCCTGCCCTGCCCGCCGTTTTCGGTGGCCGGCAAGCAGCTGGGCGAGAAAGACGAGCGCAACCTGTTCGACGACGCGATCGAGATCGTTGATGCCACCCGCCCCCGCGCGGTGATGATTGAAAACGTGCGCGGATTTCTGGATGCAGTGTTCTCCGACTACCGGGAGAAACTGAAGAAACAGCTGTCGAAGCTGGGGTACGAGACCGACTGGCGGCTGCTGAATGCCTCTGACTTCGGGGTGCCGCAGCTGCGGCCGCGAGTGGCGATTGTCGCCCTGCGCAAGGAGTTTGCAGGCCAGTTCAATTGGCCCGAGCCGCTGCCGCATAATCCGCCGACCGTGGGCGCGACGCTGATCGATCTGATGAAGGAACGCGGCTGGCGCGGGGCTGAGGATTGGGCGGCCAAGGCGGATGAGATTGCGCCGACCATCGTCGGCGGCTCCAAGAAACACGGCGGCCCGGATCTGGGCCCGACCCGGGCGCGGCGCGCCTGGGCGGCGCTGGGGGTCGAGGGGCGCACCATCGCCAACGAGGCTCCGGACCCGTTCCACAACGACATGCCGCGCCTCACGGTGCGGATGGTGGCGCGTATTCAGGGCTTCCCCGACGAATGGCATTTCACCGGCGCCAAGACCAATGCCTACCGCCAGGTCGGCAATGCCTTCCCGCCGCCGGTGGCGGAAGCGGTGGCACGCGAGCTGAAGGCGGCGATTGCCAAGCCGAACCTGCATGCTGTGCGGGCGTAAAACCCCTCTGCCATTTCAGAGCCGAGGGCTGTGCCCGGCCCGGCGGGACACAATATGAAACAGAAACTTCCCGACAGCCTTGTTGTGCCGGGCCACCCGGATTTCGGCCTGCTGTTTGAGCTAATGGCCGAAATCACCACACGCGCCGGCGGCGCGCTGGCGCTGGAGTATGATGTGCCGCAGATGCTGCGGCGCTGCATCGACGATGTGATCATGACGCCCAAGACCGGGCGGCGCGCCTATGAGGATCTGGAAAAGACAGAGAAGACCTATATCGGCACGCGGGTCGAGATCGAGCTGCGGGCGCTGCTGGGTGTGAAAAAGGGGCGGCTGGACACCGAGATTCTGGACCACGATGTCGATATCAAGCACACCATGGGCACAAACTGGATGATCCCGACCGAGGCGCTGGACAGCGTCTGCCTGCTGGTGGCTGCGGATGAGGCGCGGGCGCGCTGTTATCTGGGTCTGATCAAGGCCCGCCCGGACTATCTGACCCGGGGCCAGAACAAGGACGCCAAGCGCAGCATCTCGGCCGAAGGGTTCAAGCATATTTTCTGGCTGTTCAAAGATCACCCCTACCCGGCGAATTTCTGGCGCACCGCGGATGCAGAGGCGGTGGAGCAGATCTTTGCCGCCGCCACCGGCAATGAACGCATGGCGCAGCTGTTCCGGCTGATCCAGCGCCAGCCGATTCACCGCGACGCGGTGGAGGCCGTGGCACAGCAGAAGGACTTCATGCGCCGGATCCGGGCAGACGGCGGCCACGGCACCCGGGATATTCTGGCGCGCGAACAGATCGTGCTGCTGGAAGGCCAGAAGGATGCCCAGCTGATCAAGGCGCTGGAGCTGCCGCCCTGCCCGGCCAGCGCCTTTATTTCCTGCCGGATTGAAAGCAGCTACCATGCCCGCATGGTGGAACAATCCAGGCATCACGTGGAATGGCCGACACCCTGACACCCGAGCGGCGCAGCGCCAATATGGCCAGGATCCGCGCCAAACACACCAAGCCGGAGATGCTGGTGCGCCGCTTGGTACACGGGATGGGGTTCCGCTACCGGCTGCACCGCAAGGACCTGCCCGGCAAGCCGGACCTGGTGTTCGGGCCGCGGCGCAAGGTGATCTTTGTGCATGGCTGCTTCTGGCATCTGCATGACTGCCGCGACGGCCGCATCCCCTCTTCGCGGCGGGACTATTGGGAACCCAAGCTGCTGCGCAATGTGGAACGCGACGCCGAGCATCTGGCCGCGCTGGAAGGTGCAGGGTGGCAAGTGCTGACCGTCTGGGAATGCGAGACCAAGGACCAGGAAGAGCTGGAGGTGCGGCTGCGCAACTTCCTGGATAAGCAAAATTAGGTTTATCCACAGTTGCTTGCGCGGTTTTTCATTTTTCCGCTTGCAGCCCCATGGGGAAAGCCCTACATACCGCCTCACCGAATGGCAGCGCGGGCGTAGCTCAGGGGTAGAGCATTACCTTGCCAAGGTAAGGGTCGTGAGTTCGAATCTCATCGCCCGCTCCATTCGAAACCGAAAAGGCCGCCCTTTGGGGCGGCTTTTTGGTTTTCAGGCCGCCGCCGGACCGCCTCCGGACCCTCGGCATTTTCTTTACCTTCCTGTCATTTTCCGCTTGCGGTGCAGCCCCGGATTTCCTATTCACCGCCTCACCGAATGGCAGCGCGGGCGTAGCTCAGGGGTAGAGCATTACCTTGCCAAGGTAAGGGTCGTGAGTTCGAATCTCATCGCCCGCTCCATTTGGAACCGAAAAGGCCGCCCTCCGGGGCGGCCTTTCGCTTTTTCAAGGCTACGCGCATAATTTGATCAAATTCCTTTTGACCTGCGATGCAAAGCCGGCCAATGCTACGGCAAAGGCGCCCCTTAGGTCATTTGAGGGGCGGTTCGTGCAAGGAGTTTGGCCATGGCCCCAGTCATCTATCCCACCACCAACTTCACCGCGACCGAGCAGCTGTGCCTGGACCGCGGCGAAGGCATCTATGTCTATGACACCGACGGCAACAAATACATCGAAGGGCTGGCGGGCCTGTGGTGCACCTCGCTGGGCTACAGCAATACCGAGGTGATGGACGCGATCACAGAGCAGCTGCACAAGCTGCCGTTCTCGCACACCTTCGGCGGCAAGACCCATGAGCCGATCATGCAGCTGGCCGAGAAGCTGAAGGCGATGGTGCCGGTAGAGGACGCCTACATCTTTTTTGGCAACTCCGGCTCAGACGCCAACGACACGCACTACAAGATGCTGCGCTACTACTTCAACGCCATCGGCAAGCCGGAGAAGCGCAAGATCATCACCCGCGAGCGCGGCTATCACGGGGTGACGGTGGCGGCAGGCTCGCTGACCTCCCTGCCCGCCAACCTCGCGCATTTCGACGCGCCGCTGGAGGCGCTGTCGATCCTGCGCTCGGATTCGCCGCACTATTACACCGGCCGTCAGGGCAATGAGACCGAGGAACAGTTTGTCGACCGGATCATCAATAACCTGGAAGAGCAGATCCTGGCCGAAGATCCCGACACCATTGCCGCGATGATTGTCGAGCCGATCACTGGTGCCTCAGGCGTGATCGTGCCGCCGGAGGGCTATTACGAGAAGCTGCAGGCGCTGTTGCGCAAGCATGGCATCCTGGTCTGGGCCGATGAGGTGATCACCGGCTTTGGCCGTACCGGCGCGGACTTCGGCTGCACCACCATGGGCATCAAGCCGGATCTGATGACATTCGCCAAGCAGCTGTCGTCGGCCTATTTCCCGATCTCGGCCTCGGTGATCCCGGGCTACATGTATGAGGCGATGATCGACCAGACCAATGAGGTTGGCGTGTTCGGCCATGGATACACCTACTCGGGCCACCCGGCGGCCTGTGCAGCGGCGCTGAAAACGCTGGAGATCTATGAGCGCGACAACCTGTTTGAGCACGCAGCAGAGGTCGGCGCGCATATGCAGGCGCAGCTCCGCGAGATCTTCACCGATCACCCGCTGGTCGGCGAAGTGCGCGGCAAAGGCCTGATCGCGGCGCTGGAACTGGTGTCGAACAAGACCACCGGTGCCAGCTTCGACAAGGGCATCGCCGGCGCGACAGCGCAGAAGGCCTGCGAGGCCAACGGCCTGATCATCCGGGCGGTGGCCGGCAATGCCGTGGCGCTGTGCCCGCCGATCATCATCACCAAAGATGAGGCCGACGACATGCTGGCGCGGATGAAAAAGGCCATCGACGCCACCTACGCAGACCTCAAGGACAAGGGTCTGGTTGCAGGCTGAAGCAAACAAGTTTCCGTGAAACGCCCCGGTTCTGCCGGGGCGTTAACCTTTAAACGGCTGAAACCAAAGCGCTAAAGGCGATTGCAAGCCGGATGGCAGATTTTTCTGAAATTCCGGCAAAAATCCGCTACACTAGGCGCAGTTTGTTTCAGACTGAGATTTTCACAATGACGCGCCGTTCCGGCATTGCCGGCTCCTCCGCAAGACACACCGCCGCAAGGTTCCGCTTTTGAACCTGTAAAGGCTTTGCAGCGAATCTCTCCCTGCTGAAACGCAGACCGGGCGCCTGTTCCGGCCATGAGTTCCGATGGGGACCGGGGACCCTCAAAGCCCCTCGCGGCAGGTATCGCTGCGGGGGGCTTTGTTTTTTGGATCAGAAGACCTTGAAGGTCATCGTGGTCAGTGAACGCTCGATCCCGTCAATCGGCAGAAGCTGTTCGTTGATGTATTTGCCGACATCTTCGCCGGTGGGGATGTAGAGCTTCATCAGCAAGTCGAAATTGCCGCTGGTGGAGTAGAGTTCGGAGTGGATTTCGCGCAGAGCAATCTCCTCGGCCACCTTGTAGGTGGTGCCGGGCTTGCAGCGGATCTGGACAAAGACGCAGGTGGACATGAGTGCCCCTTGTGGCTGAACAATTGTTTGTGCCCAAGCTCGCACGCGCTGCCGCGGGGCGCAAGAGTCCGGGATTGCTGCAACAGATTGCCGCCATTGCACAATGGCGCACTTGAGCCGCTCCCCCTGCCCGCCCTATAAGCGCCTCGCAGCTTGAGGAAGGACAGCCCGCAGATGCGTACAGCCAGCGTAACCCGCAAAACCGCGGAAACCGATATCTCGGTCGAGATCAACCTCGACGGCACCGGGGTTTACGACAACCAGACCGGGGTTGGATTCTTTGACCACATGCTGGACCAGCTGGCGCGCCATTCGCTGATCGACATGACCATCCGCGCCAAGGGCGATTACCACATCGACGACCACCACACGGTGGAGGACACCGGCATCGCGCTGGGTCAGGCGCTGGTGCAGGCACTGGGGGACAAGAAGGGCATCCGCCGCTATGGCGAGTGCCACCTGCCGATGGATGACGCACAGGTGCGCTGCGCGCTGGACCTGTCGGCGCGCCCGTTCCTGATCTGGAATGTGGAACTGCCGACCCAGAAGATCGGCGCCTTTGACACCGAGCTGGTGCGGGAGTTCTTCCAGGCGCTCAGCACCCACGGCGGCATCACCTTGCACATCGACCAGCTGCATGGGTTCAACAGCCATCATATTGCCGAGGCCGCGTTCAAGGCGGTGGCGCGGGCGCTGCGGCTGGCAGTGGAAACCGATCCGCGCAAGGCGGATGCGATCCCCTCGACCAAAGGGGCGCTGTAACGCCTGATCTGTGATATGCTCCCTGCAGTTGTTTTTGCGGGGAGCGTTCTCAATGCATGTTCATGACGGCGGCTGCCTGTGCGGCGGATTGCGTTACCAGGTGGCCGGCGATCCGCTGTGGGTGACAGCCTGTTTCTGCCGCTTTTGCCAGCGGGCCACCGGGGCACTCGGCATGATAGAGCCGATCTTTGACACCGCGCAGTTTCAGTTGAGCAAAGGGGACCCTTCCCGCTACGTTCATGTCTCGGCTGGCAGCGGCAAGGAAGTGAACGTGCATTTCTGCGCCGCCTGCGGCACCAAGACCCACCTGACATTCCAACGCTGGCCCGACCGGCTGGGGGTCTATGCCGGCACGTTCGACGATCCCGGCTGGTTTGAATTCGCACCGGACAACAGCAAGTACATCTTTCTGGACGATGCAGTGCGCGGCGCCATGGTGCCGCCGGGTTTCAAGACCTTCCGGCAGCACGCCGCCACCGCGGATGGCACGCCGCTGGAGCCGGAAATCTTGGATGAGGTGCTGCACATCCGCTGAAGGCTTGGCAGCGGCCGGCGGTTGCGCTAGGCAGCGGGCGAGACTGACACCGCCTGGAGAGCCTGTTCATGCTGACCGCCATCATCGACTATGAATCCGGCAATCTGCATTCCGCCGAAAAAGCGTTTCAGCGCATGGCACGGGAAATGGATGCGGGCGAGGTTGTGGTGACCTCGGATGCTGATGTGGTGGCACGGGCCGACCGGCTGGTGCTGCCCGGCGACGGTGCCTTTCCGGCCTGCGCGGCTGAGCTGCGCGGCCACAAGGGCATCTATGACGCCATGGTCGAGGCGGTGGAGCAGAAGGGCCGCCCGTTCCTGGGCATCTGCGTCGGCATGCAGCTGATGGCCACCACCGGCCATGAATACGAAGAAACCCCGGGCCTGGGCTGGGTCGGCGGCGATGTGGTGAAGATCACCCCCGCGGACGCAGCGCTGAAAGTGCCCCACATGGGCTGGAATGATCTGGTAATCGAGGCAGAGCACCCGGTGTTTGACGGCATCAAGACCGGCGACCACGTCTATTTCGTGCACTCCTACCATTTCCGCGCGGCCAACCCGGCCGAACGGCTGGCGCATGTGGATTATGCCGGCGACGTAACAGCAGTGATCGGCCGGGACACGATGGTCGGCATGCAGTTCCACCCGGAGAAAAGCCAGGCCACCGGCCTGCGGCTGATCGGCAACTTCCTGACCTGGAAACCCTGAGGGCACGGCGCTGACGCGCCGCTGCCTCCCCTCTCGGCGGCAAAGCCGCCTGCCGGTCAGCTGGACAGGGGTATTTAGGACCAGAAAGAAGCTGCAGGGCTTTTAGGCCGCAACGGTGCGCAACGAAACCGGTGCAACGCCGTAAGCTTTGCGGAAGGCACGGGTGAAGCCTTCGGGGGATCCGTAGGCATAGCGGCGCGCCACCGCCTCGACCCGGTCGCCGCGCTGCAAGTCCTGATGCGCCAGGATCAGCCGCCACCGGCGCAGATAGCCCATCGGCGTTTCCCCGACCTCAGCGCCAAAGAGCTCAGCGAAGCGCGACAGCGACAGCCCCGCCTCCTGCGCCAGGTCAGAGTTGGTCCAGAGCCTGCCCGGGTGGTCATGCATCGCCACGATGGCGCGGCTGAGGCGCGGGTCGGCAAGGCCTGCCAGCAGACCGGGTTCTGTGGCGCCTCTCTGGATCCGGTTGCGCAGCAGGCGCACCATCAGCACCTCGCCCAGCCGGTTGATCACCGATTGCGCGCCGCAGTGCTGGCCCTCCGCTTCCTCCTGCATCAGCCGCACCAGACCCTGCGCCTCTGCATTGCCGGAGACCTCGTAATCCACAATTTCCGGCAGTGCCGCCAGGAACGGGTTGCTCTGCCCCGACCATTCCACCCGCGCCGCCCACATGAGGGTCTCAGCAGCCAGCCGGGGCTGCGGGCCGCGGGTGTAATAAAGTATCCGGACCGGCTCGCCAGCCGCATCCGCAAGGGCGATCAGATTGGCCTCCCCCGGCCCGGCAGCCCGCACAGCCAGCTGAAAGCGGTCCATTAATGTGGTCAAGCGGTCCATGCTTCCGGTGTTTCCATCAGGTTTTTCGGATTTATGAGACAGTAACCTGCGCGATACAGTCAGGCAACCATCACTCACATGATCCACCGCTTACGAGGACTTTGCCCATGCTGATCCCCCGCCAGAAGACCCCGAACCTGACACTGCCGACCCTGGACCATGGGCAGTTCGATCTGTCCTCGGAGCAGACCGAGCGCGGCACTGTTGTGTGTTTTTACCGCGGGTTGCACTGCCCGCTGTGCGCCACCTATCTGAAAGAGTTCGAGAAGAAGGTTGCGGCCTTTGCAGAACGCGGTGTCAATTGCATCGCCATCAGCTCGGACGGCGAGGAGCGCACCCGCGCCATGGCCGACAAGATCGAGGCCAAGGACCTGCGGTTCGGCTATGACCTGCCGCTGTCCGTCGCCAAGGAATGGGGTCTTTATATCTCCACATCGCGCGGCAAGACCTCGATCGGCATCGAAGAGCCCGCGCTGTTCTCGGAACCCGGCCTGTTTCTGGTAACGCCAGAGCAGACGCTGTATTACGGTGCGGTGCAAACCATGCCCTTTGTGCGCCCGCATTTCGCCGAGCTGGTGGCGGCGCTGGATTTCGCCATCCCCAACAACTACCCGGCACGCGGCGAATACACCGGTGAGGTTTGACCGCACCGGCCGGTAAAAACCGGCCGATTGAGCAATAGACAAGAGGTCCGCTTCCATGCATACGGGGCGGACCTTTTTTTGCGCCTCAGGGTCCCCTTTGCACATCCGTTTCGAGAAATACGACCACGCCGAAGGCAAGCACCGCTATTGCCTGATTAGCCTGACGCCGACGCTGTTCGGCGACTGGTGCGTGGAACGTGCGACCGGGCCGCTGAACGCGCCGGGCGGCGCGCAAAAGCGCACCTATTTCGCCGCCCATGGCGAGGCGCTGGCGATCTTTGAGCGGTTCCGGAACCAGCAGCTTAAGCGCGGCTATGCGCCGATCCCGGTGCAGCTGGGGCTGTTCTAAGCCTATTTGACCCGCGACCAGGTCTGGCCGCGGCAGATCAGACCGCCGGCCACGCAGCCCTTCACCGTCAGCGCATTGCCGCTGAGAGACATTTTCGACGCATAGGTCTTGCCGGAATCCGGCGCCCAGATCTTGCCGCCGGAATAGCTGCCGCTGCCCTCGCTTGCCATGTCCCAGATCATCCGCTTGCCCTTATGCGCATAGCCTGCCTGCTCGGTGCCGTCGGCGCTGTAAGCCGCCTGAATGGTGCCGCAAACCGCCGTACCGCAGGGGCTGACCGCCACATGCAGATAGCCGCCGGTATCGCCCGGCTCGGTCTGCCAGAGGCCCGCAGCCGGATCCGCCGCCGCCGCACTTGCCAGCCCCAGTGCAAGGACCGCGCTTGCCATCAGGTGTTTCATCCCTATTCCTCCCTGTTTTGGAGGCAGCCTGTCCTTCTTGGCCGATCCAAGGCAAGGTTGACTTCGGGTCGCGTTGCAATCTGCCCCCGCGTTGTGCAAAACACCGCCAGCTTGATTTCACGAAGGACCGCCCGGATGATCCTCTACCCCGCGATTGACCTCAAAGACGGCCAGGCCGTGCGCCTGCTGCATGGCGAGATGGACCAGACCACCGTGTTCAACGACAACCCTGCCGCCCAGGCGCTGGAGTTTGTCGAAGCGGGCTGCGAATGGCTGCACCTGGTGGATCTGAACGGCGCCTTTGCCGGGGAGCCGGTGAATGCCGCTCCGGTCGAGGAGATTCTGAAGCAGACCAAAGTGCCCGCACAGCTGGGCGGCGGCATCCGCGACATGGCAACCATCGAACGCTGGATCGGCAAGGGTCTCGCCCGCGTCATCCTGGGCACCGTGGCGGTGGAAAACCCGGATCTGGTGCGCGAGGCCGCGCGCGAATTCCCCGGCAAAGTCGCCGTCGGCATCGACGCCCGCAACGGCAAGGTCGCGACCAAAGGCTGGGCCGAGGAAACCGGTGTGATGGTCACCGATCTGGCCAAAAGCTTCGAGGACGCAGGTGTCGCCGCCATCATCTACACCGACATCCTGCGCGACGGCGCCATGAAGGGCCCGAATGTCGAGGCTACTGCGGATCTGGCCAATGCTGTCAGCATCCCGGTGATCGCCTCCGGCGGCGTCTCTTCGCTGGATGATCTCAGGGCGCTGAAATCCTGCGGCGCGCCTCTGAATGGCGCCATTTCCGGCCGGGCGCTTTATGACGGCGCCATCGACCTTGCTGAGGCGCTGGCCACGCTCAAGGCCTGAGCTTCTTTCTGGTCTGAAATACCCCGGGGGTGAATGGGCCAATGGCCCAGAGGGGGCAGCGCCCCCACCTCCCCCCGTCACAACGGCTAC
>NZ_JWLD01000097.1:16095-23837 GCF_000813725.1 Leisingera sp. ANG-Vp
CCCCCCCCTCCCCCCGTCACAACGGCTACTGCGCAGCTGCTGCAGTCAGCTTGCCCAAGGCACCCTGCATCTTGGCGAGAAATCCCGCGTCCGCCGGCACATCCAGGCCCGAGAGCATCTCTGCGGGATCCTCGTAAGTCAGCCAGACCTGCCCATCTGCGTCTTCATATGCCAGCACTTTCAGCGGCAGGTAGAGCCCGGCGCGAATGTCAGCCTGCATCGCCGGGGTGCCCAGCTTGGGATTGCCGAAGATCAAGAGCTGCGCACCGTCCAGCTCCAGCCCGGCCTTTTGCGCGCCCGCGGCATGATCGACCCGGGCAAAAACAGTGGCGCCTGCCCCTTCGACGGCAGCCTGCAGCGTGTCCATGGTCTCGGCGACCGGTTTCTGGCTGGGAACCTTGATCAGTTCGGCGGCGGCGGGAAGTGCGGACATGAGGGCAAAGGCTCCTGCAAGAATAAGGCTAGGTTTCATCACGAAAACTCCAAATCGTCAGACTATGGGGTGAAATCAAGCCAGCCGGGTGCTGCGATCAAGTCACGTTTCCGGCATCGGCGGGTTCCGGCGCTTGCGCAGCCGCCCCCTGCACGCCGTTCAGCACGAAGCCTAACCTTTCACCCAGGCGCAGCAAAATACCACCGGCAATAAGGCAAACCTGCCCGCTACTCCGCCGCCGCAGGCTGCATGATCCGCCAGGCATTCGGCAGCTTTCTGTCCCCGTGATACGGCTGGATCGTCACCGCATCGACCCGCTCCAGCCGCCAGCAGCCGGAACCGCTGCCCCAGTCCTCGCACCAAAGGTTGCGCCGGACCGACCACTGCGAGGTGTAGGCCCGCTCCCCGAAGGTGCCGGTGCTGCTGCCCGAAGGTCCGCCGCTGTCATAAGTCTGGGCCCAGCGGGTCTGGAAATCCTCGTTGGAAATCCCAGTCAGGGTCGCTCCGGGAATGACTGCCAGCAGATCTTCCGCCGCCATCATTTCCCCCGCCTGCCCAGGGCCTGCTGCCAGCGCAAGCCCGCAAAGTGCAGCAGATATCAGGCGGCGGCAGGACACAGCGTGCATGGCGGCACTCCATTCAATTACGGTGCAAGCTGGCTCCAAGCCTAGCATGCCTGCCGCATTGGACCAAAACGCGCACGGGCTGCCATATCTGTTGCGCTTTCGGCAGTCATTGCGTACCCACGGGGCCAAGTTGCTTGGAAGGCAGTGCATCATGCTGAAAACCCGTATCATCCCCTGTCTCGACGTCGCCGATGGCCGCGTGGTCAAGGGCGTCAACTTTGTCGGCCTGCGAGATGCAGGCGACCCGGTGGAATGCGCCAAAGCCTATGATGCGGCCGGTGCGGATGAGATCTGTTTTCTGGATATTCACGCGACCCATGAAAACCGGGGAACCATGTTCGACATGGTGCAGCGCACGGCTGAGCAGTGCTTTGTGCCGCTGACCGTGGGCGGCGGGGTGCGCACCAAGGAAGATGTGCGGGCGCTGCTGCTGGCAGGCGCCGACAAGGTGTCCTTCAACTCGGCCGCAGTGGCCAACCCGGATGTGATTGCGGAAGCCGCGGATCAGTTTGGCAGCCAGTGCATCGTCTGCGCCATAGACGCCAAAACGGTGGAGCCGGGCCGCTGGGAGATTTTCACCCATGGCGGCCGCAAGCCCACCGGCATCGATGCAGTGGAGTTTGCACGGACTGTGACAGCCAAGGGCGCCGGGGAAATCCTGCTCACCTCGATGGACCGCGACGGCACCAAAGCCGGCTTCAACCTGCCGCTGACCCGCGCAATTTCCGATGCGGTGGATGTGCCGGTGATCGCTTCCGGCGGCGTCGGCAACCTGGATCACCTGGTGGAAGGCGTCACCAAAGGCGGCGCCTCGGCGGTGCTGGCGGCGTCGATCTTCCATTTCGGCGAATACACCGTGCAAGAGGCCAAGGAGCACATGGCCGCTGCAGGCATCCCGATGCGGCTGAACTGAGGAGGCCTGCGATGAGCCTGCTGCACGATCTTGAAAGCACCATCCTGGCCCGCAAAGGCGCCGATCCGGACACCAGTTGGACCGCCAAGCTGCTGGCCAAGGGCCCGGAGAAATGCGCCGAGAAATTCGGCGAGGAAGCCATCGAGGCGATTATCGAGGCGGTGAAGGACGACAAGGCGGGGCTCACCTCCGAAGGCGCCGATGTGCTCTACCATTTCCTAGTGATGCTGGCTGCGCGCGATGTGGCGCTGGATGACGTTCTGCAGGTGCTGGCCGAGCGCCAGGGCCTCAGCGGCATTGCCGAAAAGGCCAGCCGCCCCAAGGGCTGAAGCGCGCCTCCGTCCCGGTCACGGGTCAAGGGAGGCAGAGCCTCCGCGCGCAAGCGCGGCTTGCCCTTGACGCGCCTGCAGCAACTGCAATCGGAAACGCCCCTAAGGGGCACAGGTGCGCCTCAGGGCTTCTCAGCAGAATCTTCTCTTCCCTTTGCGCCGCGAAGCGGCGCCACGCCCAACCGTGACTACCGCCCCTCAGGGCGGCAGGAACGGGCGGGAGCGCCCTGCCCCTTGGTGCTATAGTTTCGAGGAAATGATTCCGGTGGCAAAACCGCCCATGCGCAGCTCTCCGAACAGGCGCTGGTATTCGATCTTGGGGCAGCGGTTCTGGATCACGGTGACGCCGCGCGCCTCAGCCTGGGCGGCGGCTTCGGCATGTTCCACCCCGATTTGCATCCAGATGGTTTTCAGCTTGGGAAAGGCTTCCAGCGCCTCGTCCGCAATCGGCGGCACCGCCTCGGAGCGGCGGAAGATATCGACCATATCCACCGGCGCCTCGATCTCCGACAGGCTGGCCCGCACTTTTTCCCCAAACAGCAGCTTGCCTGCATGGCCGGGGTTCACCGGAATCACCCGGTAGCCTTTGAGGCCCAGATAGCGCGCCACGTAATAGCTGGGGCGCACCGGGTTCATAGAGACGCCCACCACAGCCACCACCTTGGTGCGCTGCAGCACGGCTTTCAGATGCTCGTCGCTGTAATCAGTCATGCTGCGCACCCTAGCCCCGGCGTCCGCCGCAGCAAAGGCGGATTCGCCTCCGGAGTTCAGGCCGCACAAATAAAAATGCGCCCGGACATGCCGGGCGCTAGGTATGGAACGAGGGACAGTGAAAAAGATCTGCGGTGGTTCCACTCCGCAGTCTGTATTGAATATGGGCCACAGTCGGAAAAATAAAAGGCCCCCTCTCGATTTTGTGAGGTGACGCGCTATTTTCTGAGAATCACCGGCCAATGCGGGCGGGCGTCTGCAATCATCTGCACGGTATCCGCCTGCCACAGGCGGTGGACCCGGCGGTTGTTCAGAAGGAACAGTTCCCCGTCCACAATCGCCCAGATCTGCGGGTTGCCATCATGCAGCTGGCCTTGCGACATGGCATAGGCGCAATAGCCGCCAAATGCGGGCGCATAGGCGCGGGGATTAGCCTCGAACCGGGCCTGATTGCGGGCGGAGGCAAACCGCCAGACAACGCCCTTCCACATCACCGCATGTGTGCGCCGCCCCTGCTCGGCAACCCCGTCCACAAAAAACGCAACTGGATCATAGCCGCCGATCGCGACGCCGCCGCGGGACGAGAACACGGCCGTCTCAGCCCGCGGCAAGCCCGGCAGGGACAGAAACATCACCGCAACAGCCGTCAGCATCAGGCGCAGGATCACAGGTCTCTCCGTTCGTTTCTTTCAGCAGCCCACCGACTCTGCCCCACGCCCGCAGCCTTGCAAAGGGAGCCAACGCAGATGTGATCGGCCTGTGACGGCCGGGGCGGCGAAGTCAGCGGGCGATAGAGGCGTAAAGCGCAATCGCCGCGGCGTTGGAGACATTGAGCGAGCCAAAGCCGCCGGCCGCATCGATCTTGACCAGCTGGTCGGCGGTTTCCTTGGTTTTCTGCCGCAGACCCGGGCCCTCGGCGCCCAGCACCAGCGCCACCGGCAGGTGCTTCTTGCCGTCCAGCGCGGTTTCGATGGTCTCTTCTGCTTCGC
The DNA here is from genome assembly GCF_000813725.1 of Leisingera sp. ANG-Vp. Classification (GTDB taxonomy): domain Bacteria; phylum Pseudomonadota; class Alphaproteobacteria; order Rhodobacterales; family Rhodobacteraceae; genus Leisingera. The sequence continues at coordinate 20,097 of NZ_JWLD01000097.1, forward strand.
CATCCAATGCCAGAACCAGAAAGCCCATGCCCTGCAGCTCGGTGATGGTGTCGGCCAGGTTGCGCATCCGCAGGTAAGGCTGGCGTTCCAGCGCACCGCTGGCAGTCTTGGCCAGCGCGCCGGTCTCGGGCGCCGAGTGGTGGCGGGTGCCGATCACCGCGCTGGCACCCAGCACTTCCGCCGAGCGCAGAATCGCGCCGACATTATGCGGGTCGGTCACCCGGTCCAGCAGCAGCACCCGGGGCGCCTCGGCGCCAATGCAGTTTTCGGCCAGCCCGCCCCAGTTCAAGGGCTTCACTTCCAATGCCGCGCCCTGATGCACGGATTGCGGATCAATCGGCGGATTGAATTTGCGCGGGTCGATAACCTCAGCCTCTATGCCGGAGGCGGCAATAGCATCTGCCAGTTTTGCCTGAGCGTTCATGGTCACCATAAGGCGCAGTTTTTCGCGCTTCGGGTTCTGCAATGCATCGCGCACCGCATGCAGCCCGAACAGCCACACGGTCTCGGCTGCGGCGGCCTTTTTGGCCTGTTCTTTTTCGACGACCCATTTGGGTTTCTTGGACATTTTACTCTCCGGCAGAAAGAATTTGCGGGCTGTCTGAAAAACTTGCGATTTTCCTGTTGACGCCCGTTTGGCCTGCTAGTAATCACGCCTCCACGTCAGGTGCAACACTCACCTGACAGTGGGCGACAGGCCGCAAGGTGTGGCAGGGGACTGTAACTCCCTCGCGGAGACGCACGCCTGGTTCGATTCCAGGGTCGCCCACCATCTTCTCTCTTTACACGACAGACGATGGTGGTTCAGCAGCAAAGCTGGACAGGCCGCGCGCTGCCCGCTGCAGCAAAAAGCCCGCATGAAGAATGCGGGCTTTGCGATTGATTTCGAAGCGGTTTCCCGCAATCAGGCGGTTTCGGCCACGGCCTGCTCCGCCCATTCGACCAGCGCGTCGAGGTCCGGTCCCGCCGCTACGGCCATGCCGTCAGCGAAGGCCTGGAAAGGCTCCACATTCATCTTGTTGACACCCGAAATCACCGGAATGCCCTGGGCCAGCGCCTCGCCGATCACCGGCCGCATACCGCGGCCGTCGGCCTCGTGCTTGCCGAATTTATTGACGATCATCAGCTGCGGAGCCTCGCTCGATTGCAGCGATGCGGAGACCTGCCCCACGGCCTGTTCCAGCGCCTCGGGGTTCAGACGGCAGCCGCGCGCACCGGCACCCAGAGACTGCGAAATGCGGATGGTTTCGCCCGCCGGCAAGACCCTCACATCCATGTCGCAAAGCTCCTTGTCGTAGCATTCCACATTGGTCTGCACGATGCCCGCCAGGCGAATGCCCTTGGCCTGCAGTTTCTCAGCCAGCTCGCTCAGCAGACGGTCGGTGGCGCCGCGTTCTTCGGTCATCACATAGGCCAGGTGCATCGGTTTGTCTCTCCAGTCTCGTGTCGGTTCATAGGTGGTCATGCGGCGGCCGGGGTCAACCCCTACCAGGGCAGCGGGCGATAGCCGATGATGGGCGCGTGCAGGACCAGCAGCGCCAGGAAAACAGCCGCCGCCAGCGCCGCCTCGCCCGCTGAGGGGCGCAGACGGGCCAGGTTCAGCCGTGCGGTGCTGCGGCTGAGCCGGGTCCATTCCGCCTGCCCCAGCTGCCGCTGCTTGCGTGTGTCGATGATCTTCATCCCCATCACCGCAAATCCCGCAAACAGGCCGAACAGGATCACATGGGCCAGATCGCCATTGGCCAGCAGATGCGCCCCGGCCCACAGCGCCATGGCTGCCAGCAGCGGGTGGCGGCTGACAGCCAGGATGCCGGGATCAGCGGGGTCAAAGGCGCGCAGGCCCAGGCCGCCGAAGCTGAGCGGGTTTTGCCGCATCATGCCCGCGACCGCCAGCAGGCAGGCCAAAGGCATCAGCAGCAGCGGCGCCCAGCGGAGGATCTCCCAATAGGGCAGTATGCCGACAAATGGCGCCCGCTCCGCCGCAACGATCAGCCAGGCCAGGATCAGCAGCGATAACAGGCTGTAGGCAATGATGTAGCCGCGCAGCCCCAGGCGGGCGACCAGCCAGGGCCGCACCGGCGGGCGCACAGGGATCGCATGGCTGGCCAGGAACAAAGTCAGCGCCGCGGTGAATTCAAGCCAGCCCATGGGCGTCTCTCCAGTCGTAGATCAGTCTTGGTTGCAGCTATATGCGGGCGGGCAGTTTAGAACGTTGCCCCAGATCAAAAAAGGGCGCCGCTGGGGCGCCCTTTTGACTGGTTGCCTGGTGAGGTCACAGCCCCAGCGCCTTGCGCCGCTCCTCGGCAAAGCCCTGCACCATACGGTCGGCGATCAGGGCGAGGATGGCCATTGCCGCGCCGGCGGAAATGCCCAGCCCCACATCTGCCTGCCCCAGCGCCAGATAGATCGACTGGCCCAGGCCGGTGGTGCCGATCAGCGCCGCGATCACCAGCATGGCAAAGGCATAGAGGATGGTCTGGTTGAGCCCCAGGAGAATCGAGGGCGCCGCATAAGGCGCGCGGATGTCCTTGAGCATCTGCCATTTGGTGGCGCCGGAGGCGGTGGCCGCTTCGATCATCTCGTCAGGGGTCGAGACCAGGCCGTGGCGGGTGTAGCGGATCATCGGCACAATCGCATAGGCGATGATCGCGAGGAAAGCCGAGAACTCGCCGATCTGAAACACCATCAGCACCGGGATCAGGAAGACAAACAGCGGGATGGTCTGCAGCATGTCGCAGATCGGGCGCACCACGCGCCAGATGCCCGGGGAGACCGCTGAGGCCAGCCCGATAGCGCCGCCCATGACCGCGCAGGCAAAAACCGCAGCACCGGAGAGGTAGAGCGACAGCAGCGCCCGCTCCCACAGGCCCGACAGCAGGATGGTGCCCAACAGGACCACCGTCAGAACCGCCAGCCCGCGGCCGCCCGCGACCCAGGCCAGCGCCCCGGCGCCAACCAGTACAAAGGGCCACGGGAGCTGCGAAACGCCGGTTTCCAGAATTCCTGCCGCGATGAGCAGCATGACGCCCAGCGCCAGCCGGCCGCGGATTGCGCAGACGGCGCCGGCGGCAGCGCCGGCCGCGAACAGCCACAGGCTCATCGCCGAGGTCCAGGCAAAGCCCCAGGTGAAGGGCAGAACCGCCTGATCCAGCCCGATACGGACCGGCAGCAGCACGTAGAACAAGACGTTGTTCTTGAGTGCGGTCAGCACCTCGGCATTGGCGCTGGTGAAGGCCGAGAGGCCCGCGTCGACGCTGTCTGCCACCGGGTTGAACAGGGCATAGGTGCCGGGCTGCTGGACCTGGCTCCAGAAGGCTGCGCTGACGGCTGCGCCCAGCGCCAGAATGCCCCAGGCAACGCGCGGGTCATGCTTGTCGCGCCGGTCCTGGGTCAGGGTGCCGCTCATCCGGTCGATCAGGATGGCAAAGATCACGATCACCGACCCCGCCAGCAGGCTTTGCCCGAACTGGGCCTTGCGCATGGTCAGCAGGACTTCCCAGCCGATGTCGTCAAAGCCGCCGATCACCGCCGCGATGATCACCATCGACAGCGCCGCCATGAGGCATTGGTTGACGCCCACCATGATCTGCTGCCCGGCCGAGGGGATCTCGCACTGGAACAGCTGCTGCAGGCGGGGGGCCCCCGCCCCGACGGGCCGCTTCCTTGTTTTTGGGCGCCCCCCCTCCCAGCCCCCCCGCCCGCTCGGGGGCCCCCGGGGGGGGGGGGGGGCCGCCCGGGGGG
>NZ_JWLD01000097.1:24211-40980 GCF_000813725.1 Leisingera sp. ANG-Vp
GAACAGCTGCTGCAGGCGGGTGCCGCCGGCCATGATGGCAGCTTCCTTGATTTCGGGCTCCACCCGTTCAAGGCCCAGCAGCACGTTGCGTGCCATCGGCGGCGCGGCGTAGATCGCCGAGGCGATGAGGCCCACCACCGGGCCAAAGCCAAAGAGCACCAGCAAGGGGGTGAGATAGGCAAAGGTCGGCACCGTCTGCATGATGTCCAGCACCGCCTGCACCGGCTGGCGGATACGGGGATATTCATTGGCAAGGATGCCGATGCCGCCGCCGATGATCAGCGCCAAGGGCACCGAGACGGCCACCAATGCGAGGGTGTTCATGCTTTCGGGCCAGTAGCCGGAAGCGAGCACGAAGCCCAGGCCAACCACCGCCATCAGCGCCATCCGCACCCCGCCAAGGATCCAGGCCAGCGCGGTGGTGGCACAGATGACCAGCGGCCAGGGGGTGCTGCTGAGGACGAAATTGGCCGCTTCCATCGGGTAGAACATCAGCGCCGAAAAGGCCCGGGCTGTTGGTTTGATCAGCGCCAGGAACCACTCGAGCCCTGCCCCCACCCAATCGGTTGCTGGCAGCACCCAGGCCGCTGGGAACTTGACCAGCCACGGCACGCTGCTTTCCAGCAAGAGACACAAGGCGCCGGCCGCCGCTGCAATCAGCGCCGCGACGGAGCCTTTTGAAAGACCGGCCATCAGCCCTGCTCCACCTGCAAGGCCGCAGCCAGGTCTGCCGGGTTCACCACACCGACCAGCTTGCCTTCGGGTGTGCGGACCGGCACGGGTTCATAAAGCTCCATACAGCGTGCAAGGGCGGCATCCAGCGTCATATCCTGGCGCAGGCCGGGATCGTCGGCGCCATAGACATGGTGCTCGCCTTCCTGCATCACCGAAGCGACGCGGGCGTGCTGGCCCTTGGCCACATCCTTGGAGAACTCGCGCACGTAATCATCGACCGGGCGCAGCACGATGTCAGCCGGGGTGCCGATCTGAACCACCTTGCCGTCGCGCATGATGGCGATGCGGTCGGCGAGCTTCAGCGCTTCGTTGATGTCATGGGTGATGAAGACGATGGTGGTCTTGAGCTTGGCCTGGATTTCCAGGAACTCATCCTGCAGCTGCCGCCGGATCAGCGGGTCGAGGGCTGAGAACGGCTCATCCAGGAACCAGACCGAGCAATCCGCCACCAGCGAGCGGGCGATGCCGACGCGCTGGCGCTGGCCGCCGGACAGCTCGCGCGGGTAGTTGGCTTCACGACCGCCCAAGCCGACAAGTTCAATCACTTCCTGCGCTTTGGCCAGCCGCTGTTTCTTTTTCACGCCCTGCACCCGCAGGGGGTAGGCGACGTTTTCGGCCACAGTCATATGCGGGAAAAGGCCGAAGTGCTGGAATACCATGCCCAGCTTCTTGCGGCGCAGTTCGATCAGCCGTTTGGGACTGGCCTCCACGATATTTTCGCCGTCGATGCGGATCTCGCCGCCGGTGGCGTGCAAGAGATGCGAGATGCAGCGGATCAGGGTCGACTTTCCGGAGCCCGACAGGCCCATAATCACAAACAGCTCGCCCTCCTTCACGTCAAAGGAGGCGTTCTGCACCGCCGGGATCAGCCCCTTGCGGCGCAGTTCACCGGCTGCATCGTGCTGCGTGTCATTGTTCGCCAGCGCTTCTTTCAAAGCGCTGTCTGCATTATTGCCAAACACCTGCCAGACATTCCGGCAGGTGATGGCAGGCGTGTCAGAGCCCGTCATGCGGCAAGGCTCACTTCGTGGCAGCGTCGACAACCGGGCGCCACTTGTCCTCGTTCTCGGCCATCCAGGCGGCGACCACCTCTTCAACCTTGCCGCCGTCCACATCGACCGCACCCATCATCGGCTGCTGATCTTCCACAGCCAGGGTGTAGTTGGACAGGATCTCAAAGGCGGCGGGCCAGGTTTCCTCGGTACCGGACCAGGCGGCCTTGAAGATGCGCGAGGGCGAGAAGTCGCAGTCATTCACCGCATTGGGGTTCGGGCCCCAGGCCGGGTCATTGAAACAGGCGTCTTCGCCAGCGGGCAGATCGACAAACTGCACATCATAGGCCGACATCGCCCAATGCGGCTGCCAGAAGGTGATCAGCAGCGGCGTCTTGCGCTCAGTCGCGGCGCGCAGCTCGACGATCAGCGCCGCCTCGGACCCCGCGGGCACGGCTTTGAACGGCAGCTCCAGGCCCGTCATGCGGTCAGCACCCGGGGTGCCCCAATCGGCCGGGTAGTCGACCAAGCGGCCGTTCGGCAGCGTTTCTGCGGTGGCAAACTGCATGGCACAGTCCTTGAGCGCCTCCCAGGCCGGCAGGCCGGGGCAGATCTCCGCCACATGGGCTGGATAGGCGATGCCTTCGCGGGCGTTCAGCTCGAGATCGCCCAATTCAACCACGGTGCCCTCTTCCACCTTCTTGGCATATTCGTCGGACACGTTGGAGGACCAGATTTCCAGCGTCGCATGGATGTCGCCATCGGCGATGGCCTGGAACTGGTTCATCATGCCGGCCGAGACATATTCCACGTCATAGCCCGCAGCCTTGAGCATCTCGCCCGCAATATGGGTGGTCACATGCTGACCGGTCCATTCGTTCACCGCCAGCTTGATCGGCTTGCTGGTGTCGCCCAGCTCGGCCGCCGAAGCGATGCCCGCTGCAACCGTCATTGTGGCAGCGCTCAGCGCCAGCGCATATCCCTTGAAGTTCATCTCAATACTCCCTGTCATAATCCTTAGCGCCATCCTTGATTTCAGGTCTGGCGTGTCTTTTGGAACCCGGCGGTTCATGGCACCTGCCTGGCCATACGGCCGGTCTTATTCTTGTCAGCTGGTGCCCATGAGCCAAGTGTGGCCGGGGATAATGCAAGTATTGGAGCATATTGCGGCACTTTGTCGAGCAAATGCGGCGCAAATGGCGAAATATTTTGTTTGACGGTTTAAGTTTTTGTCCAAATAGACAAGTTCCGGAATCACTCCGTCCCACCGGGCTGCCCGGCTGACGGCAGATTACCCCGGATAAGAAGCCACTCTCAAGCCGCTCCCTTTCTGACAGAACAGCGCTCCCGCGCAAGCGGAAGCGCTGTCGTCACATCGGCAGGGCAGTCCGTGTCAGGAGCGGCCCTTGCCCGCGGCCTCTTCCACCACCGGCATCCACTTTGCCCGGTTCACTGCCAGCCAGCCGCGGGCCGCGCCCTGCACGGTCTCGCCGCGCACATCCACCAGACCGATCAGCGGCTGCTGGTCCCAGATGCTGAGCTCATAGTTCTTGAGGATTTCATAAGCAGCAGGCCAGCGGTCCTTGAGGCCCGGCCAGCTCGCTTTCTTCACGCCGCCGCGGTAGAAATCGCAGTCGCCGGTTTTCTTGGGGTTAGGTCCCCAGGACGGATCGGTATAGCAGGCGGGCTCCGGCTTTGGCAGGCGCACGAATTGCAGCGCGTAAGAGGACATCGCCCAATGCGGCGCCCAGAAAGTCGAGATCACCGGGCGTTTTTCCTTATAGGCCTTTTGAAAGGTCTCGATCATCGCCGCCTCAGACTCGGCCGCAACCACGTCAAACGGCAAATCCAGCGCCAGGATCCGGTCGGCGCCAGGCGAGCCCCAGGATTCCGGATAGGCCAGGTAGATCCCCCGCTTGCCCTTGCCGTCTTTCGAGAAGATGCCGACGCAGCTGCGCAGCGCTTCCCAATCGGGCAGGCCCGGACACATCTGCGCCACATAGGGCGGGAACACCACGCCGTTGCGCGCATCCAGCCCCAGGTCGCCAAGCTCTTCCACCCGGCCCTCTTCACGGGCCGCAAAATAGTCGTCCGGGCTGCTGCTGGTCCAGATCTCCACCATTGCATGCACGTCGCCCGAGGCGATCTCGTCATACATGGCGCCCTGATCGGCCTCTACATATTCGACGGTGTAGCCCGCCTCTTCCAGCATGCCCCCTGCGATGTATGTCGACAGCTGCTGGCCGGTCCAGTTGTTCAGCGACAGCCGGATCGGTGTGCTGGTATCCCCCAGATCAGCGGCCTCAACGGCTCCAGAAACCGCCAGCGCCCCCAGCGCTGCCGCAAACGCTTTGAATGTCATGGCGTCACTCCCGTACTGCCAGTCTTCCCACATGCCGCGCACAAAACGCAGCCCCGTGTCCGGGATAGCATCAGGGGGTTTATAAAGATTAACGGCCGCCCGGGACCGCACGGCAAAAGGATAGGAAAAAACTTAAAACTCTTCCCATGCGCGCAATATGCACGCGAGGCGCCGCATTTCCCTTACCAGGTCTTGCGGGCGATCAGAAGCACAGGGTCATAGGTCAAGGGCAGTTTGCCATCGCGGCCGAACCGCGCGCGGTAGGCTGACTCGAAGTCCTGCAGGCAGCGGCGGCTCCAGTTCTGCCGGGCCTGGCCGTTCACCCCGGTCTGGCGCAGATGCTTCAGCAGAGCCAGCGCGGTTTCGAACTCCAGCTCCACGGGTTGCTGTTCAATGGCAAGAATCTCCACCCCATCCGGCAGCACTGCAGGCCATTCTTCGGCATCAAGATAGGCCGGCGCTGCTGCGTCTGAGCCCAGCGCTGCCAGCTCGCGGAACTGGCTGCGGCCAAAGCCAGAAAGCGCCAGCCAGCCGCCGGGCTTCAGATGCGCCGCCAGCCGCGCCATCAGCGCTGGCAGGCCGGCGATCCATTGCACGGTCGAGGCTGAAGCGACCAAGTCCAAATCCTGCGGCAGCGCCAGGCCTTCGACCGGGCCTGCTTCAAACCGGGCCTGCGCGGGTGTGTGCCGCAGATTCTTCAAAAGCAGCGCGGCTTCTGGCACCAGGTCGTTCAGCAGCAGGCTGTCTGTCTCGAACCGCTGGAGCAGTTCCCCGGTCAGATGGCCTGTTCCGCATCCGAACTCCAGAACCGCCCTGAACTGCCCGGGCGCGCCCTGATCCTGCAGCATCTGCGCCAGCCGCGCAGCAATCTGCGCCTGCACCGAAGCGTTGCGGTGATAGCTCTCCAGCCCGCGCCGGAAGCTTTGGCGGATGCGGCCCTGATCCGGGTCCTGAGGCAGCACATCTTTCATCAGAACAGTGCCTCCCAGTCGCTGAAGCGGTCGAAGGGCGCGTGCGGCGCGTCGATGGCGGACACATTCTGCCCCGCCCAGGCCCGCTGCAGATTGGCGGACGGGAAGATCTTGTCGCCTGTGCTCACCCAGACCCGGCCAAACCGCATCTGCGGTGCATCTCCGCGCCGTTCCACGGCCAGCAATTCGCCGCGGCGGGCCTCCACATCCAGCGGCTGGGCCTCCTGGGCTGCACCGAATACACGGGCCAGGAAACCTTGGTACGTCTCGAGGCTGAGCGTTTCCACTGTTTTGCGGAACACTGCAGGCGGAATGCCGGCCCCGCGGTTCACCGGCTGCAGGCTGCCGTTGACGGCCACCTTGCGCTGGAACGGATCGGGCCGCCCCTGCTGCCAATGGGCATAGGCTGCCACTCCGAACGACCAGGCCAGCAGGCTGACCCGGCGGTAGCTGGACAAATCCGGCAGATCCGCATCCAGCGAGCTGTAATCGCTGGCGAACAGAATGTCCTGAGGGCCGTTCAAGTGCCAGAACACCTCCGGCCCCACAGCCCAGCCGCCGAAGACCACGATGGCCTCGGCTGCCTGATCCTGTTTGAGCCAGCGGAACTTCATTTCAGAGCTCCCGTGCCAGCCGCAGCATGCCTGCGGTGATTTCGCTCAGCTGATCCGGCGAGGTGATGAACGGGGGCATGGTGTAGATATTGGTGCCGAAGGGGCGCAGGAACACGCCCATTTCATGGGCGCGGGCGTGGGCTTCGTCTGCTGAGACCCGGTGCTTCATCTCGATCACGCCAATGGCGCCCAGCACCCGCACATCGGCCACATTGGGCAGCTCGCGGGCGGGCGCCAGCTCGGCCTGCATCTGCTCGCCGATTGCGGCCACGGTGCCGCGCCAATCCTGCCCCGTCAGCAGGTCCAGCGAGGCCTTTGCTGCGGCGCAGGCCAGCGGGTTGCCCATATAAGTGGGCCCATGCATGAACAGGCCGGGATTGCCGCCGCCGATGCCCTCTGCCACCCGGTCGTTGGTCATGGTGCAGGCGAAGGAGATATGGCCGCCGGTGAGGCCTTTGCCGAGGCAGATGATATCCGGCTCGACAGTGCAGAAATTGGTGGCGAACAACTCGCCTGTGCGGCCAAAGCCGGTGGCGATTTCGTCGAAGATCAGCAGGATGCCCAGTTCATCGCACAGCGCGCGGGCCTGATTGAGGTATTCCGGGTGGTAGAAATACATGCCGCCGGTGCCCTGCACCACGGGTTCCAGGATGAAGGCGGCAATCTTCTGCGCGTTGGCTTCCAGCACGCCGCGCAGCTCGCCCAGGCCGTTCTGCGCCGGATCGTCGCTCCATTCCTCATGGATGCGGATCGGCGGGCGGGAGACAAAATGCTGCACGCTCAGCGCGCCCTGGAACAGATGGTGCATCCCGGTGTCCGGGTCGCAGACGCTCATCGCCTTCCAGGTATCGCCATGATAGCCGGAGCGGATGGTAGCAAATTCCTTGCGGTCCGGCTGGCCGACCGCGTGCTGGTACTGAACCGCCATCTTCATCGCCACTTCAACCGAAACAGATCCACTGTCGCAGTAGAAGATGCGGGTGAGGCCTTCGGGCGTGATCTCCAAGAGCTTGCGGCCCAGGTCGATGGCCGGATCATGGGTCAGCCCGCCGAACATCACATGCGGCAGGGTGTCGAGCTGGTCGTGAATGGCCTTGGTGATTGCCGGGTTTTTATGCCCATGCATCATGCACCACCAGGACGACATGGCGTCGATCAGCCGTGTGCCGTCGTCCAGCGTGATATGCACGCCCTCGCTTTCCTTCACCACAAAGGTCGGGCCCGGTTTGGCGACATTGGTGTAGGGATGCCAAAGGTGCTGCTGGTCAAACTCCAGCTGGGTGAGGTCTGCGGCGCTCATGCTGCCTCTCCTTGGGCCAGGGCCTCCTTGATCAGGTCCACCCGGATGCTGGCCTGAAAGGCCACCGCCAGCGCGTCAGAGGTCAGCTCGCCCAAGACCGGCAGGCGGCCCAGATGCGCCGCCTGCCCGAACTGGCATATGGTTTCCTCCACCGCAGGTTCCGGATCGCCGATGAATGCAACCCCCACGACCGCACAGCCTGCATCGCGCAGCGCCTTCAGCGACAAAAGCGTGTGATTGATTGTGCCCAGCTGCGTGCGGGCACAGAGGATCACCGGCGCCCCCCAGCGGGCAAAGAGATCGAGGTAAAGAACCTCGCGGTTCAGCGGCACCATCAGCCCGCCTGCCCCTTCGGCGACAAGCGTTCCGTCCACCTCGGGCAAGGGCAACGCGTCCGGGTCGATCTCGACACCTTCAGCCTCAGCCGACAGATGCGGCGAGGCTGGCAGCTGAAGAAGGTAGCCTTCGGGCAGCGCCGGGCGGCCGGAGAGACGGGCAACGATCTGGCTGTCGGTCTCTTCCTCCAGCCCCGATTGCACCGGCTTCCAGTAGGCGGCGCCCAGCGCCTGCACCAGGCCGGCGGAAAAGATGGTCTTGCCAATGCCGGTATCGGTTCCGGTCACGATCAGCGCGCTCATGCGGCGGCCTCCATTTCCCGGGCGAGGTCTTCGAACATCGCGGTGATGACCTCTGCCCCCGTATTCAAAGTAATCGACAGCCGCAGCCGCGAGGTGCCGCGGGGCACCGTCGGCGGGCGGATGCCGCGGATGTCATAGCCGCGGGCCTGCATCGCAGAGGCCAGCGCCATGGTGCGTTTGTCGTCCCCGATCACCACCGGCAGGATCTGGCTTTGGAACCCGTCCAGGCCGCAGAGGCGTTTGGCCTCGCTCTGTGCATGGGAGATCCGCTGCCAGGCCCGTTCGCGGCGCGTCGGGTCTTCCTGCAGCTCACGCAGGCCCGCCCGCACCAGCGCCGCATTCAGCGGCGACGGCGCGGTGGCGTAAATGAAACCGCGCGCCTTGTTGATCAGCGTCTCGACCAGCACCTTCTGGCCGCAGATCAAAGCCCCTGATGCCCCCAGCGCCTTGCCGCAGGTGTGAAGGGACAGAACCTTGGGATGATGGGCGATACCCTCTGCCAGCCCCCGTCCCCGGGCGCCGAAAACACCGGTGGAATGCGCCTCATCCACCACCAGCACGGCACCGGTGGTCTCAGCCAGAGCCATCAGCGCGTCCAGCGGCGCAAGATCGCCGTCCATGGAATAGACCGCTTCCACCGCGATCCAGACCTGCCCCTCGCCGCCTGCCGCGCGCCAGTCCTTCAGCACCCGGGCCGCGTCTTCCACGTCGCTATGGGCAAAGCTGCGGGTCTCGGCCCGGCCCAGCCGCATCCCGTCATGGGCGCTGGCATGGATCAGCGCATCATGGAGAACCAGGTCGCCCTGCTGCGGCAGGGTCGAGAAAATCGCCTGATTGGCGTTAAAGCCGCCGCCCATGAACAGCGCCGCTTCGGTTCCGAAGAACGCTGCCGCCTCGGCTTCGAGAAGCTGGTGTTCGCAGTCGTTGCCGCGCAGCAGGCGCGAGCCGCCTGCCCCGACCGGAACGCCGCGCGCAACCGCGGCAACCGCTGCCGCCCGCAAAACGTCATCTCCGGCAAGGCCCAAGTAGTCGTTGGACGCAAAGTCGTGCCCTTCCCGCGGCATCAGCTGCCGGTAGCGCCCGCGATTGCGCAGCGCTTCCAGCGATTTTTCATGCCTGGGGAAGGCGGCTGCCATCAGCGGCTGCCGTCGCAGCCTGCGGCCATGGCGGTGATGCCCAGGCGGTCGAACAGCTGCTGGTCCTTGTCCTCTTCCGGGTTGTCCGCGGTCAGCAGCGTGTCGCCCACAAAGATCGAGTTGGCACCGGCAAAGAAGCACATCGCCTGCATCTCGTCCGACATGTCGGTGCGGCCTGCGGAGAGGCGCACATGCGACTTCGGCATCAGGATACGGGCCAGCGCCACGGAGCGGACGAATTCGATGGGGTCCAGCTTCTCGACATTGGCAAGCGGCGTATCGGCAATCGGGATCAGCATGTTCACCGGCACCGAGTCGGGATGCACCTCCAGCGTGGCCAGCGCCAGCATCATGTCGATGCGGTCCAGCTGCTGCTCGCCCATGCCGACGATGCCGCCGGAGCAGACCTTGATGCCCGCCTCGCGCACCCGGTTCAGGGTGTCGATGCGGTCGGCAAAGGTGCGGGTGGTGATGATCTCGGAGTAGTAGCGCTCCGAGGTGTCGATGTTGTGGTTGTAGTAATCAAGGCCGGCGTCGCGCAGGCGGAACACCTGTTCCTCGTCCAGCATGCCAAGCGTCATGCAGGTTTCCATGCCCAGGTCCTTGACGCCCTGCACCATCGCTTCCAGTGCCGCCATGTCGCGGTCCTTGGGCGAGCGCCAGGCCGCCCCCATGCAGTAACGCGTGGCGCCGCCTTCCTTGGCTTTCTTGGCCTCGGCAATCACCCGCTGCACTTCGATCAGCTTGGAGGCCGACAGCTGGGCGCCGTTACGGGCCGACTGCGAGCAATAGGCGCAATCCTCGGCGCAGCCGCCGGTCTTGATGCTGAGGAGCTTGGACTTCTGCACCTGGTTGGGGTCGAAATACTGCCGGTGCACGGTGTGCGCCTGAAACAGCAAGTCCATGAAAGGCTTGTTGTAAATCGCTTCCGCTTCCTCGCGGGTCCAGTCGGTGCGGATGGGTGCAGCGTCCAGCATGCTGTCTCCTGTTCTCGTATCCCTTGGGCCATACGCGGATGGCGTTGCGGGTTTTTATAGATAATTTTGCCAGCACCGATCAAGCACCAAAGCTGCGCTGCAGCGATTTGCCTCAAATGCCCGCCAGTAAGGCCAATATCAGACTGATATTAAGGCCAAAAAATAATCTACAAAGATTCCGGTTGACGCAAACCCCGTGCCTCCCCTAGCCCTATAGGCACGCAGGGGAGTCCCGCCAAGGGGACTGAGAGGCGTTTAGGTGCGGGGCAACCCGGACCGGCGGCGCGACCCTTTGAACCTGACCCAGTTGATACTGGCGTAGGAAGCTAGGTGCGCATTGCCACGGGACCCGTACATCCCGCCAGCCGTGCGAAACTGAACAAGGGGCCCCGTACAGCCTCTGTTTCCCGAGCCAAACCTCATCTGGTGTCTTTTCTGAGTTTAGGCTTCGAGGAGCACCAAAATGAACGTCCCCAATCCCAAGATCACCACGGGCGGCCTGCCTGCGTCGCGCAAGATCTACGTCGAAGGCGAGCGCTTTCCCGACATCCGCGTGCCCATGCGCGAGATCTCGGTCCACCCCACGGCCGGCGAAGAGCCGCTGCCGGTCTATGACAGCTCGGGCCCCTACACCGACCCCAATGTGCTGACCGATATCCGCCAGGGCCTGCCTGCGCTGCGCCGCCAGTGGATCCTGGACCGCGGCGATGTCGAGGAATACGACGGCCGCAATGTGAAGCCCGAGGACAACGGCTTTGCTTCGGGCGAGCGTCTGGTGCCGGAATTCCCGGTGAAACCGCGCCCCTTGCGCGCCAAGGACGGCAAGGCAGTGACCCAGCTGGCCTATGCCCGCGCAGGCATCGTGACGCCGGAGATGGAATTCATCGCGATCCGCGAAAACCAGCTGCGCGAAGCTGTGGCACCCGCGCGTGACGGCCACGACTGGGGCGCCAATATCCCGGATTACGTGACCCCGGAGTTTGTGCGTGACGAAGTTGCTGCAGGCCGCGCCATCATTCCGAACAACATCAACCACCCGGAATCCGAGCCGATGATCATCGGCCGCAACTTCCTGGTCAAAATCAACGCCAACATGGGCACCTCCGCCGTCACCTCCTCGATGGAAGAGGAAGTGGACAAGCTGGTCTGGTCGATCCGCTGGGGCGCCGACACGGTGATGGACCTGTCCACGGGGCGAAACATCCACAACACCCGCGAATGGATCGTGCGCAACTCGCCGGTGCCGATTGGCACGGTGCCGCTGTATCAGGCGCTGGAGAAGGTGAACGGCATCGCCGAGGACCTGACCTGGGAAGTGTTCCGCGACACGCTGATCGAGCAGGCGGAACAGGGCGTCGACTATTTCACCATCCATGCCGGCGTGCGCCTGCACATGGTGCCGATGACGGTGAAGCGGGTGACGGGCATCGTCTCGCGCGGCGGCTCGATCATTGCGCAGTGGTGCCTGCATCACCACAAGGAAAGCTTCCTCTACACGCATTTCGACGAGATCTGCGACATCTGCCGCAAGTATGACGTGGCCTTCTCGCTGGGTGACGGGCTGCGCCCGGGCTCGATTGCCGATGCCAATGACGAGGCGCAGTTTGCCGAGCTGGAGACCCTTGGCGAGCTGACCAAGATCGCCTGGGGCAAGGACTGCCAGGTGATGATCGAGGGCCCGGGCCATGTCGCCATGCACAAGATCAAAGAGAACATGGACAAGCAGCTGGAGTGCTGCCACGAGGCGCCGTTTTATACGCTTGGGCCGCTGACCACCGATATCGCGCCGGGCTATGACCACATCACCTCGGGCATCGGTGCGGCGATGATCGGCTGGTTCGGCTGCGCGATGCTGTGCTACGTGACGCCGAAGGAGCACCTGGGCCTGCCCGACCGGGATGATGTGAAGACCGGGGTGATCACCTATAAGATTGCGGCCCATGCGGCGGATCTGGCCAAGGGGCTGCCGGGGGCGCAGCGGCGGGACGATGCGATCTCGCGGGCACGGTTCGAGTTCCGCTGGGAGGACCAGTTCAACCTGGCACTCGACCCGGAAACCGCGCGTGACTATCACGACCAGACCCTGCCGAAAGAGGCCCATAAGGTGGCGCATTTCTGCTCCATGTGCGGGCCGAAGTTCTGCTCGATGCGGATCTCCCACGACATCCGAGCCGAAGCGCAGAAAGAGGGGATGGAGGCGATGGCCGCCAAGTTCCGTGAAGGCGGCGAGCTGTACATGCCTGCCGAAAAAGCGGAACCGGCCGAGTGATCACCATCGCAGGCGCAGGCCTTGCCGGTCTCGCCTGCGCCTATGAACTGGCGCAGCGCGGAGCGGCGGTCACCGTCTATGAGCGGGGCGAGACCCCCGGAGACAGCAGTGTCGCGCGCTTTGCCGGCGGCATGCTGGCCCCCTGGTGCGAGCGCGAGAGTGCGGAAGCAGAGGTGATCACCCTCGGCAGCCGCGCCTCGGACTGGTGGGCCAAGGTCACACCGGTCCACAGGCGCGGCACGCTGGTGGTGGCGCCTGCCCGCGACCGGGCGGAGCTGACCCGTTTCGCCCGCCGCACTTCGGGCCACCGCAGTGTCGATGGTGCGGGGGTTTCGGATCTGGAACCCGCGTTGTCAGGGCGGTTTGCGCAAGGGCTGTTCTTTGCGGATGAGGCGCATCTGGATCCGCGCCGCGCCTTGCGCGATCTGGCCACCAGGGTACAGGAGATGGGCGTGGAGATCCGCTATGGCATGCCTGCCCCGGCACGCGTCACGCTGGATTGCACCGGCATGGCGGCGCCGCTGCCCGGTTTGCGGCCGGTGCGCGGCGAGATGGCCATCCTGCACTGCCCGGAGGTAGACATCAGCCGTACCCTGCGGCTGCTGCACCCGCGGATGCCGCTCTATCTGGTGCCCCGTGGCGACGGGTATTTCATGATCGGCGGCACCATGATCGAGAGCAGCTCGGACCGCCCGGTCACGCTGCGCTCGCTCAGCGAACTTTTGAACGCGGCTTATGCGCTGCACCCCGGGCTGGCCGAGGCCAGCGTGGTGGAGACCGGCGCGGGTTTGCGCCCTGCCTTCGCCGACAACCTGCCGCGGCTGTGCGAGCAGGACGGCACGCTTTATCTTAACGGCCTCTACCGGCATGGCTTTCTGCTGGCGCCTGCAATGGCGCAGCAAGCCGCCGGGCGGCTGATACCGGAGACATCAGATGAAGATCATCGTGAACGCCAAACCGCATGAGGTGGCCGGCGCCACCCTGGAAGCGGCTCTGCAGGAACTGGGATTTACCAGCCCGGCCGTCGCCACCGCTTTGAATGGCGCCTTTGTGGCCCGCGGCAAACGCGGCGATGTGCAGCTGGCTGAAGGCGACCGGCTGGAAGTTCTGGCCCCGATGCAGGGAGGCTGACATGCAATTCTATGGAATCGAAACCGCGTCACGGCTGCTGTTGGGCACCGCGCAGTACCCCTCGCCTGCGGTGCTGACGGAAGCTGTGAAATCCAGCGGTACGGAGATCATCACCGTGTCCTTGCGCCGGGAAACCGCCGATGGCTCCGGCGCGGGGTTCTGGGACTCCTTGCGGGAGACCGGCCGCCGCATCCTGCCGAACACCGCAGGCTGCCATTCGGTGCAGGAGGCCGTGACCACCGCCCAAATGGCGCGGGAGCTGTTTGATACGCCTTGGATCAAGCTGGAGGTGATCGGCCATTCCGACACGCTGCAGCCGGATGTGTTCGGGCTGGTGGAGGCAGCGCGGATCCTGTGCGAGGACGGGTTCCAGGTCTTTCCCTACACAACCGACGATCTGGTGGTGGGTGAGAAACTGCTGGAGGCGGGTTGCGAAGTGCTGATGCCCTGGGGGGCGCCGATCGGCTCCGGGCAAGGCCTGCGCAACCCGGATGCGCTGCGGGCTATGAGAGCGCATTTCCCGCAGGTGCCGCTGATTGTCGATGCCGGCATCGGGCGGCCCTCGGATGCCGCCCAGGCGATGGAGCTAGGCATGGATGCAGTGCTGTTGAATACAGCCGTCGCCAAAGCCGGCAACCCGGCCGGCATGGCCCGGGCGATGGCGATGGCGATTGAAGCCGGGCGTGCCGGTTTTGAAGCCGGCCCAATGGAACGCCGCGATATGGCAGTGCCCTCAACCCCGGTTCTGGGAATGGCGGAGTTTGCATGATGGAACGTTTTTACCTGATCGCGGGCCATGTCGGCCGGCTGGAGCTGCTGGTGCCGCAGGGCGCCAAGCTGGTGCAATTGCGGATCAAGTATGAACCTGATGCAGAGGTCCGCCGGCAGATCGCCCGCGCACGGGATTTCTGTGCGGTGCATGACGCGCAGCTGGTGGTGAATGACTACTGGCAGGCCGCCTTGGATCTGAACTGCAATTTTGTGCATCTGGGCCAGGAGGACATGGACACCGCCGATTTTGCTGCCTTGCGCCGCAAGGGCGTGCGGTTTGGTCTTTCAACCCATGATGAGAGCGAACTGGAGCGGGCGTTGTCCTTTGGTCCTGCCTATGTGGCGCTGGGACCGGTCTATCCGACGCTCTTGAAGAAGATGAAATGGGGACCGCAAGGGCTGGAGCGTGTGACCCGCTGGAAAAAGATGGCCGGCGACACGCCGCTGGTCGCCATTGGCGGGCTGACGCCGGAGCGGCTGCCGGGGGTGTTTGCGGCCGGGGCGGACAGCGCTGCGGTGGTGACTGATATCCAGCTGGCTGAGGATCCTGAGGCCCGCACCCGCGAATGGGCTGAGGCCTGCCGGCTCAAGGAAGACGCATGAGCCGCTACACCCGCCAGATGATCCTGCCGGAGGTCGGAGCGGAAGGGCAAGCACGGCTTGCCGGAGCGCATGTTCTGGTGGTGGGCGCCGGCGGTCTCGGCTGCCCGGTGCTGCAATACCTTGGCGGCGCAGGTGTTGGCCGGATCACCATCCTGGATGGCGACCGGGTGGAGGAGAGCAACCTGCACAGGCAGGTGCTTTACGCAATGACGGACATAGGCGCCACCAAGGCCGATGCGGCCCGGGCGCGGCTGCTGGCTGCCAATCCGGCGCTGAAGATCGACGCCCGCGCCGCGCATCTGGATGCCGCCAACGCTGCCGGGCTGGTGGCCGAAGCAGATCTGGTGGTCGATGCGGCGGACAGTTTTGCGGTGTCCTATATCCTCTCGGACGAATGCCTGCGGCAGGGCAAGATCCTGATCTCGGCCTCGGCGCTGGGACAGTCCGGCTATGCCGGCGGGTTTTGCGGCGGCGGGCCATCGCTGAGGGCGGTTTTCCCGGACCTGCCTGCGCAGGCGGCAACCTGCGCCACTGCCGGGGTGATGGGCCCCGCGGTGGGCATGATCGGAGCCCTGCAGGCGCAGCTCGCCCTGAAGGCGCTGCTGGGCCACCAGCCGTCGCCGCAGGGGCAGCTGTTCATTTTCCGGCTTGAAGACCTGCAGGTGAGCAGCTTCCGCTTTGACGGCGCCGAGGAGCCGGAAACCGCCCTCTCCTTCATTGCTGCCGCGCAGATCACGCCTGAGGACACGGTGATCGAACTGCGCGATGCGTCTGAAGCGCCTGAACTTCCGGCTCCGCAAGCGCGGCGGATACCGCGCGCCGGGCTCATGGCAGCAGATCTGCCGCGGGGGCAGCGGATCGTGCTGTGCTGCCGCACCGGCCTGCGCGCCTGGGGCGCGGCTTCGGACTTGCAGCAGGCGGGCTACGGCAACCTGGCGCTGCTGGCGGCCGGAAGCAGCACATGACGGCGATCCTGGCAATCGGCGGCACCGACAGCAGCGGCGGTGCGGGCCTCAGCCGCGATATTTCGATGGCAGCCGAACTGGGCGCCGCAGTGCGCCCGGTTGTGACAGCCGTGACCGTGCAGACCAACGCAACAGTGCTGGCCGTTCACCCCTGCCCGCCCGGCACAGCGGCAGACCAGCTGCGTGCAGCCCTGGCAACCCCGCCGCCGCCCGGCGCCGCCAAAATCGGCATGCTGGGCTCAGCCGCGGTGGCGGACGCGGTAGCGGACGCCCTGCCCCCGGATCTTCCCTTTGTCCTGGACCCGGTGCTGAAGGCCACCTCGGGCGGCCACCTGATGGCGGCAGAGGGCTTTGGCGCGCTGCTGCAGCGGGCAGCGCTGCTCACCCCGAACCTTGACGAGCTGGAGGTGCTTTCGGGCCGCGGCGGCAGCCTTGAAGCCCAGGCAGAAGCGCTGCTGGCACAGGGCGTGCAGGCGGTGCTGGTCAAAGGCGGCCATGGCTCAGGGGCTGAAAGCACTGATCTTCTGTTCACCGCCCGCGGCTCTGCCACCCCGTTTGCCGCGCCGAGACTGGCGGGTTCCAAACGCGGCACCGGCTGCAGCCTGGCCACTGCCATTGCCTGCCATCTGGCGCAGGGCTGCGGATTGGAGGAGGCCTGCAGCCGCGCCAAGGAGGCTGTGCACAGCTGGCTGCGCCGGTAAGCCCAGGTCGCGGACAGGCGGTTTTGACGCCGTTTCAGGACGGAGGCGGCAGGCCCGGCTGCTTAGGCTGGCGGCAAGCCCCACACTTCAAGACCCGGGAGACCTGCCGCATGACCGAGATCACCGCCCTGAGCGCCGTCGAGATGGCCGCCAAACTGCGCAGCCGGGACCTGAGCGCCTGCGAGGTGCTGGAGGCGCATCAGGCGCAGACGGAGGCGCGGGAGGAAACGGTCAATGCCTTTGTCACCCTGGACTGGGAGGCCGCCGCGGTGCGGGCGGCAGAACTGGACCACATGGCCGCCAGGGGCCGCTTTGCCGGAGCCCTGCACGGGCTGCCTGTGGCGATCAAGGATTGCTTTGAAACCAAGGGGCTGCGCACCACCTGGGGGTCACGAAGCTTTGAAAACCATGTGCCGGATTACGACGCCCTGCACGTAGCGCGGCTGCGTACCGCAGGCGCGGTGATCACCGGCAAGAGCAACACGCCGGAATTCACGTTCTCAGGCCAGACCGCAAATCTGGTGGCGGGCACCACCCGCAACCCGCTGAACCCTCAGAAATCCGTGGCCGGCAGCTCCGGCGGTGCGGCCGCCGCGCTGGCCGC
>NZ_JWLD01000098.1 GCF_000813725.1 Leisingera sp. ANG-Vp
GTTGCTGGCGGCGGGCGGGGTGTCCTGCGCTGTCTCATCGGCACTGAGATGGGCTCTGACCGCCTCTGGGGCGCTGTCCCAGATACCTGTGCGCTGCATGATCTCCCGGGCCTCTGAGCGGGTCCCGATGGGCGCCACGGTGGGGCCGGAGGCAATGGCGCGCAGATCGTCGCCGATCACATCCGACAGGATGTAGGCTTGCACCCGGGCCGGCGCCGCATGGCGCAAGAGGCCGCCGCCCTTGGTGTCCGACAGCTGCTGGCGGATCAGGTTCATCTCGTTGATTTCGAGCCCGGAGGCGAGGAGCAGCTTGTTTACGGCCGCCTTGTCGGCAAGTGCCAGTCCGGGAGCGGGCGCCACCATCAGGGCAGAGCCGCCGCCGGAAATCAGTGCAATCAACCGGTCATTCGGGCCGAGGGAACGTGCCAGTTCTATCGCGGCCCGGCCTGCGGCGGCGCTGGTTTCATCGGGCACCGGGTGGGCGCCGCAGATCACCGTGGCGCCGGGGATTTCCGTGTGATTTTCGGGGTTTGTAATGGCCAAGGCCTGCGCCGCACCAGGGATCAGCTGAAGCGCTTCGCGCATCATCGGCACCGCGGCCTTGCCTATGGCAAGCAGTACGTTTTTGCCGCCTTCAGGCAGGGCGGGGAGCGGCGCGGATGCCAGTTGCGTGCGCAAGGCCTGGGCAGGATCAGCCCGGTCGACAGCGGCCTGGAACAGGGTCTTGGCGGTGGTCAGCAATTCGCTCATCTGGATCTCCCTGGCACATCGGCGTTCGGCCGCCCCAGCTGGAACCGGGACGGCGGAATGTTTTAACAGGATCAGCGGCTTAGTTGCCGGCGATCTGCTTGGCTTTTTCCACCAGCACTTCTGCCTGACGGATCGAGGCATAGTCAATCAGGCGGCCGTCCAGCGACACTGCGCCTTTGCCGGCGGCTTCGGCTTCGGCCATGGCTTCGAGGATGCGCTGCGCCTTGGTGATCTCGGCGTCCGACGGGGACATCACTTCGTTGGCCAGTTCGATCTGGCTGGGGTGGATGGCCCATTTGCCTTCGCAGCCCAGAACTGCGGCGCGTTTGGCGGCAGCTTTATAGCCTTCCTTGTCCTGGAAATCGCCAAACGGGCCATCGATCGGGCGCAGGCCGTTGGCGCGCGCGGCCACCACCATGCGGGCCAGCGCATAGTGCCACATGTCGCCCCAGTGCACATCGCGCGAGCCGTCGGCGGCCGGGTCGGTCAGCACCGAGTAATCCGGGTTTACACCGCCGATGATGGTGGTGCGGGCGCGGGTCGAAGCGGCGTAGTCGGCAACGCCGAAATGCAGCGATTCGTTGCGCTTGGAGGCTGCGGCAATTTCACTCACGTTCTGCATGCCGAGCGCGGTCTCGATGATGTGCTCGAAGCCGATCCGCTTCTTGTAGCCCTTGGCGTCTTCGATCTGGGTGACCAGCATGTCGACGGCGTAAACGTCGGCGGCGGTGCCTACTTTGGGGACCATGATCAGGTCCAGGCGTTCGCCTGCCTGTTCAACAACATCGACCACATCGCGGTACATGTAGTGGGTGTCCAGGCCGTTGATTCGCACCGACATGGATTTGTTGCCCCAGTCGATCTCGTTCAGGGCCTGGATGATGTTCTTGCGGGCCTGGTCTTTCTCGTCCGGCGCAACCGCGTCTTCGAGATCCAGGAAGATCACGTCGACGTCGGATTTCGCTGCTTTTTCAAACATCTGCGGCTGAGAGCCGGGGATGGCCAGCTCGCTGCGGTTCAGGCGGCCGGGGGCCTGTTCGATGGTATGAAACGACATGGTTTCGCTCCTCATTCGGTATGGGTTTTCGTCCTCTCCTCCTTAGGCATTCCCCATGGATAGGTTTCCTGTCAAGAAAAAAGTTTTCATTTAAATACATTCGCGCGAGGGTGCGCGCACGCGTCGCACGCCCGTGTGCGCCCTCGCGTGCACGCGCGTATGTGCGCTCGCGTGCGTGGCGCGGGGCGCCGCGGCAGGGTCACTCCTCGAGATGGAAATCGCCCTTGGCAGCGCGGTTGGCGTAGTAGAACGCAATCGCCTGAGCGCGGTTCTTGACCGAGAGTTTTTCGTAGAGGTTCGACAGGTGGAACTTCACCGTGTTGGTGGAAATCTCCAGCTCCTTGCTGAGCTCCTTGTTGGTGAGCCCCTTGGACAGCGCCTCGAGCATGGTGCGCTCGCGGCGCGACAACTGCTCGATCGGATCGGTCTGCAGGCCGCGGACGTCGAGGAAGGGGAAGACCATCTTGCCCTCGGCCACCGCGATGCAGGTGTCCAGCAGCCCCTCGACGGCGCTGGAGCGCGGCGCAAAGCCGGCTGCGCCCGCGCTCATCGCCTTGCGCGGCACATCGCTGCTCTCGTCGGCATAGACCACCAGCCGCGGTGCGTTGGCCTGGTCGCGCAGCACCTCGATCAGCTTGGCGCCGCCAAGCGCGGGCAGGTTCCAGTCGATGATCCCGACCTGTACCGGCACCCGCATCACCGTTCCGAGGAAGCCTTCGGCGGTGGCGGAGGTGGCCACCAGCGAGAATCGCGGATCCTTGTCGAAGATTTCGGACATCGCAGACAGCACCAGCGGATTTGCGTCAGCAAGCATGACCGAAATCGGGGAAACTTTGTCGCTTATAGGAGCCATTGTGTGTCCTTTTGTTAAAAACCACCCGAATGGGTAGGTGCGATTTTAGTATACAACGGTATTTTTACCAGTTTGGGTAGGTTTTTTCCCATCCATTCAGATACCCAAAAGCAGGATATAGGAATGTTGCGGGTTTTGTCGACCTAGGGTTTCCTTGGGTTAACAGATGTTGCACGACAGGAAACAAACCTTCCCGCAGTGAAGACCGCCGCGACGAAGGCCCGGGACCTCCGGCACATCGCCGACATGAAACCAGCGAGGTCTAACCCCGATGACTGAACCCACGATCTTCCCCAGCCTGGAAATCCCGGAAACCCTGGCCGCAGGCCCTGGCCCGGGCAATACCGATCCCCGCGTGCTGCAGGCCTTTGCCAACACCGGCCTGGCCGACCACATGCAGGCGGACGTGCTGCGCGGCATGATCGAGTGCAAGCAGATGCTGCGCGATCTGTGGGGCACCAGCAACACCTACACCTACGGCGTTGGCGGCACCGGCTTTTCCGGCCTGGACTGCATGCTGAACGCGATCCTGCCGGGCGACACCGTGGTGGCCTTCCAGAACGGCACCTTCTCGGGCATCGACGCGATGACCATCCGCATGAAAGCCGCCACCCGCGAGGAGCTGGCTGCCGACGCGATGAACCCGCAGCCCGCGTCCGTCACCGTGATCGACGTGCCGCACGGCGAGTCGGTTTCCGGCAAGCTGGTGGAGCAGGTGCTGGCCGAGAAAAAACCGAAATGGGCCTTCATGGCGCATTGGGAAACCGGCTCGGGCCGCATCAACGACCTGAAAGGCTTCTCGGATGCGTGCGTGAAGCACGGCGTGATGGGCCTCATTGACGCGGTGTCCTCGCTGGGCATCGAGGATTTCTCGATCGACGACTATCCGGGCGTCGCCGGCTGGGCCTCTTGCCCGCAGAAAGGCGTGCTCTGCCTGCCGCTGACCTATGCGCCGGTGTCCTTCACCGACAAGTACATCCAGACCGTGCGCGAGAACGGCTGCCATTCCTACGTCCACAACCCGATCCTGGAAGCCCGCCACTGGGGCATCGTGGACGGCGAGGACGTCGCCGCGGGCACCTACCACCGCACCCACTCGGGTTACGCGGTTGCCGCCTTCCATGAGGCGCTGCGCATCACCCTGCAGCACGGCCGCGCCCAGAAGGCCCGCGACTATGCCTTCCATGAGAAAGCGCTGCGCGACGCCGTCACCGCGATGGGCTGCGACGTGACCTCGAACATGACCAGCCTGGTGGTTCTGAACCTGCCCGGCGATCTGGCCGGCCGCGAGAAAGAGCTGGTGGGCAACTGCCGCGCCGTTGGTTTCGGCATCTGGCCGACCCTGTCGGAGCCGGTCCAGGTCCGTATCGGCATCCTGAACCAGATCACCCCGGCGGCCATCACCGACATCGTCAACCGCTTTGGCAAGGCGATGAACGACATGGGCGCAAATGTCGACATGGCAGCGATCAACGCCCTGCTCGACAAGCATTACGCACCGGAACTGGAACCGGCTGAGTAATAGAATTCCGACATCCATGAGGAGGAGAGGACCATGGATATCCACGAGTATCAGGCCAAGGAAGTTCTGAGCAACTTCGGCGTGACCGTTCCGCCGGGCGCGCTGGCCTACAGCCCCGAGCAGGCGGCCTACCGCGCGCGGGAACTGGGCGGCGACAAATGGATCGTCAAAGCCCAGGTTCACGCAGGCGGCCGCGGCAAGGCGGGCGGCGTCAAGCTGTGCAACTCGGAAGCCGAGATCTATGAGGCGACCGAGAACCTGTTCGGCAAGAAGCTGGTGACCCACCAGACCGGCCCCGAAGGCAAAGGCATCTACCGTGTCTATGTCGAAGGTGCGGTTCCGATCGCCCGCGAGATCTATCTCGGCTTTGTGCTGGACCGCTCCAGCCAGCGGGTGATGATCGTTGCCTCGTCCGAAGGCGGCATGGAGATCGAGGAGATCTCTGCAGAGCGCCCCGAATCCATCGTGCGCTCGACCGTTGAGCCGGCCGTCGGCCTGCAGGACTTCCAGGCACGCGAGATTGCGTTCCAGCTGGGCATCGAGCCGGCCATGACGCAGCAGATGGTGCGCACGCTTAAGGGCTGCTACCAGGCGTTCTCCGAACTGGACGCCACCATGGTTGAGATCAACCCGCTGGTGGTCACTTCGGACAACCGGGTCATCGCGCTGGACGCCAAGATGACCTTTGACGACAACGCCCTGTTCCGCCATCCGCAGATCGCCGAGCTGCGCGACAAGTCCCAGGAAGACCCGCGCGAAAGCCGCGCGGCCGACCGCGGACTGTCTTATGTCGGCCTCGAAGGCAACATCGGCTGCATCGTGAACGGCGCGGGCCTGGCGATGGCGACCATGGACACCATCAAGCTGGCCGGCGGCGAGCCTGCCAACTTCCTGGACATCGGCGGCGGCGCAACTCCGGAACGGGTGGCCAAGGCCTTCCGCCTGGTGATGTCCGACAGCAATGTGCAGGCGGTTCTGGTCAACATCTTTGCCGGCATCAACCGCTGCGACTGGGTTGCCGAAGGTGTCGTTCAGGCGCTGAAGGAAGTGGAGGTCGACGTGCCCGTGGTGGTCCGCCTTGCCGGCACCAATGTGGAGGAAGGCCAGAAGATCCTGGCGCAAAGCGGCCTGCCGCTGATCCGCGCCACCTCGCTGATGGAAGCTGCAGAGCGGGCCGTTGGCGCGTGGAAAAACGACCTTGATCAAAACACTCGTGTGAGGGCCGTCAAATGAGCATCCTTCTTGATCGCGAAAGCCGTGTCATCGTCCAAGGCATCACCGGCAAGATTGCCCGGTTCCACACCAAGGACATGATCGAATACGGAACCAACGTCGTGGGCGGCGTGGTGCCGGGCAAGGGCGGCGAAACCGTCGAGGGCGTGCCGGTCTTCAACACCGTAAAAGAAGCGGTGGAGGCCACTGGCGCCAATGCGTCGCTGGTGTTTGTGCCGCCGCCGTTTGCTGCCGACTCCATCATGGAAGCGGCGGATGCGGGCATCAAATACTGCGTCTGCATCACCGACGGCATCCCGGCCCAGGACATGATCCGCGTGAAGCGCTACATGTACCGCTATCCCAAGGACAAGCGGATGATCCTGACCGGCCCCAACTGCGCGGGCACCATCTCGCCGGGCAAGGCGCTGCTGGGCATCATGCCGGGCCATATCTACCTGCCGGGCACCGTGGGCATCATCGGCCGTTCGGGCACCCTGGGCTATGAGGCCGCAGCGCAGCTGAAAGAGCTAGGCCTGGGGGTTTCCACCTCGGTCGGCATCGGCGGCGACCCGATCAACGGCTCCTCCTTCAAGGACATTCTGGAATGGTTCGAGAAGGATCCGGAAACCGAGGTCATCGCGATGATCGGTGAAATCGGCGGCCCGCAGGAAGCGGAAGCGGCGGATTACATCAAGAACCACGTGACCAAGCCGGTTGTGGCCTATGTCGCGGGTCTGACCGCACCCAAGGGCCGCACCATGGGCCACGCGGGCGCGATCATCTCGGCCTTCGGCGAATCCGCCTCGGAAAAGGTGGAGATCCTGTCGGCGGCCGGCGTGACCGTTGCCGAGAACCCCGCCGTGATCGGCGAAACCATCGCAAGCGTGATGAAAAAGAACGCCGCCTGATCCAGCCCTGGATCCGGCGCACTGCTCCACCCTTGGCCCGGGGCAATGGCGGGGGTGGAGCACCCTAATAAAGAACAAGCACGTCAGGGAGATGAAATCATGGCAAAGCCGAAGGTACTGGTGACCCGCCGCTGGCCCGCCGCAGTAGAGGCTCAGCTTTCTGAAACCTTTGATGCCGTGCTGAACACGGGCGACAAACCGCTGAGCGAAGCGGAGCTGCGCGACGCGATGAAGTCCTATGATGCGGTGCTGCCGACGGTGACCGACACCGTCTCGGCCAAGGCCTTCGATGTTGCCAATCCGCAGGCCCGTATTCTTGCCAACTACGGTGTTGGCTACTCCCATATTGATATGCACGGCGCCGCCGGTCACGGCATGACCGTGACCAACACGCCGGATGTGCTCAGCGAATGCACCGCTGATATCGCCATGACGCTGCTCTTGATGGTGGCCCGCCGCGCAGGCGAGGGCGAGCGTGAGCTGCGTGCCGGTGAGTGGACCGGCTGGCGCCCGACCCACCTGGTTGGCACCAAGGTCTCCGGCAAGACGCTGGGCATCGTCGGCTTTGGCCGTATCGGCCAGGAAATGGCCCGCCGCGCCCACCATGGCTTTGGCATGAAGATTGTGGTGCAGAACCGCTCCCGCGTGTCCCCCGATATCCTGGCCCGTTACAATGCCACCCAGGTCGGCAATCTGGAAGAACTGATGCCGCAGTGCGACTTCGTCTCGCTGCACTGCCCGGGCGGCGCCGCAAACCGGCATCTGATCAACACCCGGATGCTGAACCTGATGAAGCCGGACGCATTCCTTATTAATACGGCCCGCGGCGAGGTGATCGACGAGCTGGCCCTGTCCCGCGCCCTGTGGTTCGAAACCATCGGCGGCGCGGCTCTGGATGTGTTTGATGGCGAGCCGCGCATCAACCCGGACCTGCTGGACTGCGACAACCTGGTGATGCTGCCGCACCTGGGCAGCGCCACCCGGGAAGCGCGCGAGGCGATGGGTTTCCGCGTGCTCGACAATCTCAATGACTTCTTTGCAGGGCGCGAGCCGCGTGACCGGGTGATGTAATGGGAAACCCGGCCGAAACCACTCAAGCGGGGTTCGAGGATACGGGTTACGCCGCCGAACTGCGCACCGAACTGCATGCCCTCTGGCTGGATGTCCTGCGCCAGCGCGCGCCGGAAGTGGCAAAGCGCGCCACCGGCGAGTCTCCTTGGGACCTGTCGGACGGCCAGCCCGCGACCGCCTATATGCAGGCCTTCAACATCTGGTTCCAGCTGCTGAAGATCGTCGAGGAAAACGCTGCCATGCGCGACCGCCGCATGGCCGAAACCCAGGATGGCCCGGAAGTGGTCGAGGGCAGTTTTGCCCGCGCTTTGGATCTGGCAAGCGACCTCGCCACGCCGGAGCGGCTGCGGGAAGTTGCCAGCCAGTTCTCGATCGGCCCGACCCTGACGGCGCATCCGACCGAGGCCAAGCGGGTCACCATTCTGGAAATCCACCGCCGCATCTACCGCGGGCTGGTGTCGCTGGAGGCCAAGCGCTGGACCCCGCGTGAGCGTGCCGATCTGCTGGAGGATCTGCGCTCGGAGATCGACCTCTTGTGGATGACCGGCGAGCTGCGCCGCGACCGTCCCAGCCTGCAGGACGAGATCCAATGGGGGCTGCAGTTTTTCCGCGACAGCCTCTATGAAGCCGTGCCGCAGCTGTTTGACCGCTACATTTCCGCCGCCGAGCCGCGTCTTGGGGCGACTGCCGATGCGCCTTGCCTCAAGTTCCACTCCTGGATCGGCGGCGACCGCGACGGCAACCCGAATGTGACCGTTGAAGCCACCGCAGATGCGCTGGCGGCCAACCGCGCGGCCATTCTGAAACGCTATCAGAAGGCGCTGACCACCGCAGCCGAACGGATTTCGATCTCGGCCGCCGTGTTTGCCCTGCCTGACAGCGCATCCGCCCGTCTTGCAGGCATCATCGAAGCCGCCCCTGGCATGGCCGGCCTTGCCGCACGCAATCCGGGAGAGGTGTTCCGCCAGGCGCTGACTGCGATCCTGTCCCGCATTCAGGCCACTGCCGCAGAAGAGCCCGGGACCTACCCGCATCTTGGCGATTTCATCATCGATCTTACCCAGGTCGAGGAGGCGTTGGAGGAAATCGGCGCCAGCCGGCTGGCGGCCCGCTATGTGCGCCCGATCCGCTGGCAGGCCGACGTCTTTGGCTTCCGCACGGTGACGCTGGACATCCGGCAAAACTCGACAGTGACCACCGAAACCCTGACCGAGATCTGGTCGCGCTCCGGCGAGGTGCCGGAATTTGGAAGTTCCGAATGGTCCGCCCGCCTGCGCAGCGAGCTTGGCAGCGCCTCGCTGGCCTATGTGATGCCGGACGAGCTGAGCCCGCAAAGCGGCGAGCTGCTGAAACTTTTGCGTCTGATGCGCGATGCAGGCGCCGGGGAAGATCCGCAGGCGATGGGGCCGTTCATCCTGTCGATGACCCGCTCCACCGATGACCTGCTGGGGGTCTATCTGCTGGCGCGCTACGCAGGCTTTGGTGCCGAAAAGGCTGCTTTGAAAGTTGTGCCGCTGTTTGAAACCATTGGCGATCTGCGTGCCGCGCCCGGCATTCTGAACGGCCTTTTGGACGTGCCTTTTGCCCGCCGCTCGCTGAAATCCGGCGACAACCGGATCGAGGTGATGCTGGGCTATTCCGACAGCAACAAGGACGGCGGTTTCCTCTGCTCCACCTGGGAGCTGGAGAAGGCGCAGCGCCTGATCACCCGCACCCTGGCCGCGCACCGGATGAAGCCGGTGTTCTTCCACGGCCGCGGCGGCTCTGTTTCACGCGGCGGCGCCCCGGCTGAGCGCGCCATTGCCGCCCAACCCGCAGGCACCATCGCAGGCCAGATGCGGATCACCGAACAGGGCGAAGTGGTCAGCTCCAAGTTCGCCAACCGCGGCACCGCGCTGCACCAGCTGGAACTGATGGCCTCCTCCGTGCTGCGCCACTCGCTGCAGGACAACACCCCGCCGGTGAACCCCGAGCATGACGATGCGTTTGAGGCGCTTGCCGGCATGTCCCAGGCCGCCTATTCCAACCTGCTGAACGCGCCCGGTTTCCTGGACTACTTCCAGCAGGCCAGCCCGGTGGAGGAACTCGCACGGCTCAAGATCGGATCGCGCCCGGCCCGCCGTTTCGGCGCCGGCTCGCTGGACGATCTGCGCGCAATCCCCTGGGTTTTTGCCTGGTCGCAGAACCGCCACATGATCACCGGCTGGTATGGGTTCGGTTCGGCGGTTGCCAGCTTCCGCAAGTTCCGCGGCGCACGCGGCGACGCGGTGCTGCAGGACATGTTCTCCAACTCGCCGCTGTTCCGCCTGGTGGTGGATGAAGTCGAAAAGACGCTGCTGCAAAGCGATATGGAGATCGCCGCCGACTATGCGACGCTGGTGCAGGACGATGAAATCCGCGAGCGGATCTTTGGCACCATCCGCAAGGAATACCAGCTGGCCCGCGAAGCCATCCTGTTCCTGACCGGGGACAGCAGCCTCGCCGACCGTTTCCCGCGCCTGCGCGCCCGTTTTGGACGGGTCGAAACCATGCTGCGCGAAATTCACAAAACCCAAGTACGCCTCCTGCGGGAAGAGCGCGCTGAAAAGCCTTCAACAGTGCCGGTGCCGCTGCTGCAGTCGATGAACTGCGTTGCTGCGGGCCTCGGCTGGACCGGATAGACAGGAGCCCCGAATGTCCAAAGACCTCTTTTTCACCCAAGCGCTGT
>NZ_JWLD01000099.1 GCF_000813725.1 Leisingera sp. ANG-Vp
CCCCGCCGCTGAGGCATTTACGCAAGACTTCCCCCTAGCAAGACCGCCGGCTATCCCCTAGATTTCCAATCAGTTAATCTTCGCAGGCCTTTTGGGGGAGCTCGCGTGCAGAAAATTGCCTATGCCGCCCTTTTGATCCTGATGCTGGGCCTCAGCACCGGCTGGATTGTGGGAGGCTGACCGCATGGCACAGCGTTTCGGCGGCAAATACAGCCCGGACGGAAAGTCTGACTCGCAGAGCGCAGCGCCTGCGCCATCTTTCCGCAATGCCCAGGTCGACCCCGTGGGTGTGCGCGCGAACCTGATGTTTGTGCCGCCCGCCATCCTGACGCTGCTTTCGCTGAATGACGGCGCAACAGGGCTCGCCTTGGGCCTGGCGGGCGCAGGCCTCTGGACCGGCGGCGCCTTCCTGCTGCGCGAGGGGCTGAAAGCGCAGGCCGCCTTTGATGCCCGCAAAGTGGCCCGCAAACCCGCCCTGCCCCGCAAGATTCTGGCGGCATTGCTGGCCGGCACGGGCGCTGCGCTGGCCGCCTGGAAGGCAGAGCCTGGCATCCTGATTGCCGTCATCTATGCTGCGGCAACCGCGGGCCTGCATATCACCGCCTTTGGCATCGACCCGCTGCAGGACAAGGGGGCCGAGGGCATCGACGAGTTTCAGCAGTCCCGTGTCGCCCGCGCTGTGGATGAGGCCGAAGAGAGCCTGGCCGCGATGAAGGACGCCGCGCTGCGTGCCCGGGACCGCCGGGTCGAAGCCCGGGTGGAGCAGTTTCAGGCGGTGGCCCGCGACCTGTTCCGCACGGTCGAGGAAGACCCGCGCGACCTGACCGCAGCCCGCAAATACCTGACGGTCTATCTGCAGGGCGCCCGCGATGCGACGGTGAAATTCGCCGACATCTATGCCCGCAGCCAGGACACTCAGGCCCGCGCCGACTACATGGCGCTGCTGGACGACCTGGAACAGAACTTTGCCGCGCGCACCCGCAAAATGCTGGTCGAGGACCGCGCGGATCTGACCATTGAAATTGATGTGCTGCGCGACCGGCTGCAGCGCGAGGGGGTCCATTTGGGCCAAAACTGATTAGTGAGGAAGCCGTTCATGTCCGAAGCCATTCAACAAAAAGCCGCCGAAGCCGAAGCCCTGGTGCAGGAAGTCACGGCCATCGAACTTCCAGAACCCGTGGCCGAAGTGCAGCCGCTGGAGCAGGCCGACGCCCAGGCCAGCGAGGCGATCCGGGTGCGGATGGATCAGATCGACATGGCCGATACCAATTCGATCATCCATTTCGGCTCTGCCGCACAGTCAGAACTGCAAACGATCAGCCAGGCGATGCTGTCGGATGTGCGCAACAAGGATGTGGGACCTGCGGGCGACAGCTTGCGCAATATCGTGACCACCATCCGCGGCTTTTCGGTCTCGGAACTGGATGTGCGCCGCAAGCCGACCTTCTGGGAACGGCTGCTGGGCAAGGCCGCGCCTTTTGCCAAGTTCACCGCGCGCTATGAAACCGTGCAGGGGCAGATCGACAAGATCACCGATGACCTGTTGGGCCACGAGCATACGCTGCTAAAAGATATCAAGTCGCTCGATATGCTCTATGAAAAGACGCTGAGCTTCTATGACGAGCTGGCTCTGTACATTGCCGCGGGCGAGGCCAAGCTGGCAGAGCTGGACAGCACCGCGATCCCCGCCAAGGAGGCCGAAGTGCAGGCCGCCGCCGAGGAGGACCAGGTGATGAAGGCGCAGGAGCTGCGCGACCTGCGCGCTGCCCGCGACGATCTGGAGCGCCGGGTGCATGACCTGAAGCTCACCCGCCAGGTCACCATGCAGTCCCTGCCCTCGATCCGGCTGGTGCAGGAGAACGACAAGTCGCTGGTGACCAAGATCAATTCGACCCTGGTGAACACCGTGCCGCTGTGGGAGACCCAGCTGGCGCAGGCGCTGACGATCCAGCGCTCGGCCCAGGCGGCGGCTGCAGTGCGCGATGCCAACGACCTGACCAACGAACTGCTGAAGTCCAACGCTGCCAACCTGCGCCAGTCCAACGAAATGATCCGCCAGGAAATGGAGCGCGGCGTGTTTGACATCGAAGCGGTGAAACAGGCCAATGCCGATCTCATTGGTACCATCCAGGACAGCCTGCGCATCGCTGATGAAGGCAAAACCAAGCGCGCCGCTGCCGAGGCCGATCTGCAGAAGATGGAAGCCGAGCTGCGCGACACGCTGGCCGCCGCCAAGGCGCGCCGCGACGGCGTCGGCGACAACGCCGGCACCGCGGTCCCGAACTGACCGGAGTGGCTTGGCGGCTTGCACATACGGGTGTTCTGAAAACAAGCGCCGGCCTGCTTGGAGCGGCGGCTCTGTCGGCGTGCCTGCCCTTTGCCCAGCCTGAATCGCTGGTGCCGCAGGCCCGTCCGGCGCAGCCTGAGCCCGCAGTATACAAACCCTCTGCCGACAGCGCCCAGCTGGCCTATTACTATAACGCCCTGCAGCGCGACCTGCTGACCCGCGGGTTGCTGCGCACCGATGGCGGCGGGCCGGACACGCCTTATGACGCCGAGGATCTGGCCGACAGCTTCGAGGCGCTCGCGTTTTATGACGAATACGGCGGTTCCGGCATCTCCGGCGGCCTGGGCCGCTGGGCGGGTCCGGTGCGGATTGTCTCCGAATTCGGGCCTTCGGTGCCGCCCGCGCGGCGCGAAACGGACCGGCAGACGGTTACCGACTTTGCGGCGCGGCTGGCCCGGATCACCGGCCATCCTGTCAGCACAGTGGCAGCGCGTGCGAATTTCCATGTGATTTTTGCCAGCCTCGACGACAGCGCCTTTGTGGCCGAACGGGTGCGCGAGCTGCTGCCGTCGATCAGCGCCAAGGATCTGTCGCTGCTGGCAGCGCCGCCGCGCAGCTACTATTGCCTGGTGGTGGCCGGCGGGCCGCAGGGCGATCCGCTCTCCTATACCCGCGGTGTCGCGCTGATCCGCGCTGAGCACCCGGACCTGGTGCGCAAAAGCTGCGTGCATGAGGAAGTGGCGCAGGGGCTCGGCCTCAGGAATGACAGCCCGCGGGCGCGGCCCTCGATTTTCAACGACGACGACGAATTTGCTCTGCTGACCAGCTTTGACGAAAAACTGCTGCAGATGCTGTATGATCCTAGACTGAAGACGGGGATGAGCCTGGAAGAGGCCCGCCCCGTGATCCGCATTCTCGCCCGCGAGGCGATGGGCCAGGAACTGTAGGCCGCCACATGAAGAGGACCTGACTGATGGGTATTTTTGATTTTCTCAAAGGCGAATTCATTGATGTCATTCACTGGGTGGATGACACCCATGACACCATGGTCTGGCGGTTCGAGCGTGAAGGCCATGAGATCAAATACGGCGCCAAGCTGACGGTGCGCGAGGGCCAGGCGGCGGTGTTTGTGCATGAAGGCCAGCTGGCGGATGTGTTCACGCCGGGTCTCTATATGCTTGAGACCAACAACATGCCGATCATGACAACGCTGCAGCACTGGGACCATGCCTTCCAGTCGCCGTTCAAGTCGGAAGTCTATTTTGTCGACACCACCCGCTTCAGCGACCTGAAGTGGGGCACCAAGAACCCGATCATCTGCCGTGATCCGGAGTTTGGCCCGGTGCGCCTGCGTGCGTTCGGCACTTATACCATCCGGGTGGCGGATCCGGCGCGGTTCCTGACCGAGATCGTTGGCACTGATGGCGAGTTCACCATGGACGAGATCTCTTATCAGATCCGCAACATCATCGTGCAGGAGTTTTCCCGCGTGGTGGCCGGCTCCGGCATTCCGGTGCTGGACATGGCGGCGAACACCGGCGACCTGGGCAAGCTGGTCGCTGCAGAGATTTCCGGCACGCTGGCGGACTACGGGCTGTCAATGCCGGAACTCTACATCGAAAACATCTCGCTGCCGCCTGCGGTGGAGGAAGCAATGGACAAGCGCACCCAGATGGGTGTGCTGGGCGATCTCGGCCGCTACACCCAGTTCTCGGCTGCCGAAGCGATGACCGCGGCGGCGCAGACCCCGAACAGCGGCATGGGAGCCGGCATGGGCATGGGCATGGGCATGGCGATGGCCCAGCAGATGGGGCAGCAGTTTGGAACCGGGGCAGCGGGTCAGCCCGCAAGCCCCTGGGGCGCCCGCCC